>NZ_JAGSTV010000006.1:0-397400 GCF_018148075.1 Burkholderia sp. AU19243
GTGTAAGCGCAGTAATGCGTTCAGCTAACCGATACTAATTGCCCGTAAGGCTTGATCCTATAACAAGTCTGTTTCGCGCTACAGAGCGCGTCGGACGGTTGGATTCTCGTGTGTGATACACACAACCCAAAATTACTGCTTCTTCCCAGATTGGTTCTGTTGGCCACGCCAGCAGGACAACCCTCTTTGCCTGATGACCATAGCGAGTCGGTCCCACCCCTTCCCATCCCGAACAGGACCGTGAAACGACTCTACGCCGATGATAGTGCGGATTCCCGTGTGAAAGTAGGTAATCGTCAGGCTCCCCTCAAGCCAGAAACCCCCGCCCGAACAGGCGGGGGTTTTTGCATTTGCGGCGGCGGAAATGGCAGCGTGAGAGGCGCTGGCAGCCCGCGGGCGCCTGCGGGCCGCGCCACCGCAAGATCCATCATCAGTGCGGATCGCTTTACCGTCCCGACGGCAGGTCGGTCGATCCGGCTTTCACCAATGCTTCGCCAATTCCGATTGCCGTGGCACACGTCCCCTGCGACATCCCGAAACTGACCGCACATTGGGCAATGTGTCGCGGACTACATCCTTTCATGGTGTTGTGAACGAAAACGATGGCGGGCGTAAATGCGCTGTTTGAACGGAACTCCACGTTTCATCGTCCAAACCGTCGGCAAATAACACCGATTCGGAAGGGGTTTGCGCTACGGGCTGCCGCCGCCGGAGATCGTCATAAAAATCCACGCGCACAAAATCCGTTCACGGCATGCGGGCGAAAGCGGAACGTCAACCCTTCAAGGTAATATCGCTCTTTCATTCCGATCTTCGCCGTTCGTCTGTATCTGCTGGCGGTCGGCGCATCTTGCATCCTGTCTCCCGCACCGTTCATGACCGACAGCTCTGCCCAACGTGGTCGGACGACCGACTTCCTGCCGTATCTCGTTGCCGCCACGTTCTTCATGGAATATCTCGACACGACCGTGATCGCGACCGCGCTGCCGCAAATGGCGCGCTCGTTCGGCGTCGGACCGAACGCGCTCAGTCTCGGGATGACGGCCTACATGCTCGCGCTCGCGGTCTTCATCCCGATCAGTGGCTGGGTCGCAGATCGCTATGGGTCGAGGACGGTCTTCGCGACCGCCATCGTGGTCTTCACCGGCGCGTCGGTGTTGTGCGGCCTCTCCGAAGGCGTGATGACGTTCACGGCCGCACGCCTGCTCCAAGGCGTCGGCGGGGCGATGATGGTGCCGGTCGGACGGATGATCGTCGTGCGCAGCACCGACAAGGCAAAGCTGATGCGCGCGATCGCGACGATCACGTGGCCGGGCATCGTCGCACCGGTCGTCGGACCGCCGGTCGGCGGTTTCATCACGACCTACGCGTCATGGCGATGGATCTTCCTGTTGAACGTCCCGTTCGGTATTGCCGCACTCGTCTGCACGTGGCTGATCGTGCGCAACACGCGGGCCGACGAGCGGCGGCCGCTCGACTGGGGCGGCTTCGTGCTGGCCGGTGGGGCGCTGACGTGTCTGCTGCTCGGTACCGAAGCGGCCGGCCAGCAGGACGTCGACTTCGCGCGCGCCGGCATGTTGGTCGGCGCCAGCATGCTGTTCGGCATCGCCGCGTGGATCCACGCGCGCCGCTGCGCGCATCCGCTACTCGACTTCACGACACTGAACGTGCCGACGTTCTCGGTGACCGTGATCACCGGCTCGCTCACGCGGATCGCGATTAACGCGGTGCCGTATCTGCTGCCGCTGCTGTTCCAAATCGGCTTCGGGCTGTCGCCGTTCCAGTCGGGGCTGCTGCTGCTCGCGAGTGCGTTGGGCAACCTCGGAATGAAAGCCGGGACGTCGTGGATCCTCGACCGCTTCGGCTTCCGCCGCGTGGCGCTCGTCGACGTGACTATCGTCGGGCTCTTTACGATCGCATGCGGCTGGTTGACTGCTTCGACGCCACTCGCGATCACGCTGTTCGTCGTTTTCGTGTACGGGCTCACGAGGTCGATGCAGTTCACGACGCTCGCGACGTTGGCGTATGCGGATATTCCCGCCCAGCAGACGAGCGCGGCCAGCACGTTATGGAGTGCCGCGCAGCAGATGACGATCGGGATGGGAATCGCATTCGGCGCGTTGTCGTTGCGGCTCGCGGCATTGGTGCGCGGCGACGTCGCCGGCATGCACTACGTCCTAGACGATTTCCGCTGGGCGTTCGTCGCGGCAGGCGCGCTTGCGCTGGTGACATTGCCCGGCTATGCGCGATTGGCCTCCGATGCGGGTGACCGCTTGCGGGCGAATATCGCACGAGGATAGGGCGATACGCGACGTGCATTGAATGCGCGACAGGTGAGTACCCGTGTCGTCTGTGGCGCGCTTGGGGCGCCGGTCTGCTTGCTCCGCTGCGGTGTGGGCCGGCGCGACGGCAATCGCGATTCCGGACGCAAACGAGCAGATTGCGCTGCGCGTTGGACAACGACGTGCGGCGCGGTCGGTGCGAATCAAGTTGAATGCCGGAGTCCTAGGGCCCGAGGCGCGTGGGCACGACTGCCCGACTGCCGACGCCGCAAACCGCAAACCGCAAACCGCAAACCGCAAACCGCAAACCGCAAACCGCAAACCGCAAACCGCAAACCGCAAACCGCAAACCGCAAACCGCGAACCGCGAACCGCGAACCGCGAACCGCGAACCGCGAACCGCGAACCGCGAACCGCGAACCGCGAACCGCGAACCGCAAACCGCAAACCGCAAACCGCAAACCGCAAACCGCAAACCGCAAGCCGCAAGCCGCAAGCCGCAAGCGGCAAGCGGCAAGCGGCAGGTGGCGGGTGGCGGGTGGCAGGCGGCAGGCGGGAAGCCACAGGGCCAAAGGGCCAAAGAGCCAAAGAGCCAAAGAGCCAAAGAGCCAAAGAGCCGAAAGCCGAAAGCCGAAAGCCGAAAGCCGAAAGCCGAAAGCCGAAAGCCGAAAGCCGAAAGCCGAAAGCCGAAAGCCGAGCCGGCACCGCGCTCGCCTCGATTGCTGTCACTCGGCGTCGTGGAAGATGATGCCGACCGTGTGGCGGCGGCCGCTTCGAATCCTGCTCACACCATGGCGCAAGTTGACGCGATAGACACTTCGCGTTCCGTGCACGGGCCTGCCGTGCACCGCGAAGATCACTGCGTCGCCTTGCGTCAGCGGCACCACTTCCGCACGTGACTGCATCCGTGGACGCTGTTCCGTCAGCACGAACTCGCCACCCGTGAAATCGCGGCCGGGCGCCGACAGCAGGATCGCAACCTGGAGCGGGAACACGTGTTCCCCATAGAGGTCCTGATGAAGGCAGTTGTAGTCGTCGGCACCGTATTCCATGATCAATGGCGTGGGTCGCGTCTGTCCCGCTGCATGGCACCGGTCGAGGAACGACCAATGATCTTTCGGATAGCGGACGTCGGCTCCAAGCGCCTCGTTCCAGCGATTCGCGATCGGTGCGAGACGCGGATAGATCGTCGCGCGGAGTTCAGCGATGATCGCCGGCAGCGGATACGCGAAATACTTGTACTCGCCGCGTCCGAAGCCGTGCCGGGCCATGACCACGCGTGAACGGTACAGCGTATCCCGAGCATAGAGCGACGCGAGAGACTCGCACTCGCTTGCGGACAGCAGGCCCGGTACGCGCGCGCAGCCGTATCGGTCGAGCTCGCCCTCGACGGACGGCCAATCGATCGCATCGACCCTTCGCGCGACGTCCATCGATGCGGCGGCAGGTTGCAGGTCGGCAATTTTCACAGGTGTACCTCGGTTCGTCGGCGATAGGGCATCGTGAGGCCGCATGCAGCGGTACGGACGCGTTCCGCCCGCCATTCACGCAGCGATGAGCGTCGATGGATCCAGTCTAGTCCTGTGCGTCTGCCGGCGCGCTCCAGATCTTGCGCTTCAATTCGGAGATGAAATGGCGGGAGAGCTTGCGGCTCGGTGCGAATATGCAGAACGCGGTAAGACCGCGAAACGCGCGGGACCAGGAGCGAAGAAGCGGAGAAGCGGAGAAGCGGAGAAGCGGAGAAACAACACCCGTCCCATCGACCGCGGACGACCGGATTCACCGGCCGCCCGCCGTCCGCCGGATCAAGCCACCGACCGGAACAACCAGTAAAGCCCTGCCGCCAGCGCGATCGACGCCGGCAGTGTCAGCACCCAAGCCAGCACGAGGCTGCGCACCGTGCTCCATTGCAGCCCGGACCCGTTCGCCGCCATCGTGCCTGCGACGCCCGACGACAGCACATGCGTCGTCGACACCGGCAACCCGTACGCATCTGCCGCGCCGATCGTGAGCATCGCGACGAGTTCGGCAGATGCGCCCTGGCCGTACGTCAGATGCTGCTTGCCGATTTTCTCGCCGACGGTCACGACGATCCGCTTCCACCCGACCATCGTACCGAGACCGAGCGCGATCGCGACAGCGACCTTCACCCAGGTCGGGATGAACTTCGTCGCGTGATCGAGCTGCTTGCGATAGTTGTCGATCGCGAGCTTGTCGTCGGCGGCGAACGCGGGTTGCCCCGACTTCTCGATCAGGCGAATCGCTTCGGACACCAGATACATCGTGTTGCGCACGTTGTCGACGTCGCCCTGCGGCACGGCTGCCATCGAACCCGACGAGCCGACCGCGGCCGCCAGCGACGTGGAAAGCTGTTGAACGCCCGGCAGCACTGCGGGCGTCATCTGACGGTGCTGCACGAAGTGCTCGACGTCGGCACGCGGATTCGCCGACGGTGCGACGCCATTCGAGTATTTTGCGAAGGTCGCGGCGGCCTGATTCGCGACGGCGACGAACGTCTGCGATTCGGCCGGCGTGACGGCCTTGTTCAGTGCATACGCGGTCGGCACCGTGCCGATCAGGATCAGCATGATCAGTCCCATTCCCTTCTGTCCGTCGTTCGACCCGTGCGCGAACGACACGCCGGTGCACGTGAGGATCAGCAGGCAGCGGATCCAGAACGGCGGCGGCTGATCCTTCGGCGGCTCCTGGTACAGTTCCGGAATCCGCACGGCGGCTTTCAGCAGGAGCAGCAGCAGCGACGCGCACAGGAACCCGACGATCGGCGAGAACAGCAGCGACTTGCCGACGCCGAGCGCCTGAGCCCAGTCGACGCCGCTCGTGCCCGACGGGCCGTGCATCAGCTGGTTCATCAGCCCGACACCGATGATCGAGCCGATCAACGTATGAGAACTCGACGACGGCAATCCGAAATACCAGGTTGCAAGGTTCCATACGATCGCGGCAATCAGCAGCGCGAACACCATCGCGAAACCCGATCCGCTGCCGACCTGCAGGATCAGCTCGACCGGCAGCAACTGTAGGATGCCGAACGCGACGGCACCGCTCGAAACCATCACGCCGAGGAAGTTCCACATGCCGGACCAGATTACCGCGACGTTCGGCGTCAGCGAGTGCGTATAGATCACGGTCGCGACCGCATTCGCCGTGTCGTGGAAGCCGTTGACGAACTCGAATCCGAGCGCGATCAGCAGCGCGGCGCCGAGCATCAGATACGGGAACAGCGATCCTTCGCGGACGGGCGCCAAATCGGCGATCAGATGGGTGGCGATATAGACCGCGCCGATCGCGAGTACCAGCAGGAAGGCGGCATAGCCGACCTGCCGGCTGCGTTCGGTAGAGCCGGAATTGTTTGCGGCGGACTGGGCAGACTGATTCATGACGGCATCTCGTAAGGGAATCGCGTCCGATCCTAGCTTTCGCTAGCAGTCAGTTTGATGACAGTACGGACATCGAATCGTCGTCTTACGAATGTGAAAGCCGGGAGCCGAATCGTGGCGACGCGAGATGCCGTGGCGACGCGCGCCATTCCCCACATAGTGAGCACGTGCCGCCACCGGAACCCCATCGCGGACGCAGCACGCGAGCCGCCTAGCGAAGCATGCGCGGTGCGTGCCCCGTCGATTCGCGCGCCAACGTCACGAACGCGGCCAGATAGTCGATCGACGCGTCCGCCTCGCGGATGCCGAGAAAGATCTGTTTCGCGATGCCCTTCTTGCCGAGCCTGACCGGCACCACCGGCATCCGGTCCGCGTATTCGTCGGCGAGCCAGCGCGGTAGCGCGGCCACGCCGCGTCCGCTCGCCACCATCTGCAGCATGATGTCGGTCGTCTCGATCGACTTGTGGCGCCGCGGCACGATGCCGGCCGGCGTCAGGAACTGGTTGTAGATGTCGAGCCGGTCGGTCTCGACCGGGTAGGTGATCAGAATCTCGTCGGTCAGCTGCTGGGGCGTCACGTACTCGGCGTGCGCGAACCGATGCGCGTCGGCGACGACCAGCACCTGCTCGTAATCGAACACGGGATCGAAGCGCAGCCCCGGCCGGTTCAGCGGATCTGGCGTGACGAGCACGTCGACGTCATGACCCAGGAGCGCGCCGATGCCGCCGAATTGAAAGCGCTGCTTGACGTCCACATCGACGTCGGGCCAGCGGGAGAGGTAGGGCGACACGACCTTCAGCAGCCATTGGTAGCACGGATGGCACTCCATCCCGATGCGCAGGGTGCCGCGTTCGCCCTTCGCGTACTGCTTCATCCGCTCCTCTGCCAGCTCGAATTGTGGCAGCAGCCGGTTCGCGAGCTTAAGCAGATATTGGCCGCCCTGCGTGAGCCGCAGGCCGCGGCCTTCGCGGTCCCAAATCGGTGTGCCGAGCTGCTGCTCGAGCTTGCGGACCGTATGGCTGAGCGCCGATTGGGTGAGATGCAACGCGTTGGCGGCGGCCGTCAGCGAGCCCTGACGCTCGACTTCACGGATCACGGCGAGATGGAATCGTTCCAGCATGGCATTGAGTTACCGGGAGACAGATAAACGCATGAAGAAATCTAATGGATGAATGAAATAATGCCATTTTATTTCATGGGATGAAATCCCTATGATGGCTGCCGGATCGACTATTTCTACTGGATGGCAACTTCATGGTTACGACACACAATCTCGGTTTTCCGCGGATCGGCGCGAAGCGCGAACTCAAGTTCGGTCTCGAGCGCTACTGGAAGGGCGAGTCGTCGCGCGACGCGCTGAGGGCGCTTGGCGCGGAGTTGCGCCAGCGGCACTGGGCCCAGCAACGTGATCTCGATCTCGCGCCGCTCGGCGATTTCGCGTTCTACGACCACGTGCTCGACATGAGCTTCACGCTCGGTAACCTGCCAAAGCGCGTGCAAGGCTTCCATGGTGATTCGCTCGACAACTATTTCCGCGTCGCGCGCGGCCGTTCCGCCCAATCGGACGGCGAGCATGCGGCGTGCTGCGGCGGTGTAGCCGCCGGCGAAATGACCAAGTGGTTCGACACGAACTACCACTACATCGTCCCGGAATTCCACGCGGACACGAACTTCTCGCTCGATCCGTCGCGGCTGCTGCAGCAACTCGCCGAAGCGCAGGCGCTCGGCGTGGCCGTGAAGCCGGTCATCCTCGGCCCCGTCACGTATCTGTGGCTGGGCAAGGTGAAGGACGATTCCGACCGTCTCGCGCTGCTGCCGAAACTGCTGCCGGTATACGGTGCGCTGCTCGACACGCTGACCGCGCAGGGCGTCGAATGGGTGCAGATCGACGAGCCGATCCTCGTCACAGAACTCGATGCCGAGTGGCGGCACGCGCTGCGTATCGCGTACGACACGCTGGAGACGCGTCGGATCAAAGTGCTGCTCGCCACGTATTTCGGCCAGTTGCAGGACAATCTGTCGCTGGCGGCGTCGCTGCCCGTCGACGGCCTGCATATCGACGCGGTCAACGCGCGCGACGAGGTCGATGCGCTCGTGCGCGCATTGCCTGCCGATCGCGTGCTGTCGCTGGGCGTGATCAACGGGCGCAACATCTGGAAGACGGATCTGAACGCAGCGCTCGACTGGCTCGAACCGCTCGCAAAGCAACTGGGCGAGCGGCTGTGGCTCGCCCCGTCGTGCTCGCTGCTGCACGTGCCGGTCGATCTCGCGAGCGAGGCGCAGCTCGACGCGGAGATCCGTTCGTGGCTCGCGTTCGCGCTGCAGAAGCTCGACGAGCTGAAGGTGCTCGCGACCGCGCTGAACGCGGGCCGCGACGCGGTTGCCGACGCGCTCGCCGCGAATGCGGCCGCGATCGAGTCGCGCCGCCGCTCGCCGCGCGTGAACAATCCGGCGGTGAAGGCGGCGATCGCGCGCATCGACGCGCAGCTCGGCAGCCGTGCGAGCCCGTACCCGGAGCGGGCGCCGAAGCAGTCGGCGCGGCTGAACCTGCCGCACTTCCCGACGACGACGATCGGCTCGTTCCCGCAAACCGCCGAAATCCGCCACGCACGCAGCCAGTTCAAGGCCGGCGTGCTGAATGAAGCCGACTACCGCGCGGCGATGCGGGCCGAAATCGAACGCAGCGTGCGCGAACAGGAATCGCTCGGGCTCGACGTGCTCGTGCATGGCGAAGCGGAACGCAACGACATGGTCGAATACTTCGGCGAACAGCTCGACGGCTATGCGTTCAGCCAGTTCGGCTGGGTGCAGTCATACGGGTCGCGCTGCGTGAAGCCGCCGATCCTGTTCGGCGACATCAGCCGTCCGAACGCGATGACGGTCGAATGGATCACTTACGCGCAGTCGCTGACGAGCAAACCGATGAAGGGCATGCTGACCGGGCCGGTGACGATCCTGAACTGGTCGTTCGTGCGCGACGATCAGCCGCGCTCGGTATCGTGCTACCAGCTCGCACTCGCGATTCGCGAGGAAGTGCTCGATCTCGAGAAGGCCGGCGTGCGGGTGATTCAGATCGACGAGGCCGCGCTGCGCGAAGGGCTGCCGCTGCGTCGCGCGCAATGGGGCGCGTATCTGACGTGGGCGGTCGAGTCCTTCCGCATCGCCGCGAACGGCGTGCGGGACGACACGCAGATCCATACGCACATGTGCTATTCGGAGTTCAACGACATCATCGCGTCGATCGCCGACATGGACGCGGACGTGATCACGATCGAAACGTCGCGCTCGGACATGGAGCTGCTCGACGCGTTCGACAATTTCCGTTATCCGAACGAGATCGGGCCTGGCGTGTACGACATTCACTCCCCGAACATCCCGACGCAGGATCATATCGTCGGCCTGATGCAGAAGGCGGCCGAGCGGATTCCGGCGGAACGGCTGTGGGTGAATCCGGACTGCGGGCTGAAGACGCGCCAGTGGGCCGAGGTGATGCCGGCACTGACCAACATGGTCGCCGCCGCGAAGACGCTGCGCAATCAGATGCGATAACGCGGACGAAGCGCGCAGCCCGCCGCTGTCGATGACGGGAGCGCCAAGTCGCGGCGCTGCATGCGCGAGCCGCTTGTCGAGATGTTGCTTCGCGGATACGGTCGAGCTTGAGCGCTGTGCCGCAGGCACAATGCAAACGGGCAGGCGATGTCGCCTGCCCGTTGCGTGAGTTGCGTGGAATTACGCGGTGCGCGCGCCGCGCGGCAGTGCGTCGTCCTGCTGGCCGGGTGCGCCGGCATCGTCGATGCTGACGCGCCGCGAAATCAGCCACACGCACAGCGACGACAGCAGGGCGGCGCTCGTGTACTGGATCGCGAGCGGCCACCATTGCGGCGCCACGTTCTGTGCGATCAGCGTGGCGACGAGCGGCGTGAGGCCGCCGGCGAGCGCGCCGCACACCTGGTACGCGATCGAGATCGCGGTGTAGCGGATGCGCGCGATGAAGATGCCGCTGACGAAGCCCGCGACCACCGAGTAGTAGCCCGATTCGGCGAGCGTCGCGAGGCCGACGCCGACGGTGATCGACACCGGCGTGCCCATGTGCACGAGCGGCAGCATCACGAACGGTACGATCGCGGCCCATGCGCCGGTGATCAGCAGCACGCGCGTCGTGCCGAAGCGCTGTGCGAGGAACGCTGCGGCGAGCTGCACGACGAACTGCAACACGGCCACGATCGTCATGCAGTGCAGCACCATCGAGCGGTCGAGCGACAGGAACTGCGTTGCATAGCTGATCATGAAAATGTTGCTGAAGTACACGCCGGCGATCCCGTACACGTTCGCGCCGATCGCGAGCAGAAGCAGCGGCCAGTACTGGAGCGCCTCGCGCACGGGGTTTTGCGCGGTGTTGCCGCTCTTCTTCACTTCCTCGAACTCGGGCGATTCGGACACGCTCGCACGGATCACGAAGCCGACCGCCAGCAGCACCGCGCTCGCGAGGAACGGCACGCGCCAGCCCCAGCTCATCATGTCCTCCTTCGGCAGCGTGCTGATCGCGCCGAACGCGAGCATCGACAGGATCAGGCCGCTCGCGCTGCCGAGCTGCGCGAACGACGCGAAGAACGTGCGCTTGCCTGCGGGTGCATGCTCGCCCGCAAGCAGCACCGCGCCGCCCCACTCGCCGCCGACCGCGACGCCCTGCAGCACGCGCATCAGCACGAGCAGGATCGGCGCG
This sequence comes from Burkholderia sp. AU19243, assembly GCF_018148075.1. Classification (NCBI taxonomy): domain Bacteria; kingdom Pseudomonadati; phylum Pseudomonadota; class Betaproteobacteria; order Burkholderiales; family Burkholderiaceae; genus Burkholderia; species Burkholderia sp. AU19243. Next base: position 10,404 of record NZ_JAGSTV010000006.1, read on the forward strand.
ATCACGCCGGCCTGCGCGTGGGTCGGCAGCAGTCCGATCGCGACGGTCGACACGGCCATCAGCATGAGCGTCGCAAGCAGCGAACGCTTGCGGCCGAAGCGGTCGCCGAGATAGCCGAACATCACGCCGCCGAGCGGCCGCGCGAAGAAGCCGACCGCGAACGAGCCGAACGACGCGAGCAGGCTGATGAAGCGGTTTTCGCCGGGGAAGAACAGCGGGCCGAACACGATGGCCGCGGCGGTCGCGTAGCTATAGAAGTCGTACCACTCGATCGTGGTGCCGACGAACGATGCGAGCGCCGCCCGCTTCGGTTGTTTGACGGAAGTCCCCATCTGCTGTGTGCTCCTCTGGAATCCTCTGATTGGAATAGTCGGGTGGCGGCGCTCAGTCGCGGTACGCGACGCCCGGCAGCACGCACAGCAGCTCGTACGCGAGGTTCGCGCCGAGCAGCGCCGTGGTGCCGAACGGGTCGTACGGTGGCGCGACTTCGACGAGATCGCAGCCGACGATGTTCAACCCCTTCGCGCCCCGGATGATCTCGAGCGCCTGCGGCACCGTGAGCCCGGCGATCTCCGGCGTGCCGGTGCCCGGTGCGTACGCCGGGTCGATGCCGTCGATGTCGAAGCTGATGTAGACGGGCGTGTCGCCGATGCGCGCGCGCACTTCCTCCATCAGCGGCGCGAGCGACTTGTTCCAGCATTCCTCGGCCTGGACCACGCGGAAGCCCTGCTCGCGGCACCAGTCGAAATCTTCCGCGGCGTAGCCGGTGCCGCGCAGGCCGATCTGCGTGACCTTGTCGCCGTGCAGCAGCCCTTCTTCGACCGCGCGGCGGAACGGCGTGCCGTGCGCAATCTTTTCGCCCATCATCGTATCGTTGACGTCGGCGTGTGCATCGACGTGGATCAATGCAACCTTGCCATGCTTGCGATGAATCGCGCGCAGGATCGGGAGCGCGATCGTGTGGTCGCCGCCGAGCGTGACCGGCTTGCAGTTGTGCTCGAGGATCGCGTCGTACGCGGCTTCGATGCGCGCGATCGAATCGTGCAGGTTGTACGGATTGATCGCGACGTCGCCGATGTCGGCGACTTGCAGCGAATCGAACGGCGCGGCGCGCGTGGCCATGTTGTACGGGCGCAGCAGCACGGATTCGGTGCGGATTTGGCGCGGACCGAAGCGCGCACCGGTGCGGTTGGAGGTGCCGAGATCGAACGGCACGCCGACGAAGCACGCGTCGAGCCCGGCGGCGCTCGGCACGTGCGGCAGGCGCATCATCGTCGCGATGCCGCCGCTGCGCGGCATTTCATTGCCGCCGAGCGGCTGGAAATGGGTGTGGTCGTTCATGGGATGCCTCTTCCGATGTGGGGTTGCCGTATCATTCGACGCGGTCTGGCGCATAGTTTTACGCGTCCGGCCGGAAAGAAGAATGCGAAGATATCGACGTAAACATCGATTTTCATCGATGTATGGAAGGGGAATAGCGTGCTCGGGAATTTGTCGACCCTTGATCTGCGGTTGATCCGCGTGTTTCTCGCGGTCACGGACGCGGGCGGCGTGTCGGCCGCGCAGGCGATGCTGAACGTCGGCCAGTCGACGATCAGCGCGCAGCTGTCGTCGCTCGAGACGCGGCTCGGCTACCGGCTTTGCGAGCGCGGCCGCAGCGGTTTCCGGCTTACGCCGAAAGGCGAGCGGTTCCACGCGATGAGCCGCAAGCTGCTCGCCGCGCTCGACGAATTCGGGATGGCCGCGCGGCACATGGACCGCCAGCTGGTCGGCACGCTGAACATCGGCCTGATCGGTCATACGCCCGTCAGCCAGAACGCCCGGATCGCCGAGGCGATCGCGGCGTTCCGTACGCGCGACGAAGCCGTGCGCTTCTCGATCTCGGTGCGCGCGCCCGGCGATCTCGAGGAAAAGCTGCTGAGCAACGAGATTCAGATCGCGGTCGGCTACTTCTGGCACCGCGTGCCGACGCTGCACTACACGCCGCTGTTCATCGAGCAGCAGGTCGCGTACTGCGGGCGCGGCCATCCGCTGTTCGAGCGCGCCGGCGGGTTGACGCCGGCCGACGTCGCCGGATTCGAATGGGCGTGGCGGTCGTACCCGCTGCCGGAGGCGCAGATGTCGACGACGCCCGATCGTGTGACCGCGACCGCCGACAACATGGAAGCGGTTGCGCTGCTGATCCTGTCCGGCCATCACCTCGGTTATCTGCCACAGCACTTCGCGGCGCCTTACGTCGCGCAGGGGCTGCTTGCACCGCTCAATCCCGAGCGGCTGCACTACGAAGTCACGTTCCACATGGTCGTCGCGCGCGACGGGCGCGGGGATCCGGTCGTCGAGGCGTTTCTCGAGGATCTCGAGCGCGCGCATCAGTCGCCTGACGTGGTCTGAGCCACGCGAAGTCGTGAGGGGCCGGGCGGACGACGCAACGCCGGTCACGCGGCAACGCGAAAGAGCGCCGCGCGCCAGCCGGCACGGCCCGCATCACGGCACCGGCAAGCCCGCGTCATGCTTCACTTCCCGCAGCGACAGCGCCGATTCGATCGACGTGACGCCCGGCAACATCCGCAGCGACTCGCGCAGGAACGTGCCGTAATCGTCGAGATCGCGCGCGACCACCTGCAGCAGATAGTCGGCCGTGCCCGCGACGTTGTGGCACGCGAGAATCCGCTCGATGCCGAGCACTTCCCGCTCGAACCGGTCGGCGACCTTGCGGTCGTGGGTCGCGAACCGCACCAGCACGAATGCGACGACGCCGAACCCGAGCGCCTGCCGCGACAGTTGTGCGCGGTAGCGCTCGATATAGCCGTCGTTTTCGAGACGCTTGAGGCGCCGCGCACACGGCGTTTCGGACAGGCCGACCGACTCGGCGAGGCGCGCAATCGGCAGGCGGCCGTCGCGCTGCACAGCAGCGAGAATCGCGCGATCGGTTTTGTCTAGCTCGATCATTTTGGAGGATTCCTTGTTCCAGTGAACGTATTGTGGCGGATTCCGCTACAAGCGGGCAATCCGGAGCGAAAGATGGCCAATAATCCCTCCGCCTTCAGCGGCAACATATCGCCATTGAAGGACGGGGGCAGACCATGATTTCCACGCATTTGCTGTTGATTTATCTCGCCGCGCTCGCGGCCATTTACGCGGTGCCGGGCCCCGACATGGCGCTTGTGCTGCAGACCAGCATCGGCCGCGGCGTGCGGCCCGGGATCGCGGCGGCGGCAGGCCTGTCGCTGTCGCGCACGGTGCACGTGACGCTGTCCGCTTGCGGCGTTGCGGCATTGATCCGCAGCGCGCCGTGGCTGTACGAGGCGATCCGCTACGGCGGCGCGCTGTATCTCGCTTACGTTGCGATCCAGGTATTCCGCTCGCCCGTGTTCGCGCTCGCAGACGGCGACGCGGCTGCTGCGGCGGAACTGCGGCAGTCGTTCTTCAAGGGGTTGCTGACGAACCTGCTGAACCCGAAGGCGCTGCTGTTCTGCTCGGTGTTGCTGCCGCAATTCGTGCGGCCCGAGGCCGGGCCGGTCGTATGGCAGATGTTCGAGCTCGGTGCGATGCTGATCGCGGCCGGCGTGTGTTTCGACATTGCATGCGTATTCGGCGCGTCGCGCATCGCGGCATGGATGCGCGCGCATCCGCTCGCGCAGACGGTGCAGCGCTGGACGTTCTCGGCGGCGCTGATCGGCTTCGCGCTGCGCCTGTCGATGGACTGAGCCGCTGCGTCGTCGCATCGCTACCGTGCGTTCCGCGGCCGGCTGCCCCACGCGGTGCGCCGCCAAGCTTTGCGCTTGCGCAATGCCGGTATGTGCGCACTTCGCGGTACCGCCCTGCACGGGCGCAAATCGTCTGACTGTTCTAAACTTCCTTTAACTTCGCGCCGTCGCAACGCGCCGTCGCAACGCGCCGTCGCAACGCGCCGTCGCGAACCGACTGACCGAACGGAACCGTCTTCCACCGCCCCTGTCCGATTTCCTGGCTGTTCCGTGCAACGCGGTACCAAGGAGGGTCTGAACATGGCAAGGCATCTTCAAGCCGACCGTGAACCCCGAATCGTCGCCGAGTCCAAGTGTCTCGGTCAGTGCGATCCGGCAGAACGCATCCACGTCACGATCATGTTGCGGCGGCAGGAAGAAGGGCAACTCGATGCATTGGTCCACCAGCTCGCGAGCGGCGATGCGAATGCGAAGCCGCTGTCGCGAGACGCATTCGCGCAGCGTTTCTCCGCCAATCCCGACGACATTCGCAAGACCGAGGACTTCGCGCGCCGGCACCGGCTGACCGTCGATCGCGTCGACCCGGTCGAGAGCGTCGTCGTGCTGTCGGGCACGATCGCGCAGTTCGAGGCCGCGTTCAGCGTGAAGCTCGAGCGTTTCGAGCATCGCGCGATCGGTCAGTATCGCGGCCGTTCGGGCCCGATCGCGCTGCCGGACGAACTCGGCGATGCGGTTACGGCCGTGCTCGGTCTCGACAGCCGGCCTCAGGCAAGGCCGCACTTCCGCCTGCGTCCGCCGTTCAAACCTGCGCGCGGTGCGTCCGCCGTCACGTTCACGCCGCCGCAGCTTGCATCGCTGTACGGGTTTCCTGCTGGCGACGGCGCCGGGCAATGCATCGCGATCGTCGAGCTTGGCGGCGGCTATCGCGCGGCCGATATCGACCAGTATTTCCGCGGGCTCGGCATCGCCAGCCCGCCGACGCTCGTCGACGTGAACGTCGGCACCGGCCGCAATGCACCGACCGGCGAACCGAACGGCCCGGACGGCGAAGTCGCGCTCGACATCGAGATCGCCGGCGCGATCGCGCCGGCCGCGAAGATCGCGGTGTACTTCGCTCCAAACAGCGACGCGGGCTTCATCCAGGCCGTCAACGCCGCCGTCACCGACAAGACCAACCGGCCTTCCGTGATCTCCATCAGCTGGGGCGGCCCGGAAGCGATCTGGCAGGCACAGTCGGCCCACGCATTCAATCGCGTGCTGCAGGCGGCCGCCGCGCAGGGCATCACGGTGTGTGCGGCGTCGGGCGACAGCGGCTCGGGCGACGGGCTGCAGGACGGCGCGGATCACGTCGATTTTCCTGCGTCGAGCCCGTACGTGCTCGGCTGCGGCGGCACGCAGCTCGACGCGCTGCCGGGGCAGGGCATCCGCAGCGAAGTCACGTGGAACGACGAGGCGGGCGGCGGCGGCGCGGGCGGCGGCGGCGTCAGTTCGCTGTTCGACGTACCGGCGTGGCAGCAAGGGCTGAAGGTCACGCTCGCCGACGGTACCACCACGCCGCTCGCGAAGCGTGGCGTGCCCGACGTTGCCGGCGATGCATCGCCGCAAACGGGCTATGAGGTGTCGGTCGCCGGCACGCCGACGGTGATGGGCGGTACGAGCGCGGTTGCACCGTTGTGGGCCGCGCTGATCGCGCGAATCAATGCATCGGCAGGTGTATCGGCGGGCTGGATCAACCCGGTGCTGTACAAGAATCCCGGCGCGCTGCGCGACATCACGAAAGGCTCGAACGGCACCTATGCGGCCGCGGCCGGCTGGGACGCGTGCACGGGCCTCGGCAGCCCCGACGGCGCGAAACTCGCGGCGCTCTTCGCGCGCAAGCCGTCGAGCTGACGCGCCGGTATTCACCTTCACTTTCGACGCGGGTGTCCTGCCCGCGTCTTTTTTCACATCCAGGAGCAGCACGATGGGCATCGATTCCGCATCTTCCGGCGGCGTGTATCCGCTGCATCACGGCGACCACAATTCGCATGGCGTGCCGCCGACCATCAATCCGGTCGCGCTGAGCCACGGCCGCGACGTGCCGTTCTTCGATCCGGTCGCGTACGGCAACGGCCCCGACGACTCGGTCACCGATACGACGGAGGCGGCTGCGATCACGCACCACACGATCCTGATCGACGGCAAGCGCATCGCGTACACGGCGACGGTCGGCCATCTCGTGACGGTCGATCCGAGCAGTTCGCAACCGTCCGCGAAGATCTTCTACGTCGCGTTTACGGCCGACGGCGCGCGGGAGGAAACGCGGCCCGTCACGTTCTTCTACAACGGCGGGCCCGGATCGTCGTCGGTGTTCGTGCTGCTCGGCTCATTCGCGCCGAAGCGCATCAAGACGTCGATGCCGGGATTCACGCCGCCCGCGCCGTACCAGATTGAAGACAACCCGGACAGCATGATCGATCACAGCGACCTGGTGTTCATCAATCCGGTCGGCACCGGCTATTCCGCGGCCGTCGCGCCGAACAAGAACCGCGATTTCTGGGGCGTCGACCAGGATGCGAATTCGCTGAAGCAGTTCATCAAGCGCTACCTGACGAAGAACAACCGCTGGAATTCGCCGAAATACCTGTTCGGCGAATCGTACGGCACCGCGCGCAGCTGCGTGCTCGCGTACAAGCTGCACGAAGACGGCGTCGACCTGAACGGCGTCACGCTGCAGTCGTCGATCCTCGACTACCGGCAGGCCGGCAATCCGGTCGGCGCGCTGCCGACGGCGGCAGCCGACGCGTGGTATCACAAGAAGCTCGGCATCAAGCCGGCGCCGGCCAATCTCGGCGCGTTCGTCGAGGAAGTCGCGCAGTTCGCGCGCACCGACTACCTGAGCGCGTTGCGCAACGTCCCGCATGCGGACCCGGCCGTCGTGCAGAAGCTGTCCGACTATACGGGCATCGATACGGCGACGCTGCAGACGTGGGGGCTCGACATCGCAGGCTACGACGCGCGCGGCAATTCGCTGTTCCTGACGACGCTGCTGCATGCGCAGGGGCTCGCGCTCGGCTCGTACGACGGCCGCGTGACCGGGATTTCGTCCGGCATCGCCGGCAAGATCGATCCGAATTCCGGCGGCAACGACCCAACGATGACCGCGGTGACGGGCGTCTATACGGCAATGTGGAACAGCTATCTGAACGAGCAGCTGAAGTTCACGTCGAACTCCGCGTTCACGGACCTGAACGACCAGGCGTTCCAGAATTGGGACTTCAGCCACATCGATCCGACCGGCGAGCAGCAGGGCATCGATGCGAAGGGGAACGTAATCCTCTATACCGCTGGCGATCTCGCCGCGGTGATGGCGCTGAACGTCGATCTGAAGGTGTTGTCGGCGAACGGGCTGTACGATTTCGTCACGCCGTTCTACCAGACCGTGATCGACTTGCAGCAGATGCCGCTCGAGGACCGGAAGGTGCGGCAGAACCTGTCCGCGCGCTTCTATCCGTCGGGGCACATGGTGTATCTGGACGGGGGGTCGCGCACCGCGCTCAAGCGCGATCTTGCGGCGATGTACGACGCGACGGTCAGCGACACGGGCGCGCGGATGCGGATCCGCGCGCTGCAGGCGAAGAAAACGGGCGGGCACGCGTAGCGCCGCCCGTCGGGCACGCGCCGCGCGCAACCGTTCCGGCTCGCGCGGCGCCGCCGGTGCCGTCGGCGCGATTCTCGCGCTGCGGCGGCCGGGTTACGCGGCCGGCCAGTCGAACGGCGTGTACGGCAGCGCGCGCTTGTGGCGCGAGCCGTCGTAGAAGCGCAGCACCGTTTCGTACACGTTGTCGGCGACCGTCTTGCCTTCGAGGAAATCGTCGATCTCGTCGTAGGTGACGCCGTACGCGTGCTCGTCGGGGCGCAGCGGACGCAACTCCTCGAGGTCGGCCGTCGGCACCTTCATCACGATCAGTTCGTCGCCGCCGAGCGCGCGGGCGATCGCACGCACGCGGCGCTTGCTCAAGCCGGCGAGCGGCAGCACGTCGGCGCCGCCGTCGCCGAACTTGGTGAAAAAGCCCATCAGCGATTCGGCTGCGTGATCGGTGCCGATCACGATGCCGCGCCGTGCACCGGCTACCGCGTACTGCGCGATCATGCGCTCGCGCGCCTTGATGTTGCCGTGCACGAAGTCCTGTTGCGCCGGGTTCTCGAATGCGTGACCGGACGCGATCAGCGACGCGAGCATCGCGTCGGCGGCGGGCTTCACGTCGACCGTGAACGTCTCGTCGGCGCGCACGAACGCGAGCGCACGCTGCGCGTCGGCTTCATCGTTCTGCACGCCGTTCGGCAAACGCATTGCAATGAAGCGTGCGTCATAGCCCTCGGCACGCAGTTGCTCGACCGCGAGTTGCGCGAGCCGGCCGGCCGTCGACGAATCGACGCCGCCGCTGATGCCGAGCACGTAGGTCCGCAGGCCGGTCGAACGAAGATACTGCGCGAGGAAATCGACGCGGCGCTTGATTTCGGCGTCGACGTCGAATTGCGGGGCGACGTGCAGTTCGGCAATGATCGCGCGTTGGCGGCTGGCGTAATCGGCGGATGTCATGGGGGTGGTTCCGGAACGAAATGCGAGGCGCCCATCATAAGCGCAATCGCGGCCGGGCACCGCGCCCCGCATGCGATCCGGCGGCCGCGCGTTGCATCGGCGACACGCAGTGCATCGTCATGGTGCAACGGCGGCGGCGCGATCGCGGTCGCGGGCGGCGAACTCACCGCCGTGCGAGCACGACCCCTGCCAGCGCGAGCGCGAAGCCGGCCAGTTGGATGGTCGCGAGCGTCTCGCCGAACAGCCAGTAACCCTGCAGCGCGGCGAGCGGCGGCGCGAGAAACAGCAACGACGTCGCGCGCGCGGCGTTGCCGCGCCGAAGCATCCACATCAGCATCGTGACCGCGCCGCCGGACAGGAACACGACGCCCCACACGAGCGAAATCCACAGTGCCGGCGCGCCGATCCAGCGCGCTTCGTGCAGCAGTGCGACGAACACGGCCGCGACGATCGCCGCGCCGAGATTCTGCACGGCGACGGCCGTGCGCAGGTCGTTCTGCGCGAGCCTGCCCTTCTGGTACAGCGAGCCTGCGGTGATCGACCCGACCGACAGCACCGATACGGTCACGACGAACCACGCAGGCGCGGCGCCCGGAGGCGGCGCGACGCCGCCCGAGACCTTCGGCGCAAGCACGAGCGCGACGCCGGCCAGCCCGAGCGCCATGCCGAGCCAGCCGCGTGCGGGCAGCCGCTCGTTGAACAGCGGAACGGCGAGCACGGCGGTCGCGAGCGGCTGCAGCGCGCCGAGCAGCGCCATCACGCCGGCGTTCAGCCCCTGCGCGACCGCCCAGTAGCTCGCGCCGAGATAAATGCCTTGCAGCAGCGCGCCGGCGATCAGATGGCGCGGCCATTCTCGGCGGGCCGGCCACGGTGCGCGCGCGGCGAGTGCCACCACGCCGAACAGCGCGGCCGTACCCGCGAAACGCGCAAGCAGGAAGAGGTTGGGATCGGCGTAGGGCTTGATGGCCCGCGCGACAATGAAGCCGGTGGACCACAGCGCGACGAAAGCCGCGGCGACGAGCGAGTTGAGCATGCAGAGCGGGCCGCGATGCGACCGGACGAATCGTGGAGTCGATCAGTATCGGGCGAAGCGGTGCCGCCGTCTTGTCGGATTCTGCACTCGCGCGCGGCGCAGGGCGGCGGTACGCATCTGCTCCACGCGCGGTGTGTGCTTTTGCTGCTATCGCAGAGGTCGAACGCGATGCGCGGCAGGTGCGCGACGTGCCGGCCGAGCGAGCCGGCTGCGGGCTCCAGCGCGGCGCGCTTGACGAACGCAGATCAGTCGAGCGAGAACGTGTCGAGCGGCTGGTTCGCGCGCGCATCGGTCGCGAAGCGTGCGGCGAGTCGCTCGTACAACCGGCGCGCCTCGTCGAGCGTCAGGTCGATCCAGTACGGATCGCCGGCGCCGTCGTTGAGCCGTTCCGGCGAAAACTGGATTTCGATCACACTGCCTTTGCGATACATTGCGCGTCCCTTGATGGTCTGTCGTTCGGCGAAACGCAAAGTGTAGCAATCGCTGCCGCACCGATTCGCGCGCATCGGGCAATACTGAATTTCGCTTTCGGAAGCGCGCGGGCCGCCGGCCGCGCCGCGTCAAATGGCGGTCAAACGGCCGTAATACAATGACCGGCTTACCCATAACAGTCACCTCGGGCGCATCGCGATGCTGGCGGAACAACGTCATCAATACATTCTGTCGGAGCTCGGCCGATCGGGCGCGCTGTCCGTGGCCGAACTCGTGCGCTCGCTCGACGTGTCGCGCGAGACCGTGCGGCGCGACCTGAACGCGCTCGCGGCGCGCGGCCTGCTCGTGATGACGCACGGCGGTGCGCTCGCGGCGGACCGGCGCGAGCCGAGCCTGTCCGAGCGTGAAGCGGCGCACGCCGACGCGAAGCGCGTAATTGGCCGGCGCGCGGCCGAATTCGTTCCCGACGACGCGTCGGTGCTGATCGACTCCGGCAGCACGCCGCATGCGGTCGCGCTCGCACTGACCGACCGGCACCGGCTGTCGGTCTACACGAACGACTGGCGCACCGCGTTCGTGCTCGCGCGGCGCAATGGCAATCGCGTGACGCTGCTCGGCGGCGAACTGTCCGACGACGAGGACGCGACGTTCGGGCTCGATACGATCCAGCAGCTCGCGCAATATCACGTCGATTTCGCGTTCGTCGGTGCGGGCGGCATTACCGGCGACGGCGACTGCACCGACTATTCGCGGCTTGCCGCCGAAGTGCGCAGCCGGATGATCGCGGCGGCCGGCACGGCGGTCATCGTCGCCGATCATTCGAAATTCGGCCGCGTCACGCCCGTGCGGATCAACGGCACGTCGGCCGCCCGCTACCTCGTCACCGAGCGCACGCCGGACAAGGCCGTGCGCCGCGCGCTGAGCGGCCGCGGCATCGAGCTGGTGGTGTGCGACTGACGCGCAGGCGACACACAAGGTTCATCGAACGGTCATCGCGCTGGAAAAACCGCTGTCGACACTGACCCATTCACGTCGATCGGCCACGCGCCAGGAGCACTGAATGACCGTCAGCGTACGCAGCTATCTTTCCCCGACCCTCGTGCTGCTTGCCTTCGACTGGGCAGCCGCGCGCTCGCGCGACGACTTCCTCGGCTTTGCGATCCGCCGCACGCCCGGTTTCTGGTCGGCGGACGGCAAGACCCGCGCGCCGAACAGCTGGCTGCCGAACCGGCTCACGTTCGACGGCCCGGCCGCCGGCACGCAGGGCGACGCGCCGACCGACCAGGCGCCGATTCAGAAATTCATGTGGTGGGACGCGCGCATCGATCCGCAGGACCGCGGTGCGTCGTTCCGCTATCACGTCTTCCCCGTCGTCGGTACGCCGGAGCGTCTGCAGCTGCTCGATGCGCAAGCCGGCGTATGCGACGTCGTGCTGCCCGCGCACGTCGTCGACGGCATCGGCACGTGGTTCAACCGCGCGGTGGTGAGCTCGCAGGCGTTCGCGAAGCAGGTCGCGGTGCTGGGTCTCGCGCCGGACGCGGCGCCGAGCGCGGACGAGGCGCTGAAGCTGCGCACGTGGCTCGCGAACGACATGGAGCAGGTGTTCTCCGAAATGCTCGATCCGGCGTCGCGCGCGGTATCGGCCGTCTATCACCTCACGGACACGCTGTGGGCGCTTCCGGCGTTCGAAGCGTTCGGGCGCACGCACGGCGCGGCGGCGCTCGCGATCGTCTACGACGCGCATACGACCGGGCGCAAGGGCAAGCCGCTGCTGCCTTCGCCGAACCAGCCGGCGGTCGACGCGCTGCAAGGCCTCGCGACGCTGGCGCCGCGCGATCGGACGCACATCATGCACGACAAGTTCATCGTGACCGACGCGCGCGCGAGCGGCGCGTCCGCGCCGACGCCCGCGCGCGTGCTGACCGGCTCCGCGAACTTCACGACCGAAGGGCTGACGGAGCAGGCCAACGTGCTGCACGCGTTCGATTCGCCGGCGCTTGCCGCGCTGTACAACGCGCGCGCCCGGGCGCTGGCCGCGAATCCGCCGATCGCGGCGACGGCGAAGTTGTCGCCGGGATGGTCCGAGCCGCTGACGATCGGCAGCGCGCAGGTGCGCGTCGCGTTTTCGCCGGAGCCGGCCGGGCAGCGCACGGAGATTGATACGATCGTCGCCGCGATCGAGGCCGCTCGGCATTCGGTGTCGTTCTGCCTGTTCATGCCGACCGATGCGGCGCTGCGCGACGCGTGCTTCGCCGCGGGCGACCGCGGGTTGATGATGTTCGGGCTGGTGAACCGCATCAACGTCGGCAGTGCGACGAAGGCCGATGCCGAGCGCCGCGACGGCGAGCCGCTCGATGCGGCGACGCTCGCGAACCTGGAGCTTTACCATCGCCGCCGCGACCGACGCGACGTGATCGATGCCGCGTATTTTTCGCCGGCGACGGTGCCGCAGGGCTTCGAGCCGGAGCTGCGCCTGTTTCCGGGCGAACCGGCGCCGGCCTATCCGCCGGTCGTGATCCATCACAAGTTCATCGTGATCGATGCGGAAGGCGCAAATCCGATCGTCTATACGGGCTCGGCGAACATGAGCCGCAACTCCGAGCAATACAACGACGAAAACCTGCTCGAGATCCGCGATGCGCGGATCGCGGCGATCTATCTCGCCGAATTCCTGCGGCTTTACGAACATTACCGTGCGCGGGCGCTGTCGATCGAAACCAGGCGGCGCGGCGGCGGTGCATCGCGGCAACTCGCGCTTGCACCGGATTCGAGCTGGGCGAAGAAGTACTACGTGGCGGGAAGCCCGGAGGAGAAGGCGCGGATCGCACTGGCGTCGAGCGTGCCGGCGGAGCCGACTGCCGAGCCGGTCCGGCGTCGCGTGGCCTGAACGAGTGCGGCACGCGCGCACCGCCCATGCCGGGTGCACGCGGTGCGCTGCCGCTGGAAACGTGTGCCGGACCGCGAGTGCGCCGCTCGCCCGCCGGCCTTTCGCTGCAGCGGTCCGGGGCGCTTACGCGCAGACGTAGCGCAGCACGGTATCGGCGATCGTCTCGCGATGCCGCGCACGCAGCCGCGGCGCCGACGGATCGCGACCGAATGCGGCGCCGAACGTGTAGCGGTTCGACACGCGATGGAAGCAGAACGAGCTGATCAGCAGGTGCAGGTCGAACGCGTCGATGTCCTTGCGGAACACGCCGCTCGCCGCGCCGCGCTCGAGGAGTTCCTCGAGCGTCTTGATGATGCTGACGTTGCGGTTCTTGAACGACTTCAGCTGTTCGAGATACTTCGCGCCGTGGATGTTCTCGATCGACACGAGGCGCACGAAGTCGCGGTGCTTGTCGTGGTAGTCGAACGTGAATTCGACGAGCCGGCGCATGCCTTCGCGCGGCTCCATGTCGCCGACGTGCAGCTCCTGCTCGAGCTCGCGGATGTCGCCGTACACCTTCTCCAGCACGGCCTCGTACAAGCCTTCCTTGCTTTCGAAGTAGTAGTAGAGCATCCGCTTCGTCGTGTTGGTGCGCTCGGCGATTGCGTCGACGCGCGCGCCGGCGAGGCCCATCGCGGAAAATTCCTGCGTGGCGACGTCGAGGATGTTGCGCTTCGTTTGCTCGGGATCGTATTTGCGCCGCGCATCGGTCGCAAGCGCGCGGCTTTCGGACGTGGCAGCCTTGCTTCCAGCTTTCATGTGACTTTGTTGTGGGTTGGCGGCGGCATGGAGAAACCATTCTAGCATGCGGGAAATCCACGCCCGGCCGACCTGCCGCTCTAATCGGCCGCGCGATTTGCGCCGTTGCCGCCGTCGTTCAGCGCCGATACGACGCGAGCGCGTCGCGGGCCTGGTACGCGGTGTAAGTGAGCTGCGCGGCGGCGAGGCCGGCAAGCCCGAACGTGCGTGTGAGCCCGAACGCGGCGAAGCCTTGCGGCACGGGTTGCTCGCCGGCCAGCGCGGCGGCGAGCGCTTCGCCGGCTACGGTGGTCGGTGCCATCCCGTGACCGCCGAACGCGATAGCATGCCATACGCCGTCGGCATCGCGGCCGATCTGCGGCATCTTGTGCCGCGCATAGCTCATCAGTCCGCCCCACGCGTAGTCGACCTTCACGCCGTCGAGCTGCGGGTACACGCGCAGCAGGTCGCGCCGCAGCAGCCGCGCGATCGCGTCGGGGCCGCGGTCGAGCACCGAGATCCGGCCGCCCCAAAGAATGCGCGTGTCCTTCAGCGGACGGTAATAGTCGAACGCGAAGCGCGTGTCGTAGATCGCATACGGCGCGTCGATCGCATCGGGCAGGCGCGTGCCGAGCGGCTCGGTCGCGATCACGTAGGTCGCGATCGGCAGCACCGCGCGCTCGATGCGCGGCGACACGCCGCGCGCATAGCCGCCGCCGGCGAACACGACGTCCTTCGCGCGTACCGTGCCGTGCGCGGTGCGCACGTCGTAGCCGGCGCCTTTGCGCGCGATGCCGAGCGCGGCCGAGCTTTCGTACACGCGGGCACCGCCGCGCGATGCGGCGGCCGCGACGCCAAGCACGTATTTGAGCGGATGAAAGTGGAAAGCGTTCGGCTCGAACAGGCCGCCGTAGTAACGCTGCGTCTTCAGCCGCGCGCGCAGCGCGTCGGTCGCGACCGGCTCCCAGTCGACGTCGAATTCCTGCTTCATCAGCGTGCGCACGCCGTCGAGTCGCGACGAATCGTCGAACCAGTTCGCGAGCATCACGCCTTCGTCGACGATGTCGCAGTCGATTCCGTAGCGGGCGATCCGCGCACGGATCAGGTCGACCGCATCGACCGTCAAGCGGTACAGCCGCCGGCCTTCGTCGCGGCCGAGCGTGCGCAGCAGGTCGGCGTTGTCGAGGCTGTAGCCGCCGAACACGAAGCCGCCGTTGCGGCCGGACGCGCCGAAGCCGACCCGCTCGCCGTCGAGCACGACGACGTCGCGCACGCCGCGCTCGACGAGGCCCAGCGCCGTGCACAGGCCGGCGAGGCCGCCGCCGACGATGCAGACCTGCGTGTCGACGGCGCCGGCTAGCTGCGGATACGGCTGACGGGTAACGGTGGCTTCGTAGAAGTTCTGCATGCGGGTTCGGTGGCTCGTAACGGCGCGAAAAACGGACGGCGCGCGTCGATCTTGCCTGAACGCGCGCGCCGCGTCGAATCGGGTTTCAGCGCAGCGGCCGCCGCGCTCGAGCGGCGGCCCGCGTCCTGCCGGGCTCAGGCCCCCGGCGTCGGGTTGACCGGGGCGGCGACGTAGGCCGGATAGCCTGCGGCGGTCTTGCCTGTGGCGTCGTGCGTCGCATTGCGGTCGATCCACGGCGCGATCTCCATGTCTTCGTAACGCACCAGCCGGCATTTGCGCACCAGCGCGTAGCCAAGCCAGATCACCAGGAAGAACGGCAGGCCGATGTAGGTGGCGGCGATGCCGGCCCAGTCGATTTTGTCGGCGAGGAACGCCTGGTAGTCCTGGCCGAGCGCGACGATCGCGCACAGCACGAACGCGAACAACGGGCCGAACGGGAACCACTTCGAGCGGTACGGCAGCTGGTCGAGCCGGTAACCCTGTTTCAGGAAGCCCTTGCGGAAGCGATAGTGGCTGACCGCAATGCCGAGCCACGTGATGAACCCGGCCATCCCCGACGTATTCAGCAGCCACAGGTACACCGTCTTGTCGCCGTACAGCGACGTGAGGAAGCACAGCGCGCCGACGGCAGTCGTCGCGTAGAGCGCGTTGCGCGGCACGCCGCCGGGCGACAGCTTCGCGAACACTTTCGGCGCGCGACCCTCGACCGCGAGGTTGTAGAGCATCCGCGTGGACGCATACATGCCCGAGTTGCCGGCCGACAGTACGGCCGTCAGGATCACCGCGTTCATCACGCCGGCCGCAAACGCGAAGCCCGCGTGGCGGAACACAAGCGTGAACGGACTCACGCCGATGTCGGTGACGTCGCTTTTCAGCAGACTCGGGTCGGTGTACGGAATCAGCACGCCGATCACGAAGATCGCGAACACGTAGAACAGCAGGATCCGCCAGAAGATCTGGCTGACCGCGCGGGGGATCGTCGTGCGCGGATTCTCCGATTCGCCGGCCGCGACGCCGATCATTTCGGTGCCCTGGAACGAGAAGCCGGCGATCATCGCGACGCCGAGCATGGTTGCCCAGCCGCCCGCGAACGGCGCGTCGCCGATCGTGAAGTTGCCCCAGCCCGCGCTCGGGCCGCCCTGCATGATCCCGAAGATCATCAGCAGGCCGACACCGACGAACGCGAGCACCGTCAGCACCTTGATCAGCGCGAACCAGTATTCGGCCTCGCCGAAGCCGCGCACCGACAGCGCGTTGAGCGCAAAGATCATCACGAGGAAGAGCGCGCTCCACCAGACGCCCGGCACATGCGGAAACCAGTAGTTCATCACCAGCTGCGCGGCGACGAGTTCGACTGCGAGCGTCACCGCCCAGTTGTACCAGTAGTTCCAGCCGAGCGCGAAGCCGAAGCCTTCGTCGACGAATTTTGCGCCGTAGGTCGCGAACGATCCCGACACCGGCATGAACGCGGCCATTTCACCGAGGCTCGTCATCAGGAAGTAGACCATCAGGCCGATCAGCATGTACGCGAGCATCGCGCCGCCGGGGCCTGCCTGCGAGATCGACGCGCCGGACGCGACGAACAGGCCCGTGCCGATCGAGCCGCCGATCGCGATCATCCGCAGATGGCGCGCCTGCAGGCTGCGGTGGAGAGACGGCTTCGCGGGCGGCGAGCCGGACGGATGGGGCGAGTCGGGGCGGGCATCTGAATGCATGGCGGGTGCTGGGCGCTGTCTCCGGAATTGTTCTTTGGCTGCGAAGGGCGACGCAGGGCCGGCCGCCGGCCTGGCAGCGACGCTGCTTCGCGCGCTTCGATCCGGCTCTCGCCGGGCCGCGGCGCGCGTTGCCTTCGCCTGTCGTCCGGCCGCCGTTCGGCAGCCGTCGGCGCGCCGGGTGCGCTGCACCTCGACGCCGCCCCGATTGTGGGTTCCGGCCGCGCGTGCGGCAACCGATATTTCTGCACAGGGTGATGCAGGTTTGTCATCAACCGGCGGTTCGCCACGGACGGCTGAGCGGCCCCTTCGCGTGCTTTGGACGGGTCCAGCGGCCGCGCCGAAACCGGCGGTGTCGCGATGCCCGGTTGTTGCGTTTTAGGAATGAAGTCGTGAGTTAATATCAATAGCGGCCGGACTTGTGGGCACCGACAATGTGTCTCATGGATCGTGCCTCGCGAGGCTGGGGCGCGCCGGCCGGCTGCGGTTCCGGCGGCGCCGCGCGGTGCGCCGGCCTGCGTCGCGGACGCATCCGCTTGCACAGGGCGCGCGAACGCGCTCCAATCGAATCACGCGGGCGGCGCTGCCGCCGCACCGATCAATCTGTCCCTGAAGAGGAAGTGATGCAATTCAACGACATTCTTGCTGCGCTCGACATCGATCTCGCCCAGTGGAAAGGCAATGCGCTGACCGCGCGTTCGCCGCTCGACGGCGCGACGCTCGCGACGCTGGCGGTCGATTCGCCCGCCGACGCCGAGCGCAAGATCGACGCCGCGCACGACGCATTCCTCAAGTGGCGCACGGTGCCGGCGCCGGTGCGCGGCGAACTCGTGCGCGTGTTCGGCAACGTGCTGCGCGAGCACAAGGCGGAGCTTGGCCGCCTCGTCACGCTCGAAGCGGGCAAGATCACGTCGGAAGGCCTTGGCGAAGTGCAGGAAATGATCGACATCTGCGATTTCGCGGTTGGCCTGTCGCGCCAGCTGTACGGCCTGACGATCGCGTCCGAGCGCCCTGGCCACCGGATGATGGAGACGTGGCACCCGATCGGCGTGTGCGGCGTGATCTCGGCGTTCAACTTCCCGGTCGCGGTGTGGGCGTGGAACGCGGCGCTCGCGTTCGTGTGCGGCGACCCGGTCGTGTGGAAGCCGTCGGAAAAGACTCCGCTCACGGCAATCGCGTGCCATCAGCTGCTCGCCAAGGCGTTGCGCGAATTCGACAAGACGCATCCGGGCGTCGCGCCGGAAGGCCTGCATCAGCTGGTGCTCGGCATGCGCGACGTCGGCGAGGTGCTGACGTCGTCGAAGAAGGTGCCGGTCATCAGCGCGACCGGCAGCGTGCGGATGGGCCAGGAAGTCGCGAAGGTGCTGAGCCAGCGTCTCGCGCGCGGCATCCTCGAGCTCGGCGGTAACAACGGGATGATCGTCGCTCCGAGCGCCGACCTCGATCTCGTCGTGCGCGCCGTCACGTTTGCGGCAGTCGGCACGGCAGGCCAACGCTGCACGACGTTGCGCCGCCTGATCGTTCATCGCAGCATCGTCGATCAATTGCTGCCGCGCATCGAGAAGGCCTATGCGTCGGTGAAGGTCGGCAGCCCGCTCGAGGAAGGCACGCTCGTCGGCCCGCTGGTCGACCGCGCGTCGTTCGACGCGATGCAGAAGGCGCTCGCCGACGCGCGCGAGCAGGGCGGCGAAGTGAAGGGCGGCGAACGCGTCGATGTCGGTCATGCGGATGCTTACTACGTGCGTCCGGCCATCGTGCGGATGCCGAAGCAGTCGGCGGTGGTCGAGCGCGAGACGTTTGCGCCGATCCTCTACGTGATGGTGTACGACGACTTCGAAGACGCGATTGCCGTGCACAACGCGGTGCCGCAAGGGTTGTCGTCGGCGATTTTCACGAACGACATGCGCGAGGCCGAGCAGTTCATGTCGGCGGCGGGCAGCGACTGCGGGATCGTCAACGTGAACATCGGCACGAGCGGCGCGGAAATCGGCGGTGCATTCGGCGGCGAGAAGGAAACGGGCGGCGGCCGCGAGTCCGGTTCGGACGCGTGGAAGGCGTATATGCGCCGTGCGACGAATACGATCAACTACAGCCGGCAGTTGCCGCTGGCGCAGGGGGTGAAGTTCGACGTGTGATGGTGCGCGCCCTGCCGGGCGCGTCGCGCGTCGAATGACACGGGCCGGTTGCCGCGATGCGGTAACCGGCCCGTGTCGTTTCAGGCAATGAGCGGCGCGATGCGACGCCGGATCGCAAGCGCGCTCGCCCGGTCACGCGCTCACGATTCCTGCCGTGGGGCGCCGTCGCCCGACGGCATGTTCTGCACAACCAGCATCTGCGGCGTCGACAACGTGATCTTCGCCGCGCGCAACTGCTTCAGGATTTCGAACAGCAGGTCGCTCTTCGTCGAGCTGGCGATCCGCGGGCTCGACACGTAGCCGGTCACGCTGAGCGTGATGCCGTCCGGCGCGAGCTGGCTGAACGTGACCGACGGCGCCGGCTTGTCGAGAATCGCCGGATGTTCGCGGTACGCGTCGAGCAGCAGGTCGCGCACCTGCTCCGGGTCGGTGTTCAGCGGGAACGTCAGCATCAGCGTCGCGACGCCCTGCGTGCTGTTGCCCATCGTCACGTTGCGCACGTTCTGCGAGATCAGCTGCGAGTTCGGCACGATCACGGTCGAGCGGTCGCTGAGCTGGATCTCGGTCGCGCGCACGTTGATCCGGCGAATGTCGCCTTCGACGCCCGCGATGCTGACCATGTCGCCGACCTTCACCGGCCGCTCGGTCAGCAGGATCAATCCCGATACGAAGTTCTTCACGATCTCCTGCAGGCCGAAGCCGATACCGACCGACAGCGCACTGACGATCCACGCGAGATTGCTCCACTTGACGCCAAGCAGGCCCAGCGTCATCAGCACGAGCAGCACGTACCCGACGTTGGTGAACAGCGTGATGAGCGACACGCGCATGCCGGCGTCCATGCCGAGCGCCGGCATGAACTCGCCGTCGAGCCAGCGGCGCACCGAGCGCAGCAGGTAGAAGCCGATCGCGAAGCCGATTACGGCGTTCATGATCCGGTCGGGCATGATGTTCAGGCTCTGCAGCCGCTGCCCGCCGACCATCGCGACCGCGCTGTCGAGCAGGTCGCTCGGCGTCGTGCCGAAGCCGCCCGTCAGCAGCGCAATGGCCGCGACCAGCATGAGCAGGCTCGTGCCGAGGCCGGACACGACCGTGTGCGCCTGGTCCAGATGCCGGTCGTCAAGCGCGAACAGGTGCTTGATCTGCTTGCCCGTCGACAGGTTCACGGAGAACAGGCTTTCGCTCGCGTCGCGCGTCAGCTGCGTCAGGATGTAGACGCTGCACAGCACGATCTCGAACCATACGAGCTCGTACGTGATGAAGCGCGCGACCGTGATGTAGCCGATCAGCAGCGCGACCAGCGACACGACGATCGCGACCGTGACGCCGGCGTGGATCAGCCCCGCGAGCGTCGAACGGTCCTCGGGCGCCTCGCCGGACGCGGCAAGCGCGCTGCGCACGCGATTCGCGCGCAGGATCGACGCACCGACGGTCAGCGCGACGACCAGCGATACGATGCCGCGGCCAAACAGCGTGACGGACAGGCTCGTGTCGACGATCCGGTTGATCGATTCGATCGTGCCCGATATCAGCAGCAGCGCGGCCAGCACGCCCGGGAACGGCTTCATCGCGAGCGCGACGGGATCGGCGAGCGCGGGCAGCCGCCATGACGGATGTTTCGTGCAGAGCAGCGCACGGCCGAGGCCGGCGATCAGCGCGCACGTCACCGCGAGCTTCGCGAATTGGTCCCACAGATCCGTCATCGACGGCGTGAGCTCGTAGTGGCGCGCCAGCGCGAGGTAGAGGATCTGGACGGCGACCGCGGTGGCCAGCAGTGTCGCCAGCGCGGTCGACAGCGCGAGCGCGCTGCGTCGCAGCCGCGTTGGCGGCAGCCGGTTCAGGCACACCCACGCGAGCCCGCGTTCGACGATGCGGCGTCCGCCGAGCCACGCGGCGAGCGCGGCGATCAGCAGCAGCGTCGTGATCGCGCGCTGGCCCGGCGTCCACGACGAACGCAGCATGTCGCGCAGTTCGTCGTTGAAGTCCTCGAGCCGCCGGACGTCGTCAGGCGACAGATGGAACAGCGGCAGCCAGAACTGTGCGCCGAAGATGCTGCCCGAGCGGAACGCGAGCTGGTTCCTCAGCAAGCTGCGGTGCAGCTTCGCGAACTGATCGTTCAGGTTCGACAGGTTCGTCTTCTGGTCGGCTACCTGTTTCAGCGCGGCATCGATCTGCGCCTTGCGCGCGTTCAGCGCCGCCCGCTGCTGCGCGACCGCAGGCGTTTCGGGCGACGCCCCCGGCGCCGGCGGCGGCCCGAGCACGTCGAGCTGCGCCTGCACCTGCGTGCGCTGCGGAACGAGCTGGCTCTGCAGCTTGTCGACGTCGGCGCTCAGTTCCTGCGTCGCGTCGCCGAGCTCGTCGAGCTCCTTGCTGTTGGTCGCGGTCGACGTCTGCTGCTTGATGCGGTCCTGTTGCACCTGCATCTGCTTGAGCTGCGCGAGTGCGTCGCTCAGCGAAATGGCCGGCACGGGGACGCCGACGCCGCTCGCGCCCGGCGCGGACGCGGGAGAGGGGAACGCGGACGCGGTCGCAATCGCCGCGAACTGCAGCAGTGCGATCAACGCGATCCGTCGTGCGTACGTGGAGAGTCGTTGCATGGACATGGAATGCTTACGTTTTGCCGACGATGCCGGATGCCGAAAGGCATCCGGAAGCCGGGAGTTGGCCCGGTAGCATGTTACCGGGGTGCGGCGGCGCGAGGCGTGCCAATTCGGGCTCGGGCGGGGCGCGAGCGGGACGTGCGGATGGTGGTCGGCACGCGGCCCGCGAGCCCATGCAGAGGCCGCCGCGGCGGTTGGCCGGGCGGTCGCGCGACCTCAATTCCCGACGCCGGCATGAACGACGAGCCCGACAGACAGTTACGCAATTTACATCTCGTTCCGCGCGAAAACGCGGTGCCGGAACCGGTTCACGTCGCGACGCTGCCCGTGCGGCGTGCCGGTACAATGCAGCGAATCATCCGACGGCGGCCTGCCGGCGCGCTGTACAACAACACACGACACGATCAGGAGACACGACCAAGATGGTCTCAACGGACAGCATTCCCGAGGCAGCTGCCTCGTCTTCCTCCATCGACCCCGGCTCGATCTCGGCACGCCTCGACCGCCTGCCGCCCACCCGCAGCGTCTGGAAGCTCGTCGTGCTGCTGAGCCTCGGCTTCTTCTTCGAACTGTACGATCTGCTGTATAGCGGCTACGTCGCGCCCGGGCTCGTGAAAAGCGGGATCCTGTCTGCGACCACGCACGGGTTGTTCGGCACCACGGGCGTCGCGAGCTTCATCGCCGCGCTGTTCTCCGGCCTCTTCATCGGCACGATCGCATGCGGCTTCCTCGCGGACCGCTTCGGCCGCCGCGCGATCTTCACGTGGTCGCTGCTGTGGTACACGGCCGCCAACGTCGTGATGGCGTTCCAGGACACGGCGGGCGGTCTGAACTTCTGGCGTTTCGTCGTCGGCCTCGGGCTCGGGGTCGAGATGGTCACGATCGGCACGTACATCTCCGAACTCGTGCCGAAGCAGATACGCGGCCGCGCGTTCGCGTGCGAGCAGGCGGTCGGCTTCGTCGCGGTGCCGGTGGTCGCGTTCCTCGCGTACCTGCTCGTGCCGCACGCGCCGTTCGGCGTCGACGGCTGGCGCTGGGTCGTGCTGATCGGCGCGCACGGCGCGCTGTTCGTGTGGTGGATTCGCCGCGAACTGCCGGAGAGCCCGCGCTGGCTCGCGCAACAGGGCCGCGTCGATGAAGCCGACCGCATCATGCGCGCGCTCGAGGCGAAGGTCGAAGCCGAATACGGCCGGCCGCTACCGCCGCCCGCGCCGGCGGAACCGGTGCCGCCGCGCGGCAGTTTCCGCGACATGTGGGTGCCGCCGTATCGCAGCCGCACGATCATGATGACGATCTTCAACGTGTTCCAGACGGTCGGCTTCTACGGCTTCGCGAACTGGGTGCCGACGCTGCTGATCAAACAGGGCATCACGATCACGTCGAGCCTCATGTATTCGAGCGTGATTGCGCTCGCCGCGCCGCTCGGCCCGCTAATCGGCCTCGTGATCGCCGACCGCTTCGAGCGCAAGTCGGTGATCGTCGCGATGGCGGCGGCGATCGTGGTGTGCGGGCTGTTGTTCAGCCAGACGACGATCGGCGCGTTCCTGATCGTGCTCGGCATCGGTCTCACGCTTGCGAGCAACATCATGTCGTACAGCTTCCACGCGTACCAGGCCGAACTTTTCCCCACTTCGATCCGCGCGCGCGCGGTGGGCTTCGTCTACTCGTGGAGCCGGTTCTCGGCGATCTTCTCGTCGTTCGTCATCGCGGCCGTGCTGAAAGGCTTCGGCACGTTTGGCGTGTTTGCGTTCATCGCGGGCGCGATGGTCATCGTGATGGCAGCGATCGGGTTCATGGGGCCGCGCACGAAAGGCATCGCGCTCGAAACCATTTCGAAGTAGGCAACGGAGGGGGCGCGCATCTCGAGTGCGCGCGCACACGTGGCCGGAAATCGCGAACACGTCAGCCTGCGCTGCACCCGCGACGCAACCCGCAACGAGTTGAAACAAAGCGTGACCAAGCGCAAAATCCCCGCAAAACCGGGGGTTCGGCCCTGCGGATCCGTGTTCGCCCGAGTAGAATGAAAGACCTGACGACTCATTAGCCGCCATCGTGCCGGACGCGTTCATGCGCGCACGGCCCCACCGCGAAGAGGCGTCGGCGCCGGATGCCCAGCGTGTGTCCGGCGTGTCGATGGCTTGCGCGGAAGACGTGCCGCCGCCGCGTGCGGCGGCCGGTTCGGCCGATGGCCTCGATCGCATGACACTTTCCGACCTCGCGCGGCGTTTGTCCACACCGCGCCGCCGTACCCTCGCAGCCGCATCGATGTGGCTCGCTGCCGCTGTCCCGATTTCCATGCTCGTCGAGCAGCCGGCGTCGGCCGCGTCCGACGCGCCGGCGTCAGTTGCTACGCCATCCTCAGCAATGGCTTCGTCCGCCCATCCCGGTTCCGCCGCGCATTCGGCTTCGTCCGCGCATGCGTCGCCGGCAGCGACACCATCGTCAACCGCCTCCGCCGCACCTCACCACGCCGCGCCCGCGAGCGACGCATCGGCGCTCGCCGCGTCCGCTGCATCGCCGGCTTCTGCGGCATCGCCCGCATCGGCCGCGTCCGGCATGCCCGCGAGCGAATCCGAGGCCGCCGCACCGACGCCGCCGCGCCTGCATCCGCCGTTGTCGGCCGACGAGGCGAAAGACGCGACCGCACGCGCGATCGACATGCGCAAGCGCTTCCCGCAGGAAGTCACACGGCGCCTGAACGTGCCCGCGAGCGAACAACGTGCGTACGGCGAGCGGCTTCAGAAGGCGCTCGACGATGCGAACCTCGGCGACCTCGCAGGCGAATACGTCGCGATGGTCGATCGCGCGCCGAACGTGCAGGCACTGTTCATCTACTTCCGTGCGACGCCGAAGAATGAATGGCTGATGATCGGCGCGTCGCCGGTCGGCACCGGCTGGCCCGGACAGTACGATCACTTCCTGACGCCGCTGGGCGTGTTCCATCATTCGCCCGATCACATGGACTTTCGTGCGGAAGGCACGACCAACGACAACGGCATTCGCGGCTACGGGCAGCGCGACATGCGGATCTACGACTTCGGCTGGGTGGACGGCGAGCGTGGCTGGGGCAAGGGCGGCAAGTCGCCGATGCGCTTCCAGATGCATGCCACCGATCCGGACCGCCTCGAGCCGCTGCTAGGCATCCGGCACTCGAAGGGGTGCGTGCGGATTCCCGCATCTCTGAACACGTTCCTCGACCGTCACGGCATCCTCGACGACGACTACCAGGCGCGCGTCGAGGCGGGCAAGTCGCTGTGGGTGCTGCGCCATGATCGCGACATCACGCCGATTGCCGGCCGCTATCTGGTCGTCATCGACAGCGAACGCAAGACGCGGCCCGCATGGTCGCCGGCGCCGGGCCGCCACGCATGGTCGAAATTGCCGAAGAACGGCGACACGGCGGACTGACGAATGGCCGGCATTGCTGCCGGCCCGATTCAAGCGTGTCGGCGAGGCCGTTCATTCAGTGTGCGTAGCCGTGGGCCCTCTAGCGTGCGATGCACCGCCCGTGCGCGTTGCGATTCCTTCGGATCGGCCGCATGAAGCGCCATCGCGCTGCCGCGATCAGCGGAAAATCTTCAGCCAGTCGAACAGCCCGACATGCGGCCGCCGCCTCGGCACCGGCGCGGGCGCGCTGCGCGGCCGGAAGTCCGGCGAGAACTGCGCATGCGGATCGATTGCGCGTGCACGCAGCGCCGCATCGTAGAACGACCCGACGATCGGCAGCGCGCTGTGCGCGCCCGCGCCCCAGTAGTCGCTGCGCAGCGTCACGCTGCCGTCGTCGAAGCCGACCCACGCGCCGGCCACCAGTTGCGGATGCATCAGGATGAACCAGCCGTCCGTGTTGTCCTGGGTCGTGCCGGTCTTGCCTGCCACGTCGATGCGGATCCCGTAGCGCGACCGAATGTCGGCACCGGTCCCGTAGTCGACGACGCTGCGCATCGTGTCGACGAGCGTCTGCGCCGCCGTCTCCGGCAGCGCGCGTTCTGGCGGCGCGCTGCCGAACGCGGCGAGCACCTTGCCATCGCGATCCTCGATGCGCGTGATCATCTGCGGCGCGACGTACACGCCGCGGTTCGCGATCGTCCCGTACGCGGACACCATTTCCTTCAGCGTGACCGGGCTCGTGCCGAGCGCGAGCGACGGCACCGCGTCGAGCGGGCTGTCGCGCACGCCCATCGCGCGCGCGAGCTGCGCGACCTTCGCCGCGCCTTCGCGCTGCATCACCTGTGCGGTGATGCGGTTGCGTGACAGCGCGAGTCCGTCGCGCAGCGTCATCGGCGCGTCCGTCGGCGGCTCGGCGTCGGTCGGGCGCCACACCGCATGCGTGCCGATCGGGATCGCGACCGGGCGATCGACGAACGTATCGCCCGGACGCATGCCGTCCGCGAACGCGGCGCCGTAGACGAACGGCTTGAACGTCGAGCCGGGCTGGCGCCGCGCCTGCACGACATGGTCGAACGGCTCGCTGCCGAAGTCGGGGCTGCCGACCCACGCGCGGATCGCGCCGTTGCGCGGATCGATCGCGACGAAGCCGGCCTGGACCTGCGTCTTGCGCTCGCACAGCGCACGCATGAACGCGCGATTCGCGCCGAGCTGCTTCAGCGCTGCCGTATCGGCGAGCCCCGCGTCGCGCGCGGCGCGATAATCGGGCGTCTGCCGAATGAAGCCGCGGAACAGGTCGTTGCGCAGCCCGCAGCCGGACGGGCCGCGCCACGCGCTGTCGGCGATCGCCTGCAGGCGGTCGGTCTGCTGCACGAGCGCTTGCGTCGCCATGTCCTGCAAGCGCGCATCGAGCGTCGTGCGCACGACGAGGCCGTCGGAATAGAGATCGTAGTTGTTGCGGTCGGCCCACGCGATCAGCCACTTGCGCAGCTGTACCGCGAAATGCGGCGCGGGGCCGGGCTGCGCTGTCTGCGGTTCGAAGTCGACGCGCAGCGGCCGCCGCTGCAGTTGCGCGAGTTGCCGCGGCGACAGCATGCCCATTGCGGCCATCCGGCCGAGCACGATGTTGCGGCGCTGAACCGCGCGTTCCGGATTCAGCACCGGGTTGTAGTAGCTGTTGCCCTTCAGCATCCCGACGAGCGTCGCGCTTTCGACGACGTCGAGATCGTCGGCCGATTTGCCGAAATAGGTGCGCGCGGCCATTTCGACGCCGTACGCGTTGTAGAGGAACGGGACGGTGTTCAGGTAGGTCTCGAGAATTTCGTCCTTGCTGTAGACGATCTCGATCTTGAATGCGGTGATCAGCTCCTTCAGCTTGCGCGTGAGCGTGGGCGCGCGCCCGACTTCGTCCGGGTACAGGTTGCGCGCGAGCTGCTGCGTGATCGTCGAGCCGCCCTGACGGCTGCCAGAAAACGTATGCAGCCCCGCCGCGAGGGTGCGGCGCCAGTCGATCCCGTGGTGTGCGTAGAAGCGATGATCCTCGGTCGCGATCAGCGCGTCGACCATGTGCGGCGAGATCTGCTTGAGCGGCACCCATTCGCGGTTCACCGGTCGGAACTCGGCGATCAGCTGGCCGTCGGCCGACAGCACGCGCGCCGGGCGGTCGATGCGCGCCTTGCGGATGTCGCCGATGCTCGGCGTGAACGGAACGAACGCGAGCAGCACGAGCACGCCCAGCAGCGGGATCGCGCCGGCGGTCAGCGCGATCCCGCGGCGTGTCGGGTGGCGCACGCGCTGCCACGCGCCGGCACCCAGCGCGCGAGCGCCGTCACGGCAGCGAACCGACAGATTGCGAAGAAACGGCACGAAGCGAGTCACGGCGGCGGGAGCCCGAGCGGAAAAGGCGCGATCCTAGCAAACCGGCCGGCAGCGGCTGTGACGAAAAGGCCGGTTTTCTTGCAAGATTTACAGACGATTACGTTTGTTGCCTGCGGCCAATCTTTGCGTGTACGTGCGCGCGGCGATTCGCCGGATCAGCGGCCCGCAGCCGCTTCGCCGATCACGTGTGCGAGCCGCTGCGCGGCCGCCTCCATCAGCGCGCGCTCGAACCCGCCGAAACCGAGCACGAGGCCGCTGCGTTCGGTGCCCGGTGCGAACATCGGCGATACGGCCCGCACCGCGACACCGGCCAGCGCCGCGCGCGCGACCACGTCGACATCGTCGAGCCGTTGCGCGAGCCACAGTACGACGTGCATGCCCTGGTTGCCCGGCTGGAGCCACGCGAGCTCGCGCGGCAGTCGCGCGTGCAGCGTGTCGATCAGCAGCGCGCGCTGTTCCGCGTAGACGCCTCGCACGCGGCGGATGTGGCGGTCGAGGTGACCTTCGGCGATGAACGCGGCGAGCACGTGCTGATCGGCCGTCGGCGCGTGGCGATCCATCAGCACGCGCGCGCCGCAAAACGCCGGAACGAGGCTGTCGGGCGTGATCACGTAGCCGAGCCGAAGCGACGGGAACAGGATCTTGCTGAAGGTGCCGAGATAGACGACGCGATCCGGATCGAGCCCTTGCAGCGACGGAAACGGATGGCCTTCGTAACGCAGCTCGCTGTCGTAATCGTCTTCGACGACCCAGGCGCGATGCGTGCGCGCCCACCCGAGCAGCGCATTGCGCCGCGCCATGCTCATCGGCATGCCGAGCGGGTACTGGTGCGACGGCGTGACGAATGCCGCGCGTGCGTCGGGTGCGGCGCGGATGCCGGCTTCGACGTCGATGCCGTCCGCGTCGACCGGCACGCGCACCATCGCATCGCACCGCCCGGTGCTGTCGAGCAGCGCGGTGATGCCGCGATACGCGGGATTCTCGACCCACGCGCGATCGCCCGCGCCGAGCAGCACCTGAGTCGCGAGATGCAGCCCCTGCTGCGTGCCGCTCGTGATCACGACCTGAGCGGCACTGCAGCGAACCGAACGCGACCGGCGCACGTGGTCGGCGATCGCTTCGCGCAGCGGCAATGCGCCCTGGGGATCCGAATAGCCGGACGGCGCGCCGTCGCCGCGGGCGCGCAAGCGGTTGCCGAGGCGGCGCCAGATGTCGTCGGGCGCGGTGGGGCCGGCCGGCACCGAGACCGCGAACGGCGCGGCCGGCAATGGGCGAAATTCGCGGGCGATCCGCGCGAACGTCGCGGCCGGCTCGGGCAAGCCGGTGGGCGCGCCGTGAGCGGTGCGCAGATGCGCCGCAGACGGCTCGCCGGGGGGCGCAGGCTTCGCCAGCGCGTTCGCGACCCGCGTGCCGGCGCCGCCGCGCGATTCGAGAAACCCTTCGGCGACAAGCTGCGCATACGCATCGACGACGGTTCCGCGCGCGACTTGCAGCGACGCCGCGAGCAGCCGCGTGGACGGCAGCAGGTCGCCGGGCCTCACGTCGCCGCGGCGCACCGCGTTGCGCAACGCCTGCGCGAGTTGACGGCTCAGATCGCCGGCCGCGCGGTCGAGCGTGCCGAGCGACGGGATTTCGACGATCCGGGCGGTTCTGGCCATGATTCTGGTCTGCTGAAATTGTTCGAGACTGGCTCTACAGAATAAACCAGATAACGCTCACAATCGGCGCATGCCGTGCCCGTTTCCGCCAGAACCCTGTCCGACCGTGGAGCCGCCATGTATGTCCCCGCCGATTTCGCCGAATCCCGTCCCGACGCGCTGCGCGAGCTGATCGTGCAGCACCCGTTCGGCAGCCTGGTCACGCATGGGAAGAGCGGCCTCGACGCGAACCATCTTCCGTTCGAGCTGGTGTCCGGCGATGGCGGCGCCGGCGAGTTGCATGCGCACGTCGCGCGGGCGAATCCGGTGTGGCAGGAGGTCGCGAACGGCGACGAGGTGCTTGTCATTTTCCGCGGTGGCGACGCCTACGTTTCGCCGAACTGGTATCCGAGCAAACACGTCACGCATCGGCACGTGCCGACCTGGAACTACATGGTCGTGCACGCGCACGGCCGCATCACGGTGCGCGACGACGAGAAGTTCGTGCGGGGCGTGGTTGCGCGGCTGACGCGCACGCACGAGGCGTCGCAACCGTTGCCGTGGAAGATGGCCGACGCG
Source organism: Burkholderia sp. AU19243 (assembly GCF_018148075.1). Taxonomy (NCBI): domain Bacteria; kingdom Pseudomonadati; phylum Pseudomonadota; class Betaproteobacteria; order Burkholderiales; family Burkholderiaceae; genus Burkholderia; species Burkholderia sp. AU19243. The sequence continues at coordinate 39,656 of NZ_JAGSTV010000006.1, forward strand.
CCGAAGGACTATCTCGATGCGATGCTGCAGTCGATCGTCGGGCTGCAGATCGAGATCACGCGGCTCGTCGGCAAGCGCAAGCTCGGGCAGAACAGGACGGTCGACGATATGCGCGGTGCGGCCGATGCGCTGATCGCGGAGGGGCATCTCGCGATCGGTGAAGCGATGCTGGCGGAGGCCGACGCAAAGCGCTAGCGAGCGACGCACGGCGTGGGGGCGGCGAGGTCAAGCGACGGCGCGGAGCCGGGCGGGGCCGTAACGCGGAATTCGCCGCGCGTTGACGCGTCGCGGCGAAATTGCCCGTGTCGGGGTGGGTGTGTATCGTGCAGTGGCGTACTTGCCGTGACGGAACACGCGCAGGCGATGCGCGCCGCTTGAACCCCCTTTTCATCCCGCACTATGACCCTGCTCAAGCCTCTATTCGAGAAATGGAAGGCGCAATCGCCTTCCGGGAAACTTTACACATCGGGCAATGCCGCGTTGACGCTCGTCATGGGCGCCCTCGTCGCGATTCCGTGGACGGAGCAACGCACGCTGACGTTGGTGATGGCGGTTCCGTTGGTACTGTTCATGGCCGGATTCTTGATCTGGTTCGTGCCGAAACTGCTTGCATTCAGCCGGTCGCAGATCGGGACGATGCCGATCGTCGTTGTGAGCACGCTGCTTGCACCAATCTGCTTGGGAGTCTCAAGGCAGTTCGTCGGCATGGTTGTGCGACTGCCCCCGCAGTCATTCGACGTGACGGTGGCACTGTTCGCGGTTCTTTTCATTCCCATCGGATGGGGCGTCGTTGTCAGTGCCATTCTGCTGTTCGTGTGCTCCGTGTCGATTCTGGGCGTGATGACGACGTCATCTTTTCGTCCATTCCTGCGCATCTTCGCAGTGAATCCGACCGGCTGGCTTGCATGTACGCTCGGACGCGTGGCAGCGGCCGAACGCGCGATCGGCAACCACGCGGCGGGTGCATTCGTGTTCGGCATCGTCATCCTGCTGTTGTCCGCCGGTTATGCCTCTGCTGTAGCGAATCCCGCTGTCGGCCGACTGGCCGCGTACGCGCTCGACTTCTCTTATGCGGACGAGTACCCGGGCATTCGATCCGGTGAGCGCATTCGTCTGCTCGACAACGGCCTTGTCGCGCACGCGGAGCGGCGAGGACTCGAGGTGACATTCGACGTGAACGAGTACGCGTCGCGCCCAAAGGCGAAGTGAGCCGCACCGAACAGCACGTGCCGACCTGCTACTGCGTCCGCGTCGTCCCCGCCTGCGCCAGCGCGCCGCGAATCGCCGCCTCGGTCTTGTCATACCCGCCTTCGCCATACCGCGTGTAGACGACTTTCCCGTTCGCGTCGATCAGATACAGCGTGGGCCAGTACTGATTCCCGTACGCGCGCCACGTGTCGTAGCGGTTATCCTGCGCGACCGGATACCGGATGTCGAAACGCTTGATCGCGTCGGCAACGTTCTTCGCATCGCGCTCGAACGGATACTCGGGCGTATGCACGCCGACCACGACGAGCCCCTGGTCGCGATACTTCCGGTACCAGTCGTTCACGTACGGAATCGTATGAATGCAGTTGATGCACGAGTACGTCCAGAAATCGACCAGCACGACCTTGCCGCGCAACTGGTCCAGCTTGAGCGGCGCGCTGTTGTGCCAGCGCTCGATGCCGGTGAAATCGGGCGCCTGCGTGCCGGCGAGCGACGCGGTCATGCCGGGGTCGTCGCGGGTGCCGGCGAACGCGGCGAGCCCCGCCGTGGCGGCGAGGGCGATCACGAAGGCGGCGGTCTTGAATCGGGGCAGCATGGCGGTTCTCCGGGTAGGGCGGCCGTCGCGCGGGTGCGTCGGCCGGACAGGTTTCGACAGCCCCCATTGGGCCGCGCCGACGTATCTGCGATGTGTCCGGCCGGTCGCGCATGTGCAATGTTGTGTGTCGTCGTGGCGGCGCGATACATTGCGATACAAATGCGCGCCCGCGGTGCGGTATAACAGCGGACATCGCCAGGCGAACCCTCACGACACCGACACCGATTCATGGACAAAATCGACCACGTACTGATCGTCGACGACGATCGCGCGATCCGCGAACTGATCGCGGATTACCTCGAGAAGAACGGCATGCGCGTGTCGGTCGCCGCGAACGGCCGCGAGATGCGCAACGTGCTCGACGACGGCGCGCCCGACCTGATCGTGCTCGACCTGATGCTGCCCGGCGAGGACGGGCTCACGCTGTGCCGGGATCTGCGCGCCGGCAAGTTCCGCACGGTGCCGGTGCTGATGCTGACCGCGCGCGGCGAGGAAACCGACCGCATCATCGGCCTCGAAATGGGCGCCGACGACTATCTCGCGAAGCCGTTCGCGGTGCGAGAGCTGCTCGCGCGGATCCGCTCGGTGCTGCGGCGCGCGCGGATGCTGCCGCCCGGCATGCAGGTGACGGAGACGGCCGCGATGCTCGCGTTCGGCGAATGGCGTCTCGACACGACGGGGCGCCATCTGCTCGACGCCGAAGGCACGCTGGTCGCGCTGAGCGGCGCCGAATACCGGCTGCTGCGCGTGTTCGTCGACAACCCGCAACGCGTACTGACCCGCGATCAGCTGCTCAACCTTACGCAGGGCCGGCAGTCCGATCCGTTCGACCGGTCGATCGACCTGCTCGTGAGCCGGCTGCGCCAGCGGCTGCGCGACGGCGCGCGCGAGCCGCGCTACATCAAGACGCTGCGAAACGAGGGTTACGTGTTCTCGTCGGCGGTGACGTCGGTGGAAGGCGACGCATGAACGCGCGCACGCTGTGGCACTGGCCGCGCTCGCTGTTCACCCGGCTCGCGCTGATCCTGTGCGTCGGCCTCGTGCTCGCGCAGACGCTCTCGTTCTGGCTCACCGTGATGGAGCGCGACCAGGCAACGACCAACCTGATGATGGGCTACATCGAGCGCGAGGTCGCGAGCTCGGTCGCGCTGCTCGACCATCTTCCGCCGGACCAGCGCGCCGCATGGCTGCCGCGTCTCGCGCGGCGCAGCTACGCATTCATCCTCGGCCCCGGCGAGACGGGAACGCCGCCGGAGGCAAGACTGTCGGCGCGCGTCGAGCGCTCGATTTCGGACGGCATCGGTGGCGACTATCCGCTGACCGCGAACGCGATGCCGGGCGATAGCGAGCATCTGCAAGTACATCTGCGCCTGACCGACGGCTCGCCGCTGACGATCGACATCCATCCGATGTCGACGGTGCCGCTGTCGGGGTGGCTGCCTTACGTGCTCGCGCTGCAACTGGCGGTGCTGGCCGCGTGCTGCTGGATCGCGGTGCGGCTCGCGACGCGGCCGCTGAACCAGCTCGCGCAGGCGGCCGACGCGCTCGGCCCCGACCTGAAGGGCGAACGCCTGCGCGAGGACGGGCCGTCCGAAGTCGCGCGCGCCGCGCGGGCGTTCAATGCGATGCAGGACCGCATCGCGCAGTACATGGCGGAACGCATGCAGATCCTTGCGTCGATCTCGCACGACTTGCAGACGCCGATCACGCGGATGCGGTTGCGCGTCGACGTGATGGACGACGACGCGCAGGGGGCGAAGCTGCGCCAGGACCTGATCGAGATGGAGCATCTGGTGAAGGAAGGCGTCGCATATGCGCGCACGCTGCACGGCACGGAAGAGGCCGCGCGTCGCATCGACCTCGATGCGCTGCTCGACAGCATCGTGTGCGACTACACGGATGCGGGGCAGGATGTCGCGCTGCACGGCGGCGGCCCGCTCGCGCTCGTCACGCGGCCGAAGGCGCTGCGCCGGATCGTCGGCAATCTCGTCGACAACGCGCTGAAGTTCGCGGGCGCGGCCGAGATCGACGTGCAGCCGGCGCCCGGCGGCGGCGCCGTCATCGCGGTGCTCGACCGCGGGCCCGGCATTCCGGACGATCAACTCGACGCGGTGTTCGAGCCGTTCCGGCGCGTCGAGACGTCACGCAATCGCGAGACGGGCGGCACCGGGCTCGGCCTCGCGATCGCACGACAACTTGCGCTCGCGATGGGCGGCACGCTCACGCTGCGCAACCGGCCGGATGGCGGCGGCCTGGAAGCGCGGTTGACGCTCGCGAATGCGGCGTGATGCGGTGGCGCGGCGCAGCGGGGTGACGCGGCAGGCTGGCGCCGCGTGATGCCGCGCGACGCTGCGGTGCGCGGCGAGATCGTGCATGTCGACGCCGCCGGGCGCGATCGTCAATGCCGGATATCTGACCAGAGCCGTGCGTGGGACGCGGTGTGGAGAAGGCGGCGATGCGTCAGCACCGCCCGGTGCGCAGCGCGACGGCCCAGTCGTCGCGCCCGCGCGATGCCGCGGTGGCGGCGGCCGTGTGCCAGTCGTACTCGACCGCGTGAAACGCCGCGTGCCACCCGGCCCGCGTGCGCGACACCATCGCATAGCGCGCATGCGGCGAACCGGTTTCGATCCGGTGCGGATGCGGCTGATCGTCGGCGTACGCCTGCAGCCCGACGCTGCCCGGGTTGACGATGAGCCGGCCGTCGTCGAGCTTCGCGATGCGGGGCACGTGCGTGTGCCCGCACAGGATCAGCGATGCCGGCACGTCGCCGGCGCGCTGCGCGATTTCATCGGGCGTCGCCGCGCGGCAGCCTTCCGGTGTGACCGTTTCGAGGAAATAGACGAGGTCGCTCGCGGGCGTGCCGTGCACGAGCAGCACGTCGTCGCCGAGCGTCACGCGCTCGGGCAGCGCGGCGATCCATGCGCGATGCTCGTCGCGCAGCGTGTCGTGCGCCCAGCGATCGGACGGACCCATCGTGTCGCGATCCCCGGTCAGCAGTTGTCGCTCGTGATTGCCCTTGATGGTTGGCAGGTCGAGCGCAATCAGGCGCTCGGCCGTTTCGGCCGGCTGGAGCGCCCCCGACACGATGTCGCCGAGATTGACGATCACGTCGGCGCCGCGGCGGCGCACGTCGTCGAGCACCGCGTCGAGCGCGGCGAGGTTGCCGTGGATGTCGGATAGCGCGGCGATTTTCATGACGAAGCAGTCGATGCGGGGAACGGCGATTGTCGCCAATTCGGCGTGGATCGTCCAATCGCGTCGACGGCGGCGTGCACGCATCGCACGGCCACCCGCGTCCGTTTGCCGGCCGGCGCGTCAGTCGGTCGCGATGCGCGCGTACATCGCGAAATCGCGCGGCACGCCGCGCACCATCCTGTATGCACGCAGCAAGCCTTCGTACCGGTAGCCGCATTTCTCGAGTACGCGCGCGGAGCCGGCATTGGTCGTCAGCACGACGCCTTGCACGCGCACGAAGCCTTCGGCTGCGAATGCCCACGCTGTGACGCTCGCGCAGAGCGCGCTTGCGATGCCGCACCCCCAGTACGGCGGCGCGAGATCGTATGCAATTTCGGCGGAGCGATTAATCGTCGATATCGTATGCAGCCCGATCGTGCCGGCCAGCGCGCCGGATGCGTCGTCGACGATCGCGAGACGGCGGATCGAGTCCGGATGAGGCGATTCGATGTTGGCGAACAACGGCAGCAGATCGCGGCGGGAACGCAGGTTCCAGCTCGTGTGGCGCACGACGTCCGGATTCGACAGATACGCGAACCACTTGTCGAGATCCGCGCGGTCGAGCTGGCGGAGCGACAGGCCGGGGAAGCCGGAGCGGGGCGGCGCATCGACTTTCATCGCGTGTCAGTCGCGAACGATGTGTTGTGCGTGCCGATCCGGCCTACGCCGCATGGCGTCGATACAGCGCGAGCGAACCGGCCAGCACGAGCAGCATCGCGCCGCAGGTGCGCTCGAGCCACAGCGCGCCCGCGCGCTTCAGCACCCGCACCGCGCGTGCGCCGAGCAGCGCGTAGCCGAACATCACCGCACCGTCGAGCAGCGCGAACGTCACGGCGAGCGCGACGTATTGCGGTGCGAGCGCCGCAGCCGGATCGAGGAACTGCGGCAGGAACGCGGAGAAAAACAGGTAGCCCTTCGGATTCGTCGCCGCGGTCAGGAAGCTCTTGGCGAAGATGGACGCGTTGCGCTCCGGCGCCTCGGTGCCGTGCGCGGTGGCGACGTCGAGCGTGCCCTTCGACGTGAGCAGCCGGACGCCGACGTACGCGAGATAGGCGGCGCCGAGCCACTTCACGACCGAGAACCAGAACGCCGATGCGATCAGCAGCGCGCCGAGGCCGAGCGCGACCGCGACGATCAGCACGAAGTCGGACAGCATCGCGCCGGCGAAGCCGTAGGCCGCGCGGCGAACGCCGTAGCGCGAGCCATTGGTCAGCGCGAGCAATACGGTCGGGCCGGGCGTTGCGATTCCGACGAACGCGACGGCGGCGAAAATCAGCAAGGTTGTGTGATGCATGCCGGCGGCTCCCGTGCAAGGCGGTGCTCGATTATCTGGCGCGCGTCGCCGCGCTGTACAGCGTCTTGCGCGACGCGACGAATTGTCTCGAAATCAGCAAGAAGCTGTTTTCATTATTACGCTATCGAACGGAACCGGTTCCATCTACCATGGCGGCCACGGCGGGCATGCTCGCCGCGACGTCGCGCGCGTATCGCACGTGCGCGTTCCCGCGTGCGGCCGCCGCCGGCCCGGCAACATCGAACACCGAAACGCCGGCGGATCTCGCCGACCGCACGTGCTACTCGCATAGAACAACGGGCTCGTCGCCCGGAGACGCTAAAAAACCATGAACAAGCAACTGATCGCAGCACCGCTGCTGCTCTCGCTCGCGGGTCTCGCATCCGCGCAAAGCTCCGTCACGCTGTACGGGATCGTCGACGCGGGCGTGACCTACCGCAGCAACGAACGGGTCGGCTCGACGGGCGCGTACACCGGCCATTCGAACGTCGGCCTGACTACCGGCAACCTGTCCGGCAGCCGCTGGGGCATCAAGGGTTCGGAAGATCTCGGTGGCGGAATGCGCGCGCTGTTCGTGCTCGAGAACGGCTTCGACATCACCAACGGCACGTCGGGCCAGGGCGGCCGCCAGTTCGGCCGCCAGGCGTTCGTCGGCGTCGGCAGCAATCGCTACGGGACAGTCACGCTCGGCCGCCAGTACACGTCGCTCGACGACTTCGTAAGCCCGGTCGGGCCGTCGTCGTTCATCGGCGGCTTCGGCGCGCATCCCGGCGACATCGACGATCTCGACCAGACCGCACGCGTCGACAGCTCGATCAAGTTCACGAGCGCGAACTATGCGGGCTTCACGTTCGGCGCGCTGTACGGCTTCGGCGGCCAACCAGGCAGCATGAAGCGGCGCAATACGTGGAGCGTCGGCGCGGCGTACGCGTCCGGGCCGCTGCGCGTCGGCGTCGGCTACGAGCGCTCGGACAACAGCAAGACGGGCGCGGCCGATCCGGCGGCGGGCAAGTGGCAAAGCACCGACGACGGCCTGTTCAACTCGTCGATCAACGAAGGCTATGCGAGCGCGCAGTCGCAGCAAATCGTCGCGACCGGCGCGACTTACGACTTCGGTGCGGCAGTGGTCGGCGTGAACTACAGCAACGTGCAGTACCGCGGCGGCCCGCAGTCGCTGTTCAACGGCCATGCGACCTTCAACGTCGCGGGCGTGTTCACGCGCTGGAACGTGCGGCCGCAGACGCAACTGTTCGCCGGCTACAGCTACACGCGCGGCAGTGACGTCGACGGCATCGACAACCGCGCGCAGTATCACAACGTCACGCTGGGCGCGGCCTACGACCTGTCGAAGCGCACCAGCGTGTACCTGCTCGGGGCGTACCAGCACGCGTCGGGCACGACGCTCGACGCGCTCGGCCGGCCGGTGGCCGCGACCGCGTCGGTGTCGGACAAGGCGAACGGCCATTCGTCCGATTCGCGCTCGCAGGCGATCGTGAGCGTCGGGATGCGTCAGAAGTTCTGACGCGCGCGATCGGTCGCAGGTGCGCACGGCGGGCAGCGTACCGACGACCCGCAGCCGACGGATGCATCTGGCGTGCGGGCAGCGCGCGAGGGCTGTCGCGATGCGCGGCCCGACTCCGTCGACAGCCGGTGCGGTACGGCGCTCGATCGCGCACGCCCGCCTGACATGGCCGCACGCGCAGCCCGCATGCGGCCTTCTCGTTCTATCGTCGGCTATTCGGTGCTTCGCCGGTCGGCCCGCGGCTTCGTCGTTCTTGGCCGTTGCTCTGTTGACGGCATTCCGCCGCGCATCGCTCTATTTCACTTCTTCATGATCGTGCGGCAATGCGGCATGCATCGTGCGCGTCGCATCGGGCCATGCCTCTGCGCCGGATTATTTTTTCTCTTTCATTTTAATTTCGATTTGTAATCATTGGCCTCGATTTGGATGCGCTGGAAATTCGATATGTGCGCATCAGCAATAATTACCAACGCCAATTCGATAATTCGCAAAAAATTCCTGTTTTTATGAGTCGCATCGGCCTCGTGCGACGGCGATAGATGCTCGTAGAAGCGGAGTGATGGACCGCCGGTTGGCCCGTGCCGGGCGGTAAAGCAATGTAATGTGAATTTCACCGCGCAATTGAACACGACTTTGCAGAAATCACCAATATTTCATGCGCGGCGAATTAAAGTGTCGAGAAACGATCGTCCGGGAGCATCATTCATGGTATCGAAACAAATGCGCGCGGCATTGCTTGGAATGTGCATGGCAATGCTGGCGGCGCTGACTCCCGCGCAAGCGCAGTACACGACGGACTGGCTCGCGAACACGTTCGGCACGCTCGCTGCGCACGTCGGCAACGGTGCGCGCTCGTTGTGGGTGGCGCCCGAAGGCGTGATCTACACGTCGTCGCGCTGGGACGAAAACGCGGGCGGCGTCGCGATCTACCAGAACGGGCAGACGCTCGGCACGATCGGCATCCACGACGAATTCCAGGGCGGCGCGATCACCGGCAACGCGAACTCGCTGTTCGTCGCGCTCGGCTACAACCGCACGTTCGGCAGCGGCTCGGTCGGCCGCTACAACCGCAGCACGAACCAGCGCGATCTGCGCATCCCCGTCAGCACATGGACGGGCATCCAGTACGCGGACGTGATCACCGGCCTCGCGACGGCCGGCAACCTGCTGTACGCGAGCGACTTCTACGGCAACCGCGTGCGCGTGTACACGACGGACGGCGTGTGGCAGCGAGACATCAGCGTATCGGGGCCGGGCGCGCTCGCGCTGGATGCGGCCGGCAACCTGTGGGTTGCGCGCAAGAGCGCGGGCGTCGTCGCGCAGTTCAGCCCGACCGGCGCGGCGATGAGCACGATCCAGATGGCGGCTCGCGCGCGGCCCGCGTCGCTGTATTTCGACGCGCCGACGGGGCAGCTGCTGGTAGGCGACGAAGGCCCCGACATGAACATCAAGATCTACGCGCTCATCGGCGTGCCGCTGCAGGTCGGGACGTTCGGCGTGCAAGGCGGATATCTCGACACGACGACGGGGATCAAGGGGCAGGTCGGCGACAAGCGCTTCACCCGCGTCGCGGGCATCGGCAAGGATGCGGCCGGCAACCTGTACGTGCTGAACAATGCGTGGGGCGGCGGCTGGGATCTCGGGCGCAACGGCAGCACCGATCTTCATTCGTACAGCCCGACGGGGGTGCTGCAATGGAAGCTGCAGGCGCTGAACTTCGAGGCGGCCGCCGCGCCCGATCCGGTCACCGACGGCGCGTTCTTCTACAGCGGCAACACCGTGTATACCGGCACCGCGGGCGGCACGTTCGTCGCGAACACGGTCGATCCGTTCACCTATCCGAAGGACCCGCGCCTCGACATGAACGATTACCAGCGCGGCCAGCATTTCGGCCAGCTCGCGCTGGTGAACGGTACGCGGATGCTTGTCGCGACCGGACAGAACCCCGGCAACTACAACATCTACCACTTCAACAGCGCGAGCGGTTACATCGCGATTCCGGACGGCTCGATCCCCGGCAAGCCGTTCAACACGACGCTGCAGGTGACGGCCGGCTTCTCGCTCGACGACAACGGCGACGTATGGGCCGGACTTGATCGCACCAACAACATCTCGCATTATCCGATGACGGGTTTCGACGCGACCGGGAAACCGACGTGGGGCAAGCCGGTGCAGATTCAGATTCCGCGCAGCGTGCTGCCGCTCACGCGAATCATCTACCAGGCCGACAGCGACACGATGATCCTCGCGCAGGGCATCTCGGGCAGTTGGGACTGGACCGCGATGAACGGACACATCGAGGTGTATCGCGGCTGGAAAGCCGGCAACACGACCACGCCGAACGTCGCGATCGATTTGACGAGCGCGAACCCGAAATCGATGGCGGCGGCCGGCCACTATCTGTTCGTCGGCTACGTGCACACGGTGCCGAACGTCGACGTGTTCGATCTGAATACCGGCAGCCTCGTGACCACGCTGACGAACTCGAACACGTCGGCGATGGACGTCGGCAACGACGTCGATTCGATGTACGGCATTCGTGCCTATCGACGCTCGACCGGCGAATACGTGATCACGAAAGACAATTACAACGGGTCGAGCCTCGTCGTGTATCGCTGGCGTCCGTGATCGCGTATGCGCGCGTCGCAACCGCCGGTCAGAACGACACGGTCGTCGTCAGCGTGACGAGCCGCGGCTCGCCGACCGCGACGATCAGGTTGCTGTTGCTCGACGGATAGTAGGTCTTGTCGAGCAGGTTCTTCACGTTGAGCTGGATGCGCGTCGGGAACTTGCCGATCGTCGTCTCGTAGGCCGCGAACGCATCGACGGTCACGTAGCCGGGCAGCGTGAAGCTGTTCGCGGTGTCGCCGGGCCGCGCGCCGACGAGCCGCGCGCCGCCGCCGAAACGCCAGTGGCCGGGCAGGTTCGCGATCGCGGTGTCGAACACCGCGAACAGGCTGCCGGTGTGACGCGCGACGTTGACGAGCGATGTGTTGCTGTCTCGATCGTTCGCGTTCGTGTATGCATAGCTGCCGATCAGGCTCAGGTGCCGCGTGATCTGTCCGGCGACATCGAGTTCGATCCCGCGCGAGCGTGCGGTGCCGATCGTCGACGTGACGTCGCCGACGGTGACGGCCACGTTGCGCTTGTCGATCTGGTAGGCCGCAAGCGTGCCGGTGATGCCGGGCTTCACGCTGAACTTCAGACCGGCCTCGAGCACGCGGCCGAATTCCGGCGCGAGCGGCGCCGCGACATTCGATGCGACGTTCGGCTTGAACGAGCGGCTCACGTTCGCATACGCGGTCAGCGACGGCGTGAGCGCATACGCGAGCCCGAACTGCGGCAGCCATACGTTTCCGTGCGAGCGGTCGGCGAACACGAACGGGCGGCCCATTCCCGATTCCTGCTGCCAGTCCTCCCAGCGCAGCCCGCCGACCGCGGTGAGCCGGTCGGTGATCTTCACCGAATCCTGCACGATCATCGAATACGCATGGACCTTCGAAAGCGAATCGCTTTGCTTCGCGCTCACCGTGCCGCCGGGCGCGAGCAGGCCGTACACGGGATCGTACAGATTGAAGCCTTTCGTCGCCGCGCCGCGGATCGTGTCGCCGCGATAACTGCGCTGCCGCTCGTATTCGCCGCCGATGTACAGCGCGTGGCTCATTCCCGCGAGGGTCACGTTGCCAAGCAGGCCGAGCGTCGCGATCTGGTCTGAATCGTTGCGCCCGAGGTTGGCATCGGATGAGCGCGACAGCGCGCCGGTCGTGCTGTTGAATGCGGTGGCGCGCGTGATGTACTGGTCGTACCGGTCGCGGCCCCAGCCATAGGTCGCGCGCACGCGCCACGCGTCGGAGAAGCGGTGCTCGACGCGGGCCCGCAGCGTTTCCTGGATTCCGCTGCTTTGCGCCCACGCTTCCTCGTAGCGGCGATAGCGCAGCGCATCGTCGGGACGGCCGCCTGCGAGCACGGTGCCGCGATCGAACGGTGTGGTGTAGTCGACGTATTGGTAACTGACGTCGATCGACGTGTTCGCGTCGTGCCACGACAGCGCGGGCGCGATCAGCGCGTTGCGCTCGCGGCCGAAGCTGCGCCAGTAGCGGCTCGTGTCGTAATCGCCGGTGAGCCGGAATGCGAGCGTGCCGCCCGCGACCTGCCCGGGCTTGCCGAGCGGGCCGGTCAGGTCGAACTGCGCGCCGCTGCCGCCGTGGCTCGTGCGTGAGGCCGAAATCGAGCCGCCGAACGTATCCTCCGGCTTGCGCGTGACGAGATTGATCACGCCGCCCGGATCCTGCATCCCGTACAGCAGCGACGCGGGGCCCTTCAGCACCTCGACGCGGTCGATCGTCGCCAGATAGCTGTGCAGAACCGGCGTGCGTACGCCATCGACGAGCACGGAGCCGTCGTTGTTCGAACCGAAACCGCGCTTGATGAACGCGTCGCGTGTGCCGCCGAGCGTATTGGTCTGCGTGACGCCGCTGATGTTGCCGAGCACGTCGTCGAGCGAGCGCGCCTGCTGGTCCTGCATCACGCTGCTGCTGACCACGGCGACCGATTGCGGAATCTCCTTCAGCGGGCGATCGTCGCCGCCGGCGATGCTGCTGGTGCGAGGTTGGTAGCCGACGGTCGGATCGGCGAGAGCCGCTGCGCTGACGCTGATCGCCGGCAATTCGCGTTCGGGCGGCACGGGCGCCGACGAAGGGGCGGCCGCTGCCGCGGCGGGAGGTTCGGTATCCGCATGCGCGCCGGTCGCGACGCAAAGGGTGATCAGGGCAGGCAGGCTCGCGCGCCACGGGCGCAAGGTCCGCGCATGGCGGGACGGTCGACGGGATGACATGAATCGATGGATGAAGGCGTGCCAAGGACGAGGGCGCGGGCCGCAGCACTCGACTGCGTCACCACGACAGGGTGCGCATGATATAGGTAATGAGAATCGTTTGCAATTGTAAAGATGAGCGTTCCGGCCGGAGCAGCAATCGCGCGGGAGCGATGACGTCGAATCGGGGGGCAACCGGTGATTTGACGCATGCCATCGCACGGTCTTCAACGTCGCGTGGACGTGATGCGACGGCATGTCCGCTGAGGCCGGAAAGGGTGCGCGCGGCCGACGAGCAGTCTGGCGTTCGTGCCGGCGTTGCGGCTAGCGTGTGCGTTCCACGCCGGGCGGGGGATAGAGCGGCGCGTAGCAGCTGCCGCCCGTGAACACCATCACGTGACGAATGGGGTGCGCCGCTGCCCGCCGCGCGAGCCGCCTACAGATCGAGCACCAGCAGGCCGGTTCGCGACCGAGAGCAACACGGCATGAACTGGTCGCCGACCGCCCGTTCCGCTTCCGTCAGATACGAATCGCGATGATCGGGCTCGCCTTCGAGCACGCGGGTCACGCAAGTGCCGCACACGCCTTGCTCGCACGACGTCAGCACGTCGATCCCGTTGGCTGCGAGCGCCGTGATGACCGTGCAGTCGGCCGGGACGTCGATCACCTTGCCGCTGCTCGCGATCTTGACCTGGAACGCGCGGTCGGCGCTAGTCGATGCCGCCGCGCCGCCGAAGAATTCGTAGTGCAGGCGCGCTTCGGGCCAGTCGCGCTCGCGCGCGGCGTTCAGTACTGCATCCATGAAGCCGCGTGGCCCGCACACGTACAGATGCGTGCCCGCAGGCACGCCGGCAAGCACGGCAGCCAGATCGAAGCGTTGCGCGGGATCGCCGTCGTCGACGTGGAGGCGCGCGCGATCGCGAAACCCGGCCGCTTCGAGCCGCTCGACGAAGGCCATGCGCGCCATCGAACGCGCGCAGTAGTGCATGTCGAACGGCATGCCCGATGAAAACAGCCGTTCCGCCATGCTCAGTATCGGCGTGACGCCGATCCCGCCCGCAAGCAATAGATGGTGCGGTGCGTCGGGCGCGAGCGGAAACTGATTGCGCGGCATGCCGATCCGCACGATGTCGCCTTGCCGGACCGCGTCGTGAATCGCGCGCGATCCGCCGCGGCCGTCGGCCTCGCGCAGCACGGCGATCTGGTAGCGATCGCATTGATCGGGGTGATTGCACAGCGAGTACTGGCGCACGAAGCCGCCCGGCAGATGCACGTCGATATGGGCGCCGGCGTCGAAGCGCGGCAACGGCGAGCCGTCGTCGCTGACGAATTCGAAGCCGCAGATATCGTGCGCTTCCTGCCACTTGCGGGCGACGCGCACCGTCAATGTCGCGTCGTTCATCACGCCTCCCCGACCTGTGCGACCGGAATCACGGGACGTTGCTGGCGCGCAGTGTTTTCGGCGGCGAGCAGCCGGTCGATTACCTTGCGCGACAGCACGCCGCCGGCGTCGATGTTCAGCTTCAGCAACTGGCGGTCCGGCCATTGTTCGAGGTTCCGTTGCTGGCGCTCGAGCATCTCGAGATCCTCCGCGAAGATCTTGCCCTGGCCTGCGCGGATCTCGGCGGTCAGCGCGTGATCGTCGGGCCGGAAGTTGCGCGCCATCCCCCAGAAATACCAGATCGACGTGTCGGTCTCGGGCGTGATGAAGTCGACGACGATCGACGACGCTTTCTTGTTCGCGGGCGCATCGTAGCCGCCGTGGCCCGCGTGCGCGACACCGACTTCGATCATCACGTGGCTCGGCGGCGTGAAGCGGCAGATCTGCCAGCGATCGACCGGCACGTCGTCGGCGAGGCCGTTGCCGCGCAGCGCCATCCGCCAGAACGGCGGCGGCATCACGTTTTGCATGAAGCGACTCGTGACGACTTCGTCGCCGTGGCTCGTCGTCTTCGGCGGCGCTTCGTCGATTTCCTTCTGGCCGATGCTCGTCGCATGCACGTACGTCTCGTGCGTGAGGTCCATCAGGTTGTCGATCATCAGCCGGTAGTCGCAGCGGATGTGATACAGGCCGCCGCCGTGCGCCCAGGCCGGATCCTCCGCCCACGCGAGCGGCGGCAGTTTGGCCGGATCGGCTTCAGATGCGTCGCCCGGCCACACCCAGACGAAGCCGTACCGCTCGACCGCCGGAAAGCTGCGGATCGCCGGAAAACCGCCGACGCGCTGGCCCGGCATGCCGGCCGTCTTGCCGTTGCAACCCATTTCGAGCCCGTGATAGCCGCACACGAGCACGCCGTCGCGCACGAACCCGAGCGACAGCGGCGCGCCGCGGTGCGGGCAGAAATCCTCGAGCGCGGCAACCTGGCCGTCCGCCGCCCGGTAGAACACGATCGATTCGTTGCAGATCTTGCGGCCCAGCGGCTTGCCTTCGATTTCGTCGGGTGTGCACGCCACATACCAAGCGTTCTTGAGAAACACGTGTCGTCTCCTTTGGGGCGGTACCGCCGGGGCGCGGCCCGTTCTTCATTCCGTGTACTGAATGTGATTCAGTGTACTTACCGAGGGCGGCCCGGGCAAGGCGGGCGGTATACTGGTTTTCCCGGGAACTGGCGCGACGCAGCGCCATGCCGCCGGCGCCCCGCCCGCCTATCTGATCGACTCATTCATGGAAAAAACGAATCCCGCCAACCTGCCGGCTTTCCCGATCGATCTGTACGACGAGCCCGGACATCTGATCCGCCGTGCGCACCAGATCGCGGTCGCGATGTTCTACGAGAAGTTCGGCCGGGACGTGACGCCGGTGCAGTATGCGGTGCTGCGGATGCTTTACGAGTCTCCGGGGCTTGACCAGGTGACGCTCGCGCAACGCGTGGCGCTCGACACGTCGACGACCGCCGATCTCGCGGTGCGGCTGGAGGCGAAAGGGCTGATCGTCCGCGAGGTGCTGCCGCGGCGGCAGCGGCGCCTGCTGCTGACGCCGGCGGGCGCCGAATTGCTCGCGCACCTGATGCCGTCGGTGGCGGAACTGCGCGCGGGGCTGTTCGACGGGATGGGCGAGGACGATTCGCAGGAATTGATGCGCCTGTTGCGCAAGTTCGTCCATTTGAACAACGAGCAGAGCCGCGCGCCGCTGCGCGTCGCCGAGGATTCGTAGCGGTCGAACTGTCCTGCGACCCGGCGACCCGGCGACCCGGCGACCCGGCGACCCCGCGACCCCGCGCGCGGCGGCGGCAGCGAGGCCGAGAGCGGCGCGCTGCGGCTGCCGCCGCCGTTACCTGTGTGACGCTTCGCCTTCGAGCCGCCGCACCGCTTCGGTCACTTCGTTCCTGAAGCGCACCAGCGCCGCCTGCTCCGGCGCGGGCGGCTGCACGGCCGCCCACAGCATGTCGATCAGCTGCGTGGCCGTCGTTTCCGTATCGAGCTTGCGGTGCCCGAGAATCGCATCCCACAGCACGTGCTCGATCGGCCCGAACACCATCGAGCGAAGCAGGCTCAGTGGCATGTCGCGGCGCACCTGCCCCGCGGCCTGGCCACGTGCGAGCACGTCCATCAGCGGCGCCGTGTAGCGGCGCTGCAGCGCGGTGAGTTCGTCGCTCAACGCGTGCTGCTTCGCGCGGCCCTCCGACAGGACCAGCGCACACAGCCCCGTGCCGTTCACCAGCATCAGCCGCAGGTGCGTGCGCACGATGAACGCGAACTGCTGCTGCACCGGCGCGTCCACCGGCATCCCGTGTTCGAACGCGGCGATGATTTCGTCGTACCAGTCGGCGATCACACGCGCGCACAGCTCGCGCTTGCCGCGGAAATAGCTGAACACCGTCGCCTCCGATACACCGACGCGCTGCGCGATCTCGGCGGCCGTCGCATGCTCGTAGCCCTTTTCGGCGAACACTTCACGACCGGCGCGCAGGATGTCCTGCACGCGCTGCTGGGACTTGCGCCCGGCGGGTGCGCGCGACGGGTCGGCGCGGTCGGCTTTGGCGGTGGCGGTCATGGTGTCGGCGGTAGCGGCTGTCATGTCGCCATGATATCTGAGTGTCACTCAAAAAACTATTGACGCCGAACCGGGCGAGGCGCGAAACTGTGCAAAATTTCCGCTGCATTGGCTTAATGAATCGACGCATTGATCCGATTTGAGCGAAACTCAGAAATCGGTGCGTGCAACCCACTTTCCGAAGACGGAGGAGACATGATCAACCTGCCCGGCGTGCAATTCATGCTCGGTGAAGACATCGAGATGCTGCGCGACGCCGTCGCGACGTTTGCGGCGAAGGAAATCACGCCGCGCGCGGCGGAGGTCGACCGCACCGACCAGTTCCCGATGGATCTGTGGAAGAAGTTCGGCGACCTCGGCGTGCTCGGGATGACCGTCTCGGAGGAATACGGCGGCGCGAACATGGGCTACACGGCCCACATGGTCGCGATGGAGGAGATTTCGCGCGCGTCGGCATCGATCGGCCTGTCGTACGGCGCGCACTCGAACCTGTGCGTGAACCAGATCCACCGCAACGGCACCGACGCGCAAAAGCGGAAATACCTGCCGAAGCTCGTGTCGGGCGAACACATCGGCGCGCTCGCGATGAGCGAGCCGAACGCGGGCTCCGACGTCGTCAGCATGAAGTTGCGCGCGGACAAGCGCGGCGACCGCTACGTGCTCAACGGCACGAAGATGTGGATCACCAACGGCCCTGACTGCGACACGCTCGTCGTCTACGCGAAGACGGATCTCGACGCGGGCCCGCGCGGCATCACCGCGTTCATCGTCGAGAAGGGGATGAAGGGCTTCTCGGTCGCGCAAAAGCTCGACAAGCTGGGCATGCGCGGATCGCACACGGGCGAACTCGTGTTCCAGGACGTCGAGGTGCCGGAAGAGAATATCCTCGGCCAGCTCAACGGCGGCGTGAAGGTGCTGATGAGCGGGCTCGACTACGAACGCGCGGTGCTGTCCGGCGGCCCGACGGGCATCATGGCCGCGTGTCTCGACGCGGTGGTCCCGTATATCCACGACCGCAAGCAGTTCGGCCAGGCGATCGGCGAATTCCAGCTGATCCAGGGCAAGGTCGCCGACATGTACACCACGTTCCAGGCATGCCGCGCGTATCTGTACGCGGTCGGCCGCCATCTGGACTCCGCGGGCAGCGACCATATTCGCCAGGTGCGCAAGGACTGCGCGGGCGTGATCCTCTACACGGCCGAGAAGGCGACGTGGATGGCCGGCGAGGCGATCCAGATCCTCGGCGGCAACGGCTACATCAACGAATACCCGGTCGGACGTCTGTGGCGCGATGCGAAGCTGTACGAGATCGGCGCGGGCACGAGCGAGATTCGCCGGATGCTGATCGGCCGCGAGCTGTTCGCGGAAACGATGTAACGCCCCACGTCACGCGAACGGAGCCCCGTCGATGCCGATCATCGAATCGAAACTGAACCCGCGTTCGGAAGATTTCCGCGCGAACGCCGCGGCGCTCGAGGCGGTCGTCGCCGACCTGCGCGCGAAGATCGAACAGCTTGCGCAAGGCGGCGGTCAGGCCGCGCGGGACAAGCACCTCGCGCGCGGCAAACTGCTGCCGCGCGACCGGATCGCGCAACTGCTCGATCCCGGCGCGCCGTTCCTCGAGTTCTCGCAACTCGCGGCGAACGGCATGTACAACGACGACGCGCCGGGCGCGGGCGTGATTACCGGCATCGGCCGGATCGCGGGCCGCGAGTGCGTGATCGTGTGCAACGACGCGACGGTCAAGGGCGGCACCTACTACCCGATGACCGTGAAGAAGCACGTGCGCGCGCAGGAAATCGCCGCGGAAAACCGGCTGCCGTGCGTGTATCTCGTCGACTCGGGCGGTGCGAACCTGCCGAATCAGGACGACGTGTTTCCCGATCGCGACCACTTCGGCCGCATCTTCTTCAACCAGGCGACGATGTCCGCGGCGGGGATCGCGCAGATCGCGGTCGTGATGGGCTCGTGCACGGCAGGCGGCGCATACGTGCCGGCGATGAGCGACGAATCGATCATCGTGAAGAACCAGGGCACGATTTTCCTCGGCGGCCCGCCGCTCGTGAAGGCCGCCACCGGCGAGGAAGTGAGCGCCGAGGATCTCGGCGGCGGCGACGTGCACACGCGCCTGTCGGGCGTGGCCGATCATCTCGCGCAGAACGATTCGCACGCGCTGTCGATCGCGCGCAACATCGTCAGTCATCTCGCACCGAAGATCGCGCCGCCAGTGACGCTGCGCGAACCGAAGCCGCCGCGTTACGACGCGAAGAGCCTGTACGGCGTGATTCCGGTCGACACGCGCAAGCCGTTCGACGTACGCGAGGTGATCGCACGCATCGTCGACGATTCGGAGTTCGACGAATTCAAGGCGCGCTTCGGCACCACGCTCGTCACGGGCTTCGCGCACATCTGGGGGCATCCGGTCGGGATCGTCGCGAACAACGGGATCCTGTTCTCGGAATCCGCCGTGAAGGGCGCGCATTTCATCGAGCTGTGCTGCCAGCGCAAGATTCCGCTGGTGTTCCTGCAGAACATCACGGGCTTCATGGTCGGCCGCAAGTACGAGAACGAAGGCATCGCGCGTCACGGCGCGAAGATGGTGACGGCCGTGTCGAACGCGAAGGTGCCGAAGTTCACGGTCATCATCGGCGGCTCGTTCGGCGCCGGCAACTACGGGATGTGCGGCCGCGCGTTCGGTCCGCGCTTTCTGTGGATGTGGCCGAATGCGCGGATCTCGGTGATGGGCGGCGAGCAGGCCGCATCGGTGCTCGCGACGGTGCGCCGCGACGGGATCGAGGCGAAGGGCGGCACGTGGTCGGCCGACGACGAGGATGCGTTCAAGCAGCCGATCCGCGACCAGTACGAGCGCCAGGGGCATCCGTATTACGCGAGCGCACGACTGTGGGACGACGGCGTAATCGATCCGGCGCAGACGCGCGACGTGCTGGGGCTCGGGCTTGCGGCGTCGATGAACGCACCGATCGAAGACACGCGCTTCGGCGTGTTCCGCATGTGACGGCCCGGAGGACTGACCGATGCGATACGAAACGATCAAGGTAAGCGACGCCGGCCGCGTGGCGACCGTCACGCTCGCGCGGCCAGACGTGCGCAACGCGTTCAACGAGACGACGATCGCCGAGCTGACCACCGCGTTCGAGTGGCTCGACGCGCACGAAGGCGTGCGCGCGGTCGTGCTCGCCGCCGAAGGCGCGGCATTCTGCGCGGGCGCGGACCTGAACTGGATGAAGAAGATGGCCGGGTACTCGGACGACGAGAACCGCGCCGATGCGCGCAAGCTCGCGCGGATGCTCGAGGCGATCCATCGCTGCGGCAAGCCGGTGATCGCGCGCGTGCACGGCGACGCGTATGCGGGCGGCGTGGGGCTCGTCGCGGCGGCCGACATCGCGATCGCCGCCGACGGCGCTAAGTTCTGCCTGTCCGAGGCGCGGCTGGGCCTGATTCCGGCGACGATCGCGCCGTACGTCGTGCGTGCGATGGGCGAGCGCGCGGCGCGCCGCTACTTCACGACGGCCGAGGTGTTCGACAGCGCACGTGCGGCGTCGCTCGGCTTCGTTCACGACGCGGTGCCGGCCGATGCGCTCGACGACACGGTCGCGCAGCTGGCCGCGGCAGTCGTCGCGAACGGTCCCGCCGCGGTGCGCGCGTGCAAGCGGCTCGTCGCCGACGTGGCCGGCCGGCCGCTCGACGCGGCGTTGATCGAGCAGACCGCCGACTGGATTGCGCGCACCCGCGCAGGCGCGGAAGCGCGCGAGGGGATCGCATCCTTCCTCGAGAAGCGCACGCCTTCGTGGCGTGAATGACGGCGTGCCCCTAACTTTCCGGACGACATCGAAGCCATGTTCGACAAGATTCTGATCGCCAACCGCGGCGAAATCGCGTGCCGCGTCGCCGCGACGTGCAAACGTCTCGGGATCGCGAGCGTCGCCGTTTATTCCGACGCGGACGCAAACGCGAAGCACGTCGCCGCTTGCGACGAAGCGGTGCACATCGGCGGCTCGGCCGCCGCGGACAGTTACCTGCGCATCGAGCGCATCATCGAGGCCGCGCGCGCGACCGGCGCGCAGGCCATCCACCCGGGCTACGGCTTCCTGTCGGAGAACGAGGATTTCGCGCATGCGTGCGAAGCGGCCGGCATCGTGTTCATCGGGCCGCCGGTCGACGCGATCGCGGCGATGGGCTCGAAGGCGGCCGCCAAGGCGCTGATGCATGCGGCCGCGGTGCCGCTCGTGCCGGGTTATCACGGCGACGACCAGGACGCGCACAACCTGCATCGCGAAGCGGACCGGATCGGCTATCCGGTGCTGCTGAAGGCGAGCGCGGGCGGCGGCGGCAAGGGCATGCGCGTGGTCGAGCGCTCGGAGGATTTCCTGGCGGCGCTGGCATCGTGCCAGCGCGAGGCCGCGAGCAGCTTCGGCAACGACCGCGTGCTGATCGAGAAATACCTGACGCGTCCGCGTCACGTCGAAGTGCAGGTGTTCGGCGACACGCACGGCAACACCGTGTACCTGTTCGATCGCGATTGCTCGGTGCAGCGCCGTCATCAGAAGGTGCTCGAGGAAGCGCCGGCGCCGGGCCTGCATCCGGACGTGCGGCAGGCGATGGGCGAGGCGGCCGTCGCGGCCGCGCGCGCGGTGCATTATGTCGGCGCGGGCACCGTCGAATTCATCATGACGGGCGAAGCGTTCTACTTCATGGAGATGAACACGCGCCTGCAGGTCGAGCATCCGGTCACGGAGATGGTCACGGGGCTCGATCTCGTCGAGTGGCAGCTGCGCGTCGCCGCGGGCGAGCCGCTGCCGCTGAAGCAGGACGAGCTGCGCGTGCACGGGCATGCGATCGAGGCGCGTCTTTACGCGGAGAACCCGGCGCGCGGTTTCCTGCCGTCGACGGGCACGCTGAAGCACCTGCGGCTGCCGGACGGCGTCGAGTTCGCGATCGGTGCGCCGGTGCGCGTCGACAGCGGCGTGCGCGAAGGCGATGCGATCACGCCGTTCTACGATCCGATGATCGCGAAGCTGATCGTGCACGGCGCAGACCGTGCCGAAGCGCTGGGCCGGATGCTGCGCGCGCTGCAGGCCTGCGAGGTGGTCGGCTTGCACACCAATGCCGCGTTCCTGCAGCGGATCGTCGCGTGTCAGCCGTTTGCGATCGCCGATCTCGACACGGGCCTGATCGAGCGCAACCACGACGTGCTGTTTGCGCCGCAACAGCCGCCGCGCGCGACGCTCGCGCTCGCCTGCGCGGCGCTCCTCGCGCGGGAGCGCGATGCGGCCGGGGGGCAGCGCACGTCGCCGTGGAGCGCGCTGCCTGACTGGCGGCTGAACGGCGGATATCGGCGCACGCTCGAATGGCATGCGCCGGAACGCGAAGCGGACGTGACGGTCACCTATGAAGACGATGGCGGCGGCGCGCGTGTCGCGACCGGCGATGCGCCCGCGCAGTCGTTCGCGTGGACGCGCGGCGCGACGCCGCTCGACTTCGACGTGACGCTCGGCGGCGTGCGCAGCAGCGGGCGCGTGTATGCGGACGGCGACAGTTTCCACGTGTTCACGCAGGGCGTGGCCGAGACGTTCGAGTGGCGCAACGTGCTCGCGCACGCGGGCGATGCCGAGCACGGCGGCGGCCGCCTCACCGCGCCGATGCCCGGCAAGGTGATCGCGGTGCTGGTCGAGGCCGGCCAGAAGGTCGACGCCGGCACGCCGCTGATCGTGATGGAGGCGATGAAGATGGAGCACACGATCGGCGCGCCGGGTGCGGGCGTCGTCACGGAAGTGCTCTACGGCGTCGGCGATCAGGTCGCCGACGGCGCGCAGTTGCTGGTGATGGCGCAAGCGTAAACCGCGTATTGGCGATGCACGGGCCGGCGTAGCGTGTTGCAGCGCGACGCCGGCCTTGTCGCGTCCGGCGGGCGCGTCGATCGCAGTCGAGCGGCGTGAGGCGCGCGCATCGCGCATCGCGTGCGGAACGTTCGACACCGCGCATGACGATCCATGACAGTTCGTTGGCGCGCGCTTCGCTACACTGGCGGATTGCTCGCGCGGCTGCGTGCCGCGCGCTACACTGCGTCCATTCACTCTCCCATCCCGCCGACGATGACGTCTCCTGTCCTGACCGGCCTGCGCATCGGTATCACGATCGGACTGCGCGCCCCCGACGAAAGCCTGTGGATCAACGGCATCAAGCAGAACGCGTTGTTCCTCGCGAAGCTGCTGATGGCGTCGCCGCACGGCTACCGCGTGACGCTGGTCAATACGACCGACGTGCCGCTCACCGATGCACTGTCGTGGGATCGCACCGTGTACGACACGCGCGCGTTCGCGGACATGAAAGACGCACTCGACGTGCTGATCGAGCTCGGCGGCCAGATCGACGCCGCACAGACCGCTTATCTGAAGGCGCGCGGCGCGAAGATCGTCAGCTATTGCTGCGGCGTCGAGTACATCAACGCGATGGAGTCGATGCTGTTCGGCCGCCGGCTGTGGGATTCGCTGTTCATCAACCGCGGCTACGACGAGGTGTGGGCGATTCCGCAGATCGCGCCGTCGTCGCTGCCGTTCCTGCAGTCGTTGCGCCGCTGCCCGGGGCGCGTCGTGCCGTTCGTGTGGGATCCGATGTTCCTGACCGAGCGGGCGGCGCCGCTCCCCGAGCACGGCGAGTACCGGCCGCGCGGCGAGCCCGGCAAGCGGCTCACGGTGATGGAGCCGAACCACAACGTGGTCAAGTTCTGCGTGTACCCGATGCTGATCATCGACGAGGCGTACCGCCGCGACCCCGATGCGATCTGCTTCACGCACGTGACGAATGCCGACCGTCTCGCGCACGACAGCCCGGAGTTCGTGATGCTGATGAACTACCTCGACATCGTGCGCGCGGGCAAGGCGAGTTTCGTGGGCCGTTTCGATACGCCGCTGTTTCTCGCCGACCTGACCGACGTTGTCGTATCGCATCAATGGTCGAACCCGCTCAACTACTTCTATTTCGATGTGTGCTGGCAGGGCTATCCGCTCGTGCACAACGCTAGCCTTGCGCCCGATCTCGGCTACTACTACCCGGACAACGATGTGCAGAAGGGTGCGGACGCACTGCTGCACGCGCTCCACACGCACGACGACGACTGGGAAGGGTACACGCGGCGCCAGCGCGAGATACTCGGCCGCTACACGTCGGCCAACCCCGCACTGGTCGCCGAGTACGACGCGTTGCTCGCGAACCTGATTGGCGCGACGGCTGCGTGAGATCGTGCGCGTGGCGTCGCCCGCATTATTTCCGGTTAATGTCTGAAGAAAGCGCGGCGTTAAAAAAGAAACCGCCGAGCCGGGGAGACTCGACGGTTTTTGAAGGCACGAATTCGACGGCTCCGAGGGAAGTCCGTCCGGAATTATTTTAGAGGTTAACAAGCTGAAAAGATTGTTAAAGATCTTTCAATCGGTTGATGTCATATAATCAAGCGACCGATATCTATTCGATGCCGCGGCCATTGTCTTGCGGGTATTTTCAATATCGTTTGAAACGACGAAATTAGTTTCGACAATGATCGAATGCCGACGGGAACGCTCGTTCCGTGGCCATGCATGGCACGCACCGCGTCCGGGCGGTCCGCGACGGCACGATTCCGACGATCGATATACTCATACCAAATAACGAGCCATCGTGCATGTGAAACGGAAATTCCGGCAAATCGGGCGCGCGGCGTAGTTTAAAGGCGTCAAATAAACGCTTATCTGCGATAAATCAATGATGGTTTTATGTAACCTGTCGCACAATCGCCGGTTCTCATGCGTGGTGTATTTGTCGTGTTTGAATATCGTTAACAATATCGGATTTGACGGCGCGACGAAATGAAAAGTACGCTCCCGGAAAAGATCGAAACAAGAGGTTGGGCCGGGTAGGCAGTGGCGCGCGTCGTGGTCGGCTCGCTCCACGAGTATCGATAGCGCGGGCCGTCGCCGACGGCCCGACACTTGCCGGAGCGCCGGATGAATGCGGTCGAACCTCGCCTGGAGGCGAACAGGGTAGCGAATCCAAACGAGATCGAACTCGTGTTTGGCGCACCCGACGATCACCCCGACCTCGCGTCGGTACGCAGTTTCGTCGAAAGCCGGCTTGCGTTTGCACGCGAGCCGGTGTGCCGGGCCGATCTGTCGGGCGGCGTGCTGTATCACGAATGCCTTGCGCGGTTGCGCTGGGGCGCGCACGACGCGTTGCCGCCGATCGCGTTCCTGCCCCGGATCGAGTCGCTCGGGCTGATGCGCTGGTTCGACCGGCTCGTGGTCGGCCGGACGATCGACGCGCTGCGCGCCGAGGCGAACGCCGTGTACGGCTGCAACATCGCGGCGGCGAGCGCGGTCGTCGACGACGCGTGGTTGCCGATCTTCAGGCGGCTCGAGCGCGAGCCGTCAGTGGCGGCGCGGCTCGTCGTCGAAATCACCGAGACGGGGCCGCTGAACCCCGTCGCGGGCCGGTCGTTCGTCAATCGGTTCCGGCAGGCCGGATGCCGCGTCGCGATCGACGATTTCGGCGTCGGCTTCAGCGCGCTGAACAATCTCGTGATCGGCAACCCCGACATCGTGAAGCTCGACCGGTCGGTGCTGTCGTTGATCAAGCGCAACGCGATCGGACGCTACCAGTTTCGCCGGCTGATTGCGTTCGCGCACGAAAGCGCGCGGCACGTCGTCGTCGAAGGCGTCGAGAACGAGGTCGATCGGCAAATCATCCTGGATTCCGGCGTCGCGTGGGCGCAGGGAATCCGCTTTTCGAGGCGGTCGCCAGCGGCTGCATGAGCTTGCGTGAGGCCGTACGAGCCCATCGCGGGCAGCGCATTCCGGCATCGCGCAAGGACGGATTCTAAAAGGGGCGTGGGCATGATGAGGACGAAGGCGTGGGGCGGGCACGGAGCGGGCACGCGGGCGGCTGGCGCGCACGCGCTCGTCGCAATCGGCGAATTGGCGGACGTGCTGCGCCAGATCGGCGCCGACCTCGCCGAAAGCGCCGATGTACGCGATACGCCCGATGCGCCGACGGACGTCGAGCTGCTTCTAGACGGCCTTGGCCGCGTCTCGCAACTGATTTACCGGATGAAGCCACTCGATGCCGATGGCCGCGAGCGCGCTGCGCGACACTATTTCGCCGGCGTGTTCGCGGGCGCGTGCGGCGACGATTCGGCGATCGCGTGCGGCGTCGCGGGCAGCCTCGCGCAGCAGGCGGGCGCGGTCAGCCCCGCTGCGGCCCGCTGTTTCGCAACGCTCGCACGCGTCGGCCGGCGTCATGGCCGCATGTTTGCAGAATGGCGGGGGCAGCGCGTGCCGGCATAGCGCGTGTTTGCACGCCGGGCCGTCGTCGCGATGTGAACGAGCGGATAGCGAGTGCTTGCGCTTTGATCCGTGGGCCGCTTGCCGGGGCGATGTATCTGTCGATGGCGAACGGGCCGTGGATCCGGTCGATCACCGCGCAATTTCAAACGGTGTCCTTAATCGGCGAAACGCGCGCCGGCGCGCTCAGCCGAGCGCACGCGCGCCGAACAAACGCTGGATCTGCCCGGAATATGCGCCGACGTTGTGATCTGCGAGCGCGTCGACCCGCTGCAGGCAGCGGCGGGATGCCGTCGCGTATTCGTCGAGCCGCGCGTCGTGCGTCTGCGCGGCGGTTGCGATCGCACGCGCGGCGTCGAATATCTCGAAGTCCGGGTAGTAGTAGCCGACGTCGCGCAGGAACGGCGAGTTGTGCACGAGCGGGTAGTTGCCGTACAGCGCGTCGTACAGCAGGTAGTTCAAGCCGTTTTCCCAGTGGTGCGATACGACGATGTCGGTGTGGTGCGCGGCCCATGCAACGAACGGCGCGCGCACGTCGGCCGTCGCCTTGCCGTCGCGCACCATCTCGAGCCCGAGCGCGAGATGCTTGAAGGCGACGTTTTCCTTCTTGTCGAACGTATTGGTCATGTACACGTGCTCGACCAGCTCGGGATGGTCCACATAGCAGGCGTTTGCGGCCAGCATCGGGACGATCGAACTCTTCACGACGTTCAGGTTCGGTTCGAAGAACGCGATTCGCTTCGCCGGGCCGCGGTTGCGGTAGCCGAAACGCGCCTTCAATTCCGGATCGGCGTCGAGGCTGCGTTCGATGAAGTACGGCGACCAGATGTGCGGCAGCTCGATTACCGGTGCGCGATAGACGGCCTGAAAGTATGCCGCGCACGTATGCATGTGCTGCGGGTTGGTCCAGATCTCGTCGAACTGCACGCGCTGCGGGTTCGGCCGCCAGTCGTTCTTCTCGAAGTTGATCGTTTCGACGGCGATCACGTAATCGTTGCCGAAGCGGTAAGACACGCACTTGCCGCCGCGCCGGCGCACCGCGTCCGTGTGCGACGGATCGATGAACGCGTTCATCTCGATCAGCAGGTCGGTCTGATGGACGATCGCCGACAGCGGCCGCAGCGCGTCGCCGAATGCATCCATCATCAGCGCCTGCGGGTAGTCGGTGATGCCGTCGTCGTGCGCGAGCCACACTTCGCCGATCAGCGGCGAACGCTTGAGCAGCATGTACAGGTACACGCAATGCTGGTTCGCGCCGTTGTACCAGATCGACTGCGTCGCGTCGCGCTGAACGTTCATCGTAATCGCGACATTGATTTTCATCGGCGGCTCCGGGCGGACGGTGCGCGGTTCAAGGCGTGTAGTTCTGCGACTGGCGCGGCACGTAGCCGGTCAGGTGCCAGCGGCCGTCGTCGCCGAGGCGAAAGCTCAGTTTTTCGTACACGGTCGTCCCGGTCGCGAGCGTCGTTGCATAGTCGACGTTCGCATAGAGCCCGTCGGGCATCGACGATGAATTCGTGTAGCGAATTCGCGTGATCTGCGCCCAGCCGCGATGGCCGACCATGCCGACCGACTGGCGCGCGCGCTGCATGTCCAGCGCGAACTGGTCCTGCTTGATGCGCGCCTTCACGAACGCGGCGGCGTCGTTCCACACCGCACCGTACTGGCCCGCGTCGAGCTGCCTGAAGACTGCATCGGCGTCGCGCAGCAGCGCGTCGGCAGATTCGCCGTCGGATTGCGCATGCGCACCGATCGCGATCGACGCGACGGCGCAGCCGATCAGCCATTTCGTGCGAGAGACGGGCGGATGTGCGTTCATGTCGGAGTCCGGGGGAAGGCGGCGCGTCATGCGTCGCGATAGAGCGACGCGATCGCGTCGGAATACGCGGCGACGTTGCCGGGGTTGTAGATGCTGACCGAGTCGAGCACGTGCTTCGATTGCTCGCGGTACGCGTCGAGGTTCGCATCGTGCTCGGCAAACGCCTGCAGCAGCGCGCGGCCGCCGGCCTGGCAGTCGAAGTCCGGATAGAAATACCCGGCCTTGCCGAGGAACGGCGAGTTGTGGATCAGCGGGTAGTCGCCGTACAACAGTTCGTAGTACAGGTAGTTCTGCGCGTTTTCCCACGTGTGGGACACCACGGCGTCGCCGTACGCGGCCATGAACTCGTACACCGCATAGCGGCTTTCGAACGTCGTGATTCCGTGGTTCACGATATCGAGGCTTTTCGCGAAGTGGACGAACGTCGCGTGTTCCTTCAGGTGCAGCGTGTTGCACACGCGCACGAACTCGAGGAACGCAGGCTTCGCGCGGTACGCTTCCTCGGTCACCAGCATCGGGATGATGCTCGTCTTCACCATGCAGATGTTCGGCTCGAACATCGTCACGCGCCAGCGCGGCTTGCCCGGCCGATAGCCGAATGACAAACCGGCGCCAAGCGTCGCACGCGCCTTGTCGAACAGCATCGGATGCCAGATGTGCGGAACGATCGTCACCGGCGCGCGCAGGCCCGTCTGGTAATAGTGCAGGCAAGAGCGCTCGAATTCCGGAATCGTCCACACCGCGTCGTACGGCGCGCCCGAGAACAGGAAGCCCGACGGCTTGTCGAACATCGCACGCTCGATGTCGATCACGTAGTCGTTGCCGACCCGCATCGTGACGACCTTGCCGCCGCGCGCGCGGAACGCGCGCAGGTAGTCCGCGCCGAACTGCGCACTCATTTCGATCAGCACGTCGCAGCGTTGCAACGCTTCGTCCATCGACAGCAGCGGCACGTTCCACTCGCCGAGCATCATCTGCGGATCGGCGACCTGTTCGCCGCCGTTCACCATCACGGCGTCCGCGACGAGCGGTGACTGACGCAGCAGCAGGATCAGCAGCAGGCAGTTCTGGAAAATGCCGTTTTCCCACAGCGACTGGCCCGCGCCGCGCACGAACAGCGATACGCCGACGACGAGACGTTTGCCGTCGCCGGGCGCTTGACGGGCATTGGAGTCCGACATGCGTGTGCTCCGGTTCAGGCGACCAGGCGCGCGACGAACGCGTCCAGGTTCGCGGGGTTGTCGATCGAGACCGACCGCAGCAGCCGGCCGGCTTTCGCGCGATAGTCGTCGAGCCGCTCGTCGTGATGCAGCCACGCGTCATACAGCGCGCGGGCGCCGGAGACGGAATCGAAATCCGGGTAGTAGTAGCCGGCGTCGCCGAGCAGCGTCGAGTTGTGGATCAGCGGATAGCCGCCGTACAGCACGTCGTAATAGAGGTAGTTCTGCGGATTTTCCCAGTGATGCGATACCACGGCATCCGCATGGCGCGCCATGAAGCCCGGCAGATCGAGGCGCGGTTCGAACGTCGCCTTGTGCTGGCGCACCAGCTCGAGGCTGTTCGCGAAGTGCACGAAGGTTGGATGCGCCTTCATGTGCAGCGAGTTGACGACGAACAGATGCTGCACGGCGTCCGGATGCGCGCGATAGAACTCGTCGCACGCGAGCATCGGGTAGTGACAGGACTTCACAACCGAGATGTTCGGCTCGAGCGTCGCGAGACGCCATGGGCGGCGGCCACGGCGATAGCCGAAGGTCACGCCCTCGTTCGCGAGCGCGGCGATGCGGCGATCGAGGAAGTACGGCGACCAAAGATGAGGAATCGTATAGACCGGCGCGCGGGTGAGCGTGCGCAACAGCGGCACGTCGATCTTCTGCGACTTCTCGAGCACCCACACTTCGTCGAATTGCGTGCCGTTGAAGATGTGGCCCGACGGCTTGCCGAAGATCGGCGTCTCGGCGAGACCGCTGTACGTATGACCGACATAGCACGCGACGAGCTTCGTGCCGAGCGCCTTCACGTGCCGCATCCATTCGACCGGCAACTGCGCGCCCATCTCGATCACGACATCCAGTGCGTGCGTGACGTCGGCGGGTTTGACGAGCGGCACGTCGAGTCCGTCGAGTTCGAGGCCGGCCGGCAGTGCGTTCGCGTCGCCGCCATTCAGGAAATAGACGGGGCCGACGTGGTCCGAGCGTTTCAGCATCATCGCGAGGTACGCGATGTTCTGGTGGATGCCGTTTTCCCAGATCGCCTGGCCGTCGCGCGCAAACAGCGAGATGCCGACGGCCGGCCGTTGCGTGCGCGTGCTGCCCGAGGCGGTTTGATCGATGTCCGTCACCGGTTGGTTTCCTCTGCGGCGCCGCGCGTTCGGCGGGGGCGTCGAGCGCCGGGCCGCGAAACGGCGCGCCGTGGATTGTCGTGGTTGCGTTCGCGTCGGCGCATGCGGGAATACGAGTCGGGCTGCGCGGAGCGCTGAGCGGCCGCCGGATTCCGCGGTTGCGTCGGGCGCGATTGGCACGGCGCGCGACGCGGGCGGAACGGCCCGGCAACTGTCTGCGGCGATTGTGGCACGGAAGTCGCCGGTTTGTGGAGGGGCATGACGAACTTTGACATACCGTCCGGCGCGGACTCGCGCGGACGGGTGGCAAGCCGCGCCCGCGTGGTTCGGCAGTGCGTCGGCCGGGCGGGAATGCGCAGCCGGTGCCGGCCGCCGCGCAAGGATCGCCGCGGCCGGGCGCTCAGCGCTGCAGCGAGATCTCGACGCGGCGGTTGCTCGCGCGGCCTTCGGCCGTCGCGTTGGATGCGACCGGATCGGTCTTGCCGCGGCCGGAGACCGTCATCGAGCCGGCCTTCAGCCCATGCGCGTTCAGATAGGATGCGACCGCTTCGGCGCGGCGCTTGGACAGCGCGAGGTTCGACGCATCGCTGCCGACCGAGTCCGTATAGCCGGTGACCGACACCTGGGTATATGTGCGGTCCTCGCGTTCGCTCAGCAGTTTGTCGAGCGAGGCGCGCGCGGCGGGCGTCAACGTGGCCTGGCCGGTTGCGAACAGCGCGTCGCCCGCGAGGTTCACGTGTTCGACCGCGGCGGATGCAGGGGCCGGCGCCGAAGCTGCGGGCGCCGCTTCGGCCGGCGCCGCGCCGCACTGGAATATCAGCGTCGCGGGATCCGCGCCGTCGCGCCGCGCGCGGGCCGAGTCGATCGTGCGTACCGGCTGGTCCGCGCAGATCTTGCGTGCGGCTCTCATGCACGTCTGCGGGCCCGACAGCAGGCCATGGCAGTCCACCTGGAACGTGCGCACGCCGTCGCGCGGCTGCAGTTCGGATGCGCTGTAGGTCGGGCCCGATGCGGTCGAGCACGCGGCGAGGCCGATCGCGGAAAGTGCGAACGCCAGAGCGAGTTTGTTCACGGTTACATCCTCAAAACTGTGGTTGACTGAAGCGCACCGCACGATGGGCGGTGCGCTCGTCCTGCCGTCGTGGCCGCCGCGCGCGACCCGGCTCGCAAGCCGGGCGGCGTGGCGTCGCGACCGGTTACTTCCACTGATACAGCATGCCGGCGCCGATCACCTTCTGACCGCCGCTGAAGCCGCCGTTGATCGACGCCTTCAGGTTTTCCGTGATGCGAGCCTGCATGTTGACCGCCATGGCCTTCTGGCCGAGGAAGGTCGACGTGCCGACCCCCATCCCGAAGTTGGCGTCGCGGTCCAGCTGCGGAATCGACGCCATCGCACCGACCGCCGCGATACCCTGCTTCGCCATCTGGTCGGTCTGCTGCAGCTGCGAGCCCAGCGAGTTGATCTGCGCCTGCTGGCCCGACAGTGCCGTCGACAGCGTCGTCTGCACCTGCGTCAGCTGGTTCACGTTCACCGCATCGGTGCCTTGCGTGCCCGGCGCGACGTTCGTGATCTGGCGTTGCTGCTGGTCGCTGCCCACCGACACCACGTTCGAGCGACCGCCGTCGTTCGACGCCGCACCGATCGCCACCGAGTTCGAGCCGGCCGTGACGACGGGCCTGTCGTTGCCGGTGCCGTTCATGTCGGCGGCGATGCCGTTGTTGTTCGCCGTGCGGGTCGTGTTGTTGATCGTCGTCGACAATTGGCTCAGCTGGTTGTTGAGGTTGGTCACGCCCGTCGACAGCGACGCCACAGTGCTGTTGGTCGAGCTCAGGCCGGTCGACAGCGAGCCGATGCCCGTCGACGTCGACGTGGACAGCGACGTGAGGTTGCTGTTGGTCGAGCTCAGGCCGGTCGACAGCGAGCCGATCGCCGTCGACGTCGACGTGGACAGCGACGTGAGGTTGCTGTTGGTCGAGCTCAGGCCCGTCGACAGCGAACCGATGCCGGTCGACAGCGACGAGATGTTCGACGCGGTCGACGTCGACAGGCTCGTGATCGCCTGGTTCGTCGCGTTGAGCTGGCTGCCGTTGATCGCGTCCGTGCTCGTGGCCGAGATCTGGCCGGCCGACACGTTCGTGATCTGGCGCGTGGCGCCCGTGGCCGCGTCGCCGACGCTGACCACGCCTGCCGGCGAACTGCCCGCGAAGAAGTACGTGACGCCGCCAATCGTTGCGCTCGACGTGCCGACTGCGTTGCCCGTGACCGAGTTCGCGCCGAGGGCGATCGAGTTCGCGACGTTGGCCGTGGCGTTCGAGCCGAACGCGAGGGCGTCGGTTGCCGTAGCCTTTGCGTTCGAACCGTAGGCCTGCGCGCCGATTGCGCTGGCCGTCGCCTGGTTGCCGAGCGCGATCGTGTTGTCCGCGGTGGCCTGGTTCGCGCTGCCGAGGGCCAGCGCGCCGTTGCCGGTTGCGGTGTTCGCGTTGCCGAGCGCCACTGCGCCGGTGCCGGTCGCGGTGTCGTTTGCGCCCATCGCGACTGCGCCGGTGCCCGTTGCAACACTCGGGTCGCCGATCGCGACCGCGCCGTCGCCGCTCGCGGTGTTGCCGGAGCCGATCGACACCGCCTTGCCGCCTGCGGCCGATGCATTTTGGCCGATCGCGACCGCACCTGCCGTTTGCGCGTTCGAGCCGTCGCCAACCGCCACGCTGCTGGCGCCGGCCGCGCTGGCATTCGCGCCGGCGGCGAGTGCGTTGACGCCGGTTGCGCCGTCATTTGCGTAGTTGCCTTGCTGCGTGCCGTTGTCGTTGACGCTGAAGTAGTGCGTCTTCGCGGCTTCGATCGCGGTCGACGTCGACGTGGACAGCGACGTGATCGAGCTGGTGGCCGACGACAGGCCGGTCGATGTGGACGTGGACAGCGACAGGATCGTGCTGGCAGCCGTCGACAGACCGGTCGAGGTCGACGTCGACAGGGAGGCGATCGAGCTGGCAGCCGACGACAGGCCGGTCGACGTCGAGGTCGACAGTGAAGCGACGGAGCTGTTGGTCGAGCTCAGGCCCGTGGACAGCGACGTGACGCTGCTGGCGGTCGACGTGGACAACGACGTGAGCGAGCTGTTCGTCGTGCTCAGGCCGGTGGACAGCGAGCCGATCGAGCTGGTTGCCGACGAGAGGCCGGTCGACGTCGACGTCGACAGGGAGCTGATCGAACTCGTAGCCGACGAGAGGCCGGTCGACGTGGAGGTCGACAGCGATGCCACCGAGCTGTCGGTCGAGCTGAGGCCGGTCGACAGCGAGCTGATGCCGGTCGAAGTCGAGGTGGACAGCGAGCTGATCGAGCTGGTCGCCGACGACAGGCCCGTTGACGTGGAAGTCGACAGCGAAGCGACGGAGCTGTCGGTCGAGCTGAGGCCGGTGGACAGCGAGCTGATGCCGGTCGACGTCGACGTGGAAAGCGAGCCGATCGAGCTGTTTGCCGACGAGAGGCCCGTTGACGTGGAAGTCGACAGCGAAGCGACGGAGCTATTGGTCGAGCTGATGCCGGTCGACAGCGAGCTGATGCCGGTCGAAGTCGAGGTGGAGAGAGACGAGATCGAGCTGTTGGCAGACGAGAGGCCGGTGGAGGTCGACGTCGACAGGGAGCTGATCGAACTCGTAGCCGACGACAGACCGGTCGACGTGGAGGTCGACAGCGATGCCACTGAGCTATCGGTCGAACTGAGGCCAGTGGACAGCGAGCTAATGCCGGTCGACGTCGAGGTGGACAGCGAGCCGATCGAGCTGTTTGCCGACGAGAGACCGGTCGACGTGGAGGTCGACAGCGATGCCACCGAGCTGTCGGTCGAGCTGAGGCCGGTCGACAGCGAGCTGATGCCGGTCGAAGTCGAGGTGGACAGCGAGCTGATCGAGCTGGTTGCCGACGACAGGCCGGTCGACGTCGAAGTCGAGAGCGACGCCACGGTGCTATCGGTCGAGCTGAGGCCCGTCGACAACGAGTTGATGCCGGTCGAGGTCGACGTCGACAGCGAGCTGATCGAGCTGGTTGCTGACGAGAGACCCGTCGACGTGGAAGTCGACAGTGAGGCAACCGAACTATTGGTCGAGCTGATGCCGGTCGAAGTCGACGTGGAGAGCGACGAGATCGAGCTGTTGGCAGACGAGAGGCCGGTGGAGGTCGACGTCGACAGGGAGCTGATCGAACTCGTAGCCGACGACAGCCCGGTCGACGTGGAGGTCGACAGCGATGCCACTGAGCTATCGGTCGAACTGAGGCCAGTGGACAGCGAGCTAATGCCGGTCGACGTCGAGGTGGACAGCGAGCCGATCGAGCTGGTTGCCGACGAGAGACCGGTCGACGTGGAGGTCGACAGCGACGCCACCGAGCTGTCGGTCGAGCTGAGGCCCGTCGACAACGAGTTGATGCCGGTGGAGGTCGACGTCGACAGGGAGCTGATCGAACTCGTAGCCGACGAGAGGCCCGTTGACGTCGAGGTTGACAGCGACGCTACCGAGCTATCGGTCGAGCTCAGGCCGGTCGACAACGAGCTAATGCCCGTCGAAGTCGACGTGGAAAGCGAACTGATCGAGCTGGTGGCCGACGACAAGCCCGTTGACGTCGACGTCGACAGCGAAGTGACGGAGCTGTCGGTCGAGCTGAGGCCGGTGGACAGCGAGCTGATGCCGGTCGACGTCGACGTGGAAAGCGAGCCGATCGAGCTGTTTGCCGACGAGAGGCCCGTTGACGTGGAAGTCGACAGCGAAGCAACGGAGCTATTGGTCGAGCTGATGCCTGTGGACAACGAGTTGATGCCGGTCGACGTCGACGTGGACAACGAGCTGATCGAGCTGTTTGCCGATGACAGACCCGTCGACGTGGAAGTCGACAGCGAAGCAACCGAGCTATTGGTCGAGCTGATGCCGGTGGACAACGAGCTGATGCCGGTCGACGTCGAGGTGGAAAGCGAGCCGATCGAGCTGTTTGCCGACGACAACCCCGTCGACGTGGAGGTCGACAGCGAAGCAACCGAGCTATTGGTCGAGCTGATGCCGGTGGACAACGAGCTGATGCCGGTCGACGTCGACGTGGAAAGCGAGCCGATCGAGCTGTTTGCCGATGACAGACCCGTCGACGTGGAAGTCGACAGCGAAGCAACCGAGCTATTGGTCGAGCTGATGCCGGTGGACAACGAGCTGATGCCGGTGGACAACGAGCTGATGCCGGTCGACGTCGAGGTGGAAAGCGAGCCGATCGAGCTGGTTGCCGACGACAACCCCGTCGACGTGGAAGTCGACAGCGAAGCGACCGAGCTGTTGGTCGAGCTGAGACCGGTCGACAGCGAATTGATCCCCGTCGAAGTCGACGTGGAGAGCGAAGCGATCGAGCTGTTCGCCGACGACAACCCCGTCGAAGTCGACGACGACAGCGAGGTCACCGAGCTATTGGTCGAACTGAGCCCCGTCGACAACGAGGTGATGCCAGTCGACAGCGACGAGATCGCGCTGCTGGACGACGATACCGTCGTTGACAGCGAATCCACGATGGAATTGGTCGCGAAGAGTTGGGAGCCGTTGATCGCGTCCGTGCTGGTCGGCGTTATTTGGCCTGCCGCGACATTGGTGATCTGGCGTGTGGTGCCCGTGCTCGCATTGCCGACGCTCACCACGCTGCTCGGGTTGCCCCCCGCGAACGTGGAGGTCACGCCGCCAACGGTACCCGTGGGCGTCGGGGCGGGCGCGCCGGTAACGGAGCCGCTGCCGAGTGCGACGTCGCCCGCGTGGTTGGCGATCGCATTCGGGCCGATCGCGACCGAGTCGGTGCCGAGTGCCTGGCTGTCGGCTGCCGTCGAATTCGCGTGGAAGTACTTGATGCCCTGGTTGTTGATGCTGTTGATCGCCGAGCCAACACTGTTGGCGGTCGACGTCGTGCCGTTCGCGTTGTACGTCGTGTACGACGGAGCGGAAACGGTGCCGGTTGCCGGGTTATAGCTTGAACCGCCGCCGAGGGCCGCGGCCGTGCTGTTGCCGAGATTGTCGGTCTTGGTGGTAACCGTGCTGAGGCCGGTCGACAGCGAGCTGATCGAGCTATTGGCCGATGAGAGGCCGGTCGATGTAGAAGTCGACAGCGAAGCGACCGAACTATTGGTCGAGCTGAGGCCTGTCGACAGAGAATTGATGCCCGTCGAAGTCGAGGTAGACAGCGAGCCGATCGAGCTGTTAGCCGACGACAGCCCCGTCGACGTGGAAGTCGACAGCGAGGCAACCGAGCTATTGGCCGAGCTGAGGCCGGTCGACAGCGAGTTGATCCCCGTCGAGGTAGAGGTGGACAGCGAGGCGACCGAGCTATTTGCCGAGCTGAGCCCGGTCGACAGAGAATTGATGCCCGTCGAAGTCGAGGTAGACAGCGAGCCGATTGAGCTATTAGCCGACGACAGCCCCGTCGACGTGGAGGTCGACAGCGAGCTGATCGAGCTGTTAGCCGACGACAGACCGGTCGACGTGGAAGTTGACAGCGAAGCGACCGAGCTATTGGTCGCGCTGAGGCCGGTCGAGGTCGAGGTGGACAGCGAGCTGATCGAGCTGTTAGCCGACGACAGCCCCGTCGACGTGGAAGTCGACAGCGAGGCAACCGAGCTATTGGCCGAGCTGAGGCCGGTCGACAGCGAGCTGATCCCCGTCGACGTCGAGGTAGACAGCGAGGCAACCGAGCTATTGGTCGACGACAGACCGGTCGACGTGGAGGTAGACAGCGAGCTGATCGAGCTATTAGCCGACGACAGCCCCGTCGACGTGGAAGTCGACAGCGAGGCGACCGAGCTATTCGCCGAGCTGAGGCCGGTCGACAGCGAGTTGATCCCCGTCGACGTGGAGGTAGAAAGCGAGCTGATCGAGCTATTAGCCGACGACAACCCCGTCGACGTGGAAGTCGACAGCGAAGCGACCGAGCTATTGGTCGAGCTGAGGCCGGTCGACAGCGAGCTGATCCCCGTCGACGTCGAGGTAGACAACGAGGTGACCGAGCTATTGGTCGACGACAGACCGGTCGACGTCGAGGTAGACAGCGAGCTGATCGAGCTATTAGCCGACGACAGCCCCGTCGAGGTGGAAGTCGACAGCGAATTGATGCCCGTCGAGGTCGAGGTGGACAGGGAGCCGATCGAGCTATTAGCCGACAACAGCCCCGTCGAGGTGGAAGTCGACAGCGAAGCAACCGAGCTATTGGTCGAACTGAGGCCGGTCGAAGTCGAGGTGGACAGCGACGAGATCGAGCTGTTAGCCGACGACAGCCCCGTCGAGGTGGAAGTCGACAGCGAGGCGACCGAGCTATTCGCTGAGCTGAGGCCGGTCGACAGCGAGTTGATCCCGGTCGAAGTCGAGGTGGACAGCGACGAGATCGAGCTGTTGGCCGACGACAGCCCCGTCGACGTGGAAGTCGACAGCGAGGCAATCGAACTCTTGGTCGAACTGAGGCCGGTCGAGGTCGATGTGGACAGCGACGAGATCGAGCTGTTGGCTGACGAAAGCCCCGTCGACGTCGACGTCGACAAGCTGCTGATCGCACTGGTCGTCGTGCTCATCCCGGTGCTGAGCTGAGCCACGGTGACCGCATCCTGAGGTGCAGAGCCGTCGGCGACGTTCGTGATGCGACGCAGCGCCGTCGAACTGCCGACCGACACTTCCGACGTCGGGGCGGTGCTGCCCGTCAGATACCCCGTTCCCGTCGGTGCCGCCGCGCCGGTCACGCTGCCTGCACCGATTGCGACACTCGACGTGTAGTTGGCCGTGCCGCCGAGCGCGATCGCGTTGGTGCCCGTCGCCGTAGCGCCATTGCCGAGGGCGGTTGCGCCGGAGCCCGCTGCCGTGGCTGCCGAACCGAGCGCCGTGCCGTTGGTGCCAACCGACGTGACCGTCGCATTCGAACCGATTGCTATACCTGACGTCGTCGCCGCGTTGACGTTCGAAAACCGACCCAGTGCGATCGCGTTGCTGCCGGCTGCCACCGCCCCGCCCGAGCCCGAGCTGTTGCCGCCGCCAATTGCGATCGAGCTGGAGCCCGAAGCGGTCGCGTCGTTGCCGACCGCGGTCGCGCCCGTGTTGAGTGCCTTCGCGCCGGAGCCTATCCCGATCGCGCTCGAGCCGGTCGCCGTCGTGGCCTGACCGAAAGCTTGCGAGTAGTTGCCGGACGCCGTGGCGTTCGCGCCGATTGCAATCGACGTAGCCCCGCTCGCCGTCGTGGTGCTGCCGCCATTGCCGCCGATCGCAATGCCCTGCGTGCCGGTGCCCGTGACAGTGCCGCCGCCAGCCGCGTACTGCGCGTACACGATGTTGCTATTGGCGACGCCGGCAACGAGCGCGGCGGCGGCGACCGCCTTCACGACGGCCGACTTGTTCGGCTTGCCCCGTGCCGAATCGTGTTCGGATGCCGCGACCCAGGCGCCAAGGGCTTCGTTCCAGATCGAACGGTATGTGCGGTTCATGTCGTACTACCTCCAAATAAGCACGTCACACACCGGTCTCTTTCGTTAGATGAATCTGCCGTGCGCCGCGCGAATCTCAAAAATGATGGGCGGAGTTTATTGGAGGCGTTATTTTGAGATTGATAAACAGTGAAAAATTGCTGGTCGGAAAAGTTAAAGAATGGTTAATGAATCGCGCTTTGATGTATTGAGGGGTCGTTAAGTCGATAACTCGTAGAGAGTTGAGGGTGGGCGGCTTCTCAACGCGAGGATTGGTGTGAAAATCCTTAAAAATCAATGCCTTATTATGTTTTGGGGTCTCTTTGGCCACTCACGAACATCAGAAAAGTACGACGAATTCGAGCGCAAACGTTTGCGCAACCGAGATTTCTTTCTGTTCTGTAAGATTTCTGTCATGCTAGTTGATAATGGTTTTGCGTATCTATTAACTTATTATATTTTTGTTTTATGGATGGTTTTCGTCGGATTCAGTGCGTATCTCTAAAATGGAATAAAAGTTAAAGGCGTATTGCCCGAGTGTGCCGATTTGCGCATCGCATCGGTCCCAGTTGCCCGTCGGACGGGCGTTTCGTTGCCCCCGCTTTCATGAAGTTGTAAAAAAATGCAACGAGCGCATCGGTGCCGTGAACGGGATTCGGCTATCGAATAGCGCGCAAAGGCGGCATTCATATGCGGGTTCAGGTTCGGCGATGAGCCGAGGCCTCTGTGGCGCCTGGCGCGGGCGGCCCGCATGCGCGGCCATTGCGGCGGCGACCGACTTTCGCAATCGTTTGCATGTGAAGCGGAAGGTCGGTGTTACGGGGGGACGTAGGGGAATGTCGGATCCGCTCCACGCCGACGACGCTGTCCGGCTCGGGCGCGGATGCAGTCCGCCGGAGCCGGGAACGGACGTGCAACGTGCGATGCGCGTGCAGTCGTGCCCGGCGGGCCGCTGCACCCTTGCAACGTCGGCGCCGGCCGAGTCAATCTGCGGCGGTAAGATTTGCGGCGGGCGCGCGTATCGATTCGATGGACGGGCGCGGATGACGGCAGGGGCGAAACCCGCTCCCGCCGCCCAGTTCCGGCACCGAAGCAGACCGCCGCGCGCGATTGGCATTCGCGCCTCGGCCCGCTACGGGCCGCCGCAGCGCTACTTCCGCATGAAGCGCAGCGCGAGGCGCGCCATGCGTGGTACGAACATCGGACGCAGCAACCGTTTGTCGTAGCCGGCCATACGGCGCTCGTTCTCGACGAGGCACAACTCGATCAGCTCGCGCGGGTTAAGCGATTCGCCGATGTCCGCCGTGCTCGTCGCCGGGAAGTTCGCGTCGCGGGCGACGCCGTCGGCGTCGATGCCGCGCGCGATGCTGACGCGCTCGCGAATCAGGAACGCCCACACGGCCGCGACGCGTGCGAAGAACCACGGCCGACGCCACCACGGCAGGTTGCGCCAGTACCACGCATACCAGTTCACGAAAAACAGGATGTGGCGACCTTCCTCCTGGATCACGGGTTCGAAGGTATCGACGAGTTCGGTCGGGAAATAGCCGGAGCGCTGCGCGGAACGGAACAGGCCGAATGCGAAGAAGCTGTCGATGCATTCGCTGAAGCCGGTCACCATCCACGCCCATTCGGGATCCTTCGGCGCCGGATAGGGCGGTTCGGGGGCGAGATCGATCCCGTATGCCTCGACGAGCTTCGACAGCACGACCTTGTGCCGGGCCTCCTCGCCGCCGTCCATCTCGAGCGCGCGGCGCAGCAGCGGATCGTCGACGGTGGCCGCGAACGTGGCAACGCGGATCGACGCGCGGCCTTCCGTTTGCACGGCAATGTCCCAGATCGGCAGCGACGTGAGCCGCTTGAGTTCGTCGGGCTTGAGCGGCGGCCAATCGATGACGGCCGGCTTGTACGGGTTGTGCGTGTCGAGCAGCATGCGGCAGAACATTTGCCTGTGCGCATCGGAACCGATCCGGATTGGGCCCGGATGCTCGAAGGTCCAGTTGCGCATTGCGTGATCTGCCGCCGCATGTTCGTGCTGCAGCGTGTCGGACATGGCTGTTGTTATGCGATTACGAGACGAAAGATTCTTGCATAGCTTCCGTAATCGCGCATTTTCGTGCGGCCGTCCGCGCCGCCGCGCGCGGCGTTTACGCTTGCGTATCGACCCACAGGCGTCCCCAGCGGGACGCATACGCGAGCGCGTGTTCCTCTTCGAAGAAGAAGTCGATGGCGTCGAACGACACGGCGCGCGGCGACGGGCCGCCGCTTGCCTTCTCGATCGTCAGGTTCGCGGCGAACAGCCCATTCGGCAGCCGGGCGGCGGCGGGGGCGACTTCGTAGCCCTTGTAGCGGATCGTGCGGTTCATGGCGGGCACATAGCAAGTACGGGCTTTCAGCGTACGAAAACCCGCGGTCCGCGTGAACCAATCTTTCGGCCAATGCAAATCACGTGGCGAGCCGAATTGTTATCGGGCGGGAAACCGGGATGCGTGCGGGTGTCGGGGCAGTGCGCGCCGGCCGGAGGGCCGGATGCGCGCCGCCAGCACGCGGCGAGCGTCGCCGGCCGGGTGCGGGCGGTGCAAAGGCGGGCGTTACTGATTGGCGATCTTCAGCACGGGCGCGAGCGCATCGACCGATGCGGCGTGCGTGGCCGCACGATGCGATGCGAACGCGAGCGCGAATTCGGCCGCCTGCGCGCCGACGGTCTCGAGCTGCGCGACGACTTTCGGGTCCGAGCAGCTGTCGGCACTGTCGAAGCGCGTTTCGAGCGTATTCACGGTGGCGCCGA
This sequence comes from Burkholderia sp. AU19243, assembly GCF_018148075.1. Classification (NCBI taxonomy): domain Bacteria; kingdom Pseudomonadati; phylum Pseudomonadota; class Betaproteobacteria; order Burkholderiales; family Burkholderiaceae; genus Burkholderia; species Burkholderia sp. AU19243. Next base: position 81,047 of record NZ_JAGSTV010000006.1, read on the forward strand.
ACGGCGTCGGCCAGCCGCGCAAAGCATGCACGATCGAACGCAGCGACGTAAGCACGGTGCCCGCGGCCTGCCAGCCGTACGCGGTGACGATCAGGCCGACCGCGCGGCCGTCGAGATACGGGCGCTCGTCGGCGCGCAGTTCCTCGAGCGTGTCGAGTGCGTTCTTCACGAGACCTGAAACGCCGCCGTGATAACCGGGCGTCGCAATGATGATTGCGTCGGCTTCGCGCACGGTGTCGATCAGTTCGCGCTGCGAGTCGGTCAGCGTTTTATGCTCGGGGGCGTAGTGCGGCAGCGTATGCAGGAACGGGCCGTCGAACAGGCGCGTGCGTGCGCCGGCGGCCTGTGCGCCGCGCAGCGCGAACGAAAGCGCGCGCTCGGTCGACGACGCGGCCCGGGTGGTGCCGCCGATGCCGACCACGAACGGGCGGCGGTGTTGATCGAATGCAGTCAAGGGGCGCTCCTTGGGGTGGCTTGCCCGGCTAAGCACAGGCTTAAAACCAGATGGTAACGACCCCGCCGCCACTGTGAAAACGACTTTTCGTTCTATCGATATGCGCTGCATGCGGGGCGAGTGTACGCGCGGCGAAGCAGATGAATAGCAGAAAAGCTTGGTTGGGGCGGCGCGCCGGGCTCGATAAGATGGGCCTGTCTCCTCCATGATGTCTCTACTGACATGGGTTGGCCCCGCCACGCGGATGCAGGCGGGGCTTTTTTTCGTCCTGCGCCGGCGAAGCGGGGCGCGATGCTCGGACGCGCGCCACGCAGCGGCCGCTGCACGATCGGGATACCCTATTCGTCGCGCTTGCGTGTGCCGGTGCCGCCGCGCGCGACGCGCAATGCGATCGTGCCGAGCACACCGACCGCCACCACAAGCGCGCCCCACAGCACGTAGCGGCGTGTCGCATCCGCATCGTTGAGCAAATCCGGCTGCATCGGCGATGCCGGCAACGCGTCGCCGACGCGCGCGGGCCGCACTTCCGGCGCCATCCCGACCAGCAGCGCGTCGCGACTCACGGCCGACGACGACAGCGACGCATTGCCGACGCCGAGCGTGAACGGCGCCGTGCCGCGCGCGACGAAGGTCAGCGCGGCAGGATGCCAGCCAACCGCGACGGCCGGCTGGCCGCCGCCGAAGCCGCCGTTGCGCATGTCGACGACGATCCGCCACGCGCGATCGCTGTCCGGCGCGAACGCCAGCGGCGCGTTGCGCTGCTCGCCGCCGTTGCCCTGCAGCCGGAACAGCACCGCGCCGGCGACGTCGCGCCACGGCGTCTGCGCGTCGGCGCGGCTCTGCAGCGTTGCGCGCGCAACCGTGTTTGGCTGCGGCAGGTCGATGCGCACCCGATCGACGGGATATGCACCGTCGGTGTCGAACAGATACTCGCCGGGTGCGCCGCCTGCCCGCACGCGCACGGCGTCGCGCCATTGGCGCGGCACCGCCGCGGTGTCGGCCGTGCGCGCATCGCGCGGCTGCGTTTCGATGTCGATCGACTCGATCGCGGGTACACCGTCGAGCCAGCCGAGCCGTACGTAGCGCGGCACCGTGCCTTCGAGCGCGATGCGCTCCTGCACCAGCATGTCGTTGCCGCGCCCGACTTTGAGCAGTTGCGTGGTGCCGAGTGCGCGCCAGCTGCGCAGGTCGTCGCTCGCTTCGACGGCGACGCGCCCTTGATAGCTGGCGTCGCTCACGTGCACGAGCAGCGCGCCGACTTCGCCGTCCGCATGCGACAGGTCGACGAGATCGGCCGCGTGCTTCGCGTGCAGCGGCGCGGTGGCGGCCGCGCGCAGCGAACCGTCCGGTGCGACCGACACGCCGAGCGGCGCATGACCGTCGTCGGTGCGCGGCGGCGGCAGCGGAAACCAGTGCGCGGGCATGCGCGACGGCGGCACGGCGGCCGCTGCCGGTGCGTCGAGCGAATACGGGACGGGCTCGCCTGCGGCGTTGAAGATGCGCACGTCGCCGAGATCGCTGCGCCGGCTGGCTGCATACACGGCTTGCGGCACGGTGAGCTGGTAATACGCGGCGCTGCCGTCGAGGTCGAGTGCGAAGCGTCGTGCGACGCGTTCGGCGCCGGGTGTGCCGCCCGCTGCCGCGAACGACGTCAGCAGGCTCAAACCGAGCAGGGCTGCGAATCGTTTCATGGTCGGGTGCCGTTCCGGGGGGCCGCGGCCTTTGGCGGCAGCGGCGAGAAATAGCCGATCAACAGCAGCAGCACACCGATGCCGATGAACGACACGATGCGTTCGATGCCGGTGACGTGCGACAGGTCGAACAGGAACAGTTTGATCACGGTGAGCGCGAGCAGTGCCGCGCCGACGAACCACAGAGGACGCAAGCCGCGACGCGTGGCCCAGATCGTCGTCGCAAGCGCGCAGAGCGTCCAGTAGACGGAAACGGACGCCTGCACGAGCGTCGATGCCGCCATCGCTTCGACTGTATACGGCACGCCCGTCCAGTGATGCAGCGTGCGCAGCAGCAGCGCGTTGAACCACAGGAAAGCGATCGCGAGCACCGCAAGCCCGGACGCGAGCGGATGTATGTTGACGTCGAGCGTCTTCACGCGGCGCAGCCAGGCGGCGAACGCGACGAAGATCAGCAACTGCGCGACATCGAGCGGGTTGAGCAGCGGCAACCATAACAGCGGCGACGCATCGCCGTCGCTTGCGGTGCTGGCGATGCTCCACAGCCACAACAGCGCGGCGAGCGGCGCGGCGCCCCATAACTGATACGCACGCGGGAATGCCGCGACCGGCCAGCGCAGGCGCGAGCCGGGGCCGGACACCAGCAGAAGCAGCGCGCCGAAGCCGTAGGCCCACGCGCTCCAGCTCCATGCGCCTTCAGGCACGAACGCGCGCAGGCGCCAGAACCCTTCGAGCGAGCACAGGCCGCACAACGTCCAGAACATCAGCGTGTGCAGCGGCGCGATGACCGGCGTCGGGATGGATGTTACGGCCGACGTGGCTGATGTGGCTGATGTGCCGGCGCCGGCCGTCGCCGACCCGGCGCCGCCCGCCGCCGACCCGGCGGCCGCTGCGCCGCGCGACTGACGCAGCAGCAGCGCATAGCATGCAATGACGGCGGCCGGCCATGCGAATGCGCCGATGCCGGACAGCGGCGGTTGATGCGAATCGAACGCACGCAATGCGAGCAACGCGAGCACCGGCGTCAGCGCGAGCGCCGGCCATTCGGCGATCGGCCATGCGAGCTTGCGGCGTGCGACGTGCGCGAGCCACGCGGTGGCCGCGGCGAACAGCGCGGTTGCATCGACGACGAAGCGGTCCGCATGCAGGTCGACGTGGCGGCTCGCATAGACGAGGATCTCGTGCAGCCCGCCGCTCAGCCACCACAGCAGCCCCCACGCAGCGGCGGCTATGCCGAGGTCCGGCATCCACGGATGCCACGCGCGCGCCTCCCCGCGCCCGTGCAGCCACCAGCCGGTAAATAACCCGGCGAGTGCGATCAGCAGCATCGCGATGTATCCACTGTTGAGCACCGGCAGCGCGTTCGTATCGGCCGGCCCGAGCAGGCTCGTGAAGAACGCGCCGGCCGCGGCGAGCTGCATCGCAAGGCCGAAGCCGAACGCCAGCACGCGTTTCTGGCGCACGCCCAGCCACACGACGGCCGCGCCTTCGATGGCCCACGCGGCGCTCGTTGTCGGCCCCGAGAATGCGAGCGGCACCGCGAGCGTCGCGAAGATCGCCGCGAGCGCGAGCATCGATTCGAACAGCAGCCCGAGCCGATCGCGGCGCCTCGAAAGCCATGCGGCCACCGCCACGTAAAACGCCGACAGTGCGACCGCGCTCCACGCGAGCGCGAACGGCATGTCCTTCACGAGGGATGCCTGAAGCGCAGTCGCGACGATCGGCGTGCCGAACACGAGCGTGCCGTCCACGTAGTGGCGCAGCGCCAGCTCGCGCTTGATCGCGTACAGCAGCGCGATGCCGGCATACATCAGGAAGAACAGGATCAGGAACGGCTCGGTGGTGGCGAACAGCTCGGGGCGATAAGCGGTCACGCCCCATGCCGAGCCGATCGTGAACGTGAACACGAACCCGAGCAGGTTCAGCGGCCGCCACGCCTTGAACCATGCGATCGCGAAGATGCCGGCGTTCAGCAGCGCGTAATAGCTGAACAGTGCGATGTGGCTGCCGTGCCCGGTCGACAGCAGTACGGGCGCGAGAAAGCCGCCGGCACTTCCCATGAACGCGAGCGGCAGCGCATTCTGCTTCACCGCGAGAAACGCGCTCAGCGCGCATACCGCAACCATCAGCGGGAACGCGGCGCCGACTGGCAGCAGCGCGTAGAGCTTGGTCGCGGCGAAGATCGTCAGGTACAGGATGCCGACTCCGCCGCCTTGCAGCACGAGGCCGTACGCGGCGCGGCGCGCGCGCACGCGCCAGCCGATCGCGAGCAGCGCCCCCGCGGCGAGTGCTGTGCCGGCCAGGCGGAATTCGATCGGCAGCATGTCGTTGTCGGCCGCGTACTTGAGCAGGAACGCGACGCCGAAGAACAGCACGATGACGCCGACGCGCACCACCGTGTTGCCGCCGAGCAGCCAGTCGCGCGCCGCCTGTAGTGCGCGTTCGACGATGCCTGGCTCGCGCGGCTGCGCGGTAGCAGGATGTTCTGTCGTTGCACGTGCATCGATCTCTGCTGCGGCAGTGACAGCGGCGGTGGCGGCGGCCGGCCCTTCGCTCGCGCGCGCGGCAAACGGTTGCGTCGGCGCAGGCGTCGATATCGACGATGCCGTGCCGGCACTGGCGGCGGCCGGCTGCGCGACGGGGAACGGTGGCGTGGCAGCGGGCGTTGTTGACGGCGCGGGCGCGGCGCCGCTTGCTGCCGTCGCTGTAACCTGCGTGCCGGCGAGCTGCGTGCGCAGCATGTCGAGCTCGCGTGTAAGCGCATCGACGGTCGTTTCGAGGCGCGCGACGCGCTCCGCAAGCGGCACGGGCGGGGGCGCCGGCGGCATCGCCGAGGTGCCGGTCGCCGCGCCGCCGCTCTCGCGATTGCGCTGTTGCAGCACGCGGCCGATGGCGAACCCGAGCGCCGCGCCGAGCAGCATGCCGCTGGCGGCCGGGAAATCCCCGAACAATGCGGCGATACCGCCCACGATGAAACCGATTGCGGCAAAGGCCCAATTCATCGCCTAGCTTCCTCTCTCATTTCGTTATCGTCCTTCGATCGTCGCGCGGCCGATCGAGGCTGTATCGGCAAGGCCGGCAGGCGAACCGGCGTCCGTGTATCGCCGGCACGCCGCGGCGCGCAAAGGTGCGCGGCGAGGTCGCAACCGGTGTGGCTGCCGGCAATGTATCACAGCGCCCATGCGGGATTTTCTGGGTTGCCGGCGCGGTCGAAAACATGACTCGCGCGCGTTCGTGGTGCATGTTTTCGTACGACCATTCGCTTTGTGCGCTCGACGCAGCCGGCTCAGTCCGATCGGACGTGAAATTGTCGCAAAGCGACGCGCGCCCGCTGGCGATTGTCGCAAAACGACCGCGCATTCGTGTCGCGCTGCTTCGCACAACGCCGGCGGGCGATGCCCGTCGTTGTTGGGCGCGCGCGTACTGCATTGCCGCAATCAGGTGCGCTCGGGCGCAGCGCCCCGCCTGGCGCGGCTGTCGGGCGTGTCGTATTTGCGCAAGCGTTTGTCGTAATTCGTCGGCAGGTCGGGGTTTTTTCTGGCAACTATGTAGGCACGCTAGGAACACGCGTGAGTCCCCGCTACACGAGGAGAAGGTTTCGATGGATGCCCCCAAGGTCGTGGTCGAAGGTCTGTGCAAGGTGTTTGGAAGCAACCCGCAACAGGCGCTCGACATGCTCGCCGCCGGTGCGACGAAAGACGATGTGCTCAAGCGTACCGGCCAGGTGGTCGGCGTGCACAACGTGTCGTTCAATGTGCAGGAAGGCGAAATATTCGTGCTGATGGGCCTGTCCGGCTCCGGCAAATCCACATTGATCCGCCTCGTGAACCGGCTGGTCGATCCAAGCGCCGGCAAGGTGCTGATCGACGGGCTCGACGTCGCATCGGCCCGCCGCTCGGCGCTGACCGCGCTGCGCCGCAAGGACATGAGCATGGTGTTCCAGTCGTTCGCGCTGATGCCGCATCGCACCGTGGTGTCCAACGCCGCGTTCGGCCTCGAAGTTGCGGGCGTCGGCAAGAAGGAGCGCGAGCGCCGCGCGATGGAAGTGCTGGAACAGGTCGGTCTCGCACCGTTCTGCCACAAGCTGCCGTCCGAGCTGTCCGGCGGGATGCAGCAGCGCGTCGGCCTTGCCCGCGCGCTTGCCGTGAACCCGTCGCTGATGATCATGGACGAGGCATTCTCCGCGCTCGATCCGCTCAAGCGCCGCGAAATGCAGGATGTGCTGCTGCAACTGCAGAAGGAACAGCGCCGCACGATCATGTTCGTGTCGCACGACCTCGAAGAGGCACTGCGCATCGGCAACCGCATCGCGATCATGGAGGGCGGCCGCCTCGTGCAGGTCGGCACGCCGCAGGACATCATCGCAAACCCGACCGACGATTACGTGCGCGCATTCTTCGACGGCATCGACACGAGCCGCTACCTGACGGCTGGGGACCTGATGCAGACGGGCGCCGTGCCGGTCGTGTCGAAGTGCGATGCCGCGCACGTCGCGGCGACGCTGAACGGCAGCGCCGAATACGCATTCGTGCTCGACGCCCAGCGCAAGATCCGCGGCTTCGTCACGCGTGAGGCGATCGGCCAGGACACGCCGTCCGTGCGGCCGATCGAAAGCATTCGCCGCGACGCGTCGCTCGAACACGTCGTCGCGCGCGTCGTCGCGAGTCCGAATGCACTGCCCGTCGTCGACGACGACGGCTGCTACTGCGGCTCGGTCGACCGTGCACTCATCCTGAAGGCCATCACGCGTTCGCGAGGCTCCCATGTCTGAAATGATTCCGCTCGGCAGCTGGGTCGACCAGTCCGTTCATTACCTGCTCGACCATGACGCGGCGACGTTCGATGCGATCGGCCGCGCGATCGAAGGGCTTGCCGCATTCGTCGAGCACAGCCTGCAGGCGGTTCCGATGTGGCTGATGATGGCCGTCTTCATCGGCGTGGGTTTGTGGCGCGTGGGCTGGCGCTTCGCGCTGTTTACCACACTGTCGTTGCTGCTGATCTTCGCGACGGGCTTCTGGGATCAGACGGTCATCACGCTCGGCCTCACGCTGTCGTCGACGATCATCAGCCTCGTGCTCGGCATTCCGCTCGGCATCTGGGCCGCGAAGAGCAAGTGGGTCGCCGCGATCGTGCGTCCGATTCTCGACCTGATGCAGACGATGCCCGCATTCGTCTACCTGATTCCGGCTGCGATGCTGTTCGGTCTCGGCCGCGTGCCGGGGATCCTGTCGACGGTGATCTTCGCGATGCCGCCGGCCGTGCGGCTGACGAGCCTCGGCATCCGGCACGTGAATCGCGAGATCGTCGAGGCCGGCCAGGCATTCGGCTGCACGCCGTGGCAGTTGCTGTACAAGGTGCAGTTCCCGAACGCGCTGCCGTCGATCATGCAGGGCGTGAACCAGACGATCATGATGGCGCTGTCGATGGTGATCATCGCGTCGATGGTCGGCGCCGGCGGCCTCGGCAACGACGTGCTCGCGAGCATCCAGCGCCTCGACATCGGTCTTGGCTTCGAAAGCGGTCTGTCGGTCGTGCTGCTCGCGATCATTCTCGACCGCATCACCGAGAGCTTCGGCCGCGCGCCGGGCACCGTGAAAGCACCGCTGTTCTCGGGCCTGAAGCAGCTGTTCCGCGCGAAGGGCGCGCCCGTTCAAGCCTGATTCACCGGCGGCCGGCGCGTCTGCCGGCCGCCTTCCCGATTCGACTCCGGCCCTCCGCTGCATATGCCGCGGGGGCTGGCATCCTGCAACCTGCTCAACCGTTCGTCAGGAGCCCGATGTGACGTCCGCCGCCGCCGCCGCCGTGCCCGCCGCTTGCGTTTCACCGGTTTCGTCGCTTGCCCATTTCGGTTTCCTCACGCTGCCGAACTTTTCGATGATCGCGTTCTCGAGCGCCGTCGAAGTGCTTCGGATGGCGAACTACGTCGGACGTGCGGACCATTACCGCTGGTCGATCTATTCGCTCGACGGTGCGCCGGTCCATGCGAGCAATGGAATCGCCGTGCGGCCGACCCAGGCGCTCGACTACACGAACCTGCCCGACGTGATGATCGTGTGCGGCGGAATCCGCATCCGCGACGTCGTCGACGACCGTGCGCGCGACACGCTCGCGGCGCTCGCCGAACGCGGGTTGCCGCTCGGCGGCATCTGTACCGGCGCGTACGCGTTGATGTCCGGCGGGCTGCTCGACGGCTATCGCTGCACCGTCCACTGGGAAAACCTGTCCGCGCTGCATGCGGAATTTCCGCAGGTCGGGTTTGCCGACGAGCTGTTCGTCGTCGATCGCGACCGCCTCACGTGCACCGGCGGAACCGCGCCGCTCGACCTGATGCTCAACCTCGTCGGGATGCGCTTCGGCCAGCAGCTGGCCGCGCAGGTGTCCGAACAGTTCATCCTCGAGCGCATCCGCAGCTCGACCGACACGCAGCCGATTCCGGTCGATGCACGCGTCGGATTCTCGCGCGCGGAGCTGATCGAGGTCGTGCGGCTGATGGAGGCGAACATCGAGGAACCGCTGTCGCTGGAGGAACTCGCGCGGCTCGTGCGGCTGTCGCAGCGGCACCTGCAGCGGATGTTCAAGGTGTACCTGAACGTTTCGCCGACGCACTATTACCTGACCCTGCGGTTGAAACGCGCGCGCGATTTGCTGCGCACGACCGATGCGTCGATCGCACGCGTGACGACGACGTGCGGCTTCCATTCGCCGTGTCACTTCAGCAAGGCGTATCGCGCGCAGTTCGGTCACGCGCCGAGCTACGAGCGCCGGCTGCCGGGGCGCTGATGCGACCGGCGCGAACCACTTGCGCCGCGACGCCGCCGGGATCGCGGCGCGCGGTTTCAATCATCGATCCCGCACCCATGAAAAACGACGTCACTTTGAGGAGAAGACAGATGAAGCGCCTATTGATCGCAGCGGTATGCGGGATCGGAATTGCCGCGCCGACGTCGGCCGTATATGCGGCCGATCCGCCCGTGTGCAAGAACGTGCGCTTCGCGGACGTCGGCTGGACCGACATCGCGGCCACCACCGGCCTCGCGGCCACGATGCTGCAGGGGCTTGGCTATACGCCGACGAAGACGATCGCGTCGGTGCCGATCACGTTCGCCGGCATCAAGAGCAAGCAGATCGACGTGTTCCTCGGCTACTGGTCGCCGACGATGGACCCGATCATTCAGCCGTTCACGAAGGCCGGCACGATCAAGGTGCTTGCCACGCCAAACCTGACCGGCGCGAAATACACGCTCGCGGTGCCCGACTACGTGTACCAGGGCGGCTTGAAGTCGTTCGCCGATATCCAGAAGTACGCGGACAAGCTCAACGGCAAGATCTACGGGATCGAGCCGGGTAACGACGGCAATGCGCTGATCAAGAAGATGATCGACGGCAACCAGTTCGGTCTCGGCAAGTTCAAGCTGGTCGAATCGAGCGAAGCCGGGATGCTCGTCGAGGTGAATCGCGCGATTCGCGACAAGCAGTGGATCGTGTTCCTCGGGTGGGAACCGCATCCGATGAACGTGCAGATGAAGATCGACTACTTGAGCGGCGGCGACGACGTGTTCGGCCCGAACTACGGCGAAGCGAAGGTGCTGACGGCCACGCCGCCCGACTATGCGCAGCGCTGCCCGAACGTCGCGAAGTTCGTGTCGAATCTGCAGTTCACGACGTCGATCGAGAACCACGTGATGGTGCCGATCATGAACAAGGAAGACCCGAACAAGGCCGCTGCCGCGTGGCTGAAGGCGAACCCGCAATCGCTCGACAAGTGGCTGGCCGGCGTGACGACGATCGACGGCAAGCCGGGCCTGCCGGCGGTGAAGGCGTATCTCGGCGTGCATTGATCGACGCGCGCGGGCTTGCCGGACGTCGCCGGCAAGCCCGGGTCGATATCGCGCCGCCGGTGGCAGGGCAGACGTCCTGCTGCCGGCGGCTTTGTCATTTTCTGCGCGCAGCGCGGCGCGCTTTGCGTCGTTCCACGTTCGCCGAGCGTCACCCGAAGCGTACGCAATACACGGGCGGCAAATGTGCGGAAATCTGCCGCCAGTGGTCGCCGCCATCCTCGGACGTCCATAGTCCACCCGTCGTCGACGCCATCGCGACACGCGTGCCCGAGTCGTCCACCGCGAGCCCGTGCCGGTACACGAGGTCGTAGGCGGGCGCCGGCGGCAAGCCGTTCGACAGGATCTCGAAACTGCGCCCGCCGTCGCGCGTGCGCGTGACGACCAACCGGCCGTTCACCGGAATCCGGCACGCATCCTTCACGGCCGGCACGAACCACGCGGTGTCGGGATCGCGCGGATGGACGGCCACCGCGAAGCCGAAGCTCGACGGCTGCGCTTCGATCCGTTGCCAATGCGCGCCGCCGTCGGTCGAGCGGAAGATCGCGCAGTGATGCTGGGTCCACAGCACGTCCGGGTTGGCCGCGCACTGGACGACGCGATGCGGATCCTGCACGTTGGGCTCGCCGCGCCGCTCGGGCGGCATGTAGTCGGCCTCCATGCCGTCTGCGCTGACGCGCCACGTCGCGCCGCCATCGACGGTCTGCCACACGCCGCCGCACGAGATGCCGATCGTCACGTGCCTGCTGTCGCGCGGATCCACCATCACCGAATGGATGCCCGGCGCGTCGTAGCCGCCGCCGAACCACTCCAGCCGCTCCGGACGGTCCCACAGCGCGCGGTCGAGCACCCACGAATCGCCGCCGTCGCCGGAGCGGAACAGCCCGCCCGGGATCGTGCCGGCCCACAATACGCCGGGCTCGTCGGCGCCGCCGGTTTCGAGCGACCAGATCTGCTGGAGTGTCCACGGCGGGCGCGGCGGCGCGGGCGCTTCGTCCGCGGCGTCGGCGTCGCCCGTGCGCGCATGTGCGCCGGTGTCGGCCCGCGGCGGCTCGGCGGGCTGCGGCGGATAGACGGGCACCGCGCATTCTTCCCATTCTGCCGCGCCGGCGCGACGACGATGCAGCTTCACGCCGAAATGGCCGAGATTGAGCGCCGCATACAGCGTGCCGTCGCGCGGGTCGGCCAGCGCCATGCTGACGGGTTCGCCGATGAAGTCGGGTTCGCCGAGCGACCAGCCGCCATTACCGTCGGCGTGAAGCACGAACAGGCCCTTGCGGGTCGCGACGAGCAGTCGATCGTTCATGTCGGGTGTCTCCTGGGGCGCGATCGGGCGCTGGCTACGGTGCGGATACGCGAGTTACCCGCCGGACAATGCCTGCACGACGTACACGCGGCTCTCCGTACCGAGCGGATCCGACAGATGTTGCCGGTCGCGCGCCGGCTGGCCGTCGATGAACACCGACAGGTGCTTTCGCAGCGCGCCCTGGTCGTCGACGATATAGCCGCGCAGCCGCGGCTGTTCGCCGAACACGGATTCGAGCGCTTCGCCGAGCGTGCGCGCGTCGACGTCGCGCTCGGGCGTGTCGATGTGCCGCTGGATCGATGCCGCGAAGAAGATGTGGGCCATGTCAGTGGCTGGCAGGAGCCGCGCGGAGCCGGAATCGTCTGTAGTGTAGGCGATCGATCGGGCCGATGGCGGCACAGTCGTACGCGTCAGTCGCTGGCGAGGTTGCTGCGGCGCGCCATTGCCCGGGGCGTCCGGGCGCGCGCCGCCGCGTCATGCATACTTGTCGCCGACCGTACTGCGGATCGGATACGTGTCGTAGACGATGATCATGCGCTCGATGCGCGCGTCCTCTGCGAATTCGAATACGTCGACGCACTCGAACCGCACGGCGGAGCCGTCTTTCAGTCCCCAGTCGTAGACGAAATAGCCGGTGGCCCGGCGTGCGCCCGTCGTGCTGACGCAGATGTCGATCGGCGTGATCCGGCTTTGTCCCGATGCGGCCACGACCTTGTCGAAGAACGGCTGCGGCGACATCCATCCGAGGAATGGCGAAAATATCTGCGCGTCCGGCGTGAACAATGCACAGATCTCGGCTGCATCGCCGCGTTCGAGCGTTTTCAGGTAGGTATCGACCTGCCGCGTGTATAGTGCGCTGGACGATTCGACCATGGTATTTCTCCGCTGAGTGTTGAAGGGCCATCGCGACCGCGGTCGCGATGCGGTCCAACCACGATAGCGATGCAGCGATGACCGAACAAACGAAAAATCCGCAATCCGGGTATGCCGGACGCGCATATCCGCTCGCGGACCTCACCCGCGCGCTGCCGCCGCTGACGGCGTTCCAGGTCTTTGTCGCTGCCGCCGAACTTGGCAGTTTCAATCGCGCAGCCGAACATCTGTGCCGGACGCAAGGCGCGGTGAGCCGGCAGGTGCAGCAGCTCGAAGCGCATTACCGGTGCGCATTGTTCGTGCGCCATCCGTCGGGGCTCACGCTGACCGCCGAAGGCACCGCATTGCTGGCAGTCGCCGTCGACGTGCTCGCGCAACTGGCGCGACACGCGCATGCCCACGCGCACGCTGCGTCGACGCTTACGTTGCGCTTGCCGTCGACGTTCGCGATTCGCTGGCTGCTGCCGCGGCTGGCGGCGCTCAATCATGCGTTGCCGCGCACCGAGCTGCGCATTCACACATCGGCCGACGACACGCCGGATTTCACCGACGCCGGTTTCGACGCGATCGTCGTGCGCGGCAGCGGACACTGGACGGGCATCGTGGCGGTGCCGCTGTTCGACGAATGCCTGACGCCGCTGTGCACGCGCGAGACCGGCGCGTCGTTGAAGTCCGCCGCCGATCTTGCACGGGCGACGCTGCTGCATCCGGCGGGCAACCGCGACGAATGGCGATGCTGGTTGAACGCCGTCGGCGCGGTGCAGGTCGACCCAGCTACCGGGCTGGTGTTCGATACGCTCGAACTGACGCTGACGGCCGCGGCACAGGGGCATGGCGTTGCGATAGGCGATCCGCGCATGGCGGCGGACCGGCTCGCGGCCGGAACGCTGGTTGCGCCGTTTCCGGAGGTGGTGCGCAATGGTCTCGGCTACTACCTCGTCTATCCGGCGCAGCGTGCCGCGCAACCGGCGATTCAGGCGCTTGCGGACGTACTGACGCGGCTCGCGCGCGAGGACTGAATGCGCAGCGCGCGTGTGCCGGCCCGCTAGACCGGAATCGACTGCCCGCGCACGCGAATCCCGAGCCGCACGATGCCGATCACAGCGTCCGACAGCCACGTGAGCACGCGCGGCATTCCGCGCCGGCGGATATCGAGCAGCAGCACGATCCGCACTTCGTCGCTGTCGTTCCAGACCTCGTGCACGAACGTGTCGTCCCACAGCAGGAAACGGCCTTCTTCGAGCCGATATTCGCGGCCGTCGACCTTGAGCACGGCAGCCGGCGTGCCATCTGCGCGCTTCGGCATCGACAGCACCAGATAGCCGCGCAGAATGCCGCGGAACGGCCCGCGATGCGGCGGGATGTACTTGCCCGGCGCAAGGAACGACAGCGACGCGGACAGCACGTCCGGCGACGCCGCGACGATTGCTGCGACGGTCGGGCAGCGCGACAGGTTGCGCGGAAACGGCTGTCCGTAAGCCTGCATGATGAACATTCGCCAGTCGCGCGCATCGTTGGCCGAGATGTCGCGCTGCTCGCGCATGATCTCGTGAAAGCGCGGGATGCGCGGCAGATCGCGCGCGACGTCGAGCGCTTCTGCGCGAATGGCCGGCCACGCGCGAACGAAACGTTCGGCGTCGGGGAATGCGGCCGTATCGAGTACGGCGCCGCTGTCGATATGGCGGTCGTACAGCCTGCGAAGCAGGCCGGCTGCATAGTCGTATACGACGGACATGGTCGGTGAGCGGTCCACAAGGTGTCGTCAGTCTGCCCCACGCAAGGTGGGGCCTGCGTTACGTCAGGTTACGCCGGCTGACGAAAGAATGACAGCACGCGGAAATCCGGCGCATGCAGCGCGCGACTGCGGGAATAAACACCCATCGGGCGTCGTCATACGGGATGTAGCACGTCGTCTCGTTGACTTCCGAAGGAGCTGAGCATGAATACGTATTGGCTGGTGGCCGCCACGGTGGCGGCAATTTCCGTCGCGAGTGTCGCGACGCCCGCGTCGGCACAGGCGCTGACGCGCGCGCAGGTCAGGCAGAAATTGATCGACGCCGAAAACGACGGGTTGCGCTTCGTGACCGACACGTCATACCCGGCGGTGAGCCCGATGTTCGAGCGGCAAGCCGCGCAAATGCCGCAACGGCAGGCGGAGACTGCGCTCGGCAGCGCGCCGGCCGCGACGACCGATGCGGGCAAGCCGGCAATGCCCGCGCCGAGTGCGCGCACGGCAGCATGCGTGGGTCCCGAGAGCTTCTGCACGCTGTACTTCGGAAGCTGAGCGGGCGGCACGCTTCGCCGTATTCTCGTCTTCACCTCGTTTGATCAGCAAGGAAAACTGCAGGAGCCGATGATGAAAACTTGTATCGCACTACTGATCGTGGCCGGCGCGTGTGCCGCTCAAGCGTCGTTCGCGCAATCGAATACGCCGCTGACGCGCGCGCAGGTTCGTGAAGAGTTGATGCGTCTGGAGGCGGCCGGGTACGACCCGTCGAAAGGCGACGACGGCGAATATCCGGCGGACATTCAGGCGGCACAAGCGCGGGTGGCCGCGAACGAGCATGCACGAATGGCGGCGTCTGCCGCTGGCGCGCCGGTCCCGCTCGGAAACTAGATGGCGATGTGCCCGTACATGCTTGCCGGTCGCCCAGCATCCGGACCCGCTCGGGCGCGCATGTCGCGGCGCGCACCCGTGGACACTACCGCGCCGTGCGTCGGCGGCGCGGCGCGCGCGTGGCGTCATGCGGGCTGCATGCGCCCTTCGCGCCGCGTGCCGCGCCGGCCGATGGGCGCGGCCGTCAATGCCGTTCGTCGGCGATGTAGCTGCGAATCACGTCTACGAACGACGTATCGCCCTTCAGTCCGAGCGCTTCCGCGCGCGTCGTGTCCCAGCGGCCCGGCCAGCTGCCGACGATCTTCTCGATGCGTTCGTCCGGCGCATGGCGGATCAGTTTCACGACGTCGTTGCCGGCGACTTCGCGCAGCGCGTCGATCATTTCATCGACCGACACCGACAGGCCCGGCAGGTTGATCGCACGCTTGTTGCCAAGCCGCGCGCCGTCGAGCTCGCACCCGGCGACGAGCGCTTCGATCGCGCCGCGCGGCGACAGCAGCCACAACCGGGTCGAGCCTGGCACCGGGCACACGCTTTCCTCGCCGTTCAGCGGCTCGCGGATGATGCCGCTCGCGAACGACGACGCTGCCGCGTTCGGGCGGCCTGGCCGCACGCTGATGGTCGGCAGCCGCAGCACGCGGCCGTCGACGAAGCCGCGGCGCGCGTAGTCGCACAGCAGCAGTTCGGCGATCGCCTTCTCGGCGCCGTACGACGATTGCGGGTTCAGTTCGGTGTCGTCCTGCACGACGTCGGGCAGCGCGCCGCCGTAGACGGCTACCGAGCTCGTGAACACGACGCGCGGCTTGTGGCCGCGCGCGCGGCACACTTCGAGCAGCGTGCGCGACGCATCGAGATTGATCCGCATGCCGAGATCGAAATCGGCTTCGGCCTGGCCGCTGACGATTGCCGCGAGGTGGAAGATCGCGCCCGTCTGCGTGTCGATCGCACGCTCGAGCACCGCGCGGTCTGCGATGTCACCGACGATGGACGTCACGCGTGCATCGCCGAAGTCGCTGCCCTGGACGACATCGAGCAGCACCAGCTCATCGATCTTGCCGGTCCGGCCGTCGGGGCCGGTCAGTTCTCCGCGCTCGAGCAGCTTGCGCGCGAGACGCTGGCCGAGAAAGCCGGCGCCGCCGGTGATCAGTACTTTCATGTTCGTTGCCCTCGTTGAAATACTTGAATTACAGGTACGGCTTCAGCCAGCCCAGGCCTTCCGACGTGCCGGCCTTCGGCCGATATTCGCAGCCGATCCAGCCGTCGTAGCCGAGCGCGTCGATCAGCGCGAACAGATACGGGTAGTTCAGTTCGCCGACGTCCGGCTCGTGACGCTCGGGCACGCCGGCGATCTGGATGTGGCCGATGCCCGCGAAATCGCGCTTGAGCTTCATCGCGAGATCGCCCTCGACGATCTGACAGTGATAGCAGTCGAACTGCACCTTCAGGTTCGGCGCGCCGACTTCCGCACAGATGTCGTGCGCGTCGTCCTGGCGGCTCAGGAAATAGCCGGGCATGTCGCGCTGGTTGATCGGTTCGATCAGGACGGTGATACCGAATGCGGCTGCGGCCTGCGTCGCATGGCGCAGGTTCGCGACATAGGTGTCGCGATGGCGCGCGCGGTCCGCGCCCGGCAGCACCATCCCGGCCATCACGTGCAGCTTCTTGTTGCCGAGCACGCGTGCATAGTCGAGCGCCTGATCGATGCCGCGCCGGAATTCTTCCTCGCGGCCGGGCAGCGACGCAATTCCGCGTTCGCCTGCAGCCCAGTCGCCCGGCGGCGCATTGAACAGTGCCTGCTCGAGGTTGTGCGCATCGAGGCGTGCGCGGATATCGTCCGCGGCGAAGTCGTACGGGAACAGGTATTCGACGGCCTTGAAGCCGTCATGCGCGGCGGCGGCGAAGCGGTCGAGGAACGCGTGCTCGTTGTACATCATCGAGAGATTGGCGGCGAAGCGGGGCATGGCAGCAGGTCCTGTGAATGAATGAGCGGGGCGCTCGGCACCCCGCGTCGAATGGCAAATCGTCGGCTCAGCGGTTCACGAGTTTGGCCGGCGTGAGCCACACGGCGATCGCGCCGATCACGAGCATCCCGGCGAGCACGTACATGCCGGACGACGTGCTGTGCGTGAGGTCCTTCAGATAGCCGATCACGTACGGGCTCGCGAACCCGGCGAGGTTGCCGACCGAGTTGATGATCGCGATCCCGGCCGCCGCGGCGGAGCCGGCGAGAAACGCGGTCGGCAGCGACCAGAACAGCGGTGCGCAGGTCAGCACGCCGCCCGCCGCGAGCGACAGGAACACGATCGACACCGCCGTATTGTGCGAGTACGACGCGGCGACCGCAAACCCGATCGCACCCATCAGCGCGGGCACGATCAGGTGCCAGCGGCGTTCGCGACGTTTGTCCGCGCTGTGGCCGAACACGTTCATCACGACGATCGCGACGACGAACGGAATGGCGGACAGCAGACCGATCTGGAACGTATCGGTGATACCGGTCGACTTGACGAGCGTCGGCATCCAGAACGTGAGCCCGTACTGGCCGGTGACGAACGCGAAATAGATCAGCGACATCCACCACATGCGCGGGTCGGCGAACACGGCTTTCAGCGTGTGACCGTGCTTGTGCTGTTCCTGCGGCTGCGCGGCGATTTCATCCTCGAGCAGTTGCTTCTCGCGCTCGTCGAGCCACTTCGCGCTGCGGATGCCGTTGTCGAGATACAGGATCGTTGCAATGCCGATCAGCAGGGCCGGGACGGCCTCGATCACGAACATCCATTGCCAGCCGTGAAAGCCCGAGCCGCCGTGAAAGCGCTCCATGATCCAGCCCGACAGCGGATTGCCGAAAATGCCCGATACCGGAATCGCCGACATGAACACCGCGATGATTTTCGCGCGGCGATGCGACGGGAACCAGTACGTGAGGTACAGGATCACGCCCGGATAGAAGCCGGCTTCCGCGAGGCCCAGCAGGAAGCGCAGCACGTAGAACTGCGTCGGCGTCTTCACGAACGCGAACAGTGCGGACAGCAGCCCCCACGTAATCATGATCCGCGCGATCCAGATGCGCGCGCCGATGCGATGCATCAGCATGTTGCTCGGCAGCTCGAACAGGAAGTAGCCAAGGAAGAAGATGCCGGCGCCGAGGCCGAACACCGTTTCGCTGAACGCGAGATCCTGCGACATCTGCAGCTTCGCGAAGCCGACGTTCACGCGGTCGAGATACGCGACCACGTAGCAGAGCATCAGGAACGGCACGATGCGCCAGAAAACCTTCTTGTAGGTGCGGTCGAGTTCGCCCGCTTGGGCGGCCGCGGCGGTTGAGCGGCTTGCGGCCGCGTCGAGAGCAGTCATCGTTGTCTCCAATGATGTCGTGTGCCGGCGGCGCGTACGCCGCCGGATCGTGTGTGTGCTGACGGAAGGGCCCACGCACACGGCGGGCGAGATAATCGGTTGGTAGTCCTCTATGACGCGCAATGCACGATGCGTGCGATGTACGTTGGGCTACCAGCGCGCGCCGAAGGTTTCGCGAAGTTCGTCGAGCGCAGTGCCGGAAAGCGGTTCCGGTTTCGGGTTCGACATCAGCCACAGCTTCGCCGTTTCCTCGAGTTCCTCGAGCGCGTACGACGCATGCGATACCGACGGTCCCCACATCACCGGGCCGAGGCGCTCGAGCAGCACGCCGCGCACCTGGTCGGCGAGCGCCGCGACTTCGGCCGCGACGGCCGGATCGCCGGGGCGGCGATAGCGGATCAGCGGAACGTGGCCGACTTTCATCACGTAGTACGGCGTGATCGGCGGCAGCACGTCGGTGTCGCGCCACACGCCCGCGAGTGTCAGCGCGACGAGATGCGTCGAATGCGTGTGGACGACGCCGTTGGCTTGCGTGTTGCGTGCGTAGATCCCGCGATGCAGCGCGAGCGTCTTCGACGGCTTGCCGCCCGAGACGGGCTGGCCATCGAGGCCGACCTTCGCGATGTCGGTCGGATCGAGGCGGCCGAGGCAGGCGTCGGTCGGCGTGATCAGCCAGCCGTCGGCAACCCGCGCGCTGATGTTGCCGGCGCTGCCGACCGCATGCCCGCGCGCATACAGGCTCGCGCCGACGACGCAGATTTCTTCGCGCAGTTTCGCTTCGTTGCTCATCATGCGGCTCCGTCGAACGCGCGCAGCGCCTTGTCGAAAAAGTCCACGGCGCCGAAGTTGCCGGATTTCAGTGCGAGGCCGAGCGGCTGCGCGCCGATGGTGGCGGTGGCCGGCACACCCGGATCGATCTGTGCGCCGATCTGCAGCGATTTCACGTCGAGCGCCTGCACGACCGCGCCGGACGTCTCGCCGCCCGCGACGACGAACTTGCGCACGCCAAGCTCGCGCAGCCCGCGCGCGATCGCCGCGAGTGTGGTTTCGACAAGGTGGCCGGCCGCTTCGACGCCGAGTGCGTGCTGAACGGCCCTCACTTCGTCGGGCGTCGCGGTCGCATAGATCAGCACGGGCTGCGGCAGATGCGAACGCGCGAAGGCGAGCGCTTCGCCGACGACGGGTTCGCCGCGCGCTGCGGCAAGCGGATCGATCCGGAAGCTCGGGCGGCTTTCGCGCCAGGCGGCAACCTGGGCATTCGTCGCCTTCGACGCGCTGCCGGCGAGCACTGCCGACAGCCCGTCGATGCGGGGCAGCGATGCCGCGTTGTCGCGCTGCGGCAGCAGCCCCGCGCGGCGGAAATTCTCCGGCAGGCCGAGTGCGATACCCGAGCCGCCGGTGACGAGCGGCAGGTTCGCGCACGCTTCGCCGAGCACGTGAAGATCGTGGTCCGACAGCGCATCGGCAATCGCGAAGCGCACGCCATCCGCGCGCAGCGCGTCGATGCGCGCACGCACGGCCGCTGCACCCTGCGCGATCGTGTCGTAGCGGATCAGGCCCACCGGCGACTTCGTCTGTTGCTGCAGCACGCGCACGAGGTTCGCGTCCTTCATCGGCGTGAGCGGATGATGCTCCATTCCCGATTCGTTCAGCAGCACGTCGCCGACGAACAGGTGGCCGCGAAAGATCGTGCGGCCGTTCTCGGGGAACGCCGGACACGCGATCGTGAAGGCGTCGCCGGCCGCATCGAGCAGCGCGTCGCCAACCGGCCCGATGTTGCCGGCATCGGTCGAGTCGAACGTCGAGCAGTACTTGAAGAAGAACTGCCGGCAGCCTTGCGCGCGCAGCCATGCGTACGCGGCGAGCGATTGCGCGACGGCGTCGGCCGCGGGAATCGTACGCGACTTCAGCGCGACGACGATCGCGTCGGCGTCGATCGGCGTGTCGATCGCGGCGCCGTCGGCGGGCACGCCGATCGTCTGCACGGTGCGCATGCCGCTTTTGACGAGCATGTTCGCGAGATCGGTCGCACCGGTGAAATCGTCGGCGATGCAGCCGAGCAAGGGACGGAAAGCGGAAGCGGTCATGGCAGGTACGTCGTTCGAATCAGCGGGCGGGCGGCAGCGTGATGCCGGGGAAAGTCTTGATCACGGCGGAATCGTCCTCGCCGCCGTGGCCGGCGCTCGACGCATTCATGAACATCTGGTGCGCGGTAGCCGACAGCGGCAGCGGGAACTTGCTGCGGCGCGCGGTATCGAGCACGAGGCCGAGATCCTTCACGAAGATGTCGACGGCGGACAGCGGCGTGTAGTCGCCGTTCAGGATGTGCGGCACGCGGTTCTCGAACATCCACGAATTTCCCGCGCTGTGCGTGATCACGTCGTACAGCGCGTCCGCATCGACGCCTTCGCGCAACCCGAGCGCCATCGCCTCGGCCGCCGCCGCGATATGCACGCCGGCCAGCAACTGGTTGATGATCTTCACCTTCGAGCCGATGCCGTGCGCGTCGCCGAGACGGTAGACCTTGCCGGCGATCGCGGCGAGCACGTCGTCGCACGCCGCGTACGCGGCGGCAGGGCCCGACGTCATCATCGTCATTTCGCCCGACGCCGCGCGCGCGGCGCCGCCGGACACCGGCGCATCGAGCATCTGCAAGCCCGCGGCTTCGATGCGCGCACCGAGCGCGACCGCGAAATCGGGCGCGACGGTCGCGCTCGCGATCACGACGCCGCCGGGCTTCATCGCAGCGACCGCGCCGTGTTCACCGAACAGCACCGTGTCGGTCTGCGCGGCATTGACGACGAGCGTGACGACGACGTCGCACCGCGCGCCGAGTTCGGCCGGCGTCGCGCACGCGACGCCGCCTTCTGCCGCGAATGCCTGCAATACGGTGTCGCGCACGTCGCACGCGTGTACGCGGAACCCCGCGCGCAGCAGCGAGCGGGCGACGCCGAGGCCCATCGCGCCGAGGCCGATGACTCCAACATTTCGTGACATGGTCAACCTTGATCGATTCGATAGAGATTCGGGACAACGGCGACGCGCGCGCCGCCGGGCTTCAACAGATGCCGGCTTCCGCGAGACGGCGGGCGGCGTTGTACATGTGCGTGCGCGCCGCGTTGCGCGCCGCCATCGGGTCGCGCGCGCGGATCGCATCCGCGATCGCCGCGTGTTCGTCGCGCACCTGCCGCGAGAAATCCTCGCGCGTTGCTTCGTTGCGACGCGTGACCTTCACGCCGGCCTCGAGGTACTGGTTCAGGAACTGCAGCGTCTTGAGGAAATACGGATTACCGGTGACGCCCGCGATCGTGCGGTGAAACGCGACGTCTTCGGCGACGCCGTCGCGCCCTTCGGCCACCGCGTCGTCGATTTTGCGCAGCGCGTCGTCGATGTCGGCCATGTCGTCGGCGGTGTGGTGCAGCGCGGCTTCGGCCGCGACTTCAGCCTCGATCGCGCGGCGCACCGCGAGCAGGTGCGGCAGCGAACTCGCCTCGACGGCTTCCGCGTAATCGATCCGCAGCGGCCGGATCGCGCCGTGCTGGTTCACGAACACGCCGCTGCCCTGGCGCGGCTCGACCACGCCCTCGTTCTTCAGCCGCGAGATCGCTTCGCGAATCACGGTGCGGCTCACGCCGAATTCCTGCGCGAGCACGGCTTCCGTCGGCAGCTTGCCAGTGGCCGAGAAACTGCCGGCTTCGATCTGCTTGAGCAGTTGCTGCGCGACGTGGTCGCTCATCGCACGGGCGGGAATTTTCTCGAACATGGCGCAATGGTTTGTAAGGTGATGTGGTCATCATACAAATTTGTGCGCGCGTGTCAGTATCGGGAATAACCCTCGGTCAGCGACGCTCAACGTCGGCCAATTTGACTGGAACCGGTTTCAATCGGTGCTGATTTGCGGCGATCCTGATGGGTGTGGTCCGCGGGGACAAGTGAGATGAGGCGAATGCGCGCGGCAGCGTCTGCGGCGGCGCGCAATCGTCAGTCGGCGATGTCTTCAACGGGATCGGCGTCGGTCGCGGCCGGCACGCCGGCGTCCGCGACGTCCGCGCCGCGCTCCCGGTACGTCGCGGGCGGCACGCCGAATTGCTTGCGGAATTCGCGGCCGAGGTGCGACGCATCGGCGAACCCGCAGCTCGACGCGATATCGGCGACGGTGCGGTCGGAGCTCGTCAGCAGCCACGCGGCCGTGCGCAGCCGGACCTGCTTCGCGAATGCCTGCGGGCTCTTGCCGGTCTCGGCCTTGAACAGCCGCTCGAGCTGGCGCGTCGACATGTCGAGCTTGCACGCGAGTTCCTCGAGCGGCAGCGCGCGCCCGACATGCTGTTCCATCAGAAGAATCGCGCGCTTGACCTTCGGGTGCGTGGCCGGCTCCAGGCCCGGCGGATGCGGCTGCGGCGCGTTGCCTTTCTGCATCTCGCCGACGAGCAAGATCCGCAGTGCCTTCTGCACGGTCGCGTGGTCGAAATGGCGCAGCAGGATCGCGGCGGCGACGTCGATCGAGGCGCGCCCGCCCGAGCAGGTGATCCGGCGTCGGTCGATCACGAACAGACGGTCGGCGATCAGCATGTCGGGGGCGGCGTTCGGGAAGCGTTCGATGAAGTCCCAGTAGTGGAACCAGCTTACGCACGTGCGGTAGCCGTCGAGCACGTTTGCACGCATCAGCGTAAACACGCCCGTGCAGATCCCGACGATCGTCGCGCCGCCGCCCGCCGCGCGGCGGATGAACTCGAGCGTTTCGGGGCCGGCTTGCGGGCCCGAATGCAACAACCCGCCGACCACGACCACGTAATCGAACGGTTCCGCGCTGTCGAAGGTTTCCCACGGCGTGATCTGGATCCCGCAGCTCGCGCGCACCGGCGCCAGCGTTTCGCCGATCACGCTCCATGCGCAGCGCACCGGCTTGCTGTAATCGCCGTCGTCGGCGGACAGGCGCAGCATGTCGACGAAGCCCGAGAACGCCGTGAGCGTGAAGTTCGGCAGCAGCACGATTCCGAAGCGGATGCGCTGCGGCGGCGGTTCGGCGATCGGGGAAGCGGGTACGTCGGGTGTCATTGCGGTCAATCTCGTCACGCCCGGAAGGCGGGTCTCACTCGGTTCATTCACTCTGCGGGCACTGCTCGCGGCCGACTTGTGGTTTTTCGTCGTCAATCATCGCCAAAACGCACTTTCCGACCATCCGTCGCGGCGCTTGGCGGCGGTATCCCACGCCGATGCCGTTTTTGTTCTATCGGCCAATTTTACGCTTTGATGTACTGACGCCAACGACATTTCACGTACGCCCACCCAGAGGAAGCCAGATGAACGTCAGCGCGTTCGACCTGTTCAAGATCGGCATCGGCCCGTCCAGCTCGCATACGGTCGGCCCGATGATCGCCGCCTGCCGTTTCGCGTCGCACATCGAAGACGCGAACCTGCTTGGCTTCGTGCGCCGCGTGCGGGTCGAACTATACGGCTCGCTCGGTGCGACGGGCAAGGGCCACGGCACCGACAAGGCGGTGTTGCTCGGTCTCGAGGGCCATCTGCCGGACACTATCGATCCCGACCTGATCGAGCCGCGGCTCGCCGCGATCCGCGCGGAGAAGTCGCTGTCGCTGCTCGGCAAGCAGACGATCCGCTTCGACGAGAAGGAGAACATCGGCTTCTACCGCAAGCTGATGAGCGGCACGAGCATCGTGCATCCGAACGGGATGCGCTTCCAGGCGTTCGACGAGCACGGCCAGCTGCTCGTGGAGAAGGAGTATTACTCGGTAGGCGGCGGCTTCGTCGTAAACCGCGACGGCGATCGCGTGAACGGCGTGCGTGCGGCCGCCGAGGTCCCGTATCCGTTCCGCACCGGCGACGACCTGATGCGCCAGTGCCGCGAACACGGGCTGTCGATCGCCGAAGTGATGCTGCGCAACGAATGTGCGCTGCGCTCCGAAGACGAGGTGCGCGCCGGGCTGCTCGCGATCTGGCGCACGATGGCCGCCTGCGTCGAGCGCGGCTGCAAGGTCGAAGGCGACCTGCCGGGCCCGATGCGCGTGAAGCGCCGTGCGGCGGAACTGAACGGGCGCCTGCGTGCGCGCTCCGAGGAGTCGCTGCGCGATCCGCTGTCGATGCTCGACTGGGTCAACCTGTATGCGATGGCCGTCAACGAAGAAAACGCGGCGGGCGGCCGTGTCGTCACCGCGCCGACGAATGGCGCGGCCGGCGTGATTCCCGCGGTGCTGCACTACTACGTGAAATTCGTGCCGGGCTCGAACGAAGCCGGCATCGTCGAGTTCCTGCTGACGGCCGCCGCAATCGGGATCATCTACAAGGAAACCGCGTCGATTTCCGGCGCGGAAGTCGGTTGCCAGGGCGAAGTCGGCGTCGCGTGCTCGATGGCCGCGGCCGCACTCGCCGCGGTGATGGGCGGTACGCCGGACCAGGTCGAAAACGCGGCGGAGATCGGCATGGAACACAACCTCGGGATGACTTGCGACCCGGTCGGCGGGCTCGTGCAGATTCCGTGCATCGAACGCAACGCGATGGGCGCGATCAAGGCGCTGAACGCGTCGCGCATGGCGCTCAAGGGCAACGGCCAGCATTACGTGTCGCTCGATTCGGTCATCAAGACGATGCGCGAGACGGGTGCCGACATGAAGACGAAATACAAGGAAACGTCGCGCGGCGGCCTCGCCGTGAACGTCATCGAATGCTAACGAAGGATCACTAACATGAGCCGCTACTCGATATTCAGCCTGTTCCGCAACGGCCTCTCGTATCACGAGAACTGGGAAAAGCAGTGGAAGAGCCCGGAACCGAAGAAGGAATACGACGTCGTGATCGTCGGCGGCGGCGGCCACGGCCTCGCGACTGCCTACTATCTCGCGAAGGAACACGGGATCACGAACGTCGCGATCCTCGAGAAGGGCTGGATCGGCGGCGGGAACACCGCGCGCAACACGACGATCGTGCGCTCCAACTACTTGTGGGACGAATCGGCCGCGCTGTACGAGAAGGCGATGAAGCTGTGGGAAGGGCTGTCGCAGGATCTCAACTACAACGTGATGTTCAGCCAGCGCGGCGTGATGAACCTCGCGCACACGCTGCAGGACGTGCGTGACACCGAGCGGCGCGTGAACGCGAACCGGCTGAACGGCGTCGACGCCGAATTCCTGACGCCCGCGCAGATCAAGGAAATCGAACCGACGATCAATCTGAACAGCCGCTACCCGGTGCTCGGCGCATCGATCCAGCGCCGTGCCGGCGTCGCGCGTCACGACGCGGTGGCCTGGGGCTTCGCGCGCGGCGCCGACCGCGCCGGTGTCGACATCATCCAGAACTGCCAGGTGACGGGCATTCGCCGCGAAGGCGGCGCGGTGGTCGGCGTCGATACGGTGAAGGGCTTCATCAAGGCGAAGAAGGTCGCGGTGGTGGCCGCCGGCAACACGACGACGCTCGCCGACATGGCCGGCATCCGCCTGCCGATCGAGAGCCACCCGCTGCAGGCGCTGGTGTCTGAGCCGATCAAGCCGGTCGTGAACTCGGTGATCATGTCGAACGCGGTGCACGCGTACATCAGCCAGTCAGACAAGGGCGACCTCGTGATCGGCGCGGGTATCGACCAGTACACGGGCTTCGGCCAGCGCGGCAGCTTCCACATCATCGAAAGCACGCTGCAGGCGATCATCGAGATGTTCCCGGTGTTCTCGCGCGTGCGGATGAACCGCCAGTGGGGCGGCATCGTCGACGTGTCGCCGGATGCATGCCCGATCATCACCAAGACCGACGTTAAGGGCCTGTATTTCAACTGCGGCTGGGGTACCGGCGGCTTCAAGGCGACGCCCGGCTCGGGTTGGGTGTTCGCGCACACGATCGCCCGCGACGAACCGCATCCGCTGAACGCACCGTTCGCGCTCGACCGCTTCTACACGGGCCACCTGATCGACGAGCACGGCGCAGCCGCCGTCGCGCACTAACCCCCCGCACTGAAGGAGAAAGAAACATGTTGCTGATCGAATGTCCGTGGTGCGGGCCGCGCGCCGAATCCGAGTTCACGTGCGGCGGTGAAGCCGACATCGTGCGCCCGGTCGCAAACGAGACCATGACCGACCGCGAATGGGGCGAATACGTGTTCATGCGCGAGAACAAGCGCGGTGTTCACCGCGAGCAGTGGCTGCACACGCAAGGCTGCCGCCGCTGGTTCAAGGTGACGCGCGATACGGTCACTTACGATATCAAGGGCTACGAAAAGTTCGGCGGAGCTGCCAATGGCGCGGCTGCCGGCAACGCACACGAAGAGGGCACCAGCAAATGAGCCAGAAAGACCGCCTCGGCACCGGTGGCCGCATCAACCGCGCGATTCCGTTGACGTTCACGTTCAACGGCCGCACGTATCAGGGCTTCCAGGGCGACACGCTCGCGTCCGCGCTGCTCGCAAACGGCGTGCACTTCGTCGCACGCAGCTTCAAGTACCACCGTCCGCGCGGGATCGTGACGGCCGACGTCGCGGAACCGAATGCCGTCGTGCAGCTCGAGACCGGCCCGTACACGGTGCCGAACGCGCGCGCGACCGAGATCGAGCTGTACCAGGGCCTCGTCGCGACGAGCGTGAACGCGGAGCCGTCGCTCGAGAACGACAAGTACGCGATCAACCAGAAGCTGTCGCGCTTCATGCCGGCCGGCTTCTACTACAAGACGTTCATGTGGCCGCGCAACATGTGGCCGAAGTATGAAGAGAAGATCCGCGAGGCCGCCGGCCTCGGCAAGGCGCCGGAGGTGCTCGACGCCGACCGTTACGACAAGTGCTACGCGCACTGCGACGTGCTCGTGGTGGGCGGCGGTCCGTCGGGTCTCGCGGCCGCGCATGCGGCAGCGATCGCCGGCGCGCGCGTGATCCTCGTCGACGACCAGCGCGAGCTGGGCGGCAGCCTGCTGTCGTGCCGTGCGGAAATCGACGCGAAGCCCGCGCTGCAGTGGGTCGAGAAGATCGAGGCCGAACTGCGCAAGTTGCCGGACGTGACGATCCTGTCGCGCAGCACCGCATTCGGCTACCAGGACCACAACCTCGTGACGATCACGCAGCGCCTGACCGATCACCAGCCGGTGTCGATGCGCAAGGGCACGCGCGAGCTGCTGTGGAAAGTCCGCGCGAAACGCGTGATCCTCGCGACCGGTGCGCACGAGCGTCCGATCGTGTTCGGCAACAACGACCTGCCGGGCGTGATGCTGGCGGGCGCGGTGTCCACCTACATTCATCGCTACGGCGTGCTGCCGGGCCGCAACGCGGTCGTGTTCACGAACAACGACCGCGCGTATCAGACGGCGCTCGACCTGAAGGCATGCGGTGCGAAAGTGACGGTCGTCGATTCGCGCGCGTCGTCGAACGGCGCGCTGCCCGCCGCCGCGAAGCGGCAGGGCGTGACGGTGATGAGCGGTGCGGTCGTGACGGCCGCTTCGGGCAAGTGGCGCGTATCGTCGGTCGACGTCGCGTCCTACTCGAACGGCCAGACGGGCGGCAAGCTGCAGTCGCTGGCGTGCGACCTCGTCGCGATGTCGGGCGGCTTCAGCCCGGTGCTGCACCTGTTCGCGCAGTCCGGCGGCAAGGCGTGCTGGAACGACGAAAAGGCGTGCTTCCTGCCGGGCAAGCCCGTGCAGGCCGAGGCGAGCGTCGGCGCGGCCGCGGGCGAGTTCGGTCTCGCCCGTGCGCTGCGGCTCGCGGTCGACGCGGGCGCCGAAGCGGCGAACGCGGCAGGCTTCACGGCCGCGCAGCGTCCGGTCGCACCGCAGGTTGCGGAGACGGTCGAAGGCGCACTGCAGCCATTGTGGCTGGTCGGCAGTCGCGAGGCCGCCGCACGCGGTCCGAAGCAGTTCGTTGACTTCCAGAACGATGTGGCCGCGGCCGACATCCTGCTGGCCGCACGCGAAGGCTTCGAATCGGTCGAGCACGTGAAGCGCTACACCGCGATGGGCTTCGGCACCGACCAGGGCAAGCTCGGCAACATCAACGGGATGGCGATCCTCGCGCAGGCGCTCGGCAAGACGATTCCGGAAACGGGTACGACGACGTTCCGCCCGAACTACACGCCCGTGTCGTTCGGCACGTTCGCCGGCCGCGAGACGGGCGACTTCCTCGATCCGATCCGCAAGACATGCGTGCACGAGTGGCACGTCGAGCACGGCGCGATGTTCGAGGACGTCGGCAACTGGAAACGGCCGTGGTATTTCCCGAAGAACGGCGAGGATCTGCATGCGGCCGTGAAGCGCGAATGCCTCGCGGTGCGCAACAGCGTCGGCATACTCGATGCGTCGACGCTCGGCAAGATCGACATCCAGGGCCCCGACGCAGTGAAGCTGCTGAACTGGATGTACACGAACCCGTGGAACAAGCTCGAAGTCGGCAAGTGCCGCTACGGGCTGATGCTCGACGAGAACGGGATGGTGTTCGACGACGGCGTGACGGTGCGCCTCGCCGACCAGCATTTCATGATGACGACGACGACCGGCGGCGCGGCGCGCGTGCTCACGTGGCTCGAACGCTGGCTGCAGACCGAATGGCCGGACATGAAGGTGCGGCTCGCGTCCGTCACCGATCACTGGGCGACGTTCGCGGTGGTTGGCCCGAAGAGCCGCAAGGTCGTGCAGAAGGTGTGCCAGGACATCGACTTCGGCAACGACGCATTCCCGTTCATGAGCTACCGGAACGGCACCGTCGCCGGCGTGAAGGCGCGCGTGATGCGGATCAGCTTCTCGGGCGAACTCGCGTATGAAGTGAACGTGCCGGCCAACGCGGGCCGCGCGGTGTGGGAAGCATTGATGGCGGCCGGGGCCGAGTTCGACATCACGCCGTACGGCACGGAAACGATGCACGTGCTGCGTGCTGAGAAGGGCTACATCATCGTCGGTCAGGATACGGACGGCTCGATCACGCCGTACGACCTCGGGATGGGCGGGCTCGTCGCGAAGTCGAAGGACTTCCTCGGCAAGCGGTCGCTGTCGCGCTCGGATACCGCGAAGGAGGGCCGCAAGCAGTTCGTCGGCCTGCTGACCGAAGACGAACAGTTCGTGTTGCCGGAAGGCGCGCAGATCATCGCGAAGGACACGCAGGTGTCGGCGGTCGATCCGACGCCGATGATCGGCCACGTGACGTCGAGTTATTACAGCCCGATCCTGAAGCGCTCGATCGCGCTCGCGGTGGTGAAGGGCGGTCTGAACAAGATGGGCGAGAGCGTCGTGATTCCGCTGGCCAACGGCAAGCGCATCACCGCGAAGATTTCGAGCCCGGTTTTCTACGATACCGAAGGGGTGCGCCAGCATGTGGAATGAAACGAGAACCCAGACGCCGGTGGCGGGCGCGGGCGTGACGCTTGAATCGCCGTTCGTCGGCGCGGCCGATGTGCTGAAGCCGCATCACGCACGCGCATCGAAGAAGTTCACGCTGCGTGAACGGGCGTTCCTCGATCTCGTCAACGTGCGCGGCGAGCTGAGCGACCCGGCATTCGTCAGCGCGTTCGAGCGCGTGGTCGGCTGCCTGCCGCCGTCGGTGCCGAACACCGTCGCGCGCGGCGCCGAGTACGACGTGCTGTGGCTCGGCCCCGACGAGTGGCTCGTGCGCTCGAACGGCCCGGTGCAGGCCGGCGTGCTCGAGGCTCGCCTTGCCGAGGCGGTGCAGGGCTCGTATGCGGCGGCGGTCGACGTCGGCAGCGGCTACACGGTCGTCGAGGTCACCGGCGAGCGCGTGCGCGACGTAATCGCGCGCGGCTGCCCGCTCGATCTGCATCCGCGCGTGTTCAAGCAGGGCCAGTGCGCGCAGTCGCATTATTTCAAGTCGCCGATCACGCTGATCGCGACCGGCGACGATACGTTCGAGATCGTGGTGCGCCGCAGCTTCGCCGACTATTTCGTGCGCATCATGCTCGACGCCGCGGCGCCGCTCGTATCATGAAGCCGTTCGACGAACCGTTCGTGGCGATCGACACGCCGCGCCTGCGCGGGGCTGGCTGGAGCGTGTTCGTCGACGAATTGAAGGTGCCCGCGCGGATCGGGATCCACGCACACGAGCACGAGGCGCCGCAACCGGTCGTGATCGATGCGCGGCTCGGGTATCGGTGCGAGCCGAGCGAGCAGGGCGAGTGGATCGACTATGACGGGTACTGCGCACGCGTTGCATCATTCTTGTCGCACAAGCCGCACACGCGGTTGCTCGAAACGCTCGTCTCGGATGTCGCGGTAATGTCCTTCCGCGAGTGGCCCGCGCTGGAGTCGCTGACGCTGTCGATGTACAAGCCGAAGATCCGGCCGGGGACGAAGCGGGTCGGCGTGTCGCTCGACTGGACGCGCGGGGATTACCTGCGGTGGACGGAGGCGGCGGGGTAGTCGCGATTCGAAGGAGCCGCGGCAGGCCCCCGTGCTCCGCTGGGCGTCGTTACGGCTGCTGATTCGATGGACACCCTCTGGCCGTGTGGCGTGAACCTTCGTGAGGCGCGAACGCACATCGGCACAGGCCGGCGGTACTCGCGCTTCGTGTTGCCATGATGGACGATGCTGGCCTGCAGAGGCGGCGCGCCGCGAACGCGCGTGCGCGTTGCTTACTTCACGTTGCGGCCTGCGGCCGGCATCGCGCCGGACGGATCGCTGACCGGCACCATGCGCGCCTTCCCGTCGCTTGCCGCGTTCGCGCCGTCTTCCGGTTCGAGCACGAACCGGAACGCGTCCACGCGCTGCATCACCTTCGCCGCATACGCATTGGATCCGCCATAGCTCTTCAGCCCGGCCTGCACGTTGCCGCCGGCCGCCTTCACGTAGCCCGACAGGATCCGCGAGCCGGCTTCGACGTTCGCATTCGGTTCGGTCAGGTCCTTCACGTCTCGCAGCATGCCGCGGTGCGCCGACGGCACGACCTGCATCAGACCAGTCGCGCCGTGCTGGCCGCGCGCCTTTTCCTGGAAGCGCGATTCGATCGAGATAATCGCGTAAACGAGTGCCGGAGGCAGCGAATATTTCGTCGCGGTTACGCTCACGATATCGGCGAGCTTCGCGGCCTTTTCCTTCGCGACACCGAATTTCTTCGTGAGGTACGACGTGATGCGGCGGTTTTCTTCGTTCGGCTGATCGTTCGCAAGCGGCGCGGACGCCGCGGATGCGGCCGCTTCGGGCGCGGACGCAGTCAGCGCGGGCGCCTGCTGCGCCGACGCCTGTTGCGCAATGCCGAGCGAAAGCACGATCAGCCAGAAAAACCGTCGTCGCATGGTCGTGTACGGGGAAATGGAAGGCGCATAGTATATCGGCCAATCGACGCGTGCGGTCGAGCGCCGGCTCGAATGAAAGCCGCGTGTAGGCTTGTTGCGTTCGCAATGGTCGGCGCGCCGGCCGTTGCACGCACACGCATCGCAGTCCGGACGACCAACGCGCATGCCGCTCGCTTGCGTCATTCCGCGCGCGGTTCGCGCGTTGCTGACGAAGCGGCCAGCCGCGACGCTAGTTGATGATCTCGCCCATGCCGGTTTCGATGCGACTCCTGAGTTGCGCGATGAACTCCGGGTCGTACGGTTCCCAGCTATCGAGTTCGCCGACGATCTTCAACGGGCGTGCGCTTCGATACGATCGCGTGGGATTGCCCGGGAATTTCTTGTTCGTCACGTTCGGATCGTTTTCGAATTCCCCGGTCGGTTCGACGATGTAGACGCGTGGCTTACCGTCGCCTTTGGCCATTTCCGCCGCGAGGCCGGCGCCTTTGGGCAGCGCAGTGAAATACACGTGATTCATCACGACGTCGTCGCGATAATTCGACCGGAAACCCGCGGTCAGCAGGTCGCCGATCCGCAGATTCGCTTTCGTGCCGTGAAAGAATGGGCCGGTGTCCAGGACAGCCATGGCGTCTCCTTCGTAAAGTCTCGCGGCGGCTTCTACGTGCGCCGCGCGCGCATCATTCGCCCGAGCGTGCCGATCGCATCGCTGACCAGCACGGCGAGCAACCCGACGATCACGCCGCCTTGCAGGACGAACGCGGTGTTCGACGTCTGCAGCCCGGCGATGATCACGTCGCCGAGACCGCGCGCGGCAACCGTCGAGCCGATCGTCGCGGTGCCGAGATTGATTACGATCGCGAGCCGGATCCCGTTCACGATCACTGGAAGCGCGAGCGGCAGTTCGACCGACACCAACTGCTGCCAGCCGCTCATCCCCATCCCGCGTGCGGCTTCGACGACATCGCGCGGCACGTCTTCGAGCCCCGCGATCGTGCTCTCGAAAATCGGCAGGAGCCCGTACAGTACGAGCGCGATCAATACGGGCTTCAGCCCGAAGCCCACGGCCGGCACGGCGAGCGCGAGCACCGCGACGGGCGGAAACGTCTGGCCGATGTCGACGATGCTGCGTGCGAGCGGCAGGAAATCCGAACCCGCCGGCCGCGTGACCGTGATGCCGGCGGCGACCGCGACGAGCGTGCCGATCAGGCTCGACAGTGCGACGGTGCCGAGGTGCGCGAGCGTCAGGTCGAGCAGGCTCGCGCGATCGTAGATGACGGGCGCGCCGTTGTCCGCGAACGGCGCGAACAGCCCTTGCAGCCACGCAGGGCGCAACAACAGCACGAGCAACAGTGCAAGCGCGGCCGCGCGCGCGACATATGCCGGCAGCCGATGCGGCAGCGTCGGACCCGCTGGCCGCGCCGTCATGCGGGCTGCCTCGCATGCGCGCGAATCGCATCGAGCGTGATGCGGCGCGCCGCGTGTCCGTTGCCGTCGTCGACGGGCAATGCGTCGGCGCCGCGCCACAGCAGTTCCGAGACCGCATCGCGCAGCGTGCGCGTCGCGGCGATCGGCTCGCCATCGGCGTGACCCGGTTCGGCCACCGCGTCGACCGGTGTCAGCGCGAGCAGGCGCAGCGGCCGGTCGACACCGGCGACGAGCTGTTCGACGACACCCGGCGCCGGCTTGCCGAGAATCTCGGCCGGTGACGCAACCTGCAGCAGCCGACCGCCGTCCATCACCGCGATGGTATCGCCGAGCTTCAATGCTTCCTCGATATCGTGCGTGACGATCACGATCGTGATCCCGAGGCGGCGCTGCAATGCGTACAGATCGTCCTGGGCCTTGGTGCGGATGATCGGGTCGAGCGCGCCGAACGGCTCGTCCATCAGCAGCATCGCGGGCTCGGCCGCGAGCGCGCGCGCGACGCCGACGCGCTGCTGTTGTCCGCCGGACAGTTCGTGCGGCAGCTTGTCCGCGAACTCGGCAGGGGCGAGGTCGAACAGCTCGAGCAGCTCATGCACACGCGCATCGATGCGCTGCGCGGGCCAGCCGAGCAGGCGCGGTACGGTCGCGATATTGCGCGCGACGCTCCAGTGCGGAAACAGGCCATGCCCCTGGATCACATAGCCGATGCGCCGCCGCAACTGCTCTGGCGGCACGCTTGCGGTGTCGACGCCGTCGATGCGGATCGTGCCGCTGCTCGGTGCGATGAGCCGATTGATCATCCGCAGCAGCGTCGATTTGCCGCTGCCCGAGGCGCCGACGAGTGCGGTGATCGTGCATTGCTTCATCGTCAGCGACACGTCGTCGACCGCGACGATATCGCCGAAGCGTTTGCCGATGCGTTCGATCTCGATCATGCGGTGCGTCCCTTCGCGAGTGTGGTCGCTGCTTCGAACACGACGGCGGCCGCCAGTGCGAGCGCGATGGTCGGAATCGCGCCGAGCAGCACGAGGTCGGCGGCCGCTTGTCCGATCCCCTGGAAGATGAAAGTGCCGAACCCGCCGCCGCCGATCAGCGCGGCGACCGCGGTCAGCCCTATGTTCTGCACGAGCACGATGCGCACGCCGCTCAGGATCACCGGCAGCGCGAGCGCGAGATCGACGCGCACGAGCCGCTGCGTTCGCGTCATCCCCATTGCGCGCGCCGCTTCGGTCACGTGCGGCGGCACCTGTTCGAGGCCGACCACGACGCTCGACGCGATCGGCAGCAGCGAATAGAGAAACAGCGCGAGCGCTGCCGGTGCGATGCCGATTCCGCGAATACCGAGCGCGGCCGCGAGCGGCACGTGTGCGGCAAGCAGGCCGAGCGGCGCCATCATCAGCCCGTACATCGCGATGCTCGGGATCGTCTGCACGATATTGAGCACCGGCATCACGACGGTGCGCAGGGGTGCGATCCGCGCGCATGCAATGCCGAGCGGCAGGCCCGCGACGAGCGCGGCCGCGACCGAGCCGCCCGCGAGCGAGACGTGCCGGATCGCCTCGCGCCAGAAATCGTCGCTGCGCACCGCGTATTCGCGCATCACCGACAGCCCGTCCCACCAGCCGCTCGCGAGCGGCAGCGAAATCGCTGCTATCGCGACGGCGAGCGCGACGACGCGTCGCCACGGGCCGAACGCGAGCCGTGCAAGCGCGTCGGCGACGAGCACTGTCCATGCGAACAGCAGCATCCACACGCCGGCCGCAGGCGACACGCGCGCGAGCATGTCGTCGGGCGCGACGACGTGCGCCGCTGCCGCGCCCACCGCATACGCGAGGGTCGTGAGCCCCGTGCAGCCGGCCGCGAGTCGCCACGCGGGGCGGCTCGCCGTCATCGCCCACAGCGCGCCGGCGATCCACAGCGCGGCGAGCGCGGCCCCCTGCATCGCGGGCAGCGCGGCGAACACCGACAGCCCGGTGCCGGCCGCGATGCGGTTCGGCCGCAGCACGATGAATGGCATCGCGGAAACCGCGGCGATCGTCAGCACACCGATCAGGATGCCGACCTTGTCGAGCGTGACGCGCCGCGCGGACGCCATCGCGCGTCCCGTCACTTAACGAAGCCCTTCGACTTCAGGTAGCTCTTCGCGACGCCGGCGGCCGGTTCGCCGTTGATCTGGATGCGTGCGTTCAGCATTTGCAGCGTCTTCAGGTCGAGGCTCGCGAACACCGGTTTCAGATAATCGGCGATTTGCGGATGCGCGTTCAGCACGGCTTCGCGAATCACCGGCGTCGGCGCATAGACGGGCTGCACGTGCTTGTCGTCGTCGAGCACGGCGAGACCGCTCGACGAAATCCCGCCGTCGGTGCCGTACACCATCGCCGCATTCACGCCGTCGGTCTGATTCGCGGCGGCCTTGATCGTCGCGGCCGTGTCGCCGCCGGACAGCACGACGAGCTGGTCGGGTTTCAGCTTGAAACCGTACGCCTTCTCGAACGACGGCAGCGCCGATGCGCTGTTCACGAATTCGGCCGATGCCGCAAGTTTCAGCTTGCCGCCGCCCGCGACCCATTTGCCGAGATCGGAGAAAGTCTTCAAATGCTGGGATTGCGCGACCTGCGCGAGCACGGCCACGCCCCACGTATTGTTCGCAGGCGCCGGTGCGAGCCAGACGAGATGATTCGCCGCATAGTCGAGCTTCTTAGCGGTCTCGTAGCCCTGGGTTGCGTTCTTCCACACGGGATCGTCGGCCTTGTTGAAGAAGAACGCGGCGTTGCCCGTGTATTCGGGGTAGATGTCGATTTCGCCGCTCGTGAGCGCCTTGCGCACAATCGGCGTCGTGCCGAGCGCGATTTTTTCGGTGACGGGAACGCCGTGCGCCTTCAACACCTGCGCGATGACATTGCCGAGCAGGTTGCCTTCGGTGTCGATCTTCGACGACACGACGACGGGAGTATCGGCGTGCGCGCCGGGTGCGACGACGGCGGCGGCGAACGCGAAGCCCAGGATTCGGGCGGGCAGGGCGAGCTTCATCGGGGCCAATCTCCAGAATGCGGACGTACGCCGAAAGTTACTTGAGTGAGTCGGCTTTGGCAAACCGCGTGCGGCGGCGCGCCCACAGCGAGCGTGGGGATAACCGGCGCGCGTCACACGCCGTTGTTACACTGGAGCGCATTACCGCCTGCGGACATTTGCTGACATGAAGCCCGAGCTGCTGGCCCTGATCGCGCTGCGCGGCGACGCGCACCGCCGGATTGCCGCGTCGTACGACGTGCACTACGCGCCCACCATCGACGAACGCGAGCGCGCGGTCGTCGAACATGGCGGCACGATTCGCGCGGTGCTCACCAACGGCAGCACGGGCCTGACTGCCGCCGAGATCGACCGGCTGCCGCAACTCACGTTCGTCAGCGCGCTCGGGGCGGGCTACGAGCACATCGATGTCGCGCATGCGAAGGCGCGCGGCGTCACGGTGGTCACGGGGGCCGGCACCAACGACGATTGCGTCGCCGATCACGCGTTCGCGCTGCTGCTCGCCGTCGTCCGCAACGTCGTGCAGCTCGATGCGAAAACCCGCGCAGGCGTGTGGCGCGACGGGCTCGCGATGCCGCCGAACGTGTCGGGCAAGAAGCTCGGCATCGTCGGGCTCGGCAAGATCGGCGAGAAATGCGCGCGTCGGGCGGCCGGCTTCGATATCGAAATCGCTTATCACAATCGCACGGCGAAGCCCGTGCCGTATCGCTATTTCGACCGGGTGGACGCGCTCGCGCAATGGGCCGATTTCCTGATCGTCGCGACGCCGGGCGGCGCAGGCACGCGCCATCTGATCGACCGCGCGGTGCTCGATGCGTTGGGCCCCGGCGGTTTTCTCGTGAACGTGTCGCGCGGCAGTGTTGTCGATACCGCTGCTTTGGCGGACGCGCTGCGCGAACGGCGCATCGCGGGCGCGGGGCTCGACGTGTACGAAGGCGAACCCGAACCGCCGCGCATGCTGACGGACCTCGACAATGTCGTGCTGACGCCGCACATGGGCGGCTGGTCGCCGGAGGCGCTCGATCGTTCCGTGCAGCAGTTTCTCGACAATGCCGCGCGGCATTTCGCGGGGGAGCCGGTGCTTACGCCGCTGTAAGCGGGGCGGATGTGCGTCTGCCGAACCGGATACGAGCCGTTTCTTCCGCGAGCGGCGCGCGAAGGCTGTAGAAAACTGCAATGCGGCTGCAAGCCAGCGGCCGGAACATCCATCCCGGGGAAACGACGTTTTGCCTCATGCAGCCGGACAGTGGCGGACCCGTGCCGGTACTGCAGATCGCAGATAACGGACGACTTTCTCTGTAGTCAGGCCGCTGCGCCGCGTCGACGCCGGATCGCGAGCCGATGCGTGCGCGGCCGCGGCCGCGAAGCGAACCCGGTCGCCGCACGCGTGCGATCGTTTGCGATCGCACGCGCTTCACGTCGAATACGCTCAGGACGTAACCAGCGGCACGGTCACCGACGTTCCCGCTGGATCCAGCGCAAGGCCGGTGCCCGGCGTCGGCCGCAGCGTCGCTTCGTTGTCGCTCGACAGCACGACGAGGCCGAGCTTGTGGCCCGCCTGGAGCGTGTAGTCTCGTGGCATGAAGGTCAGCTTCAGGTCATACGGCATCCCCGGCAACAGCGGTTCGGAGAACCAGTCCGACACGCGATTGCGCGGATCGGTCCACGCGCGTGTGACGATCGTCGCCGTGCCGTCCGGTGCGCGGTCGACCAGCAGCGCCGTCACGTTCGCGACACCGGTGAACGTCAGTCGCACGCGCGCTGTCGCGGTGCCGGCCAGGCGCGTCGCGGTTGCGAACGGCGCGGTCTCGAAGCGGCTGCGATGCTCGCCCGTCGTCGCGTTCGCCAGCGTGAGCGCCGGAATCGTCGCGTCGTCGGTGAAGCGTGCAAGCGGGCCGCCGCTCGGTGTGCGCAACAGCGTGCCGGTGCCAGCGCCGTCGCCGCCCGCGAAGTACGCAACCGGCGTCGCGCGCCGGGCGGCCCAGTCGGTTTCCTTCAGCAGCGTGCCGTCCGTCTGCTCGACCACCGCGCGCGGATCGCGTTCGACGTCGTTGTCGACGCCGATCAGATAGCGCGTGAACCAGCGGTTCACCTCGGCAGTCCACGCGTCGGCCATCGCCGGCACGCGGGTCGGGTCGGTATGCTTCAGGCGATGCAGCCACAGCTGTGTCGGCACGCCCTGGCGGCGCATCGCGAGATACCACGACGTCGACTGGTCGACACGCACGTTGTCGTCGGTCAGCCCTTGCGCGACCAGCGCAGGCGCGACCGCGCGCGCGGTCGGAATGTCGCGCGCGGCCCAGAACGGCGAGTAGTCGCCGGTCTTGCGGTCTTCCTGTTGCAGCGCTTCGTCGACCAGGTGCGCGCAGCGTTCCGGATGCGCATTCGTCAGCAGCGCCTTGATGTAGACGTCGACGTCCTCGCCTTGGTACCCGTCCGGCGCGCGCACGAGCCCGCCCGAACGGTAGTAGCCATACATGTTCGACAGCCCGGCGACCGGCACGATCGCGTCGAGCCCGCGCGTGCGCAGGCTCGCGACCATCTTCGGCAGCGTGCCGTCGTACGACACGCCGTACATGCCGACGTGGCCCGTCGACCAGCTCGCGACGACGGGCTTGCCGCTCGCGTCCTTCGCGGTCGCATCGCGGCCGAGCCAGCGAATCACCGACGCCATCGCGACGGATTCGTCACGCGTGAGGATCGTCGGGCAGCCGTCGGAACCGGCGGTGCCCAGGGAATCCGCATAGACGATCGTGAAGCCGCGCGGGATGAAATAGCCTTCGATCCATGAACGGCCAGCCGCGGCCGCTTCGAGCTGCTGCAGTATCCGCAGCTGCGGCGCCGCAGCCATCACGCGTGCGGATGCGCCGCCGGCGGCCGCTGACGTTGCGACGGGATGCGGCGTGCCGTCGAGTTCGACGTCGACGTCGTGGTTCGGGCTGTCGGCCAGCCCCGCGTAGTACGGGCTCGCGAGCACGATGACCGGCGTGCGGGCGCCGTTCGCGGTTTCGGACGGACGCACGATGCGAACGTGAATCCGGTCTTTCGTGCCGTCGCCGTCGGAATCGACCGGCGTGTCGACCCACGCGTTTTCCTCGATCGTGCCGCCCGATAACGATGGCTGCACCTGGCCGTTGCTGATCACCGGCTTGTAGCGGCCGCCGCTGGCCGGGTTCGCATACGGAACGCCGGACGGCGACACGCGCCGCTGCGCGGCGCCATCGGCCTGTTGATCCTGAGCCTGACCTTGATTTTGCGCGAGCGCGGACACGCCGGCCACGCTGCCGCCGTCATCGCCGCCGCAAGCGGCGAGCGTCGCGGCGGCGACGAGCGCGGGTAGCCATGCGCGACGCGATCCTCTGACATGAATTTGCATTGCCGACCTCGTTCTTGTGTTTGTGTAAATGCGACCGTTCCGCGAGACGCCCCCTGCGGGCCGGGCCGATTACTGCATGAAACGAAGACCAAAACTGCGCACTAGGAACAGCGCCGCGGCGCAATGCGCCGGCGCCGTACCGCTGTCATGCAGGACTACGAATCAAAAATGCGCATGCCGCACATCCTTCCAGATGAAACGGAACGACATCGTTCGACGAGGCGGGGATGATGCGAGCTGCGGTGCTGCGCTGCGGAAACACACGACGCGACGCGCGTGCGGCGGCGGAAGGAAACGGATCGGCGGTTTCGGCCGCGCCGCGCATCGTGATGGCTTGCCGGTTTGCATTTGCTTTCCGGAAGCTTGCACAAAAGTTATCTCAGGGAAAACGGCGTGTCAAACTTTTTTAACTGACGGCAAAAAAGTTTCGATAGTGGGACGCGCAGGCCGTGCGGCGCGCGTGCGGCGCGCTTGCCGTTGCTTTGGTGCGGACGCCCGACGCAAATGCAGAACGGGCGGTCGCGAATCGTATTCGCCATCGCCCGTTCTGCGGATGCCTGCATTCGTGTTCGATTCAAGCCATCGAAGCCTGCGCGCCATCAGCCGTCATCCGCCTTCGCCTGCAGATCCTTCAATCCCTGAATCACGACCAGCAGGGCGCGCCCGTGCTCGTCGGAGCCGTCCCATGCGTCGACGATCGCGTCGCGCAGCAGGTCGTTATAGCGGCGGCGTGCCGGGCCGGTATCGACGCCATAGAAATTGCATAGCTTATTGAATGGCGCACTGCGTCGCAGCCGGCGCCCGTTCGATAGCCGCAAGCGCGACACCGTCGGTTGACTGACCCCGGAAAGCCGCGCTATTTCGCTGGACGAACGCGTATCCGCCATCAAGCGGCGTAACAGGTCTTGAACAGGAAAATCGTGATCCGGGGCTTCCATGCGATGCATTATACCTATACAGTTACGGTTGTTGAATGGGCTTGCTGTCACCGGCGAGGCTGTATCCCGAGAAAGTTGATGACACTGAAACACCTCCCTCCCACGTTCTGCTGGACGAAGATCGGTACCGAGTCCGGCGAGGAACTGCCGACCGTCGTGCTCCGCAAGGAATGGGAGCGACGGCTGGGTGGCGGGCGTTTTCTGTGGGGCATCAGCCAGCCGCTCGGCAGCAGTGCGCAGGTGGCCGCGCACCGCACCGGTTCGCTGCTCGCGCTGTTCTCGCCGGTTGCGTCGCGCACGCGTGCCGGCGAGCGCAAGCGTGAGGACGCGCTGCTATGGAATGCATGGGTCGACGCCGGCGGCCAGGTGCGGCCGCTGCCGCCGCACACGTTCATCGCGAGCCGCGCCACGCTGCCGTCGGGCCGCCGTCGCGAGCAGCACTACGCGCTGGTTTGCGCATCGTCCACTGCGTTGACGGTCGGCACGCAATTGCGCGTATTTCCCGATCATCTGCGTAGCGTGAGCACCGGCAAGCCGCTTGGCGTCGCGCAAGGCGCGGCCGTGGTCGACTGCATCGGGCGTGCGAAGGAGCAAACGGGCAGAAGTTATCCGCTCGCGCTGTCCGTGGAACTCGAGGCGCCGTATTTCGTGCGGCTCGCGCAGCCATGCGTGCTGAAGGCGCGAGATCTCGCAGAGGTAAACAAGGCGACGCGCGCCGGCGATTTCGATCGGTTCGTTGAACTGGTCGCGCGTTTGCGGGGCAGGTCGCCAACGGATGCCGTGCGCGGCGTCACGCGAGATCTGTTCGACGTCCCGCCGATCGAAACGGCGGCCGCCTATGTCGCCCCCGCACATGCGGTTCGGCTGCGCAGCCGGCCCGCGGCCGAGCATCCGGGTGAACTCACCGGCGATCTGTTCGATCTGTCGCCCGCCGACGCGGCCGCGTTCGGCGGTCTCGCGCATTCGCGCATCGGGCGCGCGTGACGTGCGTGCCGGCGATGTTCGGCGCGTGATGTGAAGCAGTGCAGCGTTACGACCGTGCAGCGACGCGCGCCAATGCGAGCGCGATTCGATACGCAAGAATTTGTTGCAATCTCGCCGTAGCGGATCGACGAGTGTGGCGCGACAATCGCGACGAAGCGGGCTGCGCGGCGATCGTGCGACGGCACGTCCGCTGTCGTCGGTCACGTCGACGACATGCGCTGCACGCACACTGAGTGCCGGCTCGCTTCACACAGCAACCTGAGGGAGAAGTGTCGATGCCGACTCATGTCTGTTCGCGGGAAGCCCGGGCTGCACAACGCTTCGTCGAAGCGACGCGCAACGTCGACCAGGCGTTTCGCGCCGTGCGCGGCGAAGGCGACGACGACATCTCGTCGGCCGAATATGCACGCGCGATGTCGCGCCTCGATCGTGCGCTCGCCGAATTGGCGCGTGCGCAGGAATTCTTCGATCGCGTGGTGAGCGCCGACGCGGCGCACGGGAATTGAACTTCAGCCGCGGGCGATTTCCGTTTTCCGCTTTGTTTTCACGTCGCGTCGCGCGATGTCGGGCGCACCGCACGTCCACGCGCCGGATGATCGCGCCGGCCATGTCGTTCATCCATCGGCGCAATCGGCAATGCGGAACCGGCAGCCGGCGAGCCCGGGTAGAGCGAGAGGCGGTTGATCGCGTCGATCAGCGCGTCGCGCGCGGTGCCGTTATGGGGCGTCTTTTTCAGATGAAATTGCGAGTCGTTGGCACACTATGGCGTGACGAGTGCTATGCGTAGCCGCTGTGCTGGAACGACGTCGCGAAGAAACGCATTTGGTAGCGGATCGCATGCGCCCAGTAGTCCCACGTATGGCCGCCCGGACGTTCCGCATAGTCGTGCGGCACGCCGAGCGCGACGAGCCGCTCGTGCAGCGTGCGGTTCGAGCCGACGAACGAGTCGTCGCGGCCGCAGTCGATGATCAGGTCCAGATGCGCGCGGACGAATGCGCGTGCGTTTTCGACGATCGCGCTGCGGTTCCAGAACGACGGATGACGGACGGGGTCGCCGAACACGTGGGCGATGCCGGGCTCGTCTTCGCAGCAGCGCGGATCGACCGCGCCGCTGATGCTGCCGACCGCGCCGAACGTGTCCGGCCTATCGAGCGCGATGCGCAGCGCGCCGAAACCGCCCATGCTGAGCCCGGTGATCGCGCGGGCGCCCTTGGTCGCGATCGTTCTGAAGTGCATGTCCGTGTACGACACGACTTCGTCGCCGACGAAGGTTTCATAGCGGCTGCCCGAGTCGAACGGGCTGTCGATGTACCAGCTTTCGTGGCCGCCATCCGGCATCACAAGGATGACGCGATAGCGATCGGCGAGCGCGGCGATCCGGGTGTTGGCGGTCCAGTCGGTATGGTCGCCGCCGGAGCCATGCAGCAGGTAGACGACCGGAAAGCGTTCGACGCTGCGCTCGGGGCCGTGATGCAGGCGCGCGTACGCGTCCGGCAGCACGACGGTCGCCTGCAGCGTCTGGTTCATTGCCGCGCTTGGAATCGCGACGACCCGCGCCTGATAGGCAAGCGCGGGGGCTGCGGCGGCGAGCAGCAACAATAGCCAGAACGTGCGTAACAGGTTCATGGAGCCTCGCATGTGTCGTTTCCGTTCGGCAGTCGGACATCGGGAAAACCCTGCGGAGGACTCTAGCAACGGCGCCTTTCAACCAAATTTCAGCGAATCCTACGAGGTTGTCAGGTGACGGGGGAGGAAACCGCGAGGTGCCGCCTTACCCGCCCGACTTGCCTTCCATCTCCGCCCGCAGCCGTGCTTCCTGTTCCTGCAGTTCCGGCGTGAAAGCCTCGCCGAAATCCTCCGGCGAGAAAACGGGACGGATCTCGATGTCCGACTCCGTGGGCATCGGGTTCGGGCAGCGCTTCACCCATTCGACAGCTTCGTCCATCGAATTGACCTGCCACAGCCAATAGCCGGCGATGAGTTCCTTGGTCTCGGCGAACGGGCCGTCGATGACGGTCCGTTCCTTGCCGGAGAAGTGCACGCGCTTGCCGCGCGAACTCGGATGCAGCCCTTCGCCGGCAAGCATCACGCCGGCCTTGACGAGTTCCTCG
The DNA here is from genome assembly GCF_018148075.1 of Burkholderia sp. AU19243. NCBI lineage: Bacteria > Pseudomonadati > Pseudomonadota > Betaproteobacteria > Burkholderiales > Burkholderiaceae > Burkholderia > Burkholderia sp. AU19243. The sequence continues at coordinate 124,255 of NZ_JAGSTV010000006.1, forward strand.
TTGTACCGGCCCATTGCCGCCAGCAGTTCGGTATCGGGCATCGCCCCCGATTCGGAAGCGGCTGTTGCCTTGACGATCACCATCACGCGCATTGTCGTTACTCCTTGAACGGGAAGGGGAAACCTTTGCCGGCCGTGCTGACGGCAAAACGGGCGGTTACGACACTACGACGCGCGACGATCGCGCGAATCGACATCGAACGCAGAAAAATCATTCGACCGCCGGCGGGCCGGCCGCGCAGGCAGGGGCGCCCGCCGGCCGGCCCGCCGCTTACGCCGCCTTCACGTGCGCGTCGAGCACCGCGCGGATCCGTGCCGCGAGCTCGTCGCGGCGGTACGGCTTGCCGAGCAGCATGACGCCGGGATCGAGCCGCCCGGAATGGAAGATTTCGTCGCGCGTATAGCCGGACGTGAACAGCACGGGCAACGGCGGCGAGCGCAGCGCGGCACGGCGCGCGAGCTCGCTGCCCTTGATGCGGCCCGGCATGATTACGTCGGTGAACAGCAGATCGATCGGCGTGCCGCTATCGAGCATCCGCAACGCGGCTTCGCCGTCGGATGCGGTGAGGACCTTGTAGCCGAGCTGCGCGAGCATGTCGACGACGGTGAGCCTGACATCGGCATCGTCTTCGACGACGAGGATGGTTTCGCGGCCGCGCACCGGATCGTGCTGCGGCACACGGGGCGGCTCCTCGGCGTACGTATCGTGGCAGCGCGGAAACGTGAGGCGCACCGTGGTGCCCTGGCCGGGCGTGCTGTCGATCGACGTGTGACCGCCGCTTTGCTTGACGAAGCCGAACACCATGCTGAGGCCGAGCCCCGTGCCTTCGCCGTCCGCCTTGGTCGTGAAGAACGGTTCGAACACGCGCTCCAGCACGTCGGCCGTCATGCCGGTGCCGGTGTCGGTGACCTCGAACGTCACGTAGTCGCCGGGCGGCAACGGTGCGCGGCGCACGCCCGCGGCCGGCGCGGGGGCCACGCCGTTGTACGCGCCAATCGTCAGCGTGCCGTCGCCGCGCATCGCGTCGCGCGCATTGATCGCAAGATTGAGCAGCGCGTTTTCGAGCTGGTGCCGATCGGCGAGCACGTTGCCGACGTCGGCCGCGAGCGCCGGTACGATCCGTACGGATTCGCCGAGCGCGCGATGCAGCATCTCGTTCATGCCGTCGATCAGCTGGCGCGGATTGAGCACCGTCGGCGACAGCGGCTGGCGCCGCGCAAAGGCCAGCAGGTGCGATGCGAGCTGCGCGCCGCGCCGCACCGCGTTGTTCGCGCTTTCGATCCGCGGCTGCGCGCTCGCGCGCTCGCCGAGTTCGACCGCGAGGATCTGCAGGTTGCCGCTGATCACCTGCAGCACGTTGTTGAAGTCGTGCGCGATGCCGCCGGTCAGGCTGCCGATCGCTTCCATCTTCTGCGCATGGCGCAACTGTTCCTCGATCGCCGCGCGCTCCGCGATCGCGTCGGCCACCCGCTGTTCGAGCGTTTCGGTCAGCCGGCGCAGCGCATCGTTGGAAGCCTGCAGCGCCGCTTCCGCCTGTTCGCGATGGCGCCGGGCGAGCACGCGTTCGGTCGTCTCGATCACGACGGCGAGTACGCCGCCCGGCGCACCGTCGTCATCGGGCAGCGGGCTGTAGTGCAGGTCCATCCATACGTCTTCGGGGCGGCCGTTGCGCAGCAGCACGAGTTCCTTGTCGCGATACGACAGCGTGCCGCCCGCGAGGCAGGTATGCATCACGTTGCGGTTGAAGTCGGCGACCTCGGGCCAGCCGAGTTCGACGGCCTTGCCGAGCAGATACGGATGGCGTCCGCCGGCAAATCCGGCATACGCGTCGTTGTAGATCATGTAGCCCGGCTCGCCCCACAGCATCACCACCGGCAGCGGCGACGCGAGCACGGTGCGGACGGCAGCGACGAGGCTCGCCGGCCAGCGCTCGAGCGGCCCGAGCCCGGTTGCCGACCAGTCGAAGGCGGCGATGCGCTGCGCCATTTCGCCTTTCCAGCCCGGACAATCGTGGTGCTGCGCGAACAATTCGACATGCATGGAATCACTCCAGTCAGGACATGACGGCCGCGGTTCGGTGCAGCAAGTGGCATAAGCGATTCATTCTAGTGCAGATCGATCGCGCGGCGGCGCGTCCGAGCCGCCGGTCAAAGCTGATATGCTGATCGGCATCACGTCGATGCGGAGGGCGTCATGGCAACGAAGGAAGTGTCGAAGAAAAAGTACCTGAAGATCCTGAACAAACGCCTGCGGGCGGAGCCGAATGCGCCGGCCGGCGCGTCGTTCGTGTTCTTTCCGCTCGGCGCGAAGGCCAAGCATGCGACGGGCGTCGTGTCCGGCGAGCCGTGCAGCGAGCGCGAGCTCGCGGTGATGGCCGCGATCCAGAGCAAGGCGGCCGCCGAATTCGTCGTGACCGGCGCGTAACCGGCCGCCGCCGGCCGTACGCAAAGCGCTTGCGCGCTACGCCGCGGCCGCCTCGCAGTGTTCGATCACGCCGGCGATCACGCGCGGAATGTCGCGCGTGATCGCCGCGCCGTGCATCGGCAAGATGATGTCGAGATCGAGCGCCTGAATGCGGCGCAGCGCGCCGGCGAGATGCCGGAGCGACGGCAGGTAATCCGAGCGCTTGATTGCGTCGACGATTGGCGGCAATGGATCTTCGGCATCGTCGCGGCCGAAGCGCATCAGGATGTCCGACGACAGCAGCGCCTTGTACGCCGGCAGATACACGACCAGCGCGTCCCACTGATGCACGTGCTTCGTGAAGACGGGCACGACGTCGATGCCCGACAGCGTCACCGGTTCGCCATCCTTCAGCGGGACGGCGCGCACGCCGAACACGTCGGCGAGCCCCCATGTGCACATCGGATGTCCATACGCGACGAGCGCCGGGTTGGCCGCGAGGAAATCGGGCAGCGCGCCCATTTCGTCGGCTTCGAAGTGCGGGACGATCACGTTGCTGACCATCGACGGCGCGATGCCGACGGTGTCGAGCGCCGCGCTCAGCTGCGTGAAATTCGAACGCGTGCCGGTTTCCACGCAGAGCACGTCGCCATGCGGCGATCGTACGAAGAACTGGCTGAAGCAGAGGTCAAGCGTGTCGACGTAGGACGTCGCGCGAAACAGGCCGTCGCGGACGGCGTCGATTCGGGAGGCGCTCATCGGGATCCTCGCGCAGGGAATGGGGCGGGAGCGGCGGCGCCCGCGCGCCGCAGGTTGCGGCGCGGCGCGCGGCAGCAGTCGATCTCCGATCCAGTCTAGCAGCGTCGCCGCCGATCCGCGAACCAGCCGGCGGTGGCCGTGGCGCGTCAGTTCTTCAGTTTGTAGCCGGTGCGGAACATCCACGCGACGATCGCGAGCAGGATCGCGAGGAACAGCGTGGTTGCGGCGAGGCTGATCCACACGTGCACGTCGGCGAGCCCGTAGAACGACCAGCGGAAGCCGCTGATCAGATAGACGATCGGATTGAACAGCGTCACGATGCGCCAGGCGGGCGGCAGCATGTCGACCGAATAGAAGCTGCCGCCGAGGAACGTGAGCGGCGTGATGATCAGAAGCGGCACGAGCTGCAACTTTTCGAAGCTGTCGGCCCAGATCCCGATCACGAAGCCGAACAGGCTGAACGTGACGGACGTCAGCACGAGGAACAGCACCATCCAGAACGGATGCAGGATATGCAGCGGCACGAACAGGCCGGCCGTGGCGAGGATGATCAATCCCAGCAGCAACGACTTCGACGCGGCCGCGCCCACGTACGCGATCACGATCTCCCAGTACGACACGGGTGCGGACAGAATCTCGTAGATCGTGCCCGTGAAGCGCGGGAAGTAGATGCCGAACGACGCGTTCGAGATGCTCTGCGACAGCAGCGACAGCATCACGAGCCCCGGGACGATGAACGACCCGTAGCCGATCCCGTTCACGTCGCTGATGCGCGAGCCGATTGCCGAACCGAACACGACGAAGTACAGCGATGTCGAGATCACCGGCGCGATGATGCTTTGCATCAGCGTGCGGCGCGTGCGGGCCATTTCGGCGCGGTAGATCGCGCGGATGCCGTGAAAATTCCAGTTCGCCATGTGCGTTAGGCCCCTTGTGCGCCGTTGCGGCGATTGTCGATCAGGCTGACGAAAATGTCCTCGAGCGAGCTCTGCGTCGTGTGCAGGTCGCGGAAGCCGATGCCGGCCGTGCCGAGCGCGTTGATCAGCGTCGCGATACTCGCGTCGTCGCGCTGCGAGTCGTACGTGTAGACGAGCGCGGTGCCGTCGGCTGCGCGTTCGAGCCCGAACGCAGCGAGTTCCGCCGGCACGGCCGCGAGCGGATGCTCGAGTTGCACGGTCAGCTGCTTCTTGCCGAGCTTGCGCATGAGTTCGCGCTTCTCTTCGACGAGCACGAGCTCGCCGCCGAGAATGATGCCGATCCGGTCGGCCATCTCCTCGGCTTCCTCGATGTAGTGCGTGGTCAGCAGGATCGTCACGCCGCTTTCGCGCAGCGAATCGACGAGCTTCCACATGTCGCGGCGCAGTTCGACGTCGACGCCGGCGGTCGGCTCGTCGAGGAACAGGATGCGCGGCTCGTGCGACAGTGCCTTCGCGATCATCACGCGGCGTTTCATGCCGCCCGACAGCGTCATCAGCTTGTTGTCGCGCTTGTCCCACAGCGACAGCGCCTTCAGCGTCTTTTCGATGTAAGCGGGATCGGGCGCCTTGCCGAACAGGCCGCGGCTGAACGATACCGTCGCCCATACGGTTTCGAACGCGTCGGTCGTCAGTTCCTGCGGCACGAGGCCGATCATTTCGCGCGCCGCGCGGTAGTGATCGCGAATGTCGTGGCCGCCGACCGTTACGCGGCCTTCGGTCGGTGTGACGATGCCGCAGATCGAGCCGATCAGCGTGGTCTTGCCCGCGCCGTTCGGCCCGAGCAGCGCGAAGATTTCGCCGGGCTGGATGTCGAGGGTCACGTGCTTCAGCGCCTGGAAGCCGGACGCGTAAGTCTTGGAGAGATCGGAGACGGAAAGGATCGGTTGCATGCTCACGGGTGGCATGGCCGCTCGGTCAGACGCAGTGCGCCGCGCTTGCCCGATGCCGCAGCCGCGCGGCGGCCGGTGTCGGGTGCGGCATGGCGAACGGGCGTCATGTCGAACGGCGTTGTGGTGGGGGATCGCAGGACCGCCATATTAGCAATCGGAACATGGAAATGCATTTTGATGAGTACGACACGCGATGCCTATGCGGGATTCGCATGAAATGTGTGGAAAATCTTCAATAAAGCGGTGCTTTATTTGGCGCGAGAGAACAATGCGCGGCATTTCCCGGCCGCTGCAGTGGACGCGCGTTGCGCGCGGAAGCGTGATTGGCGCCGTCGCGACTGTGCTGCCGGAACGCCGCCGCGCCGTACCGGGACGGCCCGCCCCGCACTGGCGATAATGCGGTCCTCTCGTGTTCGCGGAGCGGTGCGCATGTCTTTGATCGATTTCAAGTCCGTCGCGGCCGCGCAGGCCGCCGCGTGGAAATCCACGATCGTCGGTGAAGTCGGGCCGGCCAGGATCAAGGTGCTGCGGATGGACGCGCAGCCGTACGACGCTGAAGTGCATGACTACGACGAAGGGCTGCTCGTGCTCGACGGCCGGTTGATGCTCGAGGTCGACGCGCGGACGATCGTGGTCGAGCCCGGCCAAATGTATCTCGCAACGGCCGGCACCCGCCACGCGGTGCTGCCCGGCAGCCACGGCACGCTCGCGATCATCGACGTATGACGTTGCGCCGCAGCATGCGCGCCGCGCGGGCGATACATGTCGCGCGCGCTTCGCGCGGGTTTGAACGGGTCTCCTTCAAACGCAGTGAGATTGCGCGGGTATTTGTCTGAGCAAATAAATTGAAGGCCGTTTGAAAAACTGTCAAACACCGCGCGCGCACGAGGATCACGCACGCTCCGTTCGTTTGGAACTCTGCATCCATTTACTTGCGCGCGGGGTCCGCTCATAGTCTCGGCAAACGACGCATCACGATAACGAATCCAGCGTACGTACGGAGACCAAATCATGAGAGGCCCATTCGAGGGGGCAGCCGCACTGCCATTTTCTTGCTCGTCGCCGGATGCGGGCGCGCCGCGAGTTGCGCCCCCGCATCATCGCTTCGCGTCGCCGGTGTAGCGACGCACACCATCCCGTTTCGATTTCCCGAGCGCGCCGGCGTGTCGCGGCTGGGTTCGCCGCATCCGCGCGAACCGCGACACCGCGCGTAGGCGCTCCGCATCATGCGCCGCATGCCGGTGCGGCGGCGCGATACCAACCGGCGGGCCATGCAGCCCGTCCGGACGAGACTGTCGTACCTCAAAAGGAGGGGTTGATGCTTTGCATTCCTGAATGGCGTAAGGCGATCCTGTCGGGCGCCGTGCTGGCGCTGCCGTTCGTCGCCGGTTGCGGCGGCGGCGACGATCCGGGTCCGATCAACGTGCCGCAGTGCTCGGGCAGCGCATGCGGGCCGAGCGGCGCCGAAACGACACCGCCCGTGGTGACGAAACTGTGCCCGGATTCGCTGGACTACACGACGACATACGCGGGCGGCGCCGGTAGCGGCGAATACGTGAAGGTGAAGTTCGATACGACGAAGCTCACGTATCAGATGCAGTTCATCGACTCGTCGGTGCCGACGTCGGCGGGACAGGTCAACAACACGCGCGCCGGTCTGACGATCAGCGGCGCGTTCCATCATCCGGCCAACCTGCCGACCGCCGAGCAGAACCGTTGCGCGTTCGTCCTCGACAGCGGCGCGACGAGCGACGGCGCGTATGCGGTGACGATCAACCGTGCTGACCCGCCGATGCTGTTCGTCGGTAACGGGGTGGTGGGCGGCGGGATTCCGGGGGCGACGATCCAGTTCGACGGCATTCCTGTCGTGCCGGGGCTCAATATCGGCACCGTGCCGTCGCGTACGTTCGATTTCTATCCGTTCATCGGCTTTTCCGACACCGAGACCGATTTCGCGAAGGTGGCCGGCGTGTACAACGAGGTCGGCATTCATCTGTCGCCGACCGGCAGCACCTATCAGACCGCGACGCCGCAGGGTTGGCAGCCGGATGTCGTGAACTGGACCCAGACGCTCAATGCGGACGGCACGTGCACGACCACGCCGGGCAGCGACTACTCGTGCCAGACGACCGGCACACCGTGGACGCTGCGCAAGAACGCGGACGGGAGTGCGGACAACGTGTTCGTCAGCGGCGCGAATCCGGGCTCGCCGTATCCGTCGGCCGGGCAGGAGCAGCCGCTCGTGCTGCTCGCACCGACCCAGGCGCATGGCGTGATGATCGCCGGCAAGCTGAACGGCGTGCTGGTGCCGATCGTGATCCGCGTCGGCTATTCGCATGCCGATGCGAGCAACCTGCTCGCGTCCGTCGCCGATGCGGAAGTCGGCATCTCGATGCTGTCGCGCGCGCAGCTGGTCGCGGCCAACGTGCTGAAGGGCGGCTTCATCGGTGCGACGAGCGCGTCCGCGTGCGGGGTGGTGACGTCCAACGGCGTGTCGGGCGCGCCGGCGATCCCGGGGCCGAGTTTCAGCAGCACCACCGCGCATCCCGATCTGCCGGGTACGTTCAACGGCACGTTCTTCCTGCCCGAAGCCGGAAATTGCACGGACGGCACCGCGGTATCGACGATCGCCGCGAACTATACGTCGACGCTGTTCCAGGGCGCGACCGCCGCGTTCATCGACCCGCAGACGTCGTCGGTCACGTCGCAGTTCGCGCTCGACTACACGCAGGCTACGCCCGGCAAGATCAAGGTCACCGCCACACAGGACTTCAACGCGAAGGGAGCGAACGGCAACGTAGCGATCTTCAGCAAGGGCGACACGGGCTGGCTCGTGACGGCCGGCAACATCTACGCGATGGTCGTCAACAACAGCAAGGTCAATCCGTTCTTCACGGTCGGCGCGTTCGTTCAGTAAGGGCGTATAAGGCATGGAACACCGGCGGCGCATGCGTCGCCGCCGGCGAATCGAAATTCAAGAGGATTCCTATGAATGTGAAGCATTGGATGGCTGCTGTGTCGGTCGCGCCGCTGCTTGCCGCATGCGGCGGCGACCCGCCGCCCGCGCCGGTGGTCCGGCTGTGCCCGCAGACGATCGACTACAACACTGTGTTCATCGGCGGCTCCGGATCGGGCGAACTCGTGAAGGTGCAGCTCGACACGACGAAGATGACGTATCGCGTGACCTACCTCGCGTCGCCGGTGCCGAGCACCGCCGGCACGGTTCAGCCGACGCGCGACACGGCCCCGGCCAACGTCGTCGACGGCACGCTGGCCGACGAAACCGGCCTGCCGACCGTCAAGCTGAACCAGTGCACGTTCCGGATGCAGAACGCGAGCCTCGATCCGAACCGGCCCGCGCGGCTGTTCCTCGGCGAAGGCGTGCTGGGCGGCGCGATTCCGGGCGCGACGATCCAGTTCGACGGTGTGATCGGGGTCGGCAGGATTCCGAAGACGACGTTCCCGTACTACCCGTTCATCAGCTTCTCGGCACTCGAAACCGATCTGTCGAAGATCGCCGGCGCCTACAACCAGCTCGGCTATCACCAGGTGCCGTCGCAGAATTTCCAGCCCGTGGCGCTCGACCAGCAGGTGACGATCAACGCGGACGGCAGTTACGTCGAAACCGACAACTTCGGCAAGAAGAACGGCGGGCAGCCGCTCGTGTCGAGCCCGACGGTGAACCAGCCGTTCACGTTGCGCGCCGATGCGCCGGCGTTCCAGTCGCTCAACTACCAGCCGCAGATTGCGCCGACGCTCGCCGCGCTCGATCCCGCGAAGGCCGGCAAGGGGATCCTGATCGTCGGCAAGCTGCGCAATCAGCTCGTACCGATTTTCATCCGCACCGGTGCCGCGAACGCGGACCTCACGCAGGGGCCGCCGAGCGCGGACGACGAATCGGGGATTTCGTTCCTGAGCCCCCGGGCGGCGGTCGCGCAGGGGTCGCAAAACGGCGAGTACACGGGTGTCGACAGCGCGTTCAACTACCGCGCAACCGCGCTCGTCGGCGCGCAGGCGACGTTGCTCGATCCGTTCAACGCGTCACAGGCCGCGCTCGCTCGCGCGCTGAACCTCGATTTCACGCAGAAGGTGCCGGGCGTCGTGACGACCGTGCATGCGGATGCGGCGTCGGGGCCGGCGACCGGCAAGTTCGTGTTCACCGGCGGCGTGTTCGGGTTCCTCGACATGGCCGATGCGAGCAATCCGTACTTCACGGTCGGTGCGTTCGTGCAGTGATCGCGCGCGGATGGAGACACGGCGGTGCATGCGCGTACATGCGCGGCGCCGCCCGGACAGAATGAGGGGAGACTTGATGAAGAAGCTGATTGTCGCGGGTGTCGTCGCAGGCGTGTCGACGCTCGCATCGGCCCAGCAGGCGGGCGACAACGTCGCGACGCTGGGCTGGCTGCACATCATGCCGCAGGATTCGACCAACGGGTTGACGACGAATCTGGCGAGCATGCCGATCAACGGGCCGCTGCGTCTGCCCGGGTCGTTCACGTCGCCGGGTACGAGCCTGACCGTCAACAATGCCGATACGGTCGGTCTCACGCTCACGCACTTCTTCACCGACCATATTGCAGTCACGTCGGTGCTCGGCATTCCTCCGGAGTTCACGCTCACGGGGCACGGCGTGATCCGGCCGCCCGGCCCGTCCGGCGCGCTCGGCTCGGTCGACATGGACAAGACGTCGAACCAGCCGGCGGTAAAGAACGCTCGGCAATGGAGTCCGACAGTCATTCTGCAGTACTACTTCAACGCGCCGACCGCGAAGTTCCGCCCGTTCGTCGGGATCGGCGTCGCCTACAGCTGGTTCAGCAACATCGAGCTGAACGGCAACTTCGCGAGAGACATCAACGAGAACCTCGGCAGCGTGCTCGCGGCCGGCGCCGGCAAGCCGGGGCCGACGTCGGTCGAGGGCAAGGCGTCGTCGTCGTTCACGCCGGTCTACAACGTCGGCGCGAGCTATGCGATCGACAAGCATTGGGGACTGACGGCGACGCTCACGTACATGCCGCTGAAGACCTATTCATCGCTGGTAATCAAGGCCGCCGACGGATCGACGCTCGCGACCACGCGCACGCGGTTGAAGGCCGATCCGCTGATCACGTTCGTCGGGATTTCCTACAAGTTCTGAGCCGTGCGGCGCGCATCGCGCGCGCCGGCGGTGTCCTGCGACCGGTCGGCCCGGAGCGATCCGGCCGGACGGTCGCGTTTCTGGCGGCGTGCCGCCATTTGTCAAGAGAGGGGGCAGTGCAAATGAGCATTCGCAAAATCGTATCGCTTGTTGCTGCAGTGGCGTTCACCGCGGTTTCGGCCGCGCCCGCGTTCGCGGTGACCGTGTCGCGCGCGGACGGTCAGCCGATGAATCCGAACGGCGAACCGTTCTCCGCGTCGGGGATCACGACGCTCAGCAAAGGGGCCGTCAACGCGAGCTGCAATGCGACGTTCAACGGCACGATCACGTCGACCGGCATCGTCAGCATCACGTCGACGACGTTCTCGGGCGGCGCGACGTGCGGCCTGATCAGCGGGAGCGCGACGAGCGCGGCACCGTGGACGGGGCAGGCCGACAGCACGACGCAACTGTCGATCAACAACGCGAAGGTGAGCGTCACGCTGCTCGGCACGTGCGGGCCGAGCAAGGTCGTGACGACGTGGAGCGATCCGAACTCGTCGCTGACGTTCAACAACGCCGTGCTGACGCCGGACTGTACGGTGAGCGGCACGGTCGCCACGTCGCCGAAGTTCCACGTGCAGTAAGCATCGTGATCGACGCCGGGCGCCCGCCAGATACGAGGGCCGTGCAAGGATGCGCGGCGGGCGCACCGGTTTCGGCGTCACGCTTGGCGGCGTGACGAACGGGGCGCCGCCCGCGTCGCGATCCGACGCGGGCGGCAATGCAGCGGCCGGTGCGATGGGCGGTGCCGCCTGCGTCGACCGACACGCCAGACCCATTCCGATTCGTAGAACCATTCCGAACCACCATGCTCACCGATCCCGCGAAGTATGGCCATGCCCGCGGTGCGACGCCCGACCGGCTGCGCACGGCTGCGTGGCTGCAGTATCTGATCGACCATCTGGACGACGCGGCGTGCATCGCGGCGTCCGATGCACGCGCAGCGATCGGCGGGCCGTCGCCCGACGCGCGCGCGCAACCGGGCATGCACCTGTCGCACGACGCGATCGCTGCGTTGCATGAATTCGCACCGTGGACGGCGGCGGGCGGTAGCGGCTGCGCTTGCAACGCGACGGACCCGCGCGAAACATGCATGCACGTACCCGACGCGCGGCAGCTTGCGCACGCGGAGCGACGCTGCCCGGGATCGCGCGCGGTATTCGAATCCGCGCACGGTTTCGTCGACGCGTGGGCGTTCGACGACCCCGACGACGGCTGGGCCGCGCTGGAGCGGATCGTCGGCGGCGTGGATGCCGGATGCGGCGAAGGCGACGCCGCGTACGAGCGCGAAGAACAGCCCGAGATTGACGAAGCGCCGCCTGCGAAAAACCTGAGAGAACGACGCGCGGCCGTCGTGGCGCGTCGCGTGAATCCGTCGGCGCGGCCGGGCGCGATCATCGACGCGAACGTGCTGCACGTCTGCGGGCCCCGCAACGATGCCGCGCGTATCGACGAGCTGGCCGCGCTCGCGATGTTCAGCGCGGAACTGGCCGCCGGCAAAGGGGTGTCCGTCGCTGCGTACGGCGGGCGGCACAACCTCGTCGCACGCGCGATCCGCGACCGGCGCGCGGATCTCGGATCGGTCGCCGGGCTGCTTGCAGCGGTGTCCGTGTGTCGTCTCGACCGGCTCGTCGGCGCGGGCAGCTTCTGGGCGTACTACCTGCTCGCCGGCATCGTGATCGCGGCACCGGACATGGTGCGCGGATTCGCGCGCCGCTTTCACGGCGATGCGTGGAAGGCCTGGCTCGATGAAACGCTCGCATGGCCGGCAGCGGGCCGCTTCGGACGAAACGAAGATGTCGCGTTCGACCGGTTGCGCGGTGCGATGAGCCTGACGTCGCGATCGAACCCGATCGTGCATGCCAAACGCGCGCGGCCGGCCGCGACGTCCGTCGCACGCTTGCGCACGCGCGGCGGCCGCGCCCGGTGAAATGAAAAACGGCCCGCGGCGAGTGTGCCGCGGGCCGCGCCCGTCGTGACTGCCGCGCCCGGCGACGGGCGCTTGCCGACTACACCGTCTCCGGCTGCCGCACTGCCTTCGCGACGTTGCGCGCCATCGCGCCGTTTGCGACGAAGTAGGGGACGTCCACGCGCGCGAGCGGCTTGCGCCCGCGAATCTTGTCCGCGATCTTCTCCGCGATCATGATCGTCGGCGCGTTCAGGTTCCCGGTCGTGATGATCGGCATGATCGACGCGTCGACGACACGCAGCCCTTCCAGCCCGTGCACGCGGCCTTCTTCGTCGACGACCGCCATGTCGTCATAACCCATCTTGCACGAGCACGACGGATGGAACGCGGTTTCCGCGCGAGCCCGCACGAACGCGTCGAGCTCCTTGTCGGTCTTGCAGTCGGCGCCCGGGTTCAGCTCGCGGCCGCGATAGCGATCGAGCGCAGGCTGCCGCATGATCTCGCGGGTCGCGCGGATCGCGTCGCGGAACTCGCGCCAGTCGAGCGCCTCGGCCATGTAGTTGAACAGGATGCTCGGATGATCGTTCGGATCGCGCGAACGCAGCTTCACGCGGCCTCGGCTCGGCGAGCGCATCGAGCCGACGTGCGCCTGGAAGCCGTGCATCTCGATCGCGTTCGAGCCGTTGTAGTTGATCGCGACCGGCAGGAAGTGATACTGGATGTTCGGCCACAAATCGTCGTCGCGCGTGCGGATAAAGCCGCCCGCCTCGAAGTGGTTGCTCGCGCCCAGGCCGGTGCCGTTCAGCATCCATTCGAGGCCGATTTTCGGCTGGTTCCACCATTTGAGCGCCGGATACAGCGACACCGGTTCCTTGCATTCGTACTGGATGTACATCTCCAGGTGATCCTGCAGGTTCTGGCCGACGCCAGGCAGATCGAGTACGACCGGAATGTCGAGTTCCTTGAGCCACGCGCCGGGGCCGACGCCCGAGCGCTGCAGCAGTTGCGGCGACGCGATAGCGCCGCTGCAGACGAGCACTTCGCGGCGCGCACGCGCGGTTGCGCGCTCGCTCCCGCGCAGGTACGTGACGCCGGACGCGCGCTTGCCGTCGAACAGGATGCGGTCGGCGAGCGCGTGCGTGACGATCTCGAGATTCGGTCGCGCCTTCGCCTGGTCGAGATAGCCGCGTGCGGTGCTCGCGCGGCGACCCTTCGGCGTGACGGTGCGATCCATCGGGCCGAAGCCTTCCTGCTGATAGCCGTTCAGGTCGTCAGTGCGCGGATAGCCTGCCTGCACGCCCGCGTCGACCATCGCCTCGAACAGCGGGTTCGCGCCCGGCTTGCTGGTCGTGACCGACACGGGGCCGTCGCCGCCGTGATAGTCGTTCGGGCCGACGTCGCGCGTCTCGGCCTTCTTGAAGTACGGCAGGCAGTCGAGATACGTCCAGTTCTCGAGCCCCTTGTGCGTCGACCAGTTGTCGTAGTCGAGCGCATTGCCGCGGATGTAGCACATCCCGTTGATCAGCGACGAGCCGCCGAGCCCCTTGCCGCGACCGCATTCCATCCGGCGGTTGTCCATGTGCGGCTCGGGATCGGTTTCGTAGGCCCAGTTGTAGCGGCGGCCCTGCAGCGGATAGGCGAGTGCCGCCGGCATCTGCGTACGGAAGTCGAAGCGGTAGTCGGGGCCGCCCGCTTCGAGCAGCAGCACCGTGACGTTCGGATCTTCCGTCAGGCGCGTCGCGAGCACGTTGCCCGCGGAACCGGCGCCGCAGATGATGTAGTCGTATTCGCGTGTCGTCATGACGGGTTAACTCCTCTCGTTCTCAAAACACCGGGTTGTAGCGGCCGAGCTCGACCTGTACCGACTTGATGCGAGTGTAGTGTTCGAGCGTCGTGATGCCGTTCTCGCGTCCGACACCGGATTGCTTGTATCCGCCAACCGGCATTTCGGCCGGCGATTCGCCCCACGTGTTGATCCAGCAGATGCCGGCTTCGAGCCGATGGATCGTGCGATGCGCGCGCGACAGGTTCTCGGTGACGACCCCGGCGGCCAGGCCGTAGTGCGTGTCGTTCGCACGGGCGACTACTTCGTCCTCCGATTCGAACTCGAGAATGCTCATCACCGGACCGAAGATTTCCTCGCGCACGATCTTCATGTCGTCGCGGCAGTCGCCGAACACGGTCGGCGCGACATACTGGCCGCTGGCGAAGTGGCCTTCGGTCAGCCGCGTGCCGCCGGCGAGCAGTTTCGCGCCTTCGGCCTTGCCGCTTTCGATGAAGCCGAGCACCTTGTCGAGCTGCGCCGCCGACACGAGCGGACCGAAGTTGGTGTCCGCATCGGTCGGCTTGCCGATGCGGATGCGCTTCACGCGTTCGAGCACCTTCTGCGTGAAGGCGTCCTTGATCGAGCGATGCACGAATACGCGCGTGCCGTTCGTGCAGACCTGGCCGGAGCTGAAAAAGTTGGCGGTGACCGCGATGTCGGCCGCGCGGTCGAGGTCCGCATCGTCGAACACGATCAGCGGCGACTTGCCGCCGAGCTCCATCGTCACTTCCTTCAGCGACGACGCGCCGGCGAGCGACATCACCTTCTTGCCGGTCTCGACGCCGCCGGTGAACGACACCTTCGCAATGTCCGGATGGCCGGTGAGCAGCGCGCCGACCGAGCCGTCGCCCTGCACGACGTTGAACACGCCGGCCGGCACGCCGGCTTCGGTATAGATTTCCGCAAGTTTCAGTGCGGTGAGCGGCGTGACTTCGCTCGGCTTGAACACCATCGCATTGCCGGCCGCAAGCGCCGGCGCCGTCTTCCAGCACGCGATCTGGATCGGGTAGTTCCACGCGCCGATGCCTGCGCATACGCCGAGCGGCTCGCGGCGCGTGTAGACGAACGATTCGGCGCGCAGCGGCACCTGCAGCCCTTCGATCGCGGTTGCGAGGCCCGCGTAGTACTCGATCACGTCCGCGCCGGTGACGATGTCGACGGCGAGCGTCTCGCCGATCGGCTTGCCGGTGTCGCGCGTTTCGATCGCCGCGAGCTCGTCGTTGCGGTCGCGCAGCAGCTCGACCGCGCGGCGCAGGATGCGCGAGCGCTGCATCGCGGTCATCGCCGCCCATTCGCGCTGGCCTTCCTGCGCCGACGCGACCGCCCGGTCGACGTCGGCCGCGCTCGCCTGCTGCACCTGCGCGAGCAGTTCGCCGGTGGCCGGATCGAAGGTGTCGAAAGTCTTGCCGCTGGTGGCGTCGACGTAACCGCCGCCGATGTAGAGGCGCTGCAAACCGTATACGGACATGAGGATCTCCTTGAGGGCGACTGCGTCGCGCGTCAGTGGGACGCGAGCAGCAGGTCGATGTAATCGTTGGCGAGCTTCAGTGCAGCCCGGGTATCGATCGGGCCGCCGGCCAGCGCGCCGCGCAGCCACAGGCCGTCGATCAGCGCCGCAAGGCCGCTGGCGGCTTCGCGTGCCTTCGCACGCGGCAGCGCCTTCGCGAATTCGGCGCACAGGTTCGAATGGAGGCGGCGCGTGTTGACATGCTGCAGCCGCTTGAGCATGGCGTCGTGCATGCTCTGCGACCAGAACGCGAGCCACGTCTTCATTACCGGTGCGCTGACCTGCGTGTCGTCGAAGTTCGCGGCGACGATCGCGCGCAGCCGCGAACGCGGATCTTTGCGGGCGGCGACGCGGCGCTGCGTGGTGGCGGCCCACAGATCGCGCAGCACGTGGCGCATCGTCGCTTCGAGGAGACCGTCCTTGTCGCCGAAGTAGTGGCTGACGATGCCGGTCGAGATATTCGCGCGCTGCGCGACCGATGCGAGCGTCGTGCCGGGCAGGCCGGCCTCGTCGATCGAGCGCAGCGTCGCGTCGATCAACTGTGCGCGGCGAATCTCCCGCATTCCGACTTTCGGCATCGCGACTCCCTTCGCCCGGACGGGCCCGTTGCTGGAAGTCGTGAGCTTAGCGGTTTTTTATTGATCGTTCAATCAAAGAAAAAATAAGGGTCCGACGAATAAATCCGCCAACAGGCGGGGCGCTGACCGTGGCAACGATTGTGCGGATGCGGAAAAATCGATTGAAAGCAGGTTAAATAATTTTAAGTTTGTTTAAAACGTCGAGAGTCTCGGCGGCTTAATAGGTGCGGTAGTTTCAAATTCCGATTCATTACATCTCGAAAGAATGTCGAATTCCGTCAGATTTGTAAATTTCAAAGTATTTGCAGGTTCATCCGGCGGGCTGTCAATTTGGGTGAATCCGTTTCAATCACGCGATTGGGCGGCACGTAATCAATTGAATTTGAAGAGAATATTGTTCTCTGTCCGATGGTGTGGCACTGCCTCGCAAACGATTGCCATTCACCGTCGACGAACTTCGCATACCATAAAAAACACCGGAAAAATTTGAATCGGCCGTATTTCCGGATGGACTAGAGGGGATCGTTGGAATGACTTGAGTAAGTAATATTGCCCGTATTAGTATGGCGCCGCACTTCAAGGAATGAATCGGCGCCGCGCGAATTTGCCGCGGTGCATCGGCAATGAGCGCGGGCAATAACCGCGACGCGGCGGGCGCCGGCCCTTGCGCACCGCAGCATGCCGTGACGCCGAGATGCCGCATCCACCGGAGAACGACGATGCCGACCGAAAAACACGTGGTCCCGCTACCGAATGGTCTGAAGGTCTACGTCGAACGGAACGTGTTCGACCCGTCGTTCGATACGGCGATGCTCGTCAACGGCGCGCTTGCGACGACCGCGTCGTTCGGGCAGACCGTCCAGTACCTCGGTGAGCGGATGAATACGATCTGCTTCGACTTGCCGTATGCGGGGCAGTCGCGCCAGTACAACCCCGGCCGCTTCATCCTGACCAAGGACGACGAGGCCGCGATTCTCCAGTACCTCGTCGAGCGCTTTGCGCCGGCGTTCCTCGTGTCGGTGTCGTGGGGCGGCGTCGCGTCGCTGTTCGCACTCGCTCGCGGGTGCCCGAGCGTGCGGCGCGCGGCGATCTGCTCGTTCTCGCCGTTCCTGAACGACGCGATGGTCGATTACGTGACGCGCGCCCGCGATCACATCGCGGCCGGCGAGAACCTGAAGGCCGCGCAGTTGCTGAACGATACGGTCGGCCGCTACCTGCCGCGCATCATGAAGCTGTACAACTACCGTTATCTGACGCGCCTGCCCCGAGACGAGCAGGACCAGGTCGCGTTCCACGTCGACCAGATCCTGTCGCTGCAACCGGAGCGTTACCTGAGCGAGTTCGCGAACATCGGCTGCGAGCTGCTGTTCCTGAACGGCGAGCGCGACGAATACACGACGCCGGCCGACGTTCGCCAGCTCGGCGCACACGTGCCGCGCGCGCGCTTCGCGACGATCCTCGACGCCGGGCATTTTCTCGACATCGAGGGCCGCGCGCAGCGTGAAAGCACGCGCGCCGCGCTCCTTGGCTTCTTCTGCGACGCGCCGCCTGCCGCCGCGAGCGTCGCGCCCGACGCCGCGCATGCGTGCGTGTCCGCGCCGATGCCGGCGCTGTCGTCATAGTCCCGTACTGCGCGCACCGGCCCGCCGGGCGCGTTCGAATTCTCATCCACACGAGGCAGGCCAGCCGTGAATATCGTTCAGACCATCGCCATCGTCGTTCCGTGGGCCGTGTGGCTCGCTTACTGGATCGCGACGTCGCAGGCCGTGAAGACGACCGTGCGCAAGGAGGCGTCGCGCTCGCGCACGCTGCAGTCGATTCCGCTGATCGTCGGCGGCGCGCTGATCGTCCTGCCCGATCCGTCGTGGCAGGCGCTCGCGCCCGACTGGCACCGCTTCGGGCTGCAGGCGCAATGCGGGCTCGCGGTGCTCGTTGCCGGGCTGCTGTTCTCGGTATGGGCACGGCTGCATCTCGGCACGAACTGGAGCGTATCCGTCACGCTGAAGGAAAACCACGAGCTCGTGCGCACCGGCCCGTACGGCCTCGTGCGCCATCCGATCTACACCGGTTGCCTGATCGCGCTCGTCGGCGCCGCGCTGATCGGGGGCGAATGGCGCGGTGCGTTCGGCGTGGCGCTCGTATTCGCGTCGCTCGCGTACAAGGTGCGCGTCGAGGAGAGCTGGCTTACCGGCTATTTCGGCGCGGCGTACACCCAGTATCGCCGCGAGGTCGCGGCGCTGATCCCCGGCTTCTACTGATTTCCGCGAGGCGCGCGATGGCGAAGGTGATCGTGACGGCGATCGGCTCGGCGGGCGACGTGCATCCGCTGCTCGGCGTCGCGCGCGCGCTCGCGACGCGCGGCCACGACGTCGTGTTCTGCACGCACCCGCCGTTCGAAGCGAGCGTGCGCCGCTGCGGCTTCGCGTTTGTGCCGGTCGGCACGGCGGCCGAGTACGACGCGGCGATGGCGAACCCGGCACTGTGGGATCCGCGCACGTCGTTTCGTACGCTGTGGCAGGTGATCGCGCCGGTGCTGCGCCCGCATTACGACGCGCTGCGCGCGCTGACCGATCGCGATACCGTGCTGGTCGGCACGCTGTGGGCGTTTTCCGCGCGCTTCATGCAAGAGCTGCATCGCACGCCATATGTGTCGGTGCAGGTGTCGCCGTCGACGCTGCTGTCCGCGCACGTGCCGCCTACACATCCGCGCCTCACGATTCCCGCGCGCTGGCCGCTGCCGGTGAAGGCGGCGTTGATGACGCTGATCGAGCGGCAGGTGCTGGACCGTGTGTGCGGGCCGGCGCTCAATGCGGTGCGGGATGAACTCGGGCTCGCACCTGCGCGGCGCGTGCTCGGTCGCTGGCTGCATTCGACCGACGGCGTGCTGTGCCTGTTTCCCGGCTGGTTCGCGCCCGCGCAGCGCGACTGGCCCGCGCATTGTGTGCAGAGCGGCTTTCCGCTGTTCAACGACGTCGCCACACCCGCAGACGATCCGGCGCTCGAGGCATTTCTGGCGGCCGGCGAGCCGCCCGTGGTGTTCACGGCCGGGTCGACGCTTATCGACCACGCTGCGTATGCGCGCGCGGTCGCGCACGCGACGCGTGCCGTCGGTGCACGCGGCATTTTGTTGAGCGCGCATGATGCGGCGCCGGGCGACGACCAACTGCTGGTGCGCCGTTTCGTGCCGATGCGCACGTTGCTGCCGCGGTGCCGCGCACTCGTGCATCACGGCGGAATCGGCACCGCGGCGCTCGCGTTCGAAGCCGGCATTCCGCAGGTCGTCACGCCGTTCGCGCACGATCAGTTCGACAACGCGCAGCGCGTCGCGGCGAGCGGCAGCGGGGTGCGCGTCGATGGTCCCGTCGACGGCGTGCGCATGGGCGAGGCGCTCGCGCGCGTGCTCGGCGAACCCGACTTCGCGCGCCATGCGCAGCGCGCGCGTGCGCTGATCCACGCCGCGCCGGACGGCTGCGAGGCGGCCGCCGACTTCATCGAGCGCTTCGCGCCGAAGCCGGGCCGCGTGCCGGCTTCGGGCGCTGTCGCGACGGCGGGCGCATGAGTACGGCGTCGTCGCCCCGACACGCGCCGGCCAGCGCCGGCGCGGGCGATTCGGTATCCGCCGCTGCGGCGCCCGTGCGCGGTGCGCGGCTCGCGCTGCTGACCTTCGCGCTGTCGCTCGCGACTTTCATCGAAGTGCTCGACTCGACCGTGACGAACGTCGCGGTGCCGGCGATCTCCGGCAGCCTCGGCGTATCGAACAGCCAGGGCACGTGGGTGATCAGCTCGTACTCGGTCGCGGCGGCGATAGCGGTGCCGCTGACCGGCTGGCTCGCACGGCGCGTCGGCGAACTGCGGCTGTTCGTCGGCGCGGTTCTGCTCTTTACGCTGACGTCGCTACTGTGCGGTCTCGCGCGCGACCTGCACGTGCTGGTCGTGTGCCGCGCGCTGCAGGGGCTGTGCTCGGGGCCGATGGTTCCGCTGTCGCAGACGATTCTGCTGCGCACGTTTCCGCCCGACAAGCGCACGGTCGCGCTCGCGCTGTGGGCGATGACGGTGCTGCTCGCGCCAATCTTCGGGCCGGTGGTCGGCGGCTGGATCGTCGACAGCTTCTCGTGGCCGTGGATCTTCCTGATCAATCTGCCGATCGGGTTGTTTTCGTTCGCGGTGTGCACGGCAATGCTGCGGCCCGACGCGCAGCGCGGCGCGGCCGGCCCCATCGACGTGCCTGGCATCGTGCTGCTCGTGATCGGCGTCGGCTCGCTGCAGGCGATGCTCGATCTCGGCCACGACAAGGGCTGGTTCGATTCGCCGTTGATCGTCACGCTCGCGGTGATCGCGGCGCTCGCGATCGTTTCGCTGTTGATCTGGGAGGCGGGCGAAGCGCATCCGGTCGTCGACCTGAGCCTGTTTCGCGACCGCACGTTCTCGTTCTGCGTGCTCATCATCTCGCTCGGGATGATGAGTTTCTCGGTGGTGGGCGTCGTGTTTCCGCTATGGATGCAGGCGGTGATGGGCTACAACGCGTTCCATGCGGGGCTCGCGACCGCATCGCTCGGCGTGCTCGCGCTCGTGTTCTCGATCCTCGTCGGCCTGCACGCGCACCGCTTCGATGCACGCGTGCTCGCGACGTTCGGCTTCGTCGTGTTCGCAGCCGTGCTCGCATGGGACGCGCACTTCACGCTGAAGATGACGTTTCTGCAGATCGCCGCGCCGGGGCTGATTCAGGGCATCGGGCTGCCGTGCTTCTTCATTCCGCTGACGGCCGCGACGCTGTCGCGCATTCCGGACGACCGGCTCGCCGCCGCGTCGAGCCTGTCGAATTTCCTGCGTACGCTGTCGGCCGCGTTCGGCACCGCGATGAGCGTGACGCTGTGGGACAACCGCGCGACTTATCACTACGACGTCGTGTCGCAGTCGGTCACGCATGCGTCGGCCAACACGCAGCGCTTCGTGCATACGCTGAACGCGATGGGCGTCGATGGCGCGCGCGAGCTGTCGACGCTGCACCACGTCGTGATGCAGCAGGCCTACATGATGGCGACGGGCGACATGTTCTGGATGGCGAGCATGACCTGCGTCGTGCTCGCCGCGATGATGTGGCTGACGCGGCCGAAGCGCGGCGCGGCGGCTTCGTTCGGACATTGAGGAGGAGCGGCATGACGACACTCGGCGCACTCGTGATCCTGTATCACCCGACCGACGCTCAGCTCGAGGCGCTCGCCGCGTGGCGGCATGCGTGCGACGCGCTGCTCGTCGTCGACAATACGCCGCGGCCCGATGGGCGCGTGCGCGAGTTGTGCGCACGCGACGGCATCGCGCTGCTGCATCACGGCAATCGTGGCGGAATCGCGGGCGCGTACAACGCGGGGCTGGCCGCGCTGTTCGGCAACGGCGTCGATGCCGTTGCGCTGTTCGATCAGGACTCGTCGGTGCCGCCGGGGTACTTCGCGACGATGCGCGGCGTCTGCGCGACGCGCGCGGCGCGCCCGTTCCTCGCCGGCCCGCGCATCTTCGACGAGAACGCGCAAAGCTTCCTGCCGGAGCTCGCGACGAACGGGATCGGCTTGCGCCGGCTGAACCTCGCGCCCGACGCGCCGCTGCAGCGCTGCGCGTTCCTGATCTCGTCGGGCTGCGTCGTGTCGCGCGCCGCATTCGACGTGCTCGGCCGCTTCGACGAGACGCTGTTCATCGATCACGTCGACACGGAGTACAGCTTCCGCGCGCTCGCGCGCAACGTGCCGCTCTATGTCGTGCCTTCGCTGGTGCTGTCGCACCGGATCGGCGCGAAGCAGCGTCACTCGTTTGGCCCTTTCGAAATGACGTCGATGAATCACTCGTGGCAACGGCGCTACTACAGCGCGCGCAACGCGGTGCAACTCGGGATCCAGTACGGGTTGCGTTTTCCGGTGGCGATCGTGCCGAATCTGCTGACCGTGTGGCAGGTCGTGCAGATCGCGCTCGTCGAGCGCGACAAGCGCGCCAAGCTTGCCGGCATCCTGTTCGGCATCGCGGACGGCCTGTTCGGACGGCTCGGCCCGCTCGAGCGGACGCGGCCGCGCCTTGCCGCGCGCGCGCAGCGCATTCAGCACGGGTGAGGGACGCGATGGAACGGGTCACGAAGGCGGCGCGCGCAGCGCAGGGCGGCTGGACGATCGTGGCGGCGGCAGCGCTGCTGACGCTCGGCGGGTGCGTGCCGTCGGGCTTTTTGCCGTCGCTGTCGCTGCGTGCTCCGGCCGGCGACGCGCTCGCGCAGACCGCCGGGCCGGGCGCGAACGGCGCGTGGCCCGCGCCCGACTGGGTCACGCAACTGCAGGATCCGCAACTCGACGAACTCGTCGCCGAGGCAGCGCAGAACAATCCGGATCTGCAGGTCGCGCAGGCGCGGCTGCGAATCGCGCAGGCGCAGCTTCAGCAGTTCGATTCGCTGACGGGATTGACCGGAACGGCGGGTGCGACGGTCAGCCGTGCGCGGATGCCGAAACCGGGCGACATCGCCGACGTGACGGCCGGCGGCTATCGCGTGCCGGTGGAGATTTTCGGCGATCCGGTCGTGTCGCCGTCGTCGGTGTTCGTCGGGTTGAACTACCAGCTCGACCTGTGGGGCAAGAACCGCGCGGCGACGAAGAGCCTGATGTCGCTGCGCGACGCGTCAGCAGTCGAGGCAGAGCAGGTGCGGCTCACGCTCGCGGTTGCGATCGTCACCGTGTATTGCCAGCTCGACCAGGCGTACGCGGTGCGCGACCTCCTGCAGCAGAAACTGAAGATCGGTCAGCGCGTGACGGCCGTACTACGCGAGCGCACTGCGCGCGGCCTGGACAATGCATACGACGCGAGCGATGCGTCGATCAAGCGCAGCCGCCTGCTCGCGCAGATCGCGCTGAACGACGAGCAGATCAGACTCGCGCAACTGCAGCTCGGCGTGCTGTCCGGCCGCGGCCCCGAGCGCGGACTGTCGCTGCAGCGGCCGCGCGTCGGCGCGTTCGCCGGCGGCGCGCTGCCCGCCAGGCTGCCGGCCGACCTGCTCGGCCGCCGACCCGATATCGTCGCCGCGCGGCTGCGCGTCGAGGCCGCGTTCGCGAATGCCGATTCGACACGCGCCCAGTTCTATCCGGACGTGAACCTCGTCGCGCTCGGCGGCGTGTTCGCGCTGACGCCCGCATCGCTGTTCTCGCGGGACTCGCTGGCTGGTTCGGTCGGCCCGGCAGTCTCGCTGCCGATTTTCGATCGCGGCCGGCTGAAGGCGAAGCTCGGTGCGGACGTCGCGCAGGCAGACGTTGCGATCGGGCTGTACAACAAGACCGTCGACGACGCGCTCGGGCAAGTCGCGCAGATCGTCACATCGCTGCAGACCGCGCAGACGCTGGTTGCGCAGCAACAGGACGCCGTGGCCGCCGCGCAGAAAATCGTGCAGATCGCGGCCGATCGCCATCGGCGCGGCGTGCTGATGCAGAAGGATGTCGATGTCGCGGACCTGACGCTGATCGACGAACGTGCGCAGCTGATCGCGTTGCTCGGCAAGCAGCGGACGCTGCGGGTCGGATTGATCGGCGCGCTGGGCGGCGGATTCGATGCGCGCGCAACGACTGCTGAGGCCGCTACGCCGGGTGCGCGTGCCGCGCAAAGCGCGCACAACGCGCGAGCGAAGCGTGGCGGGACGGCGAACGCCGTCGCCGGCGACGCGACGGACGCGGGCGCGCAAGCACGTCGAGCGGCCGTGTCGGGCAGCGCCGCCGCGGTGCGCATCGCACCGGCCGATCGTTCGGCTGCGGTCGTGATTCAGAGCGGCGGCGCGAACGTCGGCACGGTCGGTGCGAGCATCGACGCGAGCACGAGCAAACGCGCTGCAGCACCCGCTGTCGCCGCCGCCCCGCGGGCGTCCGCGATTCCCTCGTTTCAGCATGACCGCCTGATCGTTACGCAAAGCGACTGATGCACCACGACAATGTTCATACCGCCGCGCAGCCGGCCGCACTGACCGACCCGGCTCTCGATGCGCGCCGCGCGACGCGCCGCAAGCGCTTCATGGTTTTCTTTGCGCTCGTATTGTTGGCCGCCTTCGTCTGGATCGCGTTCTGGCTGCTGCACGACCGCTATTACGAAGACACCGACGACGCTTACGTCGCGGGCAGCGTCGTGCAAGTCGCCGCGCAGATCCCGGGCGCCGTTACCGACGTGCTGGTCGCCGACACACAGGCCGTGCGCGCCGGGCAGACGCTGGTGAAGCTCGACGATACGGAAGCGTCCGTCGCGTTCGCGCAGGCGAAGGCGCAGCTCGCGCAGGCGGTGCGACAGGTCGCGAACGCAAAGATCTCGAACGCGATGTACGTGGAGGCCGTGAATGCGCGCCAGGCCGACCTGTGGCTCGCGCAGCGCGCGCTTGCCGCGCGCTCGGGGGCATCGGTGGAGATTGTCGCGCCGGAGGAGCTCGCACGTGCGCGCGCGGCCGTGGCCGGCGCGCAGGCGAACCTCGCAGCCGCGCAGGCGCAGCTGGAAGCCGCGCGCGCGCTCGGCACGCGGCTTCCCGTCGACGAAAGCCCGGCAGTGGTGCAGGCGGCCGCGCAGTTCAAGCTCGCGTACCGGAACCTGAAGCGCACGACGATCGTTGCGCCGGTAGACGGGACGATCGGCCAGCGTTCGGTGCAGGTTGGCCAGCAGGTCGGGCCCGGCGTGCCGCTGATGTCGATCGTGCAACTGAACCGCCTGTGGATCGAAGCGAATTTCAAGGAAGGGCAGATTCGTCACATGCGTATCGGCCAGCCGGTCGACGTGGTGTCGGACCTGTACGGATCGCGCGTCGTCTATCGCGGTCGTGTGCAGGGATTTTCGGCCGGGACCGGCAGTGCATTCTCGATGCTGCCGTCGCAGAATGCGGCCGGCAACTGGATCAAGGTCGTGCAGCGCGTGCCGGTCGTGATTGCGGTCGACCCGCGTGACCTGGCCGCGCATCCGCTGCGGGTCGGCTTGTCGATGCGCGCGACGGTCGACACGCGCAACCGCGACGGACACGCGCTCGACAGCGAGCCGCCGACGCCGCCCGTCAGCACGCGCGTGCACGACGGCGTCGCGAGCGATGCGGAAGCGGCCGCTGCCGCGATCATCCGCGAGAATCAGGGCGGGTAATGCACGATCGGGCGGCGCGCCGCCCAGGTGCGCTCGGCCGTGCGACTCGACCGGCAGGCCGGACCAACCGCGCCGGGTCGTCCTCCGGCCGTGCGTTCCGGACCGCCGTGCCCCGCGTGCCGGCTCCCGCCCCGACTTTCGCATTTCCGCCATCGATGTCGGCGCCGTTCAAACGCATGTCGGGTTTGAGACATCGGCGCCCCCGTCTCCGGGACTACTCTCGAACAGCACGTTGCGTGCGTGTCCGCATCCGCCGCCGCATCGCGACGCCATCCAACGAGACATGGAGACAATACGATGAGCAGCAATCGAGGTGTCGTCTATCTTGGGCCGGGCAAGGTCGAAGTTCAGAAGATCGATTATCCGAAGATGGTCGACCCGACCGGCCGCGCGATCGGCCACGGCGTGATCCTGAAAGTCGTCAGCACGAACATCTGCGGGTCCGACCAGCACATGGTGCGCGGCCGCACGACTGCGCCGATCGGCCTGGTGCTCGGTCACGAGATCACCGGCGAAGTGATCGAGGTGGGCCCGGACGTCGAGACGCTGAAAATCGGCGATCTCGTGTCGGTGCCGTTCAACGTCGCGTGCGGCCGCTGCGCGATGTGCAAGGACACGCATACGGGCGTCTGCCTGAACGTGAACCCGTCGCGTGCCGGCGGCGCGTACGGCTACGTCGACATGGGCGGCTGGATTGGCGGCCAGGCCGAGTACGTGCTCGTGCCGTATGCCGACTTCAACCTGCTGAAATTTCCGGACCGCGATCAGGCGATGGCGAAGATCCGCGACCTGACCTGCCTGTCCGACATTCTGCCGACCGGTTATCACGGCGCGGTCAGTGCGGGCGTGAAGCCGGGCTCGACGGTCTATATCGCCGGCGCAGGCCCGGTCGGGATGGCGGCGGCCGCATCGGCGCGTCTGCTCGGCGCCGCGGTGACGATCGTCGGCGACATGAACGCGGAACGCCTCGCACATGCGCGTGCGATGGGCTTCGAGACGGTCGACCTGTCGAAGGACGCATCGCTCGGCGAGCAGATCGAACAGATCCTCGGCGTACCGGAGATCGACTGCGCGGTCGACTGCGTCGGCTTCGAGGCGCACGGCCACGGCTCGTCGGGCCACTCGGAGGAAGCGCCCGCAACGGTGCTGAACTCGCTGATGGAAATCACGCGGCCCGCCGGCGCGATCGGCATCCCGGGCCTGTACGTGACGGATGATCCGGGCGCGAAGGACAAGGCCGCGCAGCATGGCAGCCTCAGCATCCGCTTCGGCCTCGGCTGGGCGAAGTCGCACTCGTTCTTCACGGGCCAGACGCCGGTGCTGAAATACAACCGCAACCTGATGCAGGCGATCCTGTTCGACCGCCTGCCGATCGCGAAGATCGTCAACGTCGAAGTGATCTCGCTCGATCAGGCGCCCGAAGGCTACAAGAAGTTCGACGGCGGCGCGCCGCGTAAATTCGTGATCGATCCGCACGGGTTGCTCGCGGCCTGACGCACGAACGGCACGCAAGCAGCGGGCGGCGCCGGAAGCGGCGCCGCCCGCTTTTTGCTGTGGGCGCTGCGAAGCGACAGCGTGCGGCGTCGCTATCGATGAATCCCGATCGCGGCGTGCCGTTCAAGAAATGGAACCGGTGCACGCCGCGCGTTCAATGCCCGCGGTAGAGCTCGGCCATTTGCATCTCGGTAGCCACGGCGCGATGCTTGTGGCGAGCGTGCATGCTCACGCGGTGGATCGGATGCGGGCGGCGAGCGGCGCCTTTCCAGTCGGCGACGCGCATGCCGCTGCGTACGCTGTCCGGCCCGCGAACCTGTGGTGCATGTCGAGCGAGCGTCGTCGCCGCGCGCGCCGACGTGCGGGCAGCCGCGTGTCCGCTCGCGCGTGCGGGCGTGCCGGTATCGGCAAGGGGCGCCGCGGCGGCCACCTGTGCCGGCTCGCCCTCGGTTGCGCGCGCGGCGTCGGCCGGGGCGCGCAATGCAAGCACGGGTGGGGGCGCGACCGGCTGCGTCGGCGTTGCATCCGCCGCATGCGCACCGGCGTTGATCGTTGCCGCGTCCCGCGCACCCTGGCCTCGACAGACGGGGTCGGCTCGGCACATCCGGTCGAACGTCACGTAACCGCCGACCATCAGCACGAGCGTGAGGATGCTCAGCAGCGGCGCGCTGGATGCGCGCGGCCGCCGTTGCGCCGCGCCGCGCACCGCGGCCGCGACGCGCGACGACCAGGTCGGCGCGGGTTGCGGCGGGTGCGGCGCATGCATCGGGGGGGCCGGCTGCGTGTCGTAGCGCGCGTCGCCGAGTGGCGCGAACGGCCAGTTCCCCAGTCCGCAGACGGGGCACTGCTCGCGCGCGCGAAACGCCATGAAACCGCACTGCCGGCAGCGCTGGCTGACGGCGCCGCGCACGTCGGCACGCAAAGATAGCGCGCCGCGCAGCGTGTCGCGTGTGCGGACCTTCCGGTTGGGCATGACTCGCATGGTCGTTGCTACCTCGTTTGCTGTTGCCGCCGCGCGAGCGTACCGATGGTTCGCATCGCGTCCTCGACGGCAGGGGTCCACGGCCGGCCATAGTTCAGCCGGACATAACGGCGAAAGGCGCCCGTCACGGAAAAGATCGGGCCGGGCGCAACGCTCACGCCGTTCTCCATCGCTTCGTCGAACAATCGCATCGCATCGACGTGCGGCGGCAATTCCATCCAGAGGAAATAGCCGCCGCGCGGCGCATACACCTGGGTGTCGGACGGAAAATACGCGCGAACGGCCGCCAGCATCTGCGCCTGATGCGCGGCCAGATTGCGCCGCAGCCGGCGCAGAAAGCGGTCGTACGCGCCATTGCGCAGGTAACTCGAGATGGCCAGTTGTGCGGGCACGTCCGCCGCCGGCGCGCTCGCGTTCTTCACATGGCCGACCTGCTTCGCATAACGGCCGGCCGCCACCCACCCGACGCGGAAACCGGGCGCGAGACATTTCGAGAACGAGCCGCAATGAAGGACGAGCCCGTCGTCGTCGTACAGTTTCGCGGGGCGGGTGGGCGTCGGGCCGAAGTGCAGTTCGCCATACACGTCGTTCTCGATCAGCGGTATTTTTCGCGTCGCGAGCAGATCGACCAGCGCGTGCTTGCGCTCGTCGGGCAACGTCGCGCCGGTGGGATTGTGGAACGACGTCATGAACCAGCATGCGCGCACCGGATGCGTGTCGAGCGCGTCGGCGAGCGCGTCGAGATCGAGCCCGGTGCGCGGATCGACCGGGATTTCGATGGCCTTCAGGTGCAGCCGCTGCACCGTCTGCAGCACCGCGGGGAACGCCGGGCGTTCGATCGCGACGATGTCGCCCGGCCGCGTGAGCGCCTGCAGGCACAGCGTCAGCGCTTCGGCTGCGCCGGTCGTGATGACGATCTCGTCCATCGGCAACGACGCCCCCGCATTCAGGTAGCGCGATGCGATCTGGCGACGCAGCGCTTCGTGCCCCGGCGGCAGCCCGGCGAGCAGTTTCGCGCGGTCCATGTTGCGGGCCGCCGATGCCGCGAACCGCCACAGGCTGCTCATTGGAAACAGCGAGTAACTCGCGAACGTGGAACCGAGCGGCACGATGTCGTCGCGCTTGAGCGAGTCGGCCAGCTGGAACAGTGCACCGTCGTCGCCGGTTTGGGCCGCCCCCGGCTTGCGCGGCACGTCGTGATCTGCCCGCACGCGTTTGTCGTGAAGGTTCGAAACGAAATAACCGGAGCGTGCGCGCGCCGTGATCAATCCCTCGCTTTCCAGCGTGTAGTAAGCGCGAAACACGGTGGAAGGGCTGACACGGTACGCACGGCAAGCCGCGCGCACCGTGGGAATGCGCGCGCCAGCCGCGAGGTCGCCGCGCCGGATCGCGTCGGCAATCATCTGTGCGAGCTCCGCGTATCGCTTCATGCCTGCCCTCCGGCCCGCAGGCCGTCGCTGAAAAAAAGAGTAGCACGGCGTTCGTCGCGTTCAATCCCGCCCCCAATCGCCGCACCACCGATTGCTGATCCGCACGTTCCGGCGCCCGTCTGATCCTTTTCTTCAGACGACAGAACCGGCATCCTCCGCAAGTTTCATTCCCGACGTCCGACCGATATGGAATTTCACGCGGCCCGCTCCCCGGATCCGTGACCCCGCTCAGTGTGCGGGGACCTCGGCACGGCGTCCTCGACCCTCGTCAACCTACCCGGAAGTAACCAGCGTGAAATTGAAGTTCCTCGCCGTGACCATCGTGGCCGGCATTGCGGCCCATCTGTTCAGCAGCACCGCATCGGCAGCCTGCATCAGCAATCCTCCGACTCAGTCGAACGCGTCGTTCCCCGCCGCACTGACCGGCAAACTCGTCTATCACAGCTACGTCAAGTACGGCGACGGTACGAGCCAGCTGTTCCTGTACGATTTCTCCGCGCATACGCTCACGCAACTCAGCAAGAGCAGCTGGGGCATCACCGATCCGATGAACGGCGTGTTCAGCCCCGACGGCAAGTGGCTCGCATTCATGGGCATCAGCAACGGTGCGTGGAACGTGTTCATGCTGCAGCTCGGGGCGGGCACGGCGCCCGTCAACCTGACGCACAGCACCGGCGCGACGCGCAACGAGGATCCGAAGTTCAGCGCGGACGGCAAGACGCTCGTGTTCAAGCAGAACGGCGACGTGAAGCAGGGCACGCTGTCGTACACGAGTGCGGGGCCGGTATTCACGTCCGTCGTGAGCCTGACCAATGCGCCGGCCGGCGCCGAATACTCGATGCCGTTCCTCGCGCCGGACGCGAGCGCCGTGTACTACGCGACGGGCACCGGGTCGAACATGGGCCTGATGAAGCGCACGATCGCGACCGGCGCGACAGCGGTATTCGATCATCCTGCCGGGCTACAGACCTATTACCCGATCGTGCGCGCGGACGGCATGGTGTTCTACGCGCGCTGGAAGGACAGTGGCGGCGCCGACCAGATCTACGCGAAGACCGCCGATCCGGCATCGACGCCCAATGTGCTGCCGGTCAACGACTGCATGAGCAACAACTCGGATCCGGCGCCGGTGAGCGGCACGAACTACGTGTTCTTCTCGTCGACGACGGCGGGCGGCTATCAGCTCTACGTCGGCGACGTGACGACGGGCCAGCGCTGGAGCCTGTCGCAGTTCGGCGTGAATGCCGATTCGAACAAGGCGAAGCTTGGGTCGAATTACTACGGCGGCCCCGCGAGCGCGCAGCCGACCCTGCTGTCGCAAGGGCGTCCTGCTGCCGCATCGGCGAGCTACAACGCGACGCTCACGGCCGACAAGGCGTTCGACGGCAACACGACCAGCACGCGCTGGGATTCGCCAGAAGGCGCGGGCGTCGATCCGCAATGGATCTCCGTCGATCTCGGGGCGGTGAAGAAGATCAGCAGCGTCGACCTCTACTGGGATGCGGGCGCGCTCGTCTATCAGATCCAGACGTCGAACGACAATGTGAACTGGACGACGGTCTACTCGACGAACAACGGCGTGTCGTACGGTCACGTTACGCTGCCGAACCTGAACGCGCAGGGGCGCTACGTGCGGATGCTCGGGACCAAGCGGGCGACGCAGTGGGGATATTCGCTCGACGAAATGCAGGTGTGGGGATCGTAAGCGCAAATGAAAAGCGGCCGTGACGGCCGCTCTTCATATTCAATCACGCTCGCTTCACGCGTGGGCCATATGCGTCTGAAACGCCGGGGTCGGCGTCGGCGTCCCCGCGCCCTGCGCGAGCGGCGCGACCTGCTTGCGGCGTTCGCGCGTCGGTGCGACGCCGAACGCGTCGCGATAGCTCTTGCTGAAGTGGCACGCCGACTGGAAGCCGCACGCCATCGTGATGTGCATGATCGACATGTCGGTCTGCAGCAGCAGTTCGCGCGCGCGCCGTAGCCGCAGCGTCAGGTAGTAGTGCGTCGGCGTCATCCCGAGGTGCTCGCGGAACAGGCGCTGCAGCTGGCGCTGCGACATGTTCGCGAGCCGCGCGAGTTCCTCGCGCGACAGCGGCTCCTCGATGTTGTTCTCCATCAGCGAGATCACTTCGAACAGCGACTTGTTCGCGGAGCCGAGCCGCGCGACGAGCGGCATCCGTTGCTGCGCGCTGGTATCGCGCACGTGTTCGACGATGAACTGCTCGGCGATCTGCGTAACGCGTGCGGTGCCCACGCGCGCGGCGATCAGGTTCAGCATCATGTCGAGCGGCGCGACGCCGCCGGTGCACGTGATGCGGTCGCGATCGACCACGAACAGTTCCTTCAGGAAGCGCGTGTCCGGAAACTCTTCCTTCAGCGCCGACATGTTTTCCCAGTGAATCGCGCACGCGTAGCCCGCGAGCAGCCCCGACTTCGCGAGTGCATACGTGCCCGTGCACAGACTGCCGAGCGGAATGCCGGCGCGCGCGAAGCGGCGCAGCGTCGACAGATGGGCGGGCGTCGTCGCGCGCTGCACGTCCACGCCGCCGCATACGAATACGATATCCGGCTGCCCCGCGCACTCGGCCGGCCCCGTGTCGACCGTGAGCCCGTTGCTCGCCGTGACCGGGCCGCCTTCCGGGCTGATCACCGACCAGCGGTAGAGCGGCTGTCCGCTCAGGTAGTTCGCCATCCGAAGCACCTCGATCGCATTCGTGAACGCGATCATCGTGAAGTTCGGTAAAGGCATGAACGCGAAGTGAGACAGCGACGCTGTGCGGTCGGGCGACATGGGGAGCGTTCCTTGAATCTCTAATAGCTTTTGGCCCGAGGCACGGATCGGGCTGCCGTATTGTGTGAGCGAGCGCAACAAGCGTGCCATACGGCTAAACCCTAGCTCCATACGTTGTATGGACGTGCGGGCGATGTTGCGCTGCACCGTAAGCGGGCTGCGCTGCACTCCCGACGCGCAGCACAGGCACCGGCGAAGTGCCTGTCCATGGGCGGAACCGCGGCGGACGGTTTTCTTGGTCATCCGAAAAAGCACGACCGGTCACTTGTACAAAACGGACGCGCATGGCGGAAAAGGCAAAGAACGCGTCTAAATTCATCAATCCGCCGAAAATCCGAACGACAAGAATAGAGCCGTCGGCAGCCTTGCACTGGATGCACTGGAATCCAGGTACGGCGGGCCTCGAGCTTCGGTCTTACGCCCTTTATTCTTCGTCACGGACGCACTATGTCGAACACCCAGCCTTTCTTCTCGCAGCCCCTCGCCGAACGCGACGCGCCGGTGCGCAGCGCCATCCTGAAGGAACTCGAGCGTCAGCAGTCGCAGGTCGAACTGATCGCGTCGGAAAACATCGTGTCGCGCGCGGTGCTCGAGGCACAAGGCTCGGTGCTGACCAACAAGTATGCGGAAGGCTATCCGGGCAAGCGCTACTACGGCGGCTGCGAATTCGCGGACGAAGTCGAAGCGCTGGCGATCGAGCGCGTGAAGCAGATCTTCAACGCAGGCTATGCGAACGTGCAACCGCACTCGGGCGCGCAGGCGAACGGCTCGGTGATGCTCGCGCTGGCGAAGCCGGGCGACACGGTGCTCGGCATGTCGCTGGACGCCGGCGGCCACCTGACGCACGGCGCGAAGCCGGCGCTGTCGGGCAAGTGGTTCAACGCGGTGCAGTACGGCGTGAACCGCGACACGATGCGCATCGACTACGACCAGGTCGAGGAACTCGCGCACCAGCACAAGCCGAGCCTGATCATCGCGGGCTTCTCCGCATATCCGCGCGCGCTCGACTTCGCGCGCTTCCGTGCGATCGCGGACAGCGTCGGTGCGAAACTGATGGTCGACATGGCGCACATCGCCGGCGTGATCGCCGCGGGCCGCCATGCGAATCCGGTCGAGCATGCGCACGTCGTCACGTCGACCACGCACAAGACGCTGCGCGGCCCGCGCGGCGGCTTCGTGCTCACCAACGACGAGGAGATCGCGAAGAAGATCAACTCGGCCGTGTTCCCCGGCCTGCAGGGCGGCCCGCTGATGCACGTGATCGCCGGCAAGGCAGTCGCGTTCGGCGAAGTGCTGCACGCCGACTTCAAGACGTACATCGACAACGTGCTGGCGAACGCGCAGGCGCTCGGTGAAGTGCTGAAGGCGGGCGGCGTGGATCTCGTGACCGGCGGCACCGACAACCACCTGCTGCTGGTCGACCTGCGCCCGAAGGGGTTGAAGGGCGCGCCGGTCGAGCAGGCGCTGGAACGCGCGGGCATCACCTGCAACAAGAACGGCATTCCGTTCGACACCGAGAAGCCGACCGTCACGTCGGGCATCCGCCTCGGCACGCCGGCCGGCACGACGCGCGGCTTCGGCGTGGCCGAGTTCCGCGAGATCGGCCGCCTGATTCTCGAAGTATTCGACGCGCTGCGCGCGAATCCGGAAGGCGACCGCGCGACCGAACAGCGCGTGCGCCGCGAGATTTTCGCGCTCTGCGAGCGCTTCCCGATTTACTGATCGACGACCCACACACAGCAGAGACTGGAGCGAGAGGCAGATATGAGCACGCTGCATCAGGACAGCATCATCATCGACGGATTGAACATCTCGAAGTTCGAGAAGCCGGTGTTCGAGGACATGCGCCGCGGCGGCATCACGGCCGCGAACTGCACGGTGTCGGTGTGGGAGAACTTCACCAAGACCGTCGACAACATCGGCGTGATGAAGAAGAAGATCCGCGACAACAGCGAGCTGCTGACGCTGGTGCGCACGACCGACGACATCTTCCGCGCGAAGAAGGAAGGCAAGACAGGGATCATCCTCGGCTTCCAGAACGCGCACGCGTTCGAGGACAACCTCGGCTACATCGAGGCGTTCGCCGACATGGGCGTGCGCGTCGTGCAGCTCTGCTACAACACGCAGAACCTCGTCGGCACCGGTTGCTACGAGCGCGACGGCGGCCTGTCGGACTTCGGCCGCGAGGTGATCACCGAGATGAATCGCGTCGGCATCATGGTCGACCTGTCGCACGTGGGCGGCAACACGTCGTCGGAAGCGATCGCGTTCTCGAAGAAGCCGGTGTGCTACTCGCACTGCCTGCCGTCAGGTCTGAAGGAACACCCGCGCAACAAGAGCGACGCGCAGCTGAAGGAGATCGCCGACGCCGGCGGCTTCGTCGGCGTGACGATGTTCGCGCCGTTCCTGAAGCGCGGGATCGAAGCGAACATCGACGACTACATCGAGGCGATCGACTACGTCGTGAACCTGATTGGCGAGGACGCGGTCGGCATCGGCACGGACTTTACGCAGGACTATGCGAAGGAGTTTTTCGACATGCTCACGCACGACAAGGGCCGCTATCGCCAGCTGACGAACTTCGGCAAGGTGATCAACCCGGACGGCATCCGCACGATCGGCGAATTCCCGAACCTGACCGCGGCGATGGAACGCCACGGCTGGAAGGAGTCCCGCATCCGCAAGATCATGGGCGAGAACTGGGTGCGCGTGTTCAAGGACGTGTGGGGCGCATAAGCGCTCGACGGCCCTAACCGCCAACCGCCATTCAACACCAGAACAATCGGGACGTGCCGGCGCCTGTCGCACCGGCACGCGGACGATGTCGCGCCAGCGCCCGAGCCGCGCGGCCATTTTTCCTCACGGAGTCACCACGATGCAACCGCAACTTCCGATCGACGTCGATCCCGATACCGGCGTCTGGACCACCGACGCGCTGCCGATGCTGTACGTGCCGCGCCACTTCTTCACGAACAATCACGTCGCCGTCGAGGAAGCGCTGGGTGTCGAAGCGTATGCCGAGATCCTGTACAAGGCCGGCTACAAATCCGCGTATCACTGGTGCGACAAGGAAGCGAAACTGCACGGCCTCACCGGGATGGCCGTGTTCGAGCACTACCTGAAGCGCCTGTCGCAACGCGGCTGGGGCCTGTTCTCGATCATCGAGGCCGACCCGGCCGGCGCGCGCGCGAAGATCGAGCTGCGCCATTCGTCGTTCGTGCTCCAGCAGCCGGGCAAGGAAGGCAAGCTCTGCTACATGTTCGCGGGCTGGTTCGCCGGCGCGATGGACTGGGTCAACGACACGACGCCGGAAGGCAAGAACGCGCCGCGCGCGCAGTCGAAGGAAGTGCAGTGTGCGGCCGAGCACCACGACCACTGCGTCTTCGAAGTGTCGCCGATCGCGCACTGATGCGCTGACGTCGAGACACAGCAATACGGCAACACAACAACACCCGCAATACGAGACATTCGAACGCCAGAGGTCGCCTGCGATGCGTTATCCCCACCTGTTCAAACCCATGCAGCTGAACCAGCTGACGCTGCGCAACCGGATCGTCAGCACCGCGCATGCGGAGGTGTATGCCGAGCCGGGCGGCCTGCCGGGCGACCGCTACATCCGCTATTACGAAGAAAAGGCGAAGGGTGGCGTCGGCCTCGCGATCTGCGGCGGTTCGAGCCCCGTGTCGATCGACAGCCCGCAAGGCTGGTGGAAGTCGGTGAATCTGTCGAACGACAAGATCATCGACCCGCTCACGCGCCTGGCCGACACGATGCACAAGCACGGCGCGAAGATCATGATCCAGGCGACGCACATGGGCCGCCGCTCGTCGTTCCACGGCGAGCACTGGCCGCACCTGATGTCGCCGTCGGGCGTGCGCGAGCCGGTGCACCGGGGCAATGCGAAGATCATCGAGATCGAGGAAATCCGCCGCATCATCGGCGACTTCGCGGCAGCCGCGAAGCGCGTGAAAGCAGCCGGCATGGACGGCATCGAAATCTCCGCCGCGCACCAGCACCTGATCGACCAGTTCTGGAGCAAGCGGTCGAACCATCGCACCGACGAATGGGGCGGCAGCCTCGAGAACCGTCTGCGCTTTGGCATCGAAGTGCTGACGGCCGTGCGCGAAGCGGTCGGCAAGGACTTCTGCGTCGGCCTGCGCATGTGCGGCGACGAATTCCACGAGGACGGTCTCGATCATGAAGCACTGAAGGAAATCGCGCAGGCGATGTCGGAGACGGGCCTGATCGACTATCTGAGCGTGGTCGGATCGGGCGGCGACACGCACAACACGATCGCGAACTGCATGCCGCCGATGGCGCTTCCGCCGGAGCCGTTCGTGCACCTCGCGGCCGGCATCAAGTCGGTCGTGAAGATTCCGGTGATGCACGCGCAGAGCATCCGCGATGCGGGACAGGCGGAGCGCCTGCTCGCGAACGGGATGATCGATCTGGTCGGCATGACGCGCGCGCAGATCGCGGATCCGCACATGGTGATCAAGATCCGCGACGGCCGCGAAGACGAAATCAAGCAGTGCGTCGGCGCGAACTACTGCATCGACCGCCAGTACAACGGCCTCGACGTGCTGTGCATCCAGAACGCCGCGACGTCGCGCGAAGCGACGATGCCGCACATCATCGAGAAGTCGCGCGGCCCGAAGCGCAAGGTGGTCGTGGTCGGTGCGGGCCCCGCAGGGCTCGAGGCCGCGCGCGTCGCGAAGCTGCGCGGACACGACGTCGTGCTGTTCGAGAAGAACGCCGAAGTGGGCGGCCAGGTGATGATCGCCGCGAAGGCGCCGCAGCGCGAACAGATGTCGGGGATCATCCGCTGGTTCGACATGGAAACGAAGCGCCTCGGCGTCGACCGACGCCTCGGCGTCGCCGCCGACGAGAAGATGATCATGGCCGAGAAGCCGGACATCGTCGTGCTTGCCACCGGCGGGTCGAGCTTCACGTGGCAGGTGCCGGCGTGGGGCGTCGCCGAAGGATTGGCCGTCAGCTCGTGGGACATCCTGACCGGCAAGGTCGAGCCGAAGCAGAACGTGCTGCTGTTCGACGGCGTGAGCACGCATGCGGGTGCCGGCGTTGCCGATTTCATGGCGAGCCGCGGTTCGAAGGTCGAGGTGGTGACGCCGGACGTGAAGGTCGCCGACGATTGCGGCGGCACGACGTTCCCGATCTTCTACCGCCGCCTCTACGCGCTCGGCGTGATCCAGACGCCGAACACGATGCTCGACCGCGTATACGAGGAAGACGGCAAGAAAATCGCCGTGCTGCGCAACGAATACACGGAGGAACTGGAAGAGCGCGCGGTCGATCAGGTCGTGATCGAGAACGGTTCGTCGCCGAACGACGAGCTGTACTGGAAGCTCAAGCCGGAGTCGGTGAACCGCGGCCAGATCGATCCGCATACGCTGTTCGCGGCGCAGCCGCAGCCGTGCCTGTCGGAAGAACTGGGCAACGGCCGCTTCCTGCTGTTCCGTGTCGGCGACTGCATCTCGATGCATAACGTCCACGGTGCGATCTACGATTCGCTGCGTCTCGTCAAGGATTTCTAAAAAATGAACCCGGCTTTCCTCATTACCGCACTGCTGTGGCTGTCGGTGGCGGGGCTCGCGTTCGCGGTCGCGAAGCGCTCGTCCTACTGGCGTCTCGGGCGCGCGACGGCGCCGGGCTCGTTCGGCGTCGCGAACCTGTTCGCGATTCCGAAGCGCTACTTCGTCGACCTGCACCACGTCGTGGCTCGCGATCCCTACATCGCGAAGACCCACGTGGCGACCGCGGGCGGCGCGATCGCCGCGCTCGCACTGGTGTTCGTCAACTACGGCCTCGCGATCTATTCGCCGTGGCTCGACAAGCTGATCTTCCTCGCGGCGCTCGCGATGCTTGTCGGCGTGGTGTTCGTGTGGCGCCGCCGCGCGGCGAAGGACGTGCCGGCCCGGCTGTCGCGCGGCCCGTGGAACGCGCTGCCGTGGCTGCTCGGCTCGTTCGCGCTCGGCCTCGTGCTGTTCGTGGTGGTGCCGGCCGGCGCGATGTCGGGTGCGTTCGCGGTGCTCTGCGCGCTGCTGATCGGCGCCGGCGCATTCACGATGACCATCGGCGCCGCGAAGGGCGGCCCGATGAAGCACGCGATCGCCGGGTTGCTGCACCTCGCATTCCATCCGCGCCAGGAACGCTTCGCGGCGACCCGCGAATCGTTCACGGGCAACGGCACGGCCACGCCGCCGACCGCGCTCAAGCTGCCGGACATCGAGCACGAAGAATACGGCGTCGCGAAGCCCGTCGAATTCCGCTGGAATCAACTGCTGAGCTTCGACGCGTGCGTTCAGTGCGGCAAGTGCGAAGCCGCGTGTCCCGCATTCGCGTCGGGCCAGCCGCTGAATCCGAAGAAGCTGATCCAGGATCTCGTCGTCGGGATGGCGGGCGGCACCGATGCCGCGTATGCGGGCAGCCCGACGCCGGGCCTCGCGGTCGGCCAGCATCGCGGCGAGCCGAACGGCCCGATCGTGTCCGGCCTGATCGAGGAGCAGACACTGTGGTCGTGCACCACCTGCCGCGCGTGCGTGCAGGAGTGCCCGATGCTGATCGAGCACGTGGATGCGATCGTCGACATGCGCCGCAACCGCACGCTCGTGCACGGGACGGTGCCGGGCAAGGGACAGGAAGTGCTGGCGAACCTGCGCGAGACCGGCACGATGGGCGGCTACGACACGGCGGCGCGCTACGACTGGTCGGTCGACCTGAATGCACCGGTCGCGCAGCCGGGCAAACCGGTCGACGTGTTGATCGTCGCGGGTGAAGGCGCGTTCGACATGCGTTACCAGCGCACGCTGCGTGCGTTCGTGAAGGTGCTGAACAAGGCGGGCGTCGATTACGCGGTGCTGGGTGCGACCGAGACCGACACCGGCGACGTCGCACGCCGCCTCGGCGACGAAGCGACGTTCCAGCAGATGGCGAAGCGCCTGATCGGCACGCTCGGCTCGCTGTCGTACAAGCAAATCGTGACGGCGGACCCGCACGTGATGCACAGCCTGCGCAACGAATATCGCGCGTTGGGGCTGCGTGTGACGGTCAAGCATCACACGACGTACATGGCGGAACTGGCCGACAGCGGCAAGATCGCGCCGAAGGCGGTCGACGCGCTGCTCGAAAAACGTACCACGTATCACGATCCGTGCTATCTCGGCCGCTACAACGGCGAGACGGAATCGCCGCGCAAGCTGCTGAAGACGATCGGCATCCAGGTCGTCGAGATGGAGCGCAACGGCATGCGCGGCCGCTGCTGCGGCGGTGGCGGCGGTGCGCCGCTGACCGACATCCCGGGCAAGCAGCGTATTCCCGACATCCGCATCGCCGACGCGCGCGCGATCGGCGCGGACGTGGTCGCAGTCGGATGCCCGAACTGTACGGCGATGCTCGAAGGCGTCGTGGGCCCGCGCCCGGACGTGCTCGACGTGGCCGAACTCGTTGCCGCCTCGCTGGAGTGAATCGATGAACACGATCAAACGAATCGATCCGCGCCGGCCGTTCATCATCACGGCCGCCGGGCTCAAGCGCATCACGCTCGGCGAGGAAGGCAGCGCCGATGCGAGCGCCGCGCAGTGGGCCGCGCACGGCCACGGCGCCGCGGCCGCGAAGCCGCGCCGCGCGGTGCAGGACCCGAAGCACGTGATGCTGGTGGTCGCGCATGCCGAACGCGGCGCGCTCGACGAGCATGCGCGGCAGGTAATTGCCGCCGCCGCGATACTCGCCGACGCGCAGACGGAAGTCGCGCTGCTGGTATTCGGCGAACTGAAGGATGACGCCGCCGAACTCGGCGTCGACAAGCTGATCGAGCTCGCGGGCTTCGACCGCCGCGCGTTCGCGCCCGAAAGCGAATTGCAGGCATTGCAGGCATGCGCGGCAGCGCTGGCGCCAAAGCACGTGTTCGTGCCCGACAACGCGACCGGCGACGGCGATCTCGGCCGGCGTTATGCCGCGGCGGCCGGCGCGAGCGTCGCGACCCACGTGGTCGAGATCGACGCGAAGCATGTCGGCGCATACGCGCACGCCGGGCGCGCATTCGCGACGCGCGGCTTGCCGGACGTGATCCTGCTCGCGCAGAACGCGGTCGAGGCGAAGCTGCCGTTCGTCGGCGCGGGCGAACGCCTGGCCGCCGACTTCATCCGGCCGGCCGCCGGCGCGGTGCAGCCGTACCGCGATCTCGGCCTCGACGAAATCGACGCGGCGCAGGTCGCGCTGGAGGAGGCCGACTTCATCGTGTCGGCGGGCAACGGCGTGTCGGACATCGCCGCGTTCGAGCGGCTCGCCGGCGCATTCGGCGCGGCGATCGGCGCGAGCCGCGTGGCGGTCGACAACGGTCACTTCACGCGCGACAAGCAGGTCGGCGCCACCGGCAAGACGGTCGAAGCGAGCGTGTACATCGCGTTCGGCATCTCCGGCGCGGTGCAGCACTTGCAGGGGATCAAGGACTGCCGCCACGTGATCGCGGTGAACCTCGACGGCAGCGCGCCGATCGCGAAGCGCGCGAACCTGACGGTGGTGGGCGACGCGCAGGCGACGATCGCCGCGCTGATCGAACAGGTGCAGGCCGCGCGCGCGGCGCGCGGGCAATCGCCGGCTGTTGTCGGCAGCCGTGAAACGGAAGGAGTCGCAGCATGAACGCCCCTCGCCAGTTGCAACGTATCGCGGTGCTCGTGTCCGTGGGCCGGCACCCGGTCAGCGGCGCCGCGCGTTACAGCCGCAACGACGCGGCCGCGCTCGAAGCCGGCCGCCAGCTCGCGGAGCGGCATGGTGCGCAGCTCGACGTGATCCATGCGGGCGACCCCGCGAACGAAGCGCTCGCCGAATACCTTGCGCTCGGCGCGCGCCAGGTCGAAGTGCTGGCCTGCCGCGACGGCGACGATGCCGTGCACGCGATCGCCGCACGCGTCGACGGCTACGACCTCGTGCTGACCGGCACGCGCGCAGAGGGCGCGTACGACACCGGGATGCTGCCGTATCGCGTCGCCGCGGCGCTCGGCTATCCGCTCGTCGGCTCGGCCGTGGACGTGGCGGTCGACGGCGGCCGCGCGGCGGTCCGGCAATTCTTGCCGAAAGGGCTGCGGCGGCGCGTCGACGCCGCTCTGCCGGCCGTGGTAGCGGTCCATCCGCTCGCGAACGTGGCGCCGCGCTACGCGTACGCGCGCCTGCGGGCCGGCGCGATCCGCCCGGCGCTCGCGTCGACCGGCGCGGATGCCGATGCGGCCGCGTGGAAGGTCGGGCCGATCGAGCGTAAACCCGTAAAGCTGGTCGCGGCCGAGAAGCGCTCCGGGCATGCACGCATGCTGTCCGCGACGACGACCGAAAGCCGCGGCGGCAACGTCGTAAATGAAGGGAGTTCGGTCGAAAAAGCACAAGTGATCCTCGCGTATTTGCGCGAGCATCAGCTCATCGACTACTGATTTTGATGCCTGTCGGCAACCACACTGGGATGCAAGGAATCCGGAGCAAACGATGAAAGTATCGGCAGACATTCGTGCACTGATCGAACGCCGCAAGGCAGGCTACAGCCTCGAGGCGCCGTTCTACACGAGCGAGGAGATTTTCGCCCTCGACATGGAGGCGATTTTCCGCCAGCACTGGATCCAGGTCGCGGTTGAACCGGACATTCCGGAGCCGGGCGACTACGTGACCGTCGAACTGGGCAGCGACTCGATCCTGATCGTGCGCGACGACGACATGGAAATCCGCGCGTTCCACAACGTGTGCCGCCACCGCGGCGCGCGCCTGTGCAACGAAGACAAGGGCTCGGTCGGCAACATCGTGTGCCCGTACCACAGCTGGACCTACAACCTGACGGGCCAGCTGATGTTCGCCGAGCACATGGGCGAGCAGTTCGACCGCTGCAAGCACAGCCTGAAGTCGGTGCACGTGCAGAATCTCGCGGGCCTGATCTTCGTGTGCCTCGCGGAAGAACCGCCGGCCGACTTTGCGCAACTGCGCGCCGAGATGGAGCCGTATCTGCTGCCGCACGATCTGCCGAACACGAAGATCGCCGCGCAGGTCGACATCATCGAGGAAGGCAACTGGAAGCTCACGATGGAGAACAACCGCGAGTGCTATCACTGCGTCGCGAACCATCCGGAGCTGACGATCTCGCTGTATGAATACGGCTTCGGCTATCAGCGCTCCGAAGCGAACGCCGAAGGCATGGACGCGTTCGCTGAAACGTGCGTGCGCCGCGGCAAGGAGTGGGCCGAGATGGGCCTGCCGTCCGCCGAAATCGAAAAGCTGCTCGACGTGACGGGCTTCCGTACGCAGCGCCTGCCGCTCGATCGCAGCGGCGAATCGCAGACGCTCGACGCGAAGGTTGCGTCGAAGAAGCTGCTCGGCAAGTTCGATCAGGCCGACCTCGGCGGCCTGTCGTTCTGGACGCAGCCCAACTCGTGGCACCACTTCATGAGCGATCACATCGTGACGTTCTCGGTGATTCCGCTGTCGGCGGGCAAGACGCTCGTGCGCACCAAGTGGCTCGTGCACAAGGACGCGAAGGAAGGCATCGACTACGACGTGAAGAACCTGACGGCCGTGTGGAACGCGACCAACGACCAGGATCGCGCGCTCGTCGAATTCTCGCAGCGCGGCGCGACCAGCAGCGCGTACGAACCGGGCCCGTATTCGCCGTACACGGAAGGTCTCGTCGAAAAATTCTCGGCCTGGTACATCGGCCGGCTCGCCGCACAAACCGGCGCGTAGTACCCGGCACTACCCAGCACTGAAGCGGAG
The DNA here is from genome assembly GCF_018148075.1 of Burkholderia sp. AU19243. Classification (NCBI taxonomy): domain Bacteria; kingdom Pseudomonadati; phylum Pseudomonadota; class Betaproteobacteria; order Burkholderiales; family Burkholderiaceae; genus Burkholderia; species Burkholderia sp. AU19243. The sequence goes on from NZ_JAGSTV010000006.1 coordinate 166,863, forward strand.
CTACACATGATGCGAGATGCGGCCAATTTCGAGCCGGCGGACAGCCGGGTCACCCACCCGGCGTTCTGGAACGCGCTTCCCGAGCGCTGGACGAGCGACGTCGAGGAAACGCTGCTGTGCTGCCACGTCCGGCAGGAAACCCACGACGTGAAGAGCTTCTTCTTCCGTTCGCCGCAAGGCCGCGCGTTCTCCTTCGAGCCCGGGCAGTTCATCACGCTCGAGCTCGACATCGACGGCGAGACGATCAACCGGTGCTACACGATCTCGTCGTCGCCGGCACGGCCGCACACGATCTCGATCACGGTGAAGCGCGTGCCGGGCGGCAAGGTATCGAACTGGCTGCACGACAACCTGCAGCCGGGCGCGTCGGTTCGCGTGCTCGGCCCGGCCGGCGAATTCACGTGCGCTCGGCATCCGGCGCGCAAGTACCTGTTCCTGTCGGCAGGCTCGGGTGTCACGCCGCTGATGTCGATGAGCCGTGCGCACCACGATCTCGCCGAAGACCGCGACATCCTGTTCGTGCACAGCGCCCGCACGCCGGACGACATCATCTTCGCGCGCGAGCTCGACCTGATCGCGTCGAATCACGCGAACTTCCGCACGTCGTTCGTCGTCGAGCGCGTCGGCGCGCGCACGAACTGGCCGGGTGTCACGGGCTTCCTGACGCTGCCGCTGCTGAAGCTGATCGCACCGGATTTCATGGAGCGCGAGATCTTCACGTGCGGCCCGGCGCCATACATGAAGGCGGTGCGCGACCTGCTCGACGAAGCCGGGTTCGACCGCAAGCGTTATCACGAGGAAAGCTTCTCGTTCGAAACGCTCGCGCAGACGGCGAGCGACGAGGTGCTCGCCGAACTCGTGCCGGCTGCCGGCGGCGACGACGTCGCGACGAAGCAGTACACGGTCAGCTTCGCGAAGAGCAACCGCGAAATTTCCTGCGGCTCCGAGCAGCACGTGCTCGACGCGGCGCGCCAGTCTGGCGTGCGGCTGCCGGCATCGTGCACGCAGGGCATGTGCGGCACCTGCAAGGTGAAGCTCGTGTCGGGGCAGGTCGAGATGAAGCACAACGGCGGTATCCGCCAGCGCGAGATCGATCAGGGGATGGTGCTGCTGTGCTGCAGCAAGCCGCTGTCGGATCTGGTGATCGACAAGTAGTCCAGCAGGCCACCGGCTGTCCGGACGCGTCGCGTTCGGACAAGCATCCGTCGGAAAAGAACGATACCGCGGATTTGTGGTTGAAGAACCTAGAGAGACATCGCGCGGTGTGCGCATATCAAGGAGATCGACCATGAAACTGTTCGGAAAAATGCTATGGAGTGGTGCCCTGTCGGCGATGGTGGCACTGAGCGCGTCCGCGCTTGCCGATACGAAACCGACGCTGAAAATCGGTTACGTCGAAGGGTGGGACGACAGCGTCGCGACGTCGAACGTCGCGGCCCGCGTGATCGAGAAGAAGCTCGGTTACCAGGTCCAGCTCGTGCCGGTGGCTGCCGGGATCATGTGGCAGGGCGTCGCGCGCGGCGACCTCGACGCGACGCTGTCGGCATGGCTGCCGGTCACGCACGGCTCGTACTGGAGCGAATACAAGAGCAAGGTCGTCGACGTCGGCGCAAACTTTCCGGACGCGAAGATCGGCCTGATCGTTCCCGACTACGTGAAGGCGAAGAGCATCGAGGATCTGAACGCCGAGAAAAGCAGCTTCGGCGGCCGGATCGTCGGCATCGACGCCGGTGCCGGCGTGATGCGCAAGACCGACGAGGCGATCAAGAACTACGGGCTGAGCTACACGCTGATGCCGAGCTCGGGCAGTGCGATGACAGCCGAGCTGTCGCGCTCGGTGGGCGCGAACAAGCCGGTCATCGTGACCGGGTGGGCGCCGCACTGGATGTTCGCGAAGTGGAAGCTGCGCTTCCTCGACGATCCGAAGAAGGTATTCGGCGGTGCGGAGCACGTCGACAGCGTCGTCAATCCGCAGCTCGAAACGAAGGCGAAGCCGGTCGTTGCGTTCCTGAAGAAGTTCCAGTGGAAGCCGGGTGAAATCGACAGCGTGATGCTGGCGATCCAGAACGGCTCGAAGCCGGAAGCGGCAGCGGATGCATGGATTGCCGCGCATGCGGACCGCGTGAATTCGTGGACTGAAGGCGCGCAGTAACACCGCGGCGATTCGTCGCGAGAATCAACACAACAACACGCCGGGAATGGCATGCAGGAATCCGAAACAATCGTGAATTCATGCAGCCAGATCCCGGTTTTCTTTTGCTGATTCTGCAAAAATGCGCGTAAGTTGTTACACTAGCGCCCTTGTGCGGAGTCATCTGCTTTGTATCGGACCAGAGTGAGCGCTGTAGCGCTGACGCTGAACGAGAGGAGGAATTGGATGAGTCAGGCAGGACTGCGTGCGAATCGCACCAGTGACGTTGAGGCAACCATCTCACATGATTCGACGGGCCACACGCTGCATCGTGGCCTGACCTGGAAAGACGCTTTTTGGGTAACGAGCGGTGTGCCGGCAGGCGTGCTGTTCACGATCGGCGGCGTATGCACGACGATCGGCCAGCCCGCGTGGGCGATCTGGATCGCCGCGATCACGATGGGGCTGATTCAAAGCGCGACTTATGCGGAAATATCGGGGCTATTTCCCCATAAATCGGGCGGCGCGTCGGTGTATGGCGCGATCGGCTGGGTCCGTTACAGCAAGCTGATTGCCCCGGTTTCCGTGTGGTGCAACTGGCTCGCATGGTCGCCGATGCTCGCGCTCGGCTGCGGCCTCGCGGCGAGCTACGCACTCACGAGTCTCTTTCCCGCCAATGCGGCGGTGCTGCACTGGCAGTTCAGGGTGGCGGATCTCGGTTTCATCAAGCCAGGTCTGTCGCTGCGAATCAACGCGACGTTCATCGTCGCGACGATTCTGCTTCTCATCACGTTCAAGCTTCAGCACAGTGGCGCGTCGAAGGCAGCGCGCACGCAGCGCATTCTCGGCATTGCATCGCTGACACCGCTCCTGATCGTCGGCATCGTGCCGTTCGTCACCGGCGACGTGCCGATGTCGAATCTGCTGCCGCTGCTGCCGCTCGGTCACGATGCCCAAGGCAACGTGACGGCCGCGACGTTCGGCTCGTGGAACGGGCAGGGCGTCACGATGGCGCTCGGCGCGATGTTCATGGCCGGCTGGGCGTCGTATGGCTTCGAGACGGCCGTCTGCTACACGCGCGAATTCCGCGATCCGCGACGCGACACCGCGAAGGCGATCTTCTGGTCCGGTGCGCTGTGTCTGGTCGTGATGACGCTGGTGCCGATGGCATTCCAGGGGGCGCTCGGCACGCAGGCGATGCTCGATCCGGCGATCGGCGACGGCACCGGCGTTGCGGCCGCGATGGCGAAAATCGTCGGCGGCGGCGCATGGGTCGCGAACGCTGTCGTCGTGATGCTGATGCTGTCGATCCTGCTGATCGTGATGACGTCGATGATGGGCTCGTCGCGCACGTTGTATCAGGCATCGGTCGACGGCTGGCTGCCGAAGTACCTGTCGCACGTGAACGAGCACGGCTCGCCGACGCGCGCGATGTGGACCGATCTCGGCTTCAACCTCGTGTTGCTGATGATGTCGGACTACATGACGGTGCTGTCGATCTCGAACGTCTGCTACATGCTGTTCGTATTCCTGAACCTGCAGTCGGGCTGGATCCACCGGATGGATCGCGGCAACTGGGAGCGGCCGTTCCGCTGCCCGACGTGGCTGCTCGTCGCCGGTTCGATCTGCGGCTACGCGAACCTCGTTTATGTCGGCGCGGGCGCGAACCTGCAGGGCGAAGGCACGCTGCGCAACGGGCTGATCGCGATGCTGTTGATCGTGCCGGTATTCCTGTATCGCCACTACTGGCAGGATCGCGGCCGCTTCCCCGCTCAGATGCAGCGCGACATGGAACTCGAAGTGCCGAAGCGCGCGATGTGGCTGAACCTGATGCCGTACGCGGCGCTGGTCGGCGCGGCGCTCACGATCTGGCTGTCGTACTACTTCGCGTGGGTGAAATAGAAGCACGCGGACGACGCTTCGCGCGGCCACCCGGATACCGCACCCGGGCCGTCGCGCGAAGCGGCCAACGACTGCACAAAAAAACGGCCGGCTGATTGCCGGCCTTTTTTTGTTCGCGTTCCGCCGAACGCGGGCGCTTACGGAAACACCACGGTGCGGTCGCCGTTCAGGAACACACGGCGCTCGATGAATGCCTTCACCGCGCGCGCGAGCGTGATGCATTCTACGTCGCGTCCGACCGCCAGCAGTTGCTCGGGCCGCAGCGCATGGTCGACGCGCTCGACCACCTGCTCGATGATCGGGCCTTCGTCGAGATCGTCGGTCACGAAGTGCGCGGTCGCGCCGATCAGCTTGACGCCGCGCGCATGCGCCTGATGATACGGCTTCGCGCCCTTGAAGCCCGGCAGGAACGAGTGATGGATGTTGATCGCCCGGTTCGCGAGCTTCGCGCTGGTTTCCTGCGACAGCACCTGCATGTAGCGCGCAAGGATCACGAGCTCGGCGCCGCTCGATTCGAAGAAGTCGAGCCACTGCGCTTCCTGCTGGGCCTTCGTGTCGGCCGTGATCGGGAAATGGCGGAACGGCAGCCCGTGCTGCGCAGCGAGCGGTTCGAAGTCCGGATGATTCGACACGATCCCGACGATGTCCATCTTCAGCTCGCCCATCCGCCAGCGGAACAGCAAGTCCGCGAGGCAATGCTCGAGCTTCGACACCATGATGAGCACCTTCGGACGCGCGTTCACGTCGTGAATCGCCCATTGCGTGTCGCCTGCGCCGCCGGCCAGCGCAGCCGCGATCGGCCCGAACTCCTGGCGCAGCGCGTCGATCTGCAATGTTTCGTCCGTCGGATGAAACACGCAGCGCACGAAGAAATGGTTGCTGAGATCGTCGTCGAACACGTTCAGCGCATCGACGTAGCAGCGATGGCGCTCGAGAAAGCCGACGACGGCGGCGACCTGGCCGGCCGCGCTCGGGCACGACAGCGTCAGGACGAATTGATCGGGGCGTGAGTCGGCGGTCATGAGATTCCTCGGATGTCATGGGGCGCGGACCGATGCGGCGGCGCACCATGGCGCCGCACGGCACGGGCCGCGGGAGCCTCAAGTAAATCAGGACGATATGGGCGCGGATAGAACCAACGCGCCGTGTGGCTGGTATCGGCGCGCCAGCGCGATGGGGCTCGCGCGGCGCGTCAGCGCGCCGGTCGCGCCGCGATGGCGCGCGCGTTCGCGCTTGCGGCGGAACGGCGCGTTACACCGACGCGCACGCGTCGAGCAACCAGCGCCGGAACACGTGTGTCGCGTCCGGCTCGGGCCGCTGCGGCGGCCGCACGAGAAAGTAGCCGCGCGACGTGACGACGGGTGCATCGACGAGCTTCAGGAGCTGCCCGGATGCGACGAGCTCGTCGACGAGCGGCGACCAGCCGAGCGCGACACCCTCGCCGAGCAGCGCCGCATGGATCACCAGCGCATAGCTGTTGAACGTCACACCGCGCGCGGCGGCCGCCGCGTCGAGGCCGTGCGCGTCGAACCAGGCCGCCCACGACAGCCAGCGCTCGGGGCGCGTCGGCTGCACGTGCAGCAGCGGCAGCGCGTGCAGATCGTCGGGCCGTGCGACGTGCGGATGCGCGTCGCGGAACGTAGGGGAGCACACGGGCGTGACCGATTCGGGAAAGAGGCGTGCTGCCGTGCATGACGGCCAGTGACCGTCGCCGAACAGGATCGCGATGTCCGCGTGGTCGCGCTGCGCGTCGTAATCCTGCGATGTGACGACCCGCACGTCCACATCCGGCATCACGCGCTTCAGGCCCGCGAGGCGCGGCATCAGCCAGTAGGTCGCGAAGCCGAAATCCGTGACGATCGTCAGCGTGCCTTGCTCGCGGCGCGCGCGCAGCGTCGCGGTGGCGCCGCGCAGCGTGTCGAGGCTTACCCGCACCGCTTCGTACAGGCATTGGCCGTCGCTCGTCAGCGTGACACCGCGCGGGCTGCGCTCGAACAGCGGCACGCCGAGCTCCGCCTCGAGCTGGAACACCTGCTGGCTCACGGCCGGCTGCGTGGAGCCGAGCTCGCGGGCGGCGGCGGTGAAGCTCTGCAGGCGCGCAGCCGATTCGAACGCGCGCAGCGCCTGCATCGACGGTAACGCTTCGGGTTTCGACATAAGTCTCTCTAATGGCCCCATAAGGGCCGGACGCCTTCCCGCACGAATTCGGGCGGGCGATAGTGCATCGGACGGCACGATGGTGGTGCCGCCTTTCCGCGATTCTGCCAGTCGCGGAACGTGCGCGCGGCACTTTCTGCACGCCGCGTCCGTCATGCCGGTTGCGGCGCCGCCGAAGCGCCGCGCCGCTCCGTTCGAACACCGATTTCTCCACGACCGCGATGACGAACCCGACTCCCAACATTCTGATCCTGATGGCCGACCAGCTGACGCCGTTCGCGCTGCCGGCATACGGCAACCGCGTCGCGCGCACGCCGACGCTCGACCGCCTCGCGACGCAAGGCGTGGTGTTCGACGCCGCCTACTGCGCGAGCCCGCTGTGCGCGCCGTCGCGTTTCTCGCTGCTGACCGGCAAGCTGCCGTCGGGTATCGGCGCCTACGATAACGCCGCCGAATTGCCCGCGCAAACGCTGACCTTCGCACACTACCTGCGCGCCGGCGGCTATCGGACGATGCTGTCCGGCAAGATGCACTTCTGCGGCCCGGACCAACTGCACGGCTTCGAGGAGCGGCTCACGACCGACATCTATCCGGCCGACTTCGGCTGGGTGCCCGACTGGGACCATCCGGCCGAGCGGCCAAGCTGGTATCACAACATGAGCTCGGTGCTCGAGGCCGGCCCGTGCGTGCGCACGAATCAGCTCGACTTCGACGATGAAGTGACGTTCGCGGCGAAGCAGAAGCTGTACGACGTCGCGCGCGAGCGTGCGGCCGGGCACGACGAACGGCCGTTCTGCATGGTCGTGTCGCTCACGCATCCGCACGATCCGTACGCGATTACGCGCGAGTACTGGGATCTGTACAGCGACGACGAGATCGACATGCCGGCCGTGCGGCTCGCGGCTGCGGACAGCGACCCGCATTCGCAGCGGCTGCGCTTCGTCTGCGAGAACGACCGCACGCCGCCTACGGACGCGCAGATTCGCGCCGCGCGCCGCGCATACTATGGCGCGACGTCCTACGTCGACGCGCAGTTCGGCAGCGTGCTGGCCGCGCTCGAGCAATGCGGATTCGCCGACGACACGATCGTGATCGTCACGTCCGACCATGGCGACATGCTCGGCGAGCGCGGGCTCTGGTACAAGATGACGTTCTTCGAAGGCGGCTGCCGCGTGCCGCTGATCGTGCATGCGCCCGGCCGCTTCGACGCCGCACGCGTGCGCGCGCCGGTGTCGCACGTCGACCTGCTGCCGACGCTCGCCGACCTCGCAGGCGTGGCGCCGGCCGGCGGCTGGCCGGACCCGGTCGACGGCGCGAGCCTCGTTCCGCATCTGCACGGCACGCCCGCGCACGACGTCGCGCTCGGCGAATATCTCGCGGAAGGGGCGATCGCACCGATCGTGATGATTCGCCGCGGCGACTGGAAGTTCGTGCATTGTCCGGCGGATCCCGATCAGCTCTACAACCTCGCCGACGATCCGCGCGAGCGTACGAACCTGGCCGGCTTGCCGGAAGCCGCCGACGTGCTGGCTGCATTTCGCGCGGAAGCCGTGCAACGCTGGAACCTGCCGGAGCTCGACGCACGGGTGCGCGCGAGCCAGCGTCGTCGCCGCTTCCACTACGCGGCGACGACGCAGGGCCGCATCCACGCGTGGGACTGGCAGCCGTTCACCGATGCGAGCCAGCGCTACATGCGCAATCACATCGAACTCGATACGCTCGAAGCGATGGCGCGCTTTCCGCGCGTCGGGCGCTGAACGATCCGCATCGCGGACATTGACGAACGACGGAGGAAGCAGACCATGAAACGGCAAATCCATGCAGCAAACCGCAGTTTCGGCACGGCGCTGGCCGTGGCCGCGTGTGTGTTGGCGATGCAGCAGCCCGCACGCGCCGCCGATCCGCAGACATGTCGCGACGTGAAGATGGCGGCGCCCGGCTGGACCGACATCGACGCGACGAACGCGATGGCAGGCGTCGTGCTGAAGGCGCTCGGCTACCGGCAGGACGTCGCGAACCTGTCGGTGCCGATCACATACCAGGGCTTGAAGAAAGGGCAGGTCGACGTGTTCCTCGGCAACTGGATGCCCGCGCAGGCGCCGCTCGTGAAGCCGTTCGTCGACGAGAAGTCGATCGACGTGCTGCACGCGAACCTCAGCGGCGCGAAGTTTACGCTCGCGGTGCCCGACTACGTCGCGGCGGCCGGCGTGCACACGTTCGCCGATCTCGCGCGCTACGCGGACCGCTTCGGCGACAAGATCTACGGGATCGAGCCCGGCGCGCCGGCGAACCAGAACATCAAGCGGATGTTGTCCGATCATGCGCTCGGCGCCGCGAACTGGTCGCTCGTCGAATCGAGCGAAACGGGGATGCTCACGCAGGTCGAACGCGCGGTGCGCGACAAGCGCTGGATCGTGTTTCTTGCGTGGGAGCCGCATCTGATGAACACCAAGTTCCATCTGACGTATCTGTCGGGCGGCGACGCGTATTTCGGGCCGAACTACGGCGGCGCGACGGTCAACACGGTCGCGCGCGCGGGCTTTGCCGGGCAGTGCGCGAACCTCGCACGCCTGTTCCGGCAGATGACCTTCTCCGTCGACGTCGAGAACCGGATGATCGCCGACATGCTCGACAACAAGACGTCGCCCGCGGTCGCCGCGCAGCGCGTGCTGAAGGCCGACCCGGCGCTCGTCGCGGGCTGGCTCGACGGCGTGACGACGGCGTCCGGCACACCGGCGCTGCCCGCCGTGCGCGCGGCCCTCGACGCCCGTTGATCCCCGTCCGGGCGGCCGGTTTTTGCCGCGCCGCCCGTCTCCGTGTTTTCCCGACCCGTCGCATCAAGACCATTTGGTGTCGCCTTCAGACGGGTGACCTGAAATATGGGTTTGTATTTTTCGCCAATGGCTGCGTTATTGCGGAAAACGAAATGCCGGAGCCAGCGGATGTACCGAATTCGAATCAGCCGGCGTATTGCGTCGCGCGCCGAGCCACGGTTCTTTCCATCGAACGGTTCAGGGGGTAGTCGACAATGAAGCAAAAGAAAGTTGCCGTAGCTGCCGCGCTCGCTTGCGCGGCCTGTATTCCCGCCATCGGTCATGCGCAGAGCAGCGTGACGCTGTACGGGATCATCGACGCGGGCATCACGTACGTGAACAATACCGGCGGCTCGCACGTGGTCAAGTTCGACGACGGCATCGCGTACGGCAACCGCTTCGGCCTGAAGGGCACGGAGGACCTTGGCGGCGGCCTGAAAGCGGTGTTTACGCTCGAGAGCGGCTTCCACCTCGGCAACGGGCAGCTCGGCTTCGGCGGCGCGGAATTCGGGCGTCAGGCTTATGTCGGCCTGCAGAACGACTGGGGCACGCTGTCGTTCGGCAACCAGCTGGACATTACCAACGAGCTCGTGTCGATCTACAACATCTCGGCATGGGGCAGCGGCTACGCAATCCACCAGGGCGACTTCGACCGCTTCAACGGCGACCGCCTGCCGAACTCGGTGAAATTCCTGTCGAACGACCTGAACGGCTTCAAGTTCGGCGCGATGTACTCGTTCGGCAACGTCGCCGGCAACTTCCACCGCAACAGCGCGTGGAGCGCGGGCGCGAGCTTCACGAAGGGCGACTTCTCGATTGGCGCCGCGTACACGCGCCTGAACAACCCGAACGGCATTTATGCGTTCGATCCTTACGCGATGATCGGCACGCACACGTTCCTCGGCCAGCAGACCGTGACCGTCGATCCGGCGACGGGCGCGCGCACCGACCTTTTCTCGAACACCGCGATGGATGTCGACAGCCAGGGCACGTTCGGCATCGGCACGAGTTACACGATCGGCAAGCTCACGCTCGATGCGAACTACTCGTACACGACGATCAAGGGCTTCGGCCAGTCGTCGCACATGCAGGTGTACGAAGGCGGCGGCCTGTATCAATTCACGCCGGCGCTCAGTTTCATCGCGGGCTACCAACACACGCGCTTCGAAGGGCATCACTGGAACCAGGGCACGGCCGGCCTGCACTACCTGCTGTCGAAGCGCACCGACGTGTACATCTCCGGCGATTACCTGCGCGCGTCGCAGGGTGTCGATGCGGTGATCGGCTACAGCTTTACGCCGTCGACGACGCAAACGCAGGCCGATGTGCGGATCGGGATGCGGCATTCGTTCTGAGCACGGCGGCCGGATCGTTCTACGTCTTCAGCGAGGTCTCTCTTTGGCGCGAACCGCGGTTCGCGCTTTTTTTTTGCGCGGCGCGATGCCGCGCGCGAGCGGGTATCCGGCAGCGTTCCGGCGGTTGACGCTATCATCGCGCTTTGGCCGCATCCGCGTCTCGCCGATCGCGGGCCTCGTCCGATCACGTCTCTCCCGATGACCGCCCCGTTACCCGAATCCGCCTCGCCGGCGCCGTTACCCGTCAACCTGTTCCGTCACGCACCGTTCCAGCGCTTCTGGGGCACGCGCGTGATGTCGTCGCTCGCGTTCCAGATCCTGTCGGTCGCAATCGGCTGGTATGTGTATGCGCTCACGCACAGCGCGTTCGCGCTCGGGCTCGTCGGGCTCGCGCAGTTCGTGCCGATGTTCGTGCTGACGCTCGTCGTCGGCCAGGTGGCGGACCGTTACGACCGTCGCCGCATCGCGACGATTTGCCAGAGCGTCGAGGCACTGGCCGCCGGCGTGTTTCTGCTCGGCGCGGCGAAAGGCGGACTCACGGCACCGGGCGTGTATGCGCTGGCGGCGATCGTCGGCACCGCGCGCGCGTTCGAATCGCCGTCGGTGTCGTCGCTGCTGCCGGCTGTCGTGCCGCGCGGCGACCTGCCGCGCGCGACCGCGCTGTCGACGTCCGCGAACCAGGCCGCGCAGATTCTCGGCCCCGCATTCGGCGGCGTGCTGTACGGCGTCGGCGCGCCGGTCGCATTCGGCACGAGCGTCGTCGCGTTCGCGATCGCTGCGCTGCTGAGCGGTACGATTCCGCTGCGCAGTGCGCCGCCCGCGCGCGAACCGGTCACACTGCGTTCGGTGTTTTCCGGCATCGCGTTCATCCGGCGCGAGCCGGCGATCCTCGGTGCGCTGTCGCTCGACCTGTTCGCCGTGTTGTTCGGCGGCGCGACCGCGCTGCTGCCCATCTATGCGCGCGACATCCTGCAGGTCGGGCCGTGGGGCCTCGGCGCGCTGCGCGCCGCGCCAGCCGCCGGTGCGCTCGCGGGCACGCTTTGGCTCACGCGCTTCCCGCTGAAGGGCAAGCCCGGCCGTGCGATGTTCGGCGGCGTGATCGCGTTCGGGATCGCGACGATCGTATTCGGGCTGTCGCGCAATTTCGTGCTGTCGCTTGTCGCGCTGGCGGCGTTGGGGGCGGCGGACGTGGTGAGTGTCGTCGTGCGCCTGTCGCTCGTGCAGTTGCGCACGCCCGACGACATGCTCGGCCGCGTGAGCGCGGTCAACTCGCTGTTCATCGGCACGTCGAACCAGCTCGGCGAATTCGAATCGGGCGTAACGGCCGCGTGGTGGGGCGCGCCGGCCGCGATCGTCGTTGGCGGCGCGGCGACGATCGCCGTCGCGCTGACGTGGATGCGCCTGTTCCCGACGTTGCGAAACATGACGTCGCTCGAACGCGATCATTGAATCGCCGTCGTTAATCCGGGCATTCGCGAGTCGCAGCCTTATTCGGGCGAATCGCTTCAAGCTGCCTTTTTCAATTGAATTCCCGACGGCACATCGGCGGGATACGGCCCGTCGATACGCTCGAGGGCGCGCCTGCCGATCAGATGCCGCCGTTCGGCGCAACCTGCACGGCCGTGCCGTAGCAGATGACTTCCGTGACGCCCGCGCCGATCTCGGTCGAGTCGTAACGCATCGCGACGACCGCATTTGCGCCGAGCTTGCGTGCATCGGCGAGCATCTTGTCGAATGCCTGCTGGCGTGCTTTCTCGCACAGCGACGTATACAGCGTGATGTTGCCGCCGAAGATGGTCTGCAGCGACGCGCCGAACGAGCCGACGATCGAACGCGACCGTACGATGATGCCTTGCGCGACGCCGAGCGAGCGCACGGTCGTGTGGCCGGGCAGGTCGAACGCGGTCGTCACGCGCTCGGGTGAGAGATCGCCGGTAGAGCGGGAAAGGTCGGTCATGGCGGGGCACCGTGAGGCGGGATTGAACGAACGACGATTCTATCCGGAACGGGAGCCGCGCCCGTCCGGTGCGCTGCGGCGCGAGCCGGCCGCGGCCGCTCAGTGCTTGACCGTCGCGCCGCCGTCGCCGCCGAGGTCGGCCGCATACGCGCGACGCGAGCAGGCCGGCTTCCTCGGCTTCGTACCCGACGAACTCGATCGTCCGCTTCGGCTTGTAGCGGTTCGCGAGCAGCACGCGCAGCGCTTCGGTCAGGCATCGCGATGCCCGATGCATCGTCATCCGCGCCGGGCGAGCGGGTGTCGTTCAGCGCGTCGCGCGCCGGTCGCTGCGCGGGCTCACGCCGAAGCGCGAGCGATACGTGCGCGAGAAATGCGAAGGCGACTCGAAGCCGCACGCGACGCACACCGACGTGATGCTCATGTCGGTCTGCTGCAGCAGCTCGCGTGCGCGGTCGAGGCGCAGGTTCAGGTAGAAGTGCGTCGGCGTGTCGTTCAGCGTCGCGCTGAACAGCCGTTCGAGCTGGCGGCGCGTGATCGACACCTCCTGCGCGAGCGCGTCGGAGCCGAGCGGCGTCTCCATGTGCCGCTGCATCGTACCGATCACCTGGATCAGCTTGCGGTTGTGCACGCCGTAGCGCGCGGCGATCTCGAGCCGCTGGCTATCCGAGCGCTGCCGGATGCGGCTCACGACGAACTGCTCGGAGATCGCCGCCGCGAGATCCGCGCCGTGCCGGCGGCCGATCAGGTCGAGCATCATGTCGATCGACGCGGTGCCGCCCGCGCACGTGATGCGCCGATCGTCGATCTCGAACAACTCCTGCGTCGCGTTCAGGCCCGGGTAGCGTTCACGGAATGCGGCCAGCGCTTCCCAGTGCAGCGTGAGCGTTTGCGATGCGTCGAACAGTCCGGCTTCTGCGAGCACGAAGCTGCCGGTGTCGATGCCGCCGAGCGTCGCGCCATGACGGTTCTGGCGGCGCAGCCAGTCGGCGAGCGGTCGGTCGTAGCACACGAGCGGATCGAATCCCGCGACGACGAATACCGTCTCGACCCGTTCGACGTCCGCGCATGCGGCTTCCGCCGCGACCGGAATGCCGTTGCTCGCGGCGACGGGCGCGCCGTCCGCACTGATCACATGCCAGCGGTACAGCTCGGTGCGGAACCGGTTCGCGACGCGCAACGGTTCGACCGCTGACATGAAGCCGAGCGCGGAAAAGCCGGGCAGCAACAGGAAATGAAAATCCTCGGGCATCGGAGCGTGGGTCGAATCGGGTGGTCGTCGCGCCGCAGCGAGCGGTCCGCGGCGCGCGCCTGACCGGCTCGCCGCAGTCGCGGGTTCAGCACGGGATTATCGCGGGTTTTGTGCGCGCTTAGCGCGTTTTTGCGGTGCGTGCCGTCTGGCGCGCAGCCGCACGAGCACGGCCTGCATCGTAGATGCGTTCCCGCGCGTGGCGACCGCATCGCCAACGCACGACGCAATCGATCGTGCACGCGGACAGGCATCGCGACGACTCAGCGTGGCGGCGACAGCCGTTTGAAGCGGCTCCACAGCTTCTTCAGCGTCTGATGATCGGACGCGGCACGCGCGGCGAGAAAGCCGCGAGCGAAGCCAGCGCCCGGCGCGGCTTCGGGCGATGTACGAGGGAGTGCCTTCAGAAGCCGATCCGCGACCACGGCATCGTTGCGCCAGCCCAGATCGTCCTGAAGCCCGGTCAGCGCGCCGACATACGCGCGGACGGCTTGCTTGCTGCACAGCGACGCGAAAAATTCGGTGGCGTACCGCACTTTCTTGGCCGCGATGCGTGCACGGTGACGACGGTGATCGTCGAGATCGGCGAGCCGTTTGCCGCGTTTGATCAGTTTCCGGTGGCGGCGACGCAGCACGTCGCGGGCAAACGGACGCGCCGGCTGCACGAGCGCCGCGCGCTGTTCGTCGGACATCCCGTCGCGCCAGCCCTTCCGGTTCAACCATGACGCGAGCCGCAACGCGAGCCGCGTGTAGCGAACCGACTGCACCGCGGCAGCCGCGCGCTGACGATTCGTGATCGCAATACGCTGGCACGCGTGGCGGACGGGACGGATCTCGTCCTGGTTGCCATTCGTGCCGGCGTGGTCGAGCGTCGTTCCCGCAAGCACTTCCCAGTCACGCGCGGCGCCGAGCTCGCCGGCGATCCAGCGCAGCTCGTGATCGAGGCCGGGAAACGCCGGAATCGCTTTCTCGAACAGGTCGAGCGCCGAGCGCAGCCGACGAAGCCCCACCCGCATCTGATGAACGCTCGACGGATCATGGCCGGACTCGACACCGCGCTCGTTCGCGTGGATCTGGTCCAGGCAGTTGCGCACGATCCGGCAGAAGGCGTCTTCAATCGAGTCATCCCGCGTCAGTTGCACCGGTTGCGCCTTGACGGCCGGTTGATGCTCGGCGACGAGGAGTCCGTAGCCGAGATCGGCCTTGCTTTCATGATCGATACGCAATGGCACGACGTCGAGCAATTCCAGTGCGATGCCGTACAGGTTTTCAGCGCGGCCCCGTTTCAGCTCCAGTTCGACCGCGGCGATCGGGAGCGAATTCGCGTTCGCGTCGACCGTCCCCTTGTCGAGCGCAACCTCGACCTCGTCTCCGGACGGCAGACGCAGCGGTAAAACGGTCCGCTTGATTCGCGTGACGAATACAGGGCGAAGATCGGGCGCGGTGGCTTCGTCGCGAACGAGGCGACCGCAGTCGGTGTCGTCGGGGAGCTTGTCTCGCAGCAGTGTCAGATCGGGCGCGTCGCCATCGACGGGCATCTCGAATTCGTCCCGGTCGAACAGGCCCGCCTGCGGCGACCCTTCCAGTTTCAACGTCTGGATCCGCTCGTTGCCGACCGCGCGTACGCGCAGGGAAGCCGCACATTTGTGAAACGCCAGCGCGGCGGTGTCGAAGTACGTGCTCGTCAGCTGTTGACGCGCGCGGGCGCCATTCGCGTGCGCGAGCAACGGTGCGTGGCGCAACTTGTCGAGATCGTTGACGGAAACCCGCAGCTTCAGCTCTCGTTCCATACCGCCTCCGAAGGGTCGCCGACTATCGGCCTGCGCCCGGTCCGCGGGCGTCTTCCCAGTCGTGCCAGTCGATTCGATGTATTTCCACATACCGGCCTACCGCTTCGCCGATCGTCGGAAAGAAGTTGTCGTCGCCGAACATGCTGTACATCCCGTAACGCTTCAGACTGTCCTTGACCGGGCCTTTCAGCTCGGCGAACACGAGCTTCACCTGCCGCGCCGCAAGTTCGCGATGCAGCCGTTCGAGTACGTCGGCGGCCGTCAGATCGATGTCGGTCACGGGCTCCGCTGCGATGACGATCCAGCGTGCCGGCTCCGGCGACGCGTCGACCGCACGCAACACGCGTTCCCGGAAAATTTCCCCGTTCGCGAAAAACAGCGGCGCATCCCAGCGCAGCAGTACGAGCCCGGGCACGCGACGCGCGTCCGGATGACGCGACACGTCGTGATAACCCTTCCTGCCGTCGACGCGCCCGAGCACGGCTGCGTACGGCCGCCATGCACGCCATAGAAACGACAGCACGGTGAGCAGTAATGCCAGGGCAATACCGTTCACGACCCCGACGGTCGCCACGCCGACGAAGCACGCCAAGGCCTGCACGAACTCGCTTTTGCGCAGCCGGTAAAGCCGCACGACGCCGCGCACTTCGATCATGTTCACGCATGCGGCGATCACGACGGCGGCCAGCACGGATTGCGGCGTGTGCGCCAGCGCACGCGGCGCGAACAGCAGCAGCGCGGCAACGACGGCGGCGGCGACCACGCCCGTCGCCTGCGTCTTTGCGCCTGCTGCTTCCGCAACGGGCGTGCGGGAGCCGCTGGCGCTCACGGCGAACCCTTGCACCAAACCGGCTGCGAGGTTCGCCAGCCCGAGCGCGACGCATTCGTGATTGCGGTCCACGCTTGCGTCGTTGCGCAATTCGTAGGCACGGGACAGCACGCTGATATCCGTGAACGAAACGAGCGCGATCGCCGCCGCGCTTCCCGCGAGATGCAGCCAGTCGTCGACGCTCACGTCCGGTATCCGCGGCACAGGCAGACCTTGCGGGACCGCGCCGACGGTCGCGACACCCGCGCGCGTCGCCAGGTCGAACCACATCACCGCAGCCGTCGCGCCCGCCACGGCGAGCAGCACGCCCGGCACCCTGGGGCAGAGCCGTTTGCATGCGAGTATCAGCACGAGCGACGCGCCACCGAGTGCGAATGACGTTGCGTTCACGTTCGATGCCGCGATGCCATCGACCACGGCGCGCACCTGCTCGATGAACGATTCGCCGCCACCCTTGTACCCGAGAAGCTTGGGCAACTGCCCGATGCTGATCGTCAGCATGATGCCGTTCAGAAAACCGTACCGAATCGGCAGCGACAGCAGCTCGGTGACGAAGCCGAGCCTGAGCGCGCCGACCGCGATGCAGATGGAGCCCGTCAGTACCGCTAGTGCGCCGGCAAGGGCTAGCGCATGCGCGGCGTCGCCGCGAGCGAGCGGCGTGATGCTGGCGGCGATCAGCGCGACGAGCGCGGAGTCGGGGCCGAGCACGAGGATACGGCTCGGACCGAAGAGCGCATACGCAAGCATCGCGGCAAACGACGCATAGAGGCCACTGACGGCGGGCAGGCCGGCTGCGTTCGCGTACGCCATGCCGGCGGGCACGAGCACGGCGCTCAGCGTGACGCCGGCCAGCAAGTCGTGCGGCAACCACGCCAAGCGATAGGTGCGCACCGCGGCGAGTCCGTTGATCCACCGCAGCGGGCCGGCATCGGGCTGGCGGGTCGGTCGGGCCGTGTGCGGGCGGGCACGGCTTTTGATGTTCATCGCAGGACGTCAGGGAACCCGGCGGAAACGGTCGCCATGTCCGCCGGTATCGTTAAAGATTATGTTCCCGTGTCGCCGCAGGGCAAGGCCGGTTTCACGATGTTGCGCATCGGCGCGCCGGCGTTGCCTCCGGCGCGCGTCGCGCATCATTCAGATCTGTTGCTGGCCGCCATCGACGAACAGCTCGATCCCGTTCACGAAGCTCGCATCGTCCGACGCGAGGAACAGCGCGGCTGCGGCAATCTCTTCCGGTTCGCCGAGACGGCCCATCGGAATCAGCGAGGCCAGGTAATCGGCCAGCCCTTGCCGTTGCGCGGCGTCCTGACCGGCGAGGTCGAGCAGGCCCGGCGTACGCGTCGCACCCGGGCTGATCGTGTTCACACGGATGCGGCGTTCCTTGAGGTCGAGAATCCAGTTGCGTGCGAACGCGCGCACGGCGGCCTTCGACGCCGAATACACGCTGAATGCGGCGGTCCCCGCACTGCCGGCCGTCGAGCCGGTGAGGATGACCGATGCGCCGTCGGCGAGCAGCGGCAGCGCCTTTTGCACGGTGAACAGCACGCCCTTCACGTTGCGATTGAACGTATCGTCGAAATGCTCTTCGGTGATGCTGCCGAACGGCAACATCGAGCCGCCGCCGGCGTTCGCGAACAGCACGTCGAGCCGGCCGCGTTCTTCGTTGATCTGCGCGTACAGCGCATCCAGTTCGGCGAGCTGCGTGGAGTCGATGCGCACGCCAGTTGCGCTGCCGCCGCTGTCGCGGATCGCCTGCACGGCGGCATCGAGTTCGGCCTGACGCCGGCCGGTCACGTAGACGTGTGCGCCTTCCGCCGCGAAGCGCCGGGCGGTGGCGAGGCCGATCCCGCTGGTGCCGCCGGTGACGAGTGCGATCTTGTTGTCGAGCTTGCGTGCCATGTTGCTTCTCCTTTGGTTCGGTACGTTGACGAAGGGTTCGTGTTGCGTGCTGCGATGTAAGGAGAATATCGACGGCCCTTTCTTTTCGAAATAGAATTGATCGCAAACCAACGTTGCAAAATTGCAAGGATGATCCGCAATGGCGAGACTGCCAGACTTCGAAGGGCTCGCGATGTTCGCGAAGGTTGCCGAGGAGGGATCGTTCGCGGCCGCGGCGCGCTTGATGGGCGTGTCGGTCGCGACGGTTTCGCGCGGCGTCGCGCGGCTGGAAGACCGTCTGGGCGGGCGGCTCTTCAACCGGACGTCGCGTCAGCTCGCGCTGACCGAATTCGGCAGAACCCTCAGCGAAAAGGCCGGCGACATGTATCGCCATGCCGAAGAGGCCGAGAGCGCCGCACGCGAGCTGGCCGTACAGCCGCGCGGGCTCGTGCGTTTCGCCGTGCCGATGTCGTTCGGATTGCGGTGGGTCGCGCCGCTGCTGCCGGGTTTCTTTCGCGCCTATCCGGAAGTGTCGATCGACCTGCACCTGTCGGATGCGGCGGTCGATCTGATCGCCGATGGTTTCGATGCGGCATTGCGGATCGCCGCGCTGCCGGATTCGTCGCTGGTCGCCCGGCGCTTGTGCGCCGTGACGCAATACGTGGTTGCGTCCCCCGCGTATCTGAAGCGCGAAGGGCGCCCCGCGCATCCGCGCGACCTCGCGGGGCGGCGTTGCCTTTCGTATGCGTATCGCGCGCATAGCGACGTGTGGCGCTTCACGAACGACGCCGGCGACGAAGAGCCGGTCATGCCGAATGGCCCGCTGCGTGTGACGAACGCCGATGCACTGCTGCCGACGTTGCTCGATGGCCTCGCGATCGGCGAACTGCCGGAGTTCATTGCGGGCGAATATCTGGCCGACGGCCGCCTCGAAGCGATCCTGACCGACTGGTCGCTGACGAAGGGCGGCCTCTACTTCGTCACGCCGTCCGCGCGTGCACGTCCGGCGAAGGTCGCCGCGCTGTCCGACTATTTCGCCGAGCACCTGTCCGCTCCGTCCTGGCGATGGCCGAAGTGAGGGGCGATGCCGCAAGCCGTGCGATACACCGAAATTCCCGGCCGAAGGTCGCATTCGCTAGAATCGGTCGTCGTCGAAGCAATACGCCGAAATGCATTGGCGCAGCGGTGCCGAACGCACGAATGCCGCTCGCGCTCATCCCATGTCCTTTACTGGAGGCGAACGTGCCAGGATTACTTCCCGATGTCGACCGCGACGGGCTTCTCGAATACTCGGTCGTGTACACCGACCGGTCGATCAATCACATGTCGCAGCGTTTCCAGCACGTGATGCGCGACATCTCCGCTGCGCTGAAGCATGTCTACAACGCGAAAGCGGTTGCAATCGTCCCCGGCAGCGGGACGTTCGGCATGGAGGCCGTGGCGCGGCAGTTCGCGACGAACCGGAAGTGCGTCGTCATCCGCAACGGCTGGTTCAGCTTCCGCTGGTCGCAGATTTTCGACATGGGCGGCATTCCGTCCGAATCGATCGTGTTGAAGGCGCGTCCGGTCGAAGCGGGCAGGCAGGCCGCGTTTGCGCCGGCGCCGATCGACGAAGTCGTCGCGGCGATTCGCGAGCACAAGCCGGATCTCGTGTTTGCGCCGCACGTCGAAACCGCGTCGGGGATGATGTTGCCCGATGCGTATTTGCGTGCGGTGGCCGACGCCGTGCATGCGGTCGGCGGCATGTTCGTGCTCGATTGCATCGCATCCGGCACGATCTGGGTCGACATGGAGGCGAGCGGCGTCGACGTGCTGATCAGTGCGCCGCAAAAGGGCTGGAGCGCGTCGCCCGGCTGCGCGCTGGTAATGATGAGTCCGCTGGCACGCGAGCGAATCGATGCGACGACCAGCACGAGCTTTGCGTGCGATCTGCGCAAGTGGGTGCAGATCATGGAAGCGTACGAGAACGGCGGGTTCGCGTATCACGCGACAATGCCGACCGACAGCCTCGCGACGCTGCGCGACGTGATCAAGGAAACGGAAGCGTACGGCTTCGACAAGGTGAGGGCGGAACAGCTCGAACTGGGCACGCGGATTCGCGCGCTGCTCGCGGAGAAGGGGTTCCGCAGTGTCGCGGCCGAAGGTTTCGAGGCGCCGGGTGTCGTCGTTTGCTATACCGATGACGACGATATCCGGTCCGGCAAGAAATTCGCCGATGTCGGCATGCAGATCGCGGCGGGCGTGCCGCTGCAATGCGATGAGCCAGCGGATTTCAAGACGTTCCGGATCGGCCTATTCGGTCTCGACAAGCTGCACGACGTCGACGCGGCGGTTGCGCGGTTCGCTAGCGCGCTCGAGCGCGTGCTGTAGCGGGTCGCCCCGCTGTGCGGGTGCGCGGCGCATGACGTGACGACACCGGTTCGATCCATCTCACACATGCGCCGCGGTTCCCGGAGGTCGCCGCGATGGAGCGGCGGCCGATGAGCGCAGAGGCGCGACGCGAAGCGGATACGCGCCGGTTGCCAGTGCTTGTCAGTGCAGCCGACACGTGACGGGTTGGACTGGATCAGACCGGCGGCGGATTGGCTGACGCCGCTTGGCCACTCTCGGCCGTCCGGGATGGCCGGGCACATCGTCATTCGCGTGACGATTCACCTCCCGTTCGCGTGATTCAGCCGGTCAGGCTGCCTACATTGATGCGCGAGGACGCGTGGCCGGTTCCTGCCTCAATGCTTCGGCAATGTCCGATGCTGCTTTTTGCAGCTCGGGCACATAGCGGCGAGTGGCATCTGCAAGACTTACCGCGCGTGACAGGAACACGACATTGAGACTGGCGATCACGCGTTCGTCCGCGCTGATCGCGACCGCCACCGCGCCGATTTTCGCCTGCGCGGTCCAGTCGCCGTGATTCGATCCGAAGCCATCGTCGCGCACGCGCCGGATCAGCTTGCGCACGAGCGCATCGTTTCTCGCGAACGCCTGTTGCTCTTCACCCCCTGCACCGGAGCGCAACAGTTCCAGAATATCCTCGCGCTCCTCATCGGGGCACATCGCGAAGTACGCGCGACCCGCGGCCGTCAGCAACATCGGCAAACGCCGCCCGACCATTGCGCGATGAAACGACAAACGGCTGAAGCGATGCGTCGTCTCGCGGATGATCATCGCGTCGCCATCGGGCGTGGTCAGATCGGATGGCCACGCGACGCGCTGCAGCAACTGCCCCATGATCGGCGGCGCCACGGTCGCGATGCGCTCGGTATCGGTGAAGCCCTCGCTCAATGAACGCACCGCGAGCGTCAGGCGGAAGCTGTCGTCCGATGTACTGCGGCGCACGAATCCTTCCTCCATCAACGTTTCGAGCAGGCGGCGCACCGTAGTGCGATGCAGGCCGGTCAGATCGGCGATTTGCTGACTCGTCGCCCGGCCGTTTTCCATCGCATTCAGCGCCCTCAGCACCTGGAGGCCGCGCGCCAGACCGCGCACGTTCGTGTAGGTCGTCACGTAAAAATACCCTTTGGAATCAACAATGTGCATTCTATGCACATTCCGGAGATTTTGTTGAGGGTGTTTTTCGCGCCCCATAAACTGCGTTCGCAAGCTGAACGATCGAGAGCCACGCGCTTCGCCGGTTCGGCACATCGGACAAGACATTCAGGAGACAAGCATGCGCCCCGCCTTTGAACCGGCGGCCGGCAACGGCCGCGCTCATCCTCAAGAAACGACACATCGTTCGATCGACGCAGATGTCGCCATCATCGGCGCGGGCCCGGTCGGCCTGATGATCGCGAACATTCTCGGCCTGCAGGGCGTGCGCGTCGTCGTTATCGAGAAGCTCGCGCAGATCATCGACTATCCGCGCGCCATCGGCCTCGACGACGAAGCGCTGCGCGTGTTCCAGTCGGTCGGCCTTGTCGACGCGCTGCTGCCGCACACCACGCCGAATCACTGGATGCGCTTCACGCTGAAAGGGAAATGCTTCGCGTCGATCGAGCCGCGCACCGACGAGTTCGGCTGGCCGCGCCGCAATGCCTTCATCCAGCCGCTCGCCGATCAGATCCTGTACAGCGGCCTCGAGCGTTTCGAGAATGTGTCAACGCTGCTTGGTCACAGCGTCGACAGCTTTGCACAGGACGAGGGCGGCGTGACCATAGAAGCGACCGACGCGCACGGTGCGAAGACAACGATCCGCGCCGCGTACATGGTCGGCGCGGACGGCGGCAACAGTTTTGTGCGCCGCACGCTCGGCGTGCCGTTCGAAGGCCGCACGAAGCCGAATCAATGGATCGTGATCGATGTGCGCAACGACCCGATTGGCTCTCCGCATGTTTATCTGCATTGCGACGCGCGGCGTCCGTACGTCTCTGCGGCGCTGCCGCACGGGATCCGGCGCTTCGAATTCATGGTGATGCCGGGCGAGACGGAGGAGGAGCTGTCGAAGCCGGAGAACATGGCGGCGTTGGTGCGCGGGGTTGTCGACGATCCCGACAAGGTCGACTACATTCGCCGGCGCGTCTATACGCACAACGCGCGGCTCGCGAGCACCTTCCGGGTGAAACGCATCCTGCTCGCCGGGGACGCCGCGCACATCATGCCCGTTTGGCAGGGGCAGGGCTATAACAGCGGCATTCGCGACGCGAGCAATCTCGGCTGGAAGCTCGCGATGGTCGTGAAAGGCACGGCGCGCGATTCTCTGCTCGATACCTACACGACGGAGCGGCGCGCGCACGCGCGTTCGATGATCCACCTGTCGGAAGTCGCGGGCGACATCTTCGCGCCGACGAGTTTCTTCGGATCGAAAGTGCGCGACGCGTTCGTGCGCTGTTTCGACGTGCTGCCTTCCATGAAACGCTACTTCATCGAAATGCGTTTCAAGCCGATGCCGCGCTATGAGGAGGGCGTCGTGCTTCTGGCGCCGCGCGAGCGGTCCGACGGCGTGCTCGCACGCATGATCGCGAAGCGGGGGCATGGCGCGTTCGGGCGCCTCGTCGGTCTGATGAGCGAGAAGCGCGAATCGCTGGTCGGCCGGATCGTGCACGGCCGCGATGCGCAGGCGGGCACGCCCGTGGGCCGCATGTTCATCCAGCCGCGCGTGCGTCTCGCGGATGGCCGCATCGTCCGGCTCGACGACGCGATCGGCAACCGCTTCGCGATCGTGGGGTGGGGCGCCGACCCGACGTTCGGCTTGACTCCCGAGGCGCGCCGCATCTGGCGCGCGCTAGGCGGCTGCTTCGTGATTGCGAAGCCCGACCCGCAGCTTGCCTTCCATGAGGACGTGCCTGACGACGTGATCGCGATTGGCGATGTCGACTCGCGCCTGCGCGACTGGTTCGCGCGTGTGCCGGAATCCGTCGTGCTGCTGCGGCCCGACCGCTTCGTGGCCGGCATGTGCTCGCCGCAACGTGTATCGGGTTGCGTGTTGCAGCTTGCGCAACGGCTGTCGCTTGCCATGGCAGCCGGCGCGACGCCCGGCGGCGCGACGTTCGCGCATGCTGCCGACCTGGTAGGGGCCTGAGATGCCGATTCATCTTGAATGCATGTCGCACACGCCGTTGCACGGGTATTTCGACCCCAGGCCGGAAGTCGTCGCGGAAGTCGAACGCGTGCAGCGCGCGGCGCGCGAGCGGGTCGATGCGTTCGATCCGGAGTTGGTGATCGTGTTCGCGCCGGACCACTACAACGGATTTTTCTACGACGTGATGCCGCAGTTCTGCATCGGCGTGAGCGCGACGGCAATCGGCGATTTCGGCAGCGCGGCCGGCCCGTTGCCCGTTGCGCGCGATGCGGCGCTCGCGCTCGCCGATGCCGCACTCGCGAGCGATATCGACGTCGCCGTTTCGTATCGCATGCAGGTCGATCACGGCTGCGCGCAGGCGCTCGAGGTACTCGCGGGCGGCATCGACCGCTATCCAGTGGTACCCGTTTTCATCAACTCGGTTGCGCCGCCGATGGCGTCGTGCCGCCGCGCGCGGCTGCTCGGCGATGCGATCGGTCGTGCCGTCGCGCGCATGAACCGGCGCGTATTGCTGATCGGCTCGGGCGGCATGTCGCACGAGCCGCCGGTGCCGGAAATTGCGGGCGCGGACGATGTCGTCGCGGAGCGGTTGATTGCGGGACGCAACCCGTCGCCGGCGTCGCGCGATGCGCGGCAAGCCCGCACCGTCGCCGCGGCCAAGGCGTTCGCTGCGGGTGACAGCAGGCTGCATCCGCTCAATCCCGCATGGGACCGTGCGTTTCTCGAATTGCTCGAACGCGGCGAACTCACCGCCGCCGACGGCCTCACGAACGAAGCGATCACGCGCGACGCAGGCAAGTCCGCGCACGAAATCCGCACGTGGGTCGCCGCATTCGGGGCGCTTGCGGCGAGCGGCGCTTACGACGCATCGATCGATTACTACCGTGCGATTCCGGAATGGATCGCGGGCTTCGGCGCGATGCACGCGCGGGAACGGACTCTTTCCAGGAGATAGAACCATGTCGGACGACAGCAACATTTTTTCGCTGGCCGCGCGCCTGCGTGACGCGCAGGCGTCGCGTCGCACGATCGCGCCGCTGCGCGAGACGTGTCCTGCAGGCGACGCGACACTCGCCTACGCGATCCAGCAGATCAACAACGACCTACGCGCGGCGAACGGAGAGCGTGTCGTCGGCAGGAAGATCGGCCTGACTTCGCCCGCGGTGCAGAAGCAACTTGGCGTCGATCAGCCGGACTTCGGCGCGTTGTTCGCGTCAATGGCCTACGGCGACAGTCAACCGATGCCGCTCGCTTCATTGATTCAGCCGAAGGTCGAAGCGGAAATTGCACTCGTGCTCGAACGCGACCTGACCGCCGAAAAGCACACCTTCGCGGATCTGATCTCCGCGACCGCCTATGCGGTGGCGGCGATCGAGGTCGTCGACAGTCGCATCCGCGACTGGGACATCCGGTTTTTCGACACCGTCGCGGACAACGCGTCGAGCGCGCTGTTCGTGCTCGGCAGCAGGCCCGTCCCGCTGCGCGATATCGATGTGAGCGCTTGCGCAATGACGCTCACGCAGGACGGCGAAGTCCTTTCACGTGGCAATGGCGGCGCGTGCCTCGGCAATCCGCTGAATGCGGCTGCATGGCTCGCGGATCGGATGGTTCGACTCGGCACGCCGCTGCGTGCGGGCGACATCGTGCTGACGGGCGCGCTTGGGCCCATGGTCGCGGTGAAGGCGGCCGGCACTTATACGGCGCACATCGACGGCCTCGGCAGTGTGCGCGCCAGTTTCAGCGAATGACGGACGGAGACATTTCCATGGCAACAGACATCAGCAAGTGCAAAGCCGCGATCATCGGATCAGGCAACATCGGCACCGACCTCATGATCAAGATCATGCGCCGCAGCAAGCATCTCGAAGTCGCGGCAATGGTCGGCATCGATCCCGCCTCGGACGGCCTCGCGCGCGCCGCGCGGCTTGGCGTGGCAACGACGCACGAAGGCGTGGAAGGGCTGGCGCGCCTGCCCGTGTTCGACGAGATCGACTTCGTGTTCGATGCGACGTCCGCCGGCGCACATGTGAAGAATGACGCGTTCCTGCGCACGCTCAAGCCCGGCATTCGCGTGATCGACCTGACGCCCGCCGCCATCGGCCCGTACTGCGTGCCGGTGGTGAATCTCGACGCGCATCTCGATGCGCCGAACGTGAACATGGTCACGTGCGGCGGACAGGCGACGATCCCGATGGTCGCCGCCGTGTCGCGGGTCGCAACGGTGCATTACGCGGAGATCGTCGCATCGATCAGCAGCAAGTCTGCCGGCCCCGGTACGCGCGCCAACATCGACGAGTTCACGGAGACGACGTCGAAGGCGATTGAGGCGGTGGGCGGCGCCGGCAAGGGAAAGGCGATCATCGTGCTCAATCCGGCCGAGCCGCCGCTCATGATGCGCGACACGGTCTATGTGCTCTCCGAAGCGGCAGACCGGACGCTGATCGAAACGTCGATAAATCAAATGGCCGCTGCGGTTCAGGCCTATGTGCCCGGCTATCGCCTGAAGCAATCCGTGCAGTTCGACGACATCCCGTCCGCTGCGCCGTTGCACATTCCGGGACTCGGCCATTTCAGCGGACTCAAGACCTCGATCTTCATCGAAGTGGAAGGCGCGGCGCATTATCTGCCGGCCTACGCCGGCAATCTCGACATCATGACGTCGGCCGCGCTGGCAACGGCCGAGCGCATGGCCGCGTCGCTTGTGAACGCCTGAAGCAGGGAGCACTCGATCATGGACAAGAAACTCTACATCTCCGATGTGACGCTGCGCGACGGCATGCACGCGATCCGTCATCAGTATTCGATTGAAAACGTGCAGGACATTGCACGCGCGCTGGACGACGCGAAGGTCGACAGCATCGAGGTCGCGCACGGCGACGGCTTGCAGGGCTCGAGCTTCAACTATGGCTTCGGCGCGCACAGCGATCTGGAATGGATCGAGGCGGTAGCCGATGTGGTGAAGCACGCGAAAATCGCGACGCTGCTGCTGCCCGGCATCGGCACGATTCACGACCTGAAGGCTGCGTACGACGCAGGCGCGCGAGTCGTACGTGTCGCGACCCATTGCACGGAAGCGGACATTTCGAAGCAGCACGTCGAATATGCGCGCAGCCTCGGCATGGATACGGTCGGCTTCCTGATGATGAGTCACATGACCACGCCCGACCAGCTCGCGATCGAGGCGAAGAAGATGGAAAGCTACGGTGCGACCTGCGTGTACGTGGTCGATTCCGGCGGCGCGATGAACATGCACGACATTCGGGCGCGCTTCAGGGCGCTCAAGGCCGTGCTTCGCCCCGAGACCCACACGGGCATGCATGCCCATCACAACCTGAGCCTCGGCGTGGCCAACTCGATCGTCGCGGTCGAAGAAGGCTGCGACCGTGTCGATGCGAGCCTGGCGGGCATGGGCGCGGGAGCGGGCAACGCACCGCTCGAAGTGTTCATCGCGGCGGCCGAGCGCCTTGGCTGGCATCACGGCACGGATCTCTATCGGTTGCTCGACGCGGCCGACGATATCGTCCGCCCGTTGCAGGACCGACCGGTGCGCGTGGACCGCGAAACGCTCGCGCTCGGCTATGCGGGCGTGTATTCGAGCTTCCTGCGGCATTCCGAAATCGCGGCGAAGAAGTACGGGCTGAAGGCCGTCGACATTCTCGTCGAACTGGGCAAGCGGCGCATGGTGGGCGGTCAGGAAGACATGATCGTCGATGTCGCACTGGATCTGAAGAAGCGCGCAGCCCACGCGTGAACCTTTCGCTATGCCACGCGCCATGAAGAGCGCCGCATCGTTCAACCTGGAGACATCAATGAAAACGTCAACGGCTTCCCCGTCGCGCAGCGGCGGCGCCATCACCATCGGCCTGTGCTTCGCAGTCGCGCTCCTCGAAGGGCTCGATCTGCAATCCACCGGCATCGCCGCACCGCGCATGGCTCGCGAGTTCCACCTCGCTGCCGCGCAGCTCGGCTGGGCGTTCGGCATCGGCGCGCTCGGTTTGTTGCCGGGCGCGGCGATCGGCGGCAGGCTCGCGGATCGCATCGGCCGCAAACGCGTGCTGATGATGGCGGTCGCGCTGTTCGGGATATTTTCGATTGCAACGACCCAGGTGTGGGATCTGCACAGCCTGCTGGTCGCGCGCCTGCTGACGGGGCTCGGTCTCGGCGCTGCGATGCCGAACCTGATCGCGCTGTGTGCGGAGGCTGCCGCGCCCGGACAACGCAGCACGGCGGTCGGTGCGATGTACTGCGGCATGCCATTCGGAGCGGCGCTCGCGGCGGTAATCGGCATCGTCAGCCCGAGCGTCGAGGCCTGGCGGCACATCTTCTATGTCGGCGGGGTCGGGCCGCTGCTGACCCTGCCGCTGCTGGCGCTGTTCATAAAGGAGTCGACGCATTTCGTCGCGGCAAGCCAACACGCGACCCGCGATCCGAAGGGCGGCATCGTGCACGCACTCTTCAGCAACGGGCGCGCGGCGACGACCATCGCGTTGTGGATTAGCTATCTGGGAACGCTGATCGTGCTGTACTTCCTGATGAACTGGCTGCCGTCGATGGTCCTCTCGCGCGGCCTTACGCCGGTACAGGCGAGCATCGTGCAGATGATGTTCAACATCGGCGGCGGCATCGGCGCGATCGTGATCGCGGGGCTGATGGATCGCATCGGCAAGCGGATGGTGGTGGTCGGCATGTATACGGGCATCGCGACTGCGTTGCTTGCGCTCGCCAGTGCGAACGGCAGCATGTCGATGGGATTCGGCGGCCTGCTGGCCGGCCTGTTTCTCGTCGGCGCGCAGTCGGTGCTGTACGCGCTCGCCGGTGCAACGTATCCGACGCAGTTTCGCGGCACGGGCGTCGGCGCGGCGGTGGCCGTCGGCCGCGTTGGCTCGATGGTAGGCCCGTTGATCGCCGGGCAATTGTTTGCACTCGGCCAGAGCGGCTCGGTGCTCGTGATCTCCAGCATTCCGATCATCGTGATCGCGGCGCTCGGCGCGCTCGCGGTGGTCAGGAAGTTTCCGTGCGAGTCGGCCGACGGCTCGCGCACGTTTGGAACCGAATCGATCTGACGAAGGATATCGACATGACTGACACTGTGACTCATCGCGAAGCCGCGACCAGCAAGTACGTGAACGTGGCGGAAGGTGGCGTGGAACTGCGCGTGCACTACAACGACACCGGTGCGGGCAAGGAAACGCTCGTTCTGCTGCACGGCTCGGGTCCGGGCGCGACTGGCTGGGCGAACTTTCATCGCAATGTGGACGCGTTCGCGAACGCGGGTTATCGCGTAATCCTCGTCGACTGTCCCGGCTGGGGCAAGAGCGATTCGATCGTCTGCACCGGCTCGCGCTCCGACCTCAACGCGCGCGTGCTGAAGGGCGTGCTGGATACGCTTGGCATCGAGCGCGCGCATCTCGTCGGCAACTCGATGGGCGGGCATAGCGCGGTGGCCTTCGCGCTGGCGTATCCCGAGCGTGTCGGCAAGCTGGTGCTGATGGGCGGCGGCACGGGCGGTCCGAGCCAGTTTGTGCCGATGCCGACCGAGGGCATCAAGCTGCTGCAAGCGCTGTATCGCGACCCGACGCTCGAGAACCTGAAGAAAATGCTGAATGTCTTCGTCTACGATGCGAGCACGATGACGGAAGAGCTGATGCAGACGCGGCTCGAGAATATGCTGGCGCGGCGCGATCATCTCGAGAACTTCGTGAAGAGTCTGGCGGCCAATCCGAAGCAATTTCCGGACTACGGTCACCGGCTGAACGAGATCAAGGCGCCCGCGCTCGTGATTTGGGGGCGCGACGACCGTTTCGTGCCGATGGACGTCGGCCTGCGCCTTGTTTGGGGCATGCCGAACGCAGATCTGCATGTGTTCGGGCGCTGTGGGCACTGGGCGCAATGGGAGCACGCGGAGCGCTTCAACCGGATGGTGCTGGAGTTTCTGCGCCGGCAACAAGACGTTGCATCGGTGGGGGCCGTTTAGCCTGCTGCCTTTCGCAATTCGTCCGGCGGGCCGCTGCCGTGCTTCGAAAGCGGCCCGTCGACAGGCACTGGCGCCGGACGACCAAGACGGGCCGCTCCCGAACATTGAAGGCGCGCGGTCGATCGTCCGTGGCCCAATCTGACGTTGACCGACCGATCAGATATCGGCCTGTGAGTACAGGGCCGGCCGCGGCCCGCCGGCCCGGGGGGTCACATCGCGCGCACTCAGCCGGCCGCGTTCCGATTCGCCTCGATCACCGTCAACGCGGTCATGTTCACGATCCGCCGCACGGTCGCGCTCGATGTGAGGATGTTCACCGGCGCATTGACCCCCAGCAGGAACGGCCCGACCGCGACGTTGCTGCCGGCTTCCGTCTTCAGCAGGTTGTAAGCGATGTTCCCCGCATCGACGTTCGGGCACACGAGCAGGTTCGCCGCGCCCTTCAGCGGCGACATCGGCAGCAGTCGCGCGCGCAGCGCTTCATCGAGCGCACAGTCGCCATGCATCTCGCCATCTGCTTCGAGATCCGGCGCATGCGCACGAATGATTTCCAGCGCCTTGCGCATTTTCGGGCCCGACGCCGCGCTGCCCGATCCGAAGTTCGACCGCGACAGCAGCGCCGCCTTCGGCGTCAGGTTCAGCCATTCCATCTGCCGCGCGGCCGCGATCGTGAACTCCGCGATCTGCTCGGCATCCGGATTGTCGTTGACGTGCGTATCCACGAGCGCGACCGTCCGCTGATTCAGCAGCAGGATATTCATCGCCGCGTAGGTCGATGCATCGGGCTTCCTGCCGATCACTTCATCGACGAAGCGCAGATGATTGTGATACTCGCCAACCGTGCCGCAGATCATCCCGTCCGCGTCGCCGAGCCGCACCATCATCGCGCCGATCAGCGTCAGGCGCCGCCGCATTTCGACGCGCGCCATCTCCTTCGAAATTCCGTCGCGGCAACGCAGTTCCCAATAGGTGGTCCAGTATTGCGGGAAGCGCTCGTCGTATTCCGGGTTCGTCACCTCGACGTCCTGACCGAGACGCAGCCGCAGGCCGAACCGCTCGATCCGCGCGAGCAACACCTCCGGACGGCCCACCAGGATCGGACGCGCAAGCTTCTCGTCGACGATTACCTGCACCGCGCGCAGCACGCGCTCGTCCTCGCCTTCGGTGAACACGATGCGTGCGTTGCCGCCGTCGCGCACGAGCTGGCGCGCGGTCGCGAACAGCGGCTTCATGAACGCGCCGGAGTGGTAGACGAACTGCTGCAGCTGCTCGACATACGCGTCGAGATCCGCGAGCGGGCGCGTCGCCACGCCGCCTTCGATCGCCGCCTTCGCGACGGCCGGCGCGATGCGCACGATCAGGCGCGGATCGAACGGCTTCGGAATCAGGTATTGCGGACCGAACGACACTTCGTCGCCGCCGTACGCGGCCGCGACGATGTCGTTCTGCTCTTCCTGCGCGAGCCCGGCGATCGCGTGAACCGCGGCGATTTCCATTTCGCGCGTGATCGTCGTGGCACCCACGTCCAGCGCGCCGCGGAAGATGTACGGGAAGCACAGCACGTTGTTGACCTGGTTCGGGAAATCCGAGCGGCCGGTCGCGATCACGACGTCGTCGCGCGTCGCATGGGCGAGCTCGGGAAAGATCTCCGGCGTCGGGTTCGCGAGCGCGAGAATCAGCGGCCGCGCGGCCATCGCCTTCAGCATCTCCGGTTTCAGAATGCCGCCGACCGACAGGCCGAGAAACACGTCGGCGCCGCCGATCACTTCGGCCAGCGTACGCGCATCGGTTTCCTGTGCGAAGCGCTCCTTGGCCGGGTCCATCAACGCGGTACGGCCGCGATAGACGACGCCTTCGATGTCCGTCGCCCAGATGTTCGCGACCGGCAGCCCCAGGTCGACCAGCAGGTCCAGGCACGCGAGCGCGGCGGCGCCTGCGCCCGACGTGACGACCTTCACTTCCTTGATCGACTTGCCGACCACCTTCAGTCCGTTGATGAACGCGGCCGCGACGGTAATCGCCGTGCCGTGCTGGTCGTCGTGGAACACGGGAATCTTCATGCGCTCGCGCAGCTTGCGCTCGACGGTGAAGCATTCCGGCGCCTTGATGTCTTCGAGGTTGATGCCGCCGAACGTGGGCTCGAGGCCGGCGATGATGTCGACGAGCTTGTCCGGGTCCGTCTCGTTGATCTCGATGTCGAACACGTCGATGCCGGCGAACTTCTTGAACAGCACGGCCTTGCCTTCCATGACCGGCTTCGACGCGAGCGCGCCGATGTTGCCCAGACCCAGCACCGCGGTGCCGTTGGTGATGACGCCCACCAGATTTCCGCGGCTCGTGAAGCGGTGCGCGTTCAGCGGCTCGGCGGCGATCGACTCGCAGACGCTCGCGACGCCCGGCGTGTACGCGAGCGCGAGATCGCGCTGCGTGACGAGCGGCTTGCTGGCGACGACGGAGATCTTCCCCGGGGTCGGAAACTCGTGGTAGTCGAACGCGGCCTGCTGCTGTGTCTCTGTCTGTTTCATGGTTGTCGGTCCGGGCGTGCGCGCCAGGCCAGTCCCGACGCGATCCATGGAGGTGATTCTAGGGATCCGCCATAACTAGATGATTCTGTTTTAATATCGGCCCATCACTTTTTCATGATGGCATGGCCGTCCGGCAATGACTTTCGACGCGAACGACGTGGTGAGGCGCCTTGGCGCGCGCCTGAAGATGCGGCACCTGATGCTGCTGCTGCAGATCCAGCAGCACGGGTCGCTGACGCGCGTCGCCGAGCACATGGCCAGCAGCCAGCCGGCCGTGACGAACGCGCTGGCGGAGCTGGAGAGCATGTTCGGCACGCCGCTGTTCGAGCGCTCGTCGCGCGGGATGCGGCCGACCGCGCTCGGCTCGGTCGTGCTCGAACGGGCCAGGGCCATGCTGAAGGACCTCGACCATCTCGCCCGCGAGATGGAGGCGGTCGCGGCCGGCCATGCGGCGCATCTGCATATCGGTGTGATTCCGTTTATTTCGGGGCAGATGCTGTCGGCGGCGCTGAAGCGGTTGCAATCGCGGATGGAGCGGCGTCTGACCGTGACGATCCA
This sequence comes from Burkholderia sp. AU19243, assembly GCF_018148075.1. Classification (NCBI taxonomy): domain Bacteria; kingdom Pseudomonadati; phylum Pseudomonadota; class Betaproteobacteria; order Burkholderiales; family Burkholderiaceae; genus Burkholderia; species Burkholderia sp. AU19243. Next base: position 199,490 of record NZ_JAGSTV010000006.1, read on the forward strand.
CGAAGGCACGAGCGACCAGCTGCTGCTGCAGTTGAGGGACCACAGCGTCGATCTGGTAATCGGGCGCGCGTCGTCGGCGGTCGATCTCGGGCAGGTGTCGTTCGAAGTGCTGTACCAGCAGCAGCCGCGGATGATCGCGAGCCGCCGCCTCGCGGCGAAACTGGCGCGCACGAGGCTCGACTGGGAGAAGCTGCATGCGCTCGACTGGATTCTCGGCGCGCCGCATACGCCGATGCGCGAGCAGGTGACCGACCTGTTCCTGTCGGCCGGCATCGCGCCGCCGGTGCCGATCGTCGAGAGCTACTCGTCGAAGCTGATCGGCGAAATGATCGCGTCGAGCGACGATGCGGTGTCGATCGTGCCCGCCGATATCGCGGAAGAAATGGTGCGTATCGCCGGCGTCGCGATCGTCCCTTATTCGCTGGTGTGGACGCTGCCGCCGATTGCGCTGTTTACGCGCGCCGCCGAACCGCATGCGCCGGCGCGCGATCTGCTGGTCCACGCGCTGCGCGAGATCTGCCGCGAAACGTACGTCGAAGCGCCGCGATGACGCCTCGCAACCCGGGCCGAATGCGCGCGGCCGGCGGCGGCGTCGCACCCGCATGGATGGCGCCAACGAAGTGCACGCTCGCCCGATATTTGCGACGCCGCATCCGGGCAAACCCGTTTCGGCCAAAATCCCCCGGGAATCCCCGCCGCGCAAGCCGCTGCCCGCGTATAGTGGTTTCCACTCATAGTCGCAAATAGTCAAGAAAAGGTCGCCGGCGGTCGTCTTGCGGCCAATATGGCTCGTTACTTTTACTCCCACGATGCAGCCCGGGACGCACTCCGCGGACCCGTCAGGACATCGGTCCAACCGAAGGGGAGAAACCATGAAGTCGACAAAGATCGCCGCGTTCGTCGCGGCCGTGCTGGCGACCGGCGCATTCACGACCGCGGCGCAGGCCGAAACGGATCCCGCGACCTGCCGCAACGTGCGTTTCGCCGACATCGGCTGGACCGACATCACGTCGACGACGGCGCTCGCGTCGACGGTATTCGAAGGGCTCGGCTACAAGCCGACGACGACGATCGCGTCGGTGCCGATTTCGTTTGCCGGTCTGAAGAGCAAGCAGCTCGACGTGTCGCTCGGCTACTGGTGGCCGGTGCAGCAGAAGCAACTGCAGCCGTTCCTTGACAGCAAGTCGATCAACGTCGTCGAGCCGCCGAACCTGTCGGGGGCGAAGGCGACGCTCGCGGTGCCGAGCTACGCATACCAGGCGGGCCTGAAGACCTTCGACGACATTGCGAAGCATCGCGCGGAGCTCGACGGCAAGATTTACGGGATCGAGCCGGGCAGCAGCGCGAACGCGACGATCCAGAAGATGATCGACACGAACCAGTACGGGCTCGGCGGCTTCAAGCTGGTCGAGTCCAGCGAGGCGGGAATGCTCGTGACCGTCGAGCGTGCGATCCGCGAGAAGAAATGGGTGGTGTTCCTCGGCTGGGAGCCGCATCCGATGAACATTCAGATCAGCATGAACTATTTGTCGGGCGGCGACGCGGCGTTCGGGCCGAACTACGGCGAGGCGCGCGTGTACACGCTGACGGCGCCCGACTTCATCTCGCGCTGCCCGAACGCGGGCAAGCTCGTGACGAACCTGCGCTTCTCGACGCAGCTCGAAAACCAGCTGATGCAGTCGGTGATGAACAAGACGAAACCCGGCGACGCAGCGAAGGCATACCTGAAGAAGAATCCGCAGGTGCTCGACGCGTGGCTCGCCGGCGTCAAGACGTTCGACGGCAAGGACGGACTGCCCGCGGTGAAGGCCTATCTCGGCCTGTAACGGCCGGCGCGCGGCGGCAGCATGCGTCGCGCCCAATAATGATCTGCAGTACGACGGAAATCGGGCGATATGAATCGCTTCGAGAGCGAATCACGCACGAATCAAGCACGAATCAAGCGAGGGCTTTCAGCATGAACAACGAAGTCATCATCACCTGTGCGGTCACCGGCGCGGGCGATACGGTCGGCAAGCACCCGGCGATTCCGGTTACGCCGAAGGAAATCGCCGCTGCGGCGATCGAAGCGGCGAAGGCCGGCGCGACGGTCGCGCACTGCCACGTGCGCGATCCGCAGACGGGCCGTGGCAGCCGCGATCCGAACCTGTACCGCGAAGTGGTCGATCGCATTCGCTCGGCCGACGTCGACGTGATCATCAATCTGACGGCCGGCATGGGCGGCGATCTGGAAATCGGCCCGGGCGAGGACCCGATGCGCTTCGGCAAGGGCACCGATCTCGTGGGCGGGCTCACGCGTCTTGCGCACGTCGAGGAGCTGCTGCCGGAAATCTGCACGCTCGATTGCGGCACGCTCAATTTCGGCGACGGCGATTACATCTACGTGTCGACGCCCGCGCAACTGCGTGCCGGCGCGAAGCGCATCCAGGAACTCGGCGTGAAGCCCGAACTGGAAATCTTCGATACGGGCCATCTCTGGTTTGCGAAGCAACTGCTGAAGGAAGGACTGCTCGACGATCCGCCGCTGTTCCAGCTGTGTCTGGGCATTCCGTGGGGGGCGCCCGCAGACACCGGCACGATGAAGGCGATGGTCGACAACCTGCCGCCGGGCGCGCACTGGGCCGGCTTCGGAATAGGCCGCATGCAGATGCCGATGGTCGCGCAGGCGATGCTGCTCGGCGGTCACGTGCGCGTCGGTCTCGAGGACAACATCTGGCTCGATCGCGGCGTGCATGCGACCAACGGCACGCTCGTCGAGCGTGCGCGGGAAATCATCGAACGGCTCGGCGGCCGCGTGCTGACGCCGGCCGAAGGACGTCGCAAGCTCGGTCTGCCTGCGCGCGGCGAGCGTCTGCTCGAGCGCCGTGCGGTAGCCGAATTCGCGTGAGTGCCGGCGACCGGTTCCGATTCATGATCGCGGCGCGCACGTGCGTGGCCGCGATCCGATTCCCCTCGATTTGAAGGATGCGTTGACATGGCTGTGAAGACCGACATCAAGACGTTCGCCGCAATCGGCACTGGCGTCATCGGCAGCGGATGGATTTGCCGTGCGCTCGCGCACGGTCTCGACGTGGTCGTATGGGATCCTGCGCCCGGCGCCGAAGCGCGGCTGCGCGCGAACGTCGCGAATGCGTGGCCCGCGCTGGAGCGCGTCGGCCTCGCACCCGGCGCCGATCCCGCGCGATTGCGCTTCGAAGCGACGATCGAAGCGTGCGTCGCCGACGCGGATTTCATCCAGGAAAGCGCGCCCGAGCGCGAGGCGCTGAAGCTCGAACTGCACGAGCAAATCAGCCGCGCAGCGAAGCCGGACGCGATCATCGCGTCGTCGACGTCGGGATTGCTGCCGACCGATTTCTATGCGCGCGCGACGCATCCCGAGCGTTGCTTGGTCGGTCACCCGTTCAATCCGGTCTACCTGCTGCCGCTCGTCGAGGTGCTCGGCGGCGCGCGCACGTCGCCGGAAGCGGTCGAAGCCGCGATGGACATCTATCGCAAGCTCGGCATGCGGCCGCTGCACGTGCGCAAGGAAGTGCCGGGCTTCATCGCCGACCGCCTGCTCGAAGCGTTGTGGCGCGAGGCGCTGCATCTCGTCAACGAAGGCGTCGCGACGACCGGCGAGATCGACGACGCGATCCGGTTCGGCGCGGGCATCCGCTGGTCGTTCATGGGCACGTTCCTGACCTATACGCTCGCCGGCGGCGACGCAGGCATGCGACACTTCATGCAGCAGTTCGGGCCCGCGCTCGAGCTGCCATGGACGAAGCTGGTCGCGCCGAAGCTGACCGACGCACTGATCGACAGCGTCGTCGAAGGCACGAGCGAGCAGCAGGGCACGCGCAGCATCAAGGAGCTCGAGCGCTATCGCGACGAGTGCATCACCGAAGTGCTCAAAGCGATCGCCGCAGTGAAGGCGCGGCACGGAATGCGATTCGAGGACTGAACGAACATGACCGGCGACACCCCGCTGACGATCTACCGCGACGTGGTCCGGCCCGAATGGGTCGACTACAACGGCCACCTGCGCGACGCGTTTTATCTGCTGATCTTCAGTTTCGCGACCGATGCGCTGCTGGATCGCATCGGTCTCGACGACGCCACGCGTCGCGCGCGGGGCCGATCGGTCTACACGCTCGAAGCGCACGTGAACTATCTGCAGGAGATCAAGGAAGGCACGCGCGTGCGCGTCGATGCGCGGGTATTCGCGCACGACGCGAAGCGCATGCATCTGTACCTCGAATTGTTCGCAACCGGGCATGACGACGCGGTGTCGGCGAGCGAGCAGATGCTGCTGCACGTCGACACGCGCGACGGCGCGAAATCTGCACCGTTCGATGAAGACGTCGCCGCGCGCGTCGCCGCGCTGCACGCATTGCAGCGCGATTGCGCGGCGCCCGCGTATGCGGGACGCGTGATCGGATTGCCGCCGCGCCGGTAGCGCGGCGCCGTTCGACGTCGAACGTTCAACTCTCGATCGCGGAGCGCCACGATGCTCGAACCGGAAATCGCGGCGTTCGTCGCGGCCGTCGACGCCGCATACCCGGCCGGCGCGGCGGCACTTTCGCCCGGCGAGCAGCGTCGCCTCTACGACCGATTCGCGGCCGCTTGGACGCCCGCGCAACTCCCCGCCGGCGTCATGCAGCACGACGCGGTGTGGCACGCACCGGACGGGCGCGCGATCGCGCTGCGGCGCTACGCGCGTGCACACGCCGCGCCGCGCGGCACTGTGCTGTTCTTTCATGGCGGCGGCTTCGTCGTCGGTTCGCTCAACAGTCACGCGCTGATCACCGCGCAACTGGCGGCCGACACGGGGCTCGCCGTGATCGCGGTCGACTATCGGCTCGCGCCGGAGCATCCCGCGCCGGCCGCACTCGATGATTGCGTCGCCGTCACGCGCGCCGCGCGCGACGCGGCGCACTGGCCTTTCGACGCCTGCGCGCGACCGTTGACGCTCGCGGGCGACAGTGCGGGCGGCAATCTTGCCGCGGCCGTCGCCGCTGTGCTGCGCGACGCCGGCGAAGGCGGCATCGACGGGATCGCTGTCGCATATCCGATGCTCGGTTTCGAACCGCAATCGCCGGCACGCGAAGCGCAAGCGCATGCGCCGATGCTGACGCTCGACGACGTCCATCGCTACCGCGCGCTGTACTGGGGCGACGCGGACGAAGCCGCGCTGCACGACGATCCGCTGCTGCGTGCGTCGGTGCCGCTCGCGGCGGCGCGCTTCGACGGGCTGCCGCCGGTACTCGCGATCGGCGCGGAACACGATCCGCTGCGCGACGACGCACGCGTCTACGTCGAACGGATTCTCGCGGCCGGCGGGGCCGCGCGTTACTGGATTGGAGAAGGGCTGGTGCACGGCTGCTGGCGCGCGCTCGGAACGAGCCCGCAGGCTGCGCGGATGCACCGGATGATCGGCGGGTTTCTGCTCGCACCACACGCGTAGCGGGCGTTTCCGGGAGGCAACGATGCAGGCAGCGCAACAGCGTATCGAGGATTGGCGGACGTTTTCCGACGACGCGGCCATCGCGGCGGCGACGATCGGTGATGGAGCGGTGGACGTCGAGTGGAGCGATGCGCGACGATCGCCGTTTCACTTCGACTGGTTGCGCGACAACTGCGCGTGTCCCGCGTGCGTGCATGTGCTCACGCGCGAACAGGTGTTCGAGATCGCGGATGCGCGCGAGGATCTGTCCGCCGTTGCCGTGCATGTCGAAACCGATGGCGCACTGCACGTCGAGTGGGACGACGGGCATCGCAGCACGTGGTCGCCCGGATGGTTGCGCGCGCACGCATACGACGATGCGTCTCGCGCGGAGCGCCATGCGGCGCATGCACGGCACATATGGACCGGCGACGATGCGACGGCGATCGGCGTGTTCGCGTGGCGCGACGTGATCGGTGACGACGATGCGTTGCTCGCGTGGCTCGCTGCGCTGCAGCGCACCGGGCTGACGCTCGTCGAAGGCGTGCCGGCCGAACGCGGAAGAGTCGACGAGATCGCGCGCCGTATCGGGCTGATCCGCGAAAGCAATTTCGGCGTGCTGTTCGACGTCGAATCGAAACCGCGCCCGGACAGCAATGCGTACACGTCGCTCAATCTGCCGCCGCACACCGACCTGCCGACGCGCGAGTTGCAGCCGGGCGTGCAGTTCCTGCATTGCCTGGCTAACGACGCGACCGGCGGCGACAGTATTTTCCTCGACGGCTTCGCGCTTGCCGATGCATTGCGGCGCGAACACCCGGCCGATTTCGGGCACCTTGCGTCGACGCCGTTCGAGTTCTGGAACAAGAGCGCAACCAGCGACTACCGTTGCTCGGCGCCGGTGATCGGGCTCGATGCGCGCGGCAACGTGACCGAGGTGCGTGTCGCGAACTTCCTGCGCGGGCCGCTCGATGCGCCGGCCGGATCGGTCGCGGCCGTCTACCGCGCGTACCGGCGGTTTCTCGCGCTCGCGCGCGAGCCGCGCTTCCGCGTGCAGCGACGGCTGCGCGCGGGCGACATGTGGGCCTTCGACAACCGGCGCGTGCTGCATGCGCGCTCCGAGTTCGATCCGTCGACGGGGCGCCGGCATCTGCAGGGTTGCTACGTCGATCGCGATGAATTGCTGTCGCGGTGGCGCGTACTGTCCCGCACGGCACCTGCGGCCGCGGCCCGTTGATCTGCTCGTTCGCCTGCGTTGCGCCTGCCTCGCCGGCGAAAAAGCGCCCGGACGCATCGCGTCCGGGCGAAGCCTCCCGTTGCCGGGCGGCGGAGGTATGCGTGTGACAAAAAAGACGAGCCCGCATGACGGGCTCGTCCGGATACAGCGTGGGTCGCGCGACGCGCGGTGCGCCCGCCGGGGGCGCGTCGGCTTACTGGCCGAAGAACACCGAGTCGCGGGCGTTCGACGACGTTGCGGTCACCGGGGCGCCCGAGTGCACGACCGGAGCCGGTTGCGCGCCGTAGCCGCTGGCATCGGCGCCATGAACGCGCGCTTCCGCCGACTGGATGTCGTTCGGGTAGTACGGGCTCGACACGCCCGGCTTGTAGCCGGCTTGTTCGAGCTGGACCAGTTCGTTGCGGACTTGCGCGCGCGTCACGGTGCTTTGTGCAAAAGCGCCGAACGAAGCGGTGAGGGCGGCAGCGGCAACGACTGCGGAAACGAGCGATTTCATGATGACCTCCGGTGTTTTATCGAGTTCGCTTGCGACACCATGTCTGCAGCGATTGACTAAATCTTAGTCACCGGGTCGTACAGGGTAAACGCTGATTTTGACGATAGATTGTTTCCGGACTGGTAACAGTAGGGCGCCGATTCAGCCTTTCATCGCGCTTTCATTTCTGTAAGTGTAATAAGTATGAAGAATATGACGGCAACGCAGCGCGCGACTCAACGCATCTCGGCTGCGGTGTCGGACGGCTGGCCGGGCGATCGTCCGGCCGATGCGCCTGAACTCAGGAAGCGTACGCCAGTGGCGGCTTCCGACGCTTCCCACAGCAGCGCGGCGACGGCTACGTCGCGCGCCGCGCGCGGCACGCTCGCGGGGGCGGGCAGCCCGCGCGCCTCGAACCAGCCGGACGGTCCGATGTACGCGCCGCCGGTCAGATCCGGCGACGTTGCCGCATGGATGGCCGGCAAAGCGCCCTGGGCGGCCGATTGCGCGAGATAACGGTTCGCCGCGCGCATCAGGGCGACGCGCGCGGGCGAGCCGTCCATCGCGGGGCCAGCGAATTGCAGATTGGTCGCCGCGTAGCCGGGATGCGCGGCGACGCTGATCCCGGCGAGTGCCGCGCGCTGAAAGCGGCGTTGCAGTTCGATCGCGAATACGAGGTTCGCGAGCTTGCTGTCGCAGTACGCGAGATAACGGTTGTAGCCGCGCTCGGCGCGCAGATCGTCGACGCGGATGCGGCCGCCGCGGTTCAAGCCGCTCGACATCGTGACGACCCGCGCGCGCCGGGCGGCGCGCAGCGCGGGCAGCAGATGGCCGGTCAGCGCGAAATGGCCGAGGTGGTTGGTGCCGAACTGCATCTCGAAGCCGTCGCGCGTGTGGCGCAGCGGCAGGAACATCACGCCGCGTTGTTGCAGAGGATGTCGACACGCCCGTGCCGGTCGGATACATCGGCGGCGAAGCGCTGAATCGACGCGAGATCGGCGAGGTCGAGCGGCTCGACTTCGACGCGCGCGGCAGGATGGAACCGGCGAATCGCGGCGGCGGCTTGCGTCGCCCGCGCTGCATCGCGGCAGCCCATCACGACGGTCGCGCCCTTGGCTGCGAGCGTTTCCGCGATATGCCAGCCAAGGCCGCTATTGGCGCCTGTGACGATCGCGACCTTGCCGCCCTGCGCCGGGACGTGGCGTGCGCTCCATGCATGCATGTCTGCCTCCATCGGCGCGGCCGGGGCGCCACGACGCGGTATCGTTACATTGATCGATGTAACGATAGTCCGCGCAAGCGGGACAGACAAGCGGGGGAATTAGACCGGCGCTTCTAGAGCGGGCATCGGCGCGTTGCGTTCGGCGCGCAAACGCAGACGACGGGCGATATCAGTTGCCTGCCAGCGCGAGCACTTCGGCGGCTGAGATCATCGCGGCCGCGTTCGCCGGGGCCGGACGCTCGGCCGGGCGGAATACTTCGTCGCCGCGCTGGATCACCTGGCGCGACAGCGCGCACGTGCCGGTGCGCTGCGCGAAGCGACGGCGCCAGCGTTGTTCACCGTAGTGACAGCGGCCGGGTTCGACCCAGCGTACGACGAGCAGCGTATCGGAACGTTCGAGGATTTCGACGTGGACGTCGGCGGGATCGAGCGCAGGCAGGGATTTGGAAGCCTTCATTTTGCCGTTTCCTAAAGCTCGTGCGGGTTCGGCCATGGCAGTGGATGTCACTACCTGCGGGCGAATCCGTAGCGGTTTCCATGAGTGGTGCGCTAAATGTAAGCGTCTGTGACCGGAAAAAACATCCTGTCTGGCTCAAATTACCTTTTGCCGATTTAGAAACAATCGCCGCGCATTTTCTTGAAATAGCCAATGACAAAAGCGCCCCGGACGCGAACGTCCGGGGCAAACGACTGGCCCTCGCCTCCGTGTCTGCTCGCTCAGGCACGGGGCGCACCGCGGGGGACGGAGGCGCCCGCCACGGATGGGTGGCGGGCGGTGCGGTGAACCGGAAAGCATGGGCCGGCAACCCGATGATCGCGCGCGAATCCCGTTCGGACGCTGACGCGTGCATGACTTTTTTGTCAGCTTCGGCGGACGGCGCCGTGGCGCAAACGTACCGGCCCCGCCGGAGCGCCACGTCCACCTTGGTTTTGCGGGCGACGCGCCCGATCGCACGGTGTCGAAAAACCCCGGAAACGAAGCCGCCCGCGCTGCTGGCGACGCGATTTCGTCGCTCGGGAAAACACTGAATCCCGCGTTCGTGACAAATCCGGATTCTGTTCCTATGATTGGTTGGACCTTTAGTCCTTTGTGCCAATCCACCGGCGTGGCGGCCGGGTTTTCGGGAGAGCTGCTCATGAGATTGCGGGGCAAGCGCGCGCTGGTGACGGCGGCGGGGCAAGGCATCGGGCGCGCGACCGCGCTGCGGTTCGCAAGCGAAGGGGCCGACGTGCTCGCGACCGACATCAACGAAGCCGCGCTCGCGCAGCTTGCCGCCGACGCCGAGCGGGCCGGCGGCCGGCTCGCCACGCGGCGGCTCGACGTGACCGACGCCGGCGACATCGCGGCGCTCGCCGCGAAAGAACGCGCGTTCGACGTGCTGTTCAACTGCGCGGGCTTCGTGCACCACGGCTCGATCCTCGACTGCGACGACGACGCATGGGCGTTTTCGCTGAACCTGAACGTCACGTCGATGTACCGGTTGATTCGCGCGCTGCTGCCGGCGATGCTGGACGCGGGCGGCGCGTCCATCGTCAACATGGCGTCGGCGGCGTCGAGCGTGAAGGGCGTGCCGAACCGTTTCGTCTACGGGACGACCAAGGCGGCCGTGATCGGCCTGACCAAGTCGGTAGCCGCCGATTTCGTCGAGCGGCGCATTCGCTGCAACGCGATCTGCCCGGGCACGATCGAATCGCCGTCGCTGGAGCAGCGCATCGCCGAGCAGGCGCGCACGCGCGACGTGTCGATCGACATCGTGCGCCAGGCATTTGTCGCACGTCAGCCGATGGGGCGCATCGGCAGCGCCGACGAAGTCGCCGCGCTCGCGTTGTATCTCGCGTCCGACGAGTCGTCCTTCACCACCGGCACGATTCACCTGATCGATGGCGGCTGGTCAAACTGACCGTGTCAAACTGACCGTGTCGAACTGATCGTGTTTGACCGCCGCTCCTGTCCACTTTCCGCTTCCGCTTACACGACATGAAACTGCTGAGATTTGGCGACAAACATCAAGAGAAACCCGGCCTGCTCGATGCGCAGCGCAGGATTCGCGATCTGTCGGGCGTAATCGACGACGTCGCCGGCGACGCGCTGACGCCCGGGTCGCTCGCGCGGCTGCGCGACATCGACCCGTCGTCGCTGCCGCTCGTCGACGGCGCGCCGCGGCTCGGCCCGTGCGTCGGCCGCGTCGGCAAGTTCATCTGCATCGGGCTCAACTATTCGGACCACGCGGCCGAGTCCGGAATGGAAGTCCCGAAGGAGCCGGTCGTGTTCGGCAAGTGGACGAGCGCGATCTCCGGGCCGAACGACGACATCGAGATTCCGCGCGGATCGGAGAAGACCGACTGGGAAGTCGAGCTCGGCGTCGTGATCGGCAAGGCCGGCCGATATATCGACGAAGCCGATGCGATGACCCATGTCGCCGGCTACTGCGTGGTGAACGACGTATCGGAGCGCGAATACCAGCTCGAACGCGGCGGCACATGGGACAAGGGCAAGGGCAACGACACCTTCGGGCCGATCGGGCCGTGGCTCGTCACGGCGGACGAAGTGCCGGATCCGCACGCGTTGCGGCTGTGGCTCGACGTCGACGGCCATCGCTATCAGAACGGCTCGACCGCGACGATGGTGTTTCGCGTACCGCATCTGATCAGCTACCTGAGCCGCTTCATGAGCCTGCAGCCGGGCGACGTGATTTCGACCGGCACGCCGCCCGGCGTCGGGCTCGGGCAGAAGCCGCCCGTTTATCTGCGCGCCGGGCAGGTAATCACGCTCGGCATCGACGGGCTCGGCGAACAGCGCCAGCGCACCGTGCAGGCCTGATTCCCTTCAACGGACGATTCGTATGCCAATCATTCGATCGATGCGCGTCCTCGACGTGCGCTTCCCGACCTCGCGCCAGCTCGACGGTTCCGACGCGATGAATCCGGACCCCGATTATTCGGCCGCGTACGTCGTGCTCGAAACCGACCGCGACGGCCTCGAAGGTCACGGGCTCACGTTCACCATCGGGCGCGGCAACGAGATCTGCTGCGCGGCGATCGACGCGATGCGCCATCTCGTCGTCGGCCTCGACCTCGACTGGATCCGCGAGGACATGGGCCGGTTCTGGCGTCACGTGACGTCGGACAGCCAGTTGCGCTGGATCGGCCCGGACAAGGGCGCGATCCACCTCGCGACGGGCGCCGTCGTCAACGCGGTGTGGGACTTGTGGGCGAAGGCGGTCGGCAAGCCTTTGTGGCGGCTCGTCGCCGACATGAGCCCCGAGGAAATCGTGCGTGCGATCGATTTCCGCTACCTGACCGACTGCCTGACGCGTGACGAGGCGCTCGACCTGCTGCGCCGGCAGGCGCCGGGCAAGGTCGAACGGATCGCGGCGCTCGAGCGCGACGGCTACCCGTGCTACACGACGTCGGCCGGCTGGCTCGGCTATAGCGACGACAAGCTGCGCCGGTTGTGCCGCGAGGCGGTGGACGCCGGTTTCGAGCACGTGAAGCTGAAGGTCGGCGCGAACCTGGACGACGACATCCGCCGCGTGACGATTGCGCGCGACGTGATCGGCCCGGACCGCAAGCTGATGATCGATGCGAACCAGGTATGGGAAGTGCATGAAGCGATCGACTGGGTGCGCGAGCTGTCGTTCGCGAAGCCGTGGTTCATCGAGGAGCCGACGAGCCCCGACGACGTCGAAGGGCATCGCAAGATCCGCGAGGCGATCCGCCCCGTGCAGGTCGCGACCGGCGAGATGTGCCAGAACCGCGTGCTGTTCAAGCAGTTCATCGAGCGCGGCGCGATCGACGTCGTGCAGATCGACGCATGCCGGCTCGGCGGCGTGAACGAGATCCTCGCGGTGTTGCTGCTCGCCGCGAAGTATGGGTTGCCGGTGTGTCCGCATGCGGGCGGCGTCGGGCTGTGCGAGTACGTGCAGCATCTGTCGATGATCGACTACGTGTGTATTTCCGGCACGAAGGAAGGGCGTGTCGCCGAATACGTCGATCACCTGCACGAGCATTTCGTCGAACCCTGTGTCGTGCGCGGCGCCGCGTACATGCCGCCGACGGCGCCCGGATTCTCGATCGAGATGAAGCCCGAATCGCTCGAGCAGTACCGGTTCCGCGGCTGAAGCACGCCGCGCGCGGCACGGCGATGCACCGCGCGGCGTACGCGGCGACAACATGAACGACGGAGACGCGAAGTGGATTTGAATCTGCAACAGAAGGTCGTGATCGTGACCGGCGGCGCGTCGGGCATCGGCGCCGCGATCTCGATGCGGCTGGCCGGCGAAGGCGCGATTCCGGTCGTGTTCGCACGCCACGCACCGGACGACGGTTTCTGGCGCGAACTCGTTCGGCGGCAACCGCATGCAGCGAACATCGCCGTCGAACTGCAGGACGACGCGCAGTGCCGCGACGGCGTCGCGCAGACCATCGCGCGCTTCGGCCGCATCGACGGGCTCGTCAACAACGCGGGCATCAACGACAACATCGGCCTCGATGCCGGCCGCGACGCGTTCGTCGCCTCGCTGGAGCGGAACCTCGTCCACTACTACGTGATGGCGCATTACTGCGTGCCGCATCTGAAAGCGACGCGCGGCGCGATCGTCAACATCTCGTCGAAAACGGCCGTCACCGGGCAGGGCAACACGAGCGGCTACTGCGCATCGAAGGGCGCGCAGCTCGCGCTCACGCGCGAATGGGCGGTCGCATTGCGCAACGACGGCGTGCGCGTGAACGCGGTGATTCCGGCCGAAGTGATGACGCCGCTCTACCGGAGCTGGATCGCCGGCTTCGACGATCCGCAAGCGAAGATTGCGGAAATCGCCGGCAAGGTGCCGCTCGGCAAGCGCTTCACGACGGCCGACGAGATCGCGGACACCACCGTATTCCTGCTGTCGGAACGCGCGTCGCACACGACGGGCCAGTGGCTGTTCGTCGACGGCGGCTATACGCATCTCGATCGCGCGATCGGCTGAGGACGGCGAGCCATGCAACCCGATTCGGACCGGAACCTGCATACTGCCGCACCGCCGTTGATCGCATTGGCCGGCGTCAGCAAGCGTTTTCCCGGCGTGCAGGCGCTCGACGATTGCCGGTTCGACCTGCGCGCCGGCGAAGTGCACGCGCTGATGGGCGAGAACGGCGCCGGCAAATCGACGTTGATGAAAATTCTCGCCGGCGTTTATCAGAAGGACGAAGGCGAGATCCGGATGGACGGCCGCGCGGTCGAGATCGCCGATCCGCGCGCGGCACAGGCGCTCGGGATCGGCATCATCCATCAGGAACTGAACCTGATGAATCACCTGAGCGTCGCGCAAAACATCTTCATCGGCCGCGAGCCGCGCGGACGCTTCGGCGTGTTCGTCGACGAAGACAAGCTCAATCGCGACGCCGCCGCCATCTTCGCTCGGATGCGGCTCGATCTCGATCCGCGCACGCGGGTCGGCCGGCTGACGGTCGCGAAGCAGCAGATGGTCGAGATCGCGAAGGCGCTGTCGTTCGATTCGCGCGTGCTGATCATGGACGAGCCGACCGCCGCGCTGAACAACGCCGAGATCGCCGAGTTGTTCCGGATCATCCGCGACCTGCGCGCGCATGGCGTCGGCATCGTCTACATCTCGCACAAGATGGACGAGTTGCGGCAGATCGCCGATCGCGTGACGGTGATGCGCGACGGCAAGTACGTCGCGACCGTGCCGATGGCCGGCACGTCGATGGAGTCGATCATCGCGATGATGGTCGGCCGTCAGCTCGATACGCAGTTCCGCACGCCGCCCGATACGACGAAAAACGACATCGCGCTCGAAGTGCGAGGGCTGTCGCGCGGCCGCGCCATTCGCGACGTCGGCTTCACGCTGCGGCGCGGCGAGATCCTCGGCTTCGCGGGGCTGATGGGGGCGGGCCGCACCGAGGTTGCGCGCGCGGTGTTCGGTGCGGATCCGGTCGACGCGGGCGAGATCCGCGTGCACGGCAGGACCGTGACGATCCGCACGCCGGCCGATGCGGTCAGGCACGGGATCGGTTACTTGTCGGAAGATCGCAAGCAATTCGGGCTCGCGGTCGGAATGGACGTGCAGAACAACATCGCGCTGGCGAGCATGCAGCGCTTCGTGCGTCGCGGCATGTTCGTCGATGCGCGCGAGATGCGCGACGCCGCGCGGTCGTACGTGCGGCAACTCGCGATCCGTACGCCGTCGGTCGCGCAGCCCGCGCGGCTGCTGTCCGGCGGCAACCAGCAGAAGATCGTCATCGCGAAGTGGCTGCTGCGCGACTGCGACATCCTGTTCTTCGACGAGCCGACGCGCGGCATCGACGTCGGCGCGAAAAGCGAGATCTACAAGCTGCTCGATGCGCTCGCCGCCGAAGGCAAGGCGATCGTGATGATCTCGTCCGAATTGCCGGAGGTGCTGCGGATGAGCCACCGGATCCTGGTGATGTGCGAAGGGCGCGTGACCGGCGAATTGCGCGCGGCCGACGCCACGCAGGAAAAGATCATGCAGCTCGCGACGCAGCGCGAGTCGACCGTATTGTCCTGACTGTTTTGTTCAGACGCCTACCGATCATGTCCAACGATACGCATCCCGTTCCGCCTCTTGCCACCGGCGACGCGCCGGCCGGCGCACCGGGCCTGCGCGCCCGCTTCTTCAATCCGGCCGCGCGGCAGAAGCTGCTCGCGTTCGCGAGCCTCGTGCTGCTGATCGTGTTCTTCGGCTTCGCGTCGTCGAACTTTCTCGAAGTCGACAACCTGGTCGCGATCCTGCAGGCCACCGCGGTGAACGGCGTGCTGGCCGTCGCGTGCACATACGTGATCATCACGTCGGGGATCGATCTCTCCGTCGGCACGCTGATGACGTTTTGCGCGGTGATGGCCGGCGTCGTGCTGACGAAGTGGGGAATGCCGCTGCCGCTGGGGATCCTGGCCGCGCTGTGTTTCGGCGCGCTGTCGGGCAGCGTGTCCGGCTTCGTGATCGCGAAGATGAAGGTGCCGCCGTTCATCGCGACGCTCGGGATGATGATGCTGCTCAAGGGGCTGTCGCTCGTGATCTCGGGCACGCGGCCGATCTATTTCAACGACACGCCGGGCTTCACGTCGATCGCGCAGGATTCGCTGATCGGCGCCCTGATTCCCGCGCTGCCGATTCCGAACGCGGTGCTGATCCTGTTCCTCGTCGCGCTCGGCGCGTCGATCGTGCTTAACCGCACGATCTTCGGCCGCTACACGTTCGCGCTCGGCAGCAACGAGGAGGCGCTGCGGCTGTCCGGCGTGAACGTCGATGCGTGGAAGATCGCCGTCTACACGTTCAGCGGCGCGGTGTGCGGGATCGCCGGGCTGCTGATCGCATCGCGGCTCAACTCCGCGCAACCGGCGCTCGGGCAGGGCTACGAGCTCGACGCGATCGCGGCGGTCGTGATCGGCGGCACGTCGCTGTCGGGCGGCGCGGGCAGCATCGTCGGCACCATCATCGGCGCGTTCATCATGAGCGTGCTGACCAACGGGCTGCGCATCATGTCGGTCGCGCAGGAGTGGCAGACCGTCGTGACGGGCGTGATCATCATCCTCGCCGTCTACGTGGACATCCTGCGCCGGCGCCGGCGCTGACGCGCGCGCGGACGGACGAAAACAGGCACACAGGCGCATCACCGCCGGCCGGGCCGGCATTTCAGTCGATACGAACCAAGGAGACGCGAAGTGATCAGGAGCAAGGTGTTGAACGCGATCGTCGGGCTGACGTTCGCCGTCGGAGCGACGGCCGGCGCGCACGCGCAGGAAAGCTACATCCCGCTGATCTCGAAGGGCTTCCAGCATCAGTTCTGGCAGGCCGTGAAATCCGGCGCGGTGCAGGCGGCGAAAGACTACAAGGTGAAAGTGACGTTCGAGGGCCCCGAGACAGAGGCGATGGTGGACAAGCAGATCGACATGCTGTCCGCCGCGATTGCGAAGAAGCCCGCCGCACTCGGCTTCGCGGCGCTCGACAGCAAGGCCGCGCTGCCGCTGCTGAAGAAGGCGCAGGCCGAGAAGATCCCGGTCATCGCGTTCGACTCCGGCGTCGACAGCGATATCCCGGTGACGACCGCCGCGACCGACAACAAGGCCGCCGCCGCGCTCGCCGCGGACAAGCTCGCCGCGCTGATCGGCGACGACGGCGAGGTGGCCGTGGTTGCGCACGACCAGACGAGCCGCACCGGCATCGACCGCCGCGACGGCTTTCTCGAAAGGATGAAAGCGGCGCACCCGAAGGTGCAGGTCGTGACCGTGCAATACGGCGAAGGCGACCAGCTGAAGTCGACCGAAGTGACGAAGTCGATCCTGCAAGCGTATCCGAAGCTCAAGGGCTTGTTCGGCACCAACGAAGGCTCGGCGATCGGCGTGGTCAACGGCGTGCGCGAGATGAAGCGCAAGGTCGTGATCGTCGGTTACGATTCCGGCAAGCAGCAGAAGGACGCGATCCGCAGCGGGCTGATGGCCGGCGCGATCACGCAGAACCCGGTCGGGATCGGCTACAAGACGGTCGAGGCGGCCGTGAAGGCGATCAAGGGCGAGAAGCTGCCGAAGATCATCGACACCGGCTTCTACTGGTACGACAAAACCAATATCGACGACCCGAAAATCAAGGCGGTGTTGTACGACTGAGCGTGACACGACGCCGCAAGCGACGGCGAAACACGAGGACACCATGGGCGCAGTGCGTATCGATTCCCATCAGCATTTCTGGCGTTACCGCGCGGCCGACTATCCGTGGATCGGCGCCGGGATGGGCGTGCTCGCCCGCGATTACCTGCCCGCCGCGCTGTGGCCGCAGATGCATGCGCAGGCGCTCGACGCATCGATCGCGGTGCAGGCGCGCGCCGGGCGCGACGAGACCGCGTTCCTGCTCGAGCTTGCCCGCGACGACGCGCGCATTGCGGCGGTGGTCGGCTGGGAGGATCTCGGTGCACCCCAGCTGGCCGATCGTATCGCCGAATGGCGCAGCCCGAAGCTGCGCGGCTTTCGTCATCAGCTGCAGGACGAAGCCGACGTCGCCGCATTCGTCGCGGATCCCGCGTTCAATCGCGGTATTGCGTGGCTGCAGGCGAACGGCTATGTGTACGACGTGCTCGTGTTCGAGCGTCAGTTGCGCGACGTGCGTGCGTTTTGCGCGCGGCACGATGCGCACTGGCTCGTGCTCGACCATGCGGGCAAGCCGGCGCTCTCCGAATTCGACCGCGACGATAGCGCGCTCGCGCGCTGGCGGGCCGGCCTGCGCGAGCTGGGCGCGCTGCCGCACGTCGTGTGCAAGCTGTCGGGGCTCGTGACCGAGACGGACTGGCGGCGCGGCTTGCGCGGGCCGGATATCCGCCACATCGAGCAATGCCTCGACGCGGCGCTCGACGCGTTCGGACCGCAGCGGCTGATGTTCGGATCGGACTGGCCCGTGTGCCTGCTCGCGGCATCGTATGACGAAGTGGCGTCGCTGGTCGAGCGCTGGGCCGAAGCGCGGTTGTCGGCGGCCGAGCGCAACGCGTTGTGGGGCGGCACGGCCGCACGTTGCTATGCGTTGCAGGGCGATACCGGGCCCGGCAGATAAAATAGGCGCGAACGGCCCGATGCGCCGGATGCAAGCATCGCGCCGTCCGCAACACAACCGCTTACCTGTATCAATGTATGTCCATCCAGCCGATTCAGAACCGCCGCCTGTACCAGCAGATCGCCGACAAGCTCAGCGCAATGATCGAGTCCGGCGATTTCCCGCCGGGCAGTTATCTGCCGCCCGAGCGGGAACTGGCCGAACGGTTCGGCGTGTCGCGCACGTCGGTGCGCGAGGCGCTGATCGCGCTGGAGGTGAACGGACTCGTGAGCGTACGCGTCGGCGACGGCGTGAAGGTGCGTCAGCCCGGGGCGATCGCCGCACCTGCGCCGGCGATCGATACGAAGGTCGCACCGTTCTCGATCGTCGAGATCGATCCGGAGCTCGGCATCGCACTCGACCTCGATACCGAGATTCCGCCGTTCGCGCTGCTGCAGGCACGCCGGCTGATCGAGCCGGAAGCCGCGGCGCTCGCCGCGAAGCACGGCTCGGACGCGCAGATCGAAGGCATTCACGACGCGTTCCTGCGCAACCAGGAAGACAATCGCAGCGGCTCGCTCACCCATCCGGGCGACCGGCTGTTCCATATCCGTATCGCGGAAGCGAGCGACAACGCGGCGTATGCACTGATGATCAAGCAGCTGCTCGCGCACAAGTACGACCCGATGTTCCAGCGGCTGCAGTCGCTGTACATGCCGAACGACATGCCGCACCGGTCGGAACTCGAGCACCGGGCGATCCTCGATGCAATCCGTGCGCGCGACCCGGAGGCCGCGCGCCGTGCGATGGCCGCACACCTCGACGAAGTGATCGAAATCTTCGGCCGCGCGCTCGACTGAGCGCGGGCGATCGCACGCGCGCGCGGTTCAGGCGTTTCGCATCCCGCATCAGAAGCGGTCGGCGCGGTAGGGCGTCGGGTCGGTGAACGGCGTCTCGCCGGTCATCATTTGCGCGAGCAGGCGGCCGGACACAGGACCGAGCGTGAGCCCGTGATGGTTGTGCCCGAACGAAAACCACAGCCCGCGATGCGCGGGCGCGGGGCCGATCACCGGCCGCATGTCGGGCGTGCACGGCCGGAAACCCAGCCACGGCTGCGGATCGAGCCGCGCGCCGAAGCCGAACACCGGGCGCGCGATGCGTTCCGCGCGATCGAGCTGCACGCCCGTCGGCGGCAGCCCGCGCCGTGCGATTTCGACGCCGGTCGTCAGCCGCAACCCGCGCCGCATCGGTGCGATCACGTACCCGTATTCGCGATCGACGATCGGTGCCGACGGCGTGCCGCGTTCGGATGGTGCGTAGTGCATGTGATAGCCGCGCTTCTCGCGCAGCGGGATCTTGTAGCCGAACTTGCCGAATACCGTGTCCGACCACGGGCCCAGCGCGACGACCACCGACGGCGCGGCGATGTTGCCGTCGTCCGTCATGACTTGCCACCCGGGCGACAACGCGTCGAGGCTCGCCGCATCGCCGGTGAGCAGCGTGCCGCCGCCTTGCACGAAGAGCTGCGCGTAGGCTTTGACGAGCGCGGACGGATCGACGACGCTTTTCGGGTCGAGCCAGTGCAGCGCACCGCAGAAGCCCGGTGCGAGGCTCGGTTCCCGTGCGCGCAGTGCGGACGCGTCGAGCGGCGTGATGCCGAGCCCGTGGCGGCGCGCGGTGAGCCCGGCATCGGCGACCGCGCGTTCGAACGCGGCCGGCGTGCGGAACGCTTCCATCCAGCCGCTTGCGCGCACCAGTTCACCTGCGCCGGCCCGCGCGATCAGCGCGTCGTGCTCGACGATGCAGCGCTCGATCAGCGGCAACATGTCACGCGATGCTGCCGCGTGGCGCATCGGCGCGGATTCCCACCAGAAGCGCGCGAGCCACGGCGCGAAGGCAGGCAGCGACATGCTGTGCCAGTAGAGATCGGTCGAGCGGTTCAGCGCATAGCGCATCAGCGTGAACGGGCTGCGCGGAAACGGATACGGCTCGATCGACGAGCGCTCGATCAAGCCCGCGTTGCCGAAGCTCGTGCCTTCGCCGGGTGCGCCGCGGTCGACCAGTGCGACCTTGCGGCCGCGATCCTGCAGATGCAGCGCGGCGGATACGCCGACGATGCCTGCGCCCAGAACGATTACGTCGAAGTCCATTCGGTAGTGGCCATTGGCGGTGCGCTTGGCCGCGATGCGGCGGGCGCGCCCTGGTTGGAGATCGTATGAAGTGAAAGCATACTCGCGGCCGCGTGACGCACCAAGAGGGTATGCGCTGACGACATGGTGCAGGTGGCCCGCGCACGACGAATCGGGATCGTTCGGGTCAGTCGGGGCAGCCGCGTGCGCACGTTTCGGCATTGATGTACGGCCCGCGCTGTAGATTCGGCAAATCGCCGCCGACGAATGCATGACGCTGGCGCATCGACGTTTCCAACCGGCTCGCCGATCGACGTCGTCGCCGCAGAATCAGCGTCACGTGCAGCGTTCCCGATTCAGCAGATTTTTCCGCGCTATTCGCGGGTGTATCCCACTGGTTTGGGATGCGAATTTTTATCTAAGATTGAAGGACCTGTGCGCGGGATACGGTCGCTGCACGCGCATGGCTGGCAGGGCGCAGCACCGGAACCACTGCAACAGAATGTCTTCATCATGGACGCGAGCGTGTGCGCGGCGGCTGCGGGTATTGCAGTCGCATCGACGCCAGCGTGCGCGGCGGCAATCGCTGCCCGCAAGGCGTCCGGCCCACAGGGCCGAGCCGCCACGCTGCGTCACGCGTTCGTCGCAATCGTTTGCGTTCTGAGCATCGCCCGCGGCGTCCTCGCAGGCGCACCCGCCGATGCCGGCGATCCGGTCGAGCCGATGCAATTCGCCGGCACCACGACCCCCGCCAATCCCGCCGGCCCAGCCTTTTCGTCACACGACTCCGCCGTGCGGCAGGTCGTGCTCGGCATCGTGAGTTTCACGCGCTGGCCGACCACGTCCGGTCGCCTGCGTCTGTGCGTGACCGGCAGAACCGGCTACGCGAGCGGCCTCACCGACACGTTGCAAGCCGGTTCGATGGCGATCGATACGCGGCGTGTGCGCGCCGACGATCCGGCACTCGGCGGCGAGTGCGACGTCGTCTATCTCGGCGCGCTCGGCAGCGATGAGCGAACGCGCGTGCGCGCGGCGCTGGCGGGCCATCCGGTCCTGACCATCGACGAGCACGATCCGTCCTGCACGGCCGGCAGCATGTTTTGTCTGACCGTAGAAGGCGAGCGCGTGACGTTCGACGTCAATCTGGATGCGGTCGAGCGCAGCGGCGTGCGCGTTCATCCCAATGTGCTCGGCCTCGCGCGGCGACCGGTGACGCCATGACACGTTCCGCGCCCCCCGTTGCCCCGTCACGCGTGCCGCGCCCGACGCTGCAAAGCGTGTTGCGCCGTGCGCACCTGCGCCTCGCGTTCGTTGCGGTCGCGATGGCCGCCGTGTCGCTGATCGTCGTGGCCGTGATCGCGTTGCGCGCCTATGCCGGCAACAATCTGAACCTGCTTGCCCGCTCGCTCGGCTATACGGTCGAGGCGGCGCTCGTGTTCGGGGACCGCGTCGCGGCGAACGAGGCGATCGCGACGATCGCCGGCGACGAGGACGTCGCGCAGATCGTCGTCGTCGACGGCAACGGGCAACTGTTCGCGACGTGGAAGCTGCCGGCCAGAGGCGGAATCGCCAGCCTCGAGCGCGGCGTCGCCGGTCTCGTGTTGCCGGGGCCCGCGACCGTTCCGGTGATGCACGACGGTATCGTCGTCGGTCAGGTCATCGTGCGTGGCCGCGGGCACCAGTTCTTCGGGTTCCTGGTCGGCGGCATCGGCGGCATTCTCGGCTGCCTCGTCGTCAGTATGTTCGGCGCTTACATCAGCTCGAAGCGGCTGCTGCACAACATCGTCGCGCCGCTGCGCGCGCTCGCCGGCGTCGCGCACGCCGTGCGGCGCGAGCGTGCGTTCGCACGGCGCGTGGAGCCGGTGGCGATCGCGGAGCTGAACCAGCTCGGCGACGACTTCAACGCGCTGCTCGACGAATTCGAAGAATGGCAGAACACGCTGCGCGACGAGAACGCATCGCTCGAGCACAAGGCAACGCACGACGCGCTCACCGGTTTGCCCAATCGCGCGCAGTTCGAGTCGCGTCTGTCGGTTGCGTTGTGCGATGCCGTGGTGACGGGGCAGCGGGTCGCCGTGCTGTATCTCGATTGCGATCGCTTCAAGGAAATCAATGACGGCCTCGGCCACGACGCCGGCGATGCGGTGCTGGTTGGCGTCGCGGCGCGGCTGCGCACGCAGGTGCGCGAGACCGATCTGGTCGCTCGGCTCGGGGGCGACGAGTTTGCGGTGATGCTGGCCGGCGTGCGCGAAGCGGACAGCGTGTGCCGGATCGCCGACGAGATCTTGTCCGGCATGGCGCCGTCGATCGCGCTGTCCGACGGACACATGGTGGCCACCATGATGAGTGTCGGCGTTGCGCTGTATCCCGATCACGCGTCGGACGCGAGCGGTCTGCTGCGCGCGGCGGATGCCGCGATGTACCGCGCCAAGCGAGCGCGGCCGGGTTCGTGGCAACTGGCGGAAGGTGTTGCCGGGCGAGTTTGATGGCAATCGTTTCGCGCTGCGGACGAGGCCGCAGCTGCGGGATAAAAAGCGCACGCGACGCGGGCGCACGAAGGGGACGCGATCATGAAAAGCTCGTTGCCAATGAGCATTGGGAGGATGGGCGTCGGGGGCGCGGTGCTGCTGTGCGTGCTGCTTGTCGGCTGCAAGACGGCGCCGTTGCATCGGGGGCTCACGCAGACGCAGGTCACGGCGCTGAAGTCGGCCGGGTTTCACGAGACCGAACAGGGTTTCGAGTTCGGTTCGGCCGGGCCGATCCTGTTCGACTTCGATCGGTATAACCTGAAGCCGGATGTCAGGCGGATCGTCGAGCGGATCGGCAGGACGTTGAAGTCGGCGGAAATCAACGGGGTCCGGGTGTACGGGTATTCGGATCAGGAAGGGGAGGCGGCTTACGACCTGGAGTTGTCCCGGCGACGGGCCGAGGTGGTGGCCGGTGAGCTTGTCGATGCGGGGCTGGACGGGAAGCGGATTTCGATCGTCGGCAAGGGGAAGAGCGATCCGGTCGGCGATAACCGCACGCCGGCCGGAAGAATGCAGAATCGGCGGGCGGCGATCGTGGTTTCGCCGAGGTGACGGGTATCGTCGTTCAGCGTGAGCCGTAGATGTTCTCGCAGAGCGCGACACTCGCGCCGAGCTTGCGGGATAGATCGGCCGCTGCGTCCAGTTGCGGCCGATCCAGTTCCCCCGACTCGTGCGCGACGCTGAGGCGAGACGCGGGACCGGAAAGCGTCAGCGCCGCCATGAACTTGTCGCCTGCACCAAAGATCGGCACCGCGAACGCTGCCGTGTGCACATCGCGCGCGCCGGCGGTGAAAAGGGGCAGTGCGGGTGGCGTGTCATAAATCGGTTCGCCGAGTCCCCAGAAGCGGATCACATGGCTGATGGCCGTGTCGTCGAGCGGCAGCATCGTCCCCGCGAGCCGCGTTTCACGCAGGCCTTCGGACGGCTCGGCGCGAAACAGGCAAAGCCGCTGCCCGTTGTCGTGCACGTAGTACGACGCGCTTTCTTTCGTCAGCGCGGCCAGCGCGTGCAGCGCCGGTTCGACTACCGTGGACAGATGGAATGACTGCTCGTACAGTTTGCCGAGGTACAGCACGCGGTGTCCAAGCGAATAGTTGCCGGATTGCGCGCGCACGACATACCCCATTCGCTCCAGCGAATTCATGAGCCTATAGACCGTCGTCTTGTGCATGCCGGATGCCTGCGACAGCATCGCAAGCGACTGCGATTCGGCGCCGGGCTTGAAGCAGTCCAGCAGCGAAAGCGCCTTTTCCACGGCAACGACCCCGTCGTTTCCCATTCTGTCTCTCCCGTCGATTCTCTCCAGATATTGTACAGAGTAAAACGCTGGTTTACCACGTAAAAGGGTAAACGCCAGTGTCATCGTGCACGCCTGATGGTTATAGTGATTTCACCATGTACACCAGTGTTGTACAGAGTACAACGCTCAACCCGAGGTCGAATCATGAGCAAGCCATCCATCAGCCCTTCTCCGATCAATCGCGACATCGAGCGCGTGCCGCCCGAACTGGTTCAGGCCGCCGCGCGCTATCAAGCCGCGATCCTGGCCGACGTCGCCGGCCGCCGCGGCACGGTGCATGGCCGTGTGCGCCCGCTGTCGCCGACGATGAAGGTTGCCGGCCCCGCGATCACGGTCGAAGTTCGCGCGGGCGACAACCTGGCGATCCATGCGGCGCTTGCCGTCGCGAAGCCGGGCGACGTCGTCGTCGTCGATGGCAAGGGCGACATCTCGTGCGCGCTGCTCGGTGAAATCATGGCGGCGCAGGCGAAGGCGAGCGGCATCGCCGGCATCGTGATCGATGGCGCGGTACGTGACGCGCACGAACTGGCCAACGGCGACTACCCGATCTTCTCGGCCGGCCTCAATCCGTGCGGGCCGACCAAAAGCATCGCGGGACGCGTGAATGCACCGATTTCGCTGGGCGGCGCGGCGGTCAATCCGGGCGACCTGGTGGTCGGGGACGCCGACGGCGTCGTCGTCATTCCGCGCGCCGACGTTGCGCGCATCGTCGATCTCGCGCAGAAAAAGCTCGACGTAGAGACCGCGCGTATTGCGGCGATTCACAAGGGCGATCTTCGTCCGGGCTGGATCGAGAAGGAACTGCGCGCGGCGGGCATGCTGGCCGAAGACGAGGTGCTGTGATGCTGGCCGCTTCGCACAAGCCCGTGGTCCTCGTGACCGCCGCCGACCTCGCGCCGCAAGCGCTCGAGATGCTGGCGCAGTTCGACGTCGTGTTCGCCGGCAAGCAACCGACCGAGGACGACATCGTGTCGCTCTGCACGCGGCACAAGCCGGTCGCGATCATCGTCCGGTACGGCAAGATCAACGCACGCATCATGGATGCGGCCGAAAACCTGCAGGTGATTTCGAAACACGGCAGCGGCATCGACGTGATCGATCAGGACGCTGCCGCCGCACGCGGTATAGCGGTGCGAGCCGCTGTCGGCGCGAACGCGGCCGCCGTAGCCGAGCACGCGTGGGCGCTGCTGCTCGCGTGTGCGAAGTCGGTTCCGCAGCTCGATGTCCGCATGCGCGAAGGCCATTGGGACAAGTCCACGCACAAGTCCATCGAACTCGACGGCCGCACGCTCGGTCTCGTCGGGCTCGGCGCGATCGGGCGCCGCGTGGCCGCGATCGGCGCGGCGTTCGGCATGCAGGTACTCGCGTTCGATCCGTTCGCGAACGAAGCGCCCGCGGGCGTGAAGCTGGTGCCGCTCGACACGCTGTACGCGGAGTCGGACGTCGTGTCGATGCATTGTCCGTTGACGGCCGACAACCGCCGGATGCTCAACCGCGACACGCTCGCGCGCTTCAAGCGCGGGGCGATTCTCGTCAATACCGCACGCGGCGGCTTGATCGACGAAGCCGCGCTCGTGGACGCATTGACGAGCGGTCAATTGCACGCGGCGGGACTCGACAGCTTCGACGTGGAGCCGATGACGGCGCCGCACCCGTTCCAGCGGATCCCCAACGTGATTCTGTCTCCGCATATCGGCGGCGTGAGCGATGCCGCATACGTGAACATGGGGAAGGGCGCCGCTGCGAACATTCTCGCGGTGCTCGACGAACGCGCGCACAGCGCGGCCTGAACGCTGAACATCGAGGTAAGCATGTTTTATCTGACGAGTCCGCAAGTGCGCGAAGCCGACGTATTCACGCGCATGCCGGAGAAGTTCCGCAAGCCGGACGTCCGCACGGAATGGGCGCGCGCGAACCGCGGCGGAATGGTCACGGATTCCTTTCTCGAAGGGCCCGTCTGGGATCCGGACGGTTATCTGTTCGTCACCGACATTCCGCACGGGCGCATCTTCCGCATTTCGCCGTCGGGCGACTGGGAACTCGTTGCCGAATACGACGGCGAGCCCAACGGGATGAAGCGCTTCGATGCATCGCACCTGATCATCACCGACTACCGGAACGGCCTGATGCTGCTCGATATCGAGCGCGGTGAAGTCCGTCCGTACCTCGAGCGGCGCAACACCGAGCGCTTCAAGGGCGTGAACGACCTGACGTTCGACTCGGCCGGCAACATCTATTTCACCGACCAGGGGCAGACCGGGCTGCACGATCCGACGGGCCGCGTGTATCGGCTGTCGCCAGACGGAAAGCTCGACATGCTGATCGGCACCTGCCCGAGCCCGAACGGGCTCGTCCTGTCGCGCGACGAGAAGGTGCTGTTCGTCGCGATGACGCGCGGCAATGCCGTCTGGCGCATGCCGCTGCAGGCCGACGGCTCGGTCACCAAGGTCAGTCAGTTCTTCACGTCATACGGACCGAGCGGCCCCGACGGCATCACCGTCGATCTCGAAGGCCGCCTGTTCGTCGCGAATCCGGGGCTCGGCCGCGTGTGGGTGCTCAACCACTGCGCGGAGCCCGTCGAGATCCTGACCGGGCCGAAAGGCGCGTCGCTCACGAGCGTGTGCTTCGGCGGCCCGGAGATGAAGACGCTTTTCATTACCGAATCGACGTCCGGTTCAGTGCTGAAAGCGGATATGAGCATTGCCGGTCCGCTGCCGAACCTGGCGGCGAAGAAGGACTGAAACCCGCGAGCCGGGACGCCGCTGGTCGGCGTCCCGCCAGCATGCCGAAAGATCGCGCCGTCAGCTGCGCGACGAAGGAGACAAGCATGACCGTTTCGCACGTGCTGCGTGCCGGCGACGACTCACCGCGCGCCGACGCGCAACCCGCAGAGCGTCTGGCCGGCGACGATTACGCGGCCAGCGAGCGCACGCTCGCCAGGGCGTTCCGGCGCATTCTGCCGTTCATCTTCGTCTGCTACGTAATCAGTTATCTCGACCGGACCAACGTCGGCTTTGCCGCACTTACGATGAACAAGGATCTCGGCCTCACGGCCGAGCAGTTCGGTGTCGGTGCGGGACTGTTCTTCATCGGCTATTTCCTGTTCGAGATTCCGAGCAACCTGATCATGCAGAAGGTCGGGGCGCGCGTGTGGATCGCGAGAATCATGATCACGTGGGGACTGTTCTCGATGGCGACGGCGTTCGTCGTCGGACCGACGAGCTTCGCGGCTGCGCGCTTTCTGCTCGGGCTCGCCGAGGCGGGATTCACGCCCGGCATCTATCTGTATTTCACGCACTGGTTTCCCGGCAAATGGCGCGCGAAGGTAACGGCTGCATTTCTCGTCGGCATTCCTGTCGCAAACATGATCGGCTCGCCGATTTCCGGTGCGCTGCTCGAGCTCGGCGGCCTGCATGGGCTGCGCAGCTGGCAGTGGTTGCTGCTGATCGAAGGCATTCCTGCAGTGATGCTCGGCATCGCGTGCCTGTTCGTGCTGGCCGACCGTCCCGAGAAAGCCGCGTGGCTCAGTGACGAAGAGAAGGCGTCGCTCGCGAAGCGCCTCGCGTTCGAGCAGCGCGACATCGGCGCGAAGCACGGCAGCAACCTGCGCGACGCCATGACGAACTGGCGCGTGTTCGTGCTCGCGTTCATCAACTTCTGCGGGATCGTCGGCTCGCTCGGCGTCGGCTTGTGGATGCCGCAGATCATCAGGCAGTTCGGCGTCGAACATGCGGTGGTCGGCTGGCTGACGGCCATTCCGTATGCGATCGGTGCCGGCGCGATGCTCTGGTGGGCGCGCGTCGCCAATCGTGCGGCCAACCGCATTCCGCATGTCGCAAGCGCGTTGGCCGTCGCGGCCGTGGCGTTGTGCGCGAGCGCCTTCATTCATGCGCCGGCCTTCAAGCTGATCGCACTGTGCGTCGCGGTGAGCGGGATCCTCGCGTTCCAGGCGACGTACTGGGCCATTCCGTCGGGATTCCTCACCGGGCGGGCCGCCGCGGGCGGACTCGCGCTGATCGTGTCGGTCGGCAATCTCGGCGGCTTCGTCGGGCCGTCGATGATCGGCGCGCTCAAGCAGTTCTCCGGCGGCTTTACCGCGCCGCTCGTCGCCGTGTCCGGTGTGCTGCTGCTCGGCGCGTTGACCATTGCATGGCTCGGCGATCCGGGTTCGGACGCCGGCGAAGCGCCCGCAGCTCGCGAGTCGTGAATTTTCCTTCGTCAGTTCCGCCTACAAAAAACAGTTTGGAGACTCCATGTTGTCGAATCACGCCAGTCAGAATGCCCGCCCGAAATCCCGTTTCGCGCTCGGCGCCGTCACCGTCGCGAGCGCGACCTTGTGGTGCGGCGCCGCGCATGCGCAAAGCAGCGTCACGCTGTACGGCATTGCCGACGTCGGCATCGAGCACATCAACAATACGAGTACCGGCGGCGCTCAGACGCGCGAAGCGTCGGGCAATCTGTCCGGTTCGCGCTGGGGACTGAAGGGCGTCGAGGATCTCGGCGGCGGCATGAAGGCCATTTTCCAGCTGGAAAACGGCTTCAACATCAATGACGGCACGTCCGCGCAGTCGACGAAAGGCCTCGGTTCGAACGCCGCCACGACGTCGCGGATTTTCGGCCGGCAGGCGTGGGTCGGGCTGTCGTACCGCGGTCAGCAGTTGACGTTCGGCCGCCAGAACTCGCTCTTCTACGAACAGGCCGTCGCGTTCGACCCGATGGGCGCGTCGTCGCGATACTCGGTGCTGTCGCTCGACTACGCGGCGGCCGCGCGTATCGACAATTCGGCGAAGTACACCGGCGTGTTCGGTCCGGTGACCGCGCAGGCGATGTACAGCACCCGTTACGACACCGGGTACGGCGCCGAGGTGCCGGGCGCGCAACTCACCGGCCGCTTCTTCAGCGGCGCGCTGAGTTTCGCGCAAGGACCGCTCGCCGCAAGCGTGTCGTACGAGCAGCGCAACAGCAACACCGTCGCGACGAACACGGGCACCGAGCGTCGCGCGACGGCGGCCGCGTCGTATGCAATCGGACCGGTGAAGGGATTCGCCGGCTATCGCTACCTCCACGCGTCGAACGCGTTCCTGCCGGCAAATCCGATTCGCGTCGCGAACGGCGCCGAAGCCAGCGCGGCGAACCTGTACTGGGCCGGCGCGCAATACGCGGTGTCGCCGGCGTTCGTGGTCACGGCAACCGCCTATTACCAGGACGTGCATTCGACCAGCGCCGATCCGTGGCTCGCCGTGCTCTGTGCGGACTATCTGCTGTCGAAGCGCACCGATATCTATGCGACGGCGGGCTTCGCGCGCAACAGGGGCGGCTCCGCGCTCGGCGTGAACGGCTATGGCACGGTCGCACCCGATCACAACCAGACGGGCGTGGTGATCGGCATGCGCCAGAAGTTCTGAGGCGAGCGCGATGCAGACCGTTCACGCACCGCATCTTCCCGTCCGGCCCGAGTGGCTCGCACTGCGCGACGAGCCGGCACTCGAACCCGCGCTTGCGATCGTCGACGCCCATCATCACCTGTGGGACCGCCAGACCGGGCGTTATCTCGCGGACGAGTTCGGCGCGGACGTGCGCAGCGGGCATCGGGTCGTATCGACGGTCTATGTGCAGTGCCGCTCGATGTTGCGCGCCGGCGGGCCGGATGCGTTCAAGCCGGTTGGCGAAGTGGAATTCGCGACAGGCGTCGCCGCGATGTTCGCAAGCGGCGCATACGGCCCAACGCGCTGCTGCGAGGCCATCGTCGGCGGCGCCGATCTGTCGCTCGGCGCGGAACTCGATGCAGTGCTCGACGCGATGCTGGCGGTTTCGGGTGGCCGGCTGCGCGGGATCCGCAATCCGCTCGCGTGGCATGCGAGCCCCGACGTGCGATCGAGCCCGGTTACGCCGCCGCGCGACCGTATGTCGAATCCCGCTTTCAGGCAGGGCGTGATGACGCTCGGCCGCTATGGGCTGTCGCTCGACGCGTGGGTCTATCACACGCAGCTCGACGACCTGTATGAACTCGCACGCGCATGCGAGAACGTCACCGTCGTCATCGACCATTTCGGCGGTCCGCTCGGCGTGGGCCCGCATGCCGGCCGGCGCGAGGAAGTCCATGCGCAATGGAGACGCCAACTCGCGCGTCTGGCCGCGTTGCCGAACACGTGCATGAAGCTTGGCGGCGCGGGCATGACCGTGTTCGGCTCGGACTTCGCCGCGCGCGACCTGCCGCCGTCGTCGCAGGAACTGGCGGCGGCGTGGCAGCCGTATTTCGACACGTGCGTCGAACTGTTCGGCGTCGATCGCTGCATGTTCGAAAGCAACTTCCCCGTCGACAAGGGGATGTTCAGCTATCGCGTGCTGTGGAACGCCTTCAAACGCCTTGCGTCCGCGATGTCGGCCGACGAAAGGGCCGCGCTGTTCAGCCGGACGGCTGCATCGACGTATCGCATCGCGATTCCCGGAGACAACCCATGAAGACGACTGCAACCTTGGCGACACCAGAGATGGAATCCGCAGCCGCTGAAAAAGGCCTCACGCGCGTGACCGGTACCGAGTGGCGTTCGCTGTCGCTCGCGGGGCTCGGCTGGATGTTCGAGAGCTACGACTCGTTTCTGCTTTCGCTGCTGCTGCCGACGCTCGCGCTGCAGTTCGGATTGAACAAGGCGCAGCTCGGCATTTTCACCAGCGTCACGGCGGCCGGACAGATCGTCGGCGGCATTCTGTTCGGCTTCGTGTCGGACCGGATCGGGCGCGTGCGCACCGCACTGCTCTGCATCGGCATCTACTCGCTTTTTTCCGGCCTGATCGCATTTGCGCCCGACGCGCACTCGTTCGCCGCGTTGCGCTTTCTCGGCGCGCTGGGCATGGGCGGCACCTGGACCGCCGGCGCGGCGCTCATTGCGGAAACCTGGCATTCGAGCCGGCGCGGCAAGGGCGGTGCGCTGATGCAGATGGGCCTGCCGGTCGGCGCGATTCTCGCGATCGCGATCTCGGGCATCGTCGGCTCCGCGCATGGCGGATTGACCGGCGACAGTTGGCGTCTGCTGTTCCTGATCGGCGCGTCGCCGTTCTTCATCCTGTTCTGGGTCGCGCGCAAGACGCCGGAATCGCCGATCTGGCTCGAACGCAGAAACGCGAAGGCACAGGGCCGCCAGCTCGACACGGCAGGTCGCGAGAAGCTGAACGTGCGTGGACTTTTCACCGCTTTCTGTTTCATCTTCTTTCTGCAGTACCTCTACTGGGGTGTATTCACGTGGACGCCGACGTTCCTCGTCGCGGTGAAGCACCTCGATTTCGTGCATAGCCTGAAGTTCGTGCTGGCGCTGCAGTTCGGCGCGATCGCCGGGTTTCTGCTGTTCTCGGCATGGGTCGACCGGCTCGGCCGGCGGCCGATGTTCCTGGCCTATCTGCTGGTCGGCGCGATGGCCGTCGGCGTGTATATCGTGTCGGCAAATCCGTTGCTGCTGATGACCGCAATCTTCCTGACCGGCTTCAGCGTGAACGGCATCTTCGCGGGCGCCGGTCCGTTCCTCGCGGAGATCATCGGCAACACCGCATCGCGCGGGTTTTTCATGGGCCTCGCGTACAACGGCGGCCGGCTCGGCGGCTTCATCGCGCCGTTGATCATCGGTGCGCTGGCGTCGACGTCCGGAGGCTTCGTGCTCGGGCTCGCGACGACGATCGTCGCGTTCATCGCCGCGGCCGCGGTCGTGCTGTTCGCGCCCGAAACCCGTGGAAAGGCGCTGTCATGAACGTGGCAACGCAAGCGGGTTGGGTGAACAGGCTGTTTCCAGCGCTGACGGAGGCATCGCTGCGGCGTTATCTGAGCGGGCAGGTCGCGTCGGTGCTCGGCAGCTGGACGCAAAACGTCACGCTCAATCTGCTGATCTATCACCTGTCCGGATCGGCGGCGATCCTGGCGCTGCTCAACTTTCTGCTGTACGGGCCGCAGCTGATCGTCGCGCCGGTGGCGGGGTCGCGCATCGGCTCGGCCAACGCGCGCCGAGTGACGCTATGCGTGCTCACGACGTCGCTGGTGCTGACGGGCAGCCTCTTCACGTTGTCGCTCCTCGGCATGCTCGGGGTGAAGCTGATCCTTGCGCATGCGCTCGCGATCGGCGTGTCGAGCGCGGTGGAGGCGCCTGCGCGGCAGGTGCTGCTGCTGACGAGCCTGCAGGACGCCACGCACACCTCCAATGCGGTCGCGATGAACACGATGGTCTACAACGTCGGGCGCATGGTCGGCCCGACCATCGCCGGATTCGTCTATCCGGCGCTGGGCCCGAGAACGTCGTTTGCCATCTACGCGCTCGCGCTGTGCTTCATGGCGGCGTGCGTGCGGTCGATCCGGGCCGCGCCGGTGAATCGCCCAGCGCGCGCGGAGAGCGGTTTGCGCGACGCGGTCGGCTACGTGCTGTCCGACGCGTTCTCGGCGCGCTATCTGCCGATTCTCGCGTGCATCGGCCTGTTTGCCGGCAGCTACCAGACGCTCGTGCCGCTGCTCGCGGACCAGGGCTTTCACGACGCGGCGCGCTTTACCGGCGTGTTCTTCGCCTGCGCCGGCGCGGGCTCGTTGAGCGCGGCGGTGCTGCTGTCGTCGGCGTGGGGGCCGCGCGCGTCGCACCGGTTCATTGCGTATGCACCGTGGACGGCAATCGGCGCGCTGGCCGTGCTGGCTGCGACGACCGATGCGGCGGGATCGATTCCCGCGTTCTATGCGCTCGGCTTCAGCCTCACGTTCGCGGCCACGTCGACGAACGCGACCATTCAGCGCCGGTGCCCCGAACACGTGCGCGGCGGGCTCGTCGGGATGTACGGCATGGCCTACAACGGCACGATGCCGTTCGGTTATCTGCTCGTCGGCAGCGCATCCGAGGCGCTGGGCGTGCGGCACACATTCGCGGCAATGGCCGTCGTGCTCGCCTGCGGCGTCATTTCGATCATCGCGTGGCAACGGTTCACGGGAACGCGCTCAGGCGCACAATAAACGGAGACAACATGCAAGTCGGTTTCATGGAAACGTCCGCGATCGAGCGCCGGACCGTACGAAAGGTCGTCTGGCGGCTCATTCCCTTTTTGATGATCTGCTACCTGCTTGCCTTCATCGACCGGGGCAACGTCGGGATGGCGTCGTTGCAGATGAACCAGGACCTCGGGATGTCGGCGAAGGTCTTCGGCTTCGGAAGCAGCCTGTTCTTCATTTCATACTTCTTTTTCGAAGTGCCGAGCAATCTCGCGTTGCAGAAATACGGCGCACGGATCTGGATCGCGCGGATCATGATCACGTGGGGCATCGTGTCGGCGGCGACCGCGCTCGTGCACAACGCGACGTCGTTCTACGTGCTGCGCTTTCTGCTGGGCGCCGCCGAAGCGGGCTTCTTCCCGGGCGTGCTGCTCTATCTGTCGTACTGGATTCCCGCGCAGTATCGCGCGCGGATCGTCGCGACGTTCATGGTCGCGATTCCGGCCGCGAGTTTCATCGGTTCGCCGATCTCCGCGCTGCTGTTGCAGATGGACGGCGTCTGGGGCCTGCGTGGCTGGCACTGGCTGTTCATCCTCGAAGGCATTCCGACCGTGCTGCTCGGCGTCGCATGCCTGTTCATGCTGACGAACAAGCCGGAGAACGCGAAGTGGCTCGACGACGACGAGCGTGCGTGGCTTTCGGGCGCGCTTGCCGCCGGCCACAAGACACGCAAGAAGGTGCCGTCGCTCCCGCTCGCGCAGCTGTTCCGCAATCGCTACGTGCTGTGCCTCGCGCTCGTCGACACGTGTGCGTCCGCGGCAGGCAGCACGCTGTCCGTGTGGCAGCCGCAACTGCTGAAGTCGTTCGGCCTGACCGTCATGCAGACGGGCCTGCTGAATTCGGTGCCGTACGCGGTAGCCTCGGTGCTGATGGTCTATTGGGGCCGGCGCTCCGACCGCGTCGGCGAACGGCGCTGGCACACGGTCGTGCCGATGCTGCTGATCGGCGTGGGGCTGTTCGCGACGTCGCTGAGCGGATCGCTGCTCCCGACGATCTGCATGCTCTGCGCAGTGCTGGTCGGCGCGTATTCGTTCAAGGGGCCGTTCTGGGCGCTCGCGACCGACATGCTGTCCAACAGTACCGTGGCGGCCGGTCTTGCGACGGTCAATGCGATCGCGAACCTGCTCGGCGGCGGGCTGATGGTGAACGTGTACGGATGGGTCAAGTCGGCGACGGGCAGCTACGCGCTGGCATTGATGCCGCTCGCGATCCTCACGCTCTTGAGCGTCGCGACGCTTTTGCTGCTCACGCGCAATCATGCGTCCGACAAGCTGGTCGGCAAGACGGGGACCATCTGATCATGGCGCGGATGGCGAGACGCGGGTTCCTCAGGATCGCGGGCGCGACGCTGGCTTCGGCGGCATTGCCGATGGGGGCCGCCGCCGACGAAACATGGTCGAGCGGCAACGAGCAGCCTGCGTTTCGGCTGCCAGTCGGGGCGATCGACTGTCACATGCATATCTATGACGACCGGTTTCCGGTTGCGCCGGGCACGACGCTGCGGCCGCCGAATGCGACTGTCGAGCAATACAGGCGCCTGCAGACGCGTATCGGTGCGAAGCGCAGCGTGGTCGTGACGCCGTCGACGTACGGCACCGACAATCGCTGCACGCTCGCGGCGATCGCACAGTTCGGCGACGCCGCGCGCGGTGTCGCGGTGGTGGACGGCACGGTGAGCGACGACGAACTTCGGATGCTCGATCGCGGCGGCATCCGTGCGATCCGGTTCAATCTCAGCTATCCGGGCGCGACGACGCTCGACATGCTTGGGCCGCTCGCCGCGCGTATCGCGAACCTCGGGTGGCATATCGAGCTGGTGGTTCAGGGCGCGCGGCTGCCGGAGCTGGAGCCGCATCTCGCGGCGCTGCCGTGTCCGCTCGTCATCGACCATATCGCGCATGTGCCGCAGCCCGGCGGGCTGGCGTCGGCCGCGTTCGGTACCGCGCGGCGCCTGGTCGAAAAAGGCAATACGTGGATCACGTTGTCGGGACCGTACGTCGACAGCAAGACGGGTGCGCCCGCGTACGACGACGTCGCCCCGGTCGCGAAGGCGCTGATCGCGATGGCGCCCGAGCGCATGCTGTGGGGCACCGACTGGCCGCACCCGACGCAGAAGACGGACAAGCCGGACGACGCGAGCATGCTGGACGTGATCGCCGGCTGGATCGGGCGTCCGGACTGGCAGCAACTGATATTCGTCGGCAACCCCACGAAGTTGTACGGGTTTGCATAGCGCGGACGAGGCGATGCGAACGCGAGAGCACGCGATCGGGAAGGCGCGAGCGTCAATTCACGCGCCCCGCATCGTCGCCCCCCGGCGTCACCACGCGATATGGCAGGACGACCGCGCCGTCCCCGCACCGCCGGTCGCCGTGCAATGCGACCCTGCGCCGTCGTCGTAGAACGTCCGCGTCTCCGGTTGAGGCACGGACGGATCGTACGGATTCGGCGTGCTGCGCGGGCCGCGCGCGGGTTCGAATGGGCGCGTCGGCGCGTACGAATTCCCGCCGCCATGCGCATGCGATCCATTGGCTCTCAAATACTCGTTCCAGTTCAGCTCGCGCTGTTCGTGTCGCGGCAACGCACGGCCGAAGCTGTCGCGACCGCCCGCGCCGAGTTCAACGCGATTCGGCGGCCACGCGGAATCACTACGTTCGACGGGCGCCGCGTACTGGATAGGCCGCGTCGAGTTCTTCACCGTGTGCCAGTCATCCGGGGCCAGAGCGCGGCGTTCCGAACGAAACACATTGGCACTGCGCGAACGATCGACCAGCGTGTCGCTGGCGCAAGCATCGACAGCAGAAACAGAAAGCGCGCACGCAAGCGCGGCGGCGCGGGACAAACGGTGAAGATGATTCATCGGCGACTCAAAGCAGGTGATGTGCAATGACAAAAACGGCAGATCACTGGCTGGCGGTTCGGCGACGGACGGGCGTCGGAGCGGCGACGAAGCGGGGCCGACGCGACGGAGGGAAGGCTGGCTGGATTGCTGAAGCGAATTCGTATTATTTCATAAAACCAACATATTACTTTCTGTCATGGTGCGCATGTCGGCAAATAGAAGGTTTTGCGGGCACGGCGGAGTGCCCCGTTGTGGGGCGCTTCGCGTGAATCATCAGTTGATTGATGCCAGACGATCCGGCGACGAACGATCCAGCGATCGCGCACGGCGACACGAAACATCCACCGAAGCCAATGCCGGCGGGCACGAGCGCCGCAAATCAGTCCAAAATCGCAACCCGATTGCACCTGCCGCAAACGTTGACTCACGCGTGCGGTTGCTCCCGGGTCGCCCTTCCGGTACGCCAAGTTTCTCCGTGTTTTCCCTCGGTATGCCGGCATTTTTGACAGACGATTTAAAAACGCCCATATAATTTCGACTGCCTTGCCAACGGCTGTCGGACCATCCCTCCGGACGAGCAGTTGGCAAGCGGGGCAGGCGAAACGCTTGCGCAATGCAAGACGCATCACGATGTCTTTCCGAACCAGACGTCCCCTTCGGGGACTGCAAGAGCCGGGCCCCGCTACGCATCATCCATCCGCAGGTCCGTCTTCATGTGTCTCGGGCGTGTCCCATGTTCTCGCCCCGGGTGCTGTTCGATTGCGCAAGTCATGCCGCCTTTGCCCGTATGACTAAACAACATCGAGGAGCTCCCAGATGACGCTGTCCCGTCTTACGTCCATTTCCGTCGCCGCCGTGCTGTTCGCCGCCGGCGCCGCCGCCGCGCAAGCGGAAACCGTGAAGATCGCCATCGCTGGTCCGATGAGCGGCTCGGTCGCTCAATACGGCGACATGGTGAAGGCCGGCGCGCTGACCGCGATCGAACAGATCAACGCGGCCGGCGGTGCGGGCGGCAACAAGTTTGAAGTGGTGATGATGGACGACGCATGCGAACCGAAGCAGGCGGTCGCCGTCGCCAACAAGATCGTCAGCCAGAAGATCAAGTACGTGATCGGCCACGTGTGCTCGGGTTCGACGATCCCCGCATCCGACATCTACGAAAACGAAGGCATCGTGATGGTCACGCCGTCGGCCACCGCGCCGCAGCTGACCGAAGGGAAGAAGCGCCACTTCATCTTCCGCACGATCGGCCGCGACGACCAGCAGGGCCCGGCCGCCGCGCATTACATCATCAACAACGTGAAGCCGAAGAAGGTCGCGGTCCTGCACGACAAGCAGTCGTACGGCCAGGGCATCGCGTCGTCGGTGAAGAAGGACCTCGAAGCAGCGAAGATTCCGGTCGTGCTGTTCGAAGGCATCAACGCCGGCGATTCGGACTACTCGGCGATCATCACGAAGCTGAAGTCGCAAGGCGTCGATTTCGTCTACTTCGGCGGCTACCACCCGGAAATGGGCCTGCTGATGCGTCAGGCGCGCGAGCAGGGCGTGAAGGCGACCTTCATGGGGCCTGAAGGCGTCGGCAACAAGGACGTGACGGCGATTGCCGGCCCGGCTTCGGAAGGCATGCTCGTCACGCTGCCGGCCGACTTCTCGGCCGACCCGGCCAACGCGGCGCTCGTGAAAGCGTTCGCGGACAAGAAGCGCGACGCGAACGGCCCGTTCCAGATGCCGGCGTACGCAGCGGTGAAGATCATCGCCGACTCGATCGCGGGCGCGAAGACGACGGACCCGACGAAGGTCGCCGCGTACATGCACAAGACCACGTTCGACACGCCGATCGGCAAGGTCGCGTATGACGCACAGGGCGACCTGAAGGCGTTCAAGTTCGTCGTCTATACGTGGCACAAGGACGCGACGAAAACCGCCGCCCGGTAATAACGAAGTACCCGCCCGCGCACCCGCCCTGTCCGCGAACCGGACGGGGCGCGTGCGCATTTGGCCGCGCATTCCCCGTGCGCGGCCAACGAGGGCGGCCCGAGACGACACCGTGCGTTGCGCGCGGCCGAACGCCGTGATCCGGCGACGGCATGCGCGCCAACGCCAACGGGAGCTTCCCGCACATGACTGACTTCTTTCCTCAATTCGCCCAGCAGCTGGTCAACGGCCTGACGCTGGGTGCGATCTATGCGCTGATCGCCATCGGCTACTCGATGGTCTACGGCATCATCGGCATGATCAACTTCGCCCACGGCGAGATCTACATGATCGGCGCATACGTGGGCCTCGTGACGCTCACAGCGATCGGCGTGTCCGCCGGCTACCCGTTGCCGCTCGTGCTCGGCGCCGCGCTGATCGTGTCGGTGATCGTTACCGGCCTGTACGGCTTCGCGGTCGAACGCGTCGCATATCGCCCATTGCGCGGCGGCCCGCGCCTCGTGCCGCTGATCTCCGCGATCGGCATGTCGATCTTCCTGCAAAACTACGTGCAGATCGGCCAGGGCGCGCGCGACGTGTCGGTGCCGGTGCTGATCTCCGGTGCGTTCGACATCCATCTCGGCGGCGACTACGACGTGACGGTTCCGTATGCGCGTCTGCTGATCGTCTGCGTGACGATCGTGCTGATGATCGCGCTCACGCTGTTCATCTCGCATTCGCGGATGGGCCGCGCGTGCCGCGCATGCGCGGAAGACATGAAGATGGCGAACCTGCTCGGCATCGACACGAACCGCGTGATCTCGTTCACGTTCGTGCTCGGTGCGATGCTGGCCGCCGTCGGCGGCGTGCTGATCGGGCTGACGATCGGCAAGCTGAATCCGTACATCGGCTTCGTCGCAGGCATCA
The DNA here is from genome assembly GCF_018148075.1 of Burkholderia sp. AU19243. Lineage (NCBI taxonomy): Bacteria > Pseudomonadati > Pseudomonadota > Betaproteobacteria > Burkholderiales > Burkholderiaceae > Burkholderia > Burkholderia sp. AU19243. Next base: position 238,035 of record NZ_JAGSTV010000006.1, read on the forward strand.
AGGCGTTCACCGCCGCGGTGCTCGGCGGGATCGGCAGCATTCCGGGCGCGATGCTCGGCGGCGTGCTGCTCGGACTGGCCGAAACCTTCGCCGCAGGCTACATGCCGGCCGAGTACAAGGACGTGGTCGCGTTCGGCCTGCTCGTGCTGATCCTGCTCTTCCGCCCGACCGGCCTGCTCGGCAAGTCGGACATCGAAAAGGTCTGAGGGAGACGCAGATGAGTCAAGTCATTTCCGTTCGCCGCCCGGCCGCCGACGCATCGATCGGCCAGGCGCTGAAGAACGCGGTCGCTGCTGCGCTGCTGACCGCGGTCCTCACGATTCCGGTGCTCGGCCTGCAGCTGAAGCTCGACGGCTATCAGGTGGTGCTGACGCCGCATTGGCGCCCGGTGTGGATTGCGGTCGCGGCCGTGTTCCTGTTCCAGTTGTTCAAGCCGTGGCTGATGCGCGCGAAAGCGGCCGTGAAGCTGCCGGCGGCGCCGACGATGGGCGCGCGACAACAGCGCGCGATCATCTGGGTGCTGCTCGCGGTCGGCCTCGTGTGGCCGTTTTTCGGCTCGCGCGGCGCGGTGGACGTCGCGACGCTCGCGCTGATCTACGTGATCCTTGGTCTCGGGCTGAACATCGTGGTCGGCTTCGCGGGGCTGCTCGATCTCGGCTATGTCGGGTTCTACGCGGTCGGCGGCTATACGTACGCGATGCTGAACCAGTATTTCGGGCTGACGTTCTGGGAGTGTCTGCCGATCGCGGCGATCGCGGCGGCGACGTTCGGCTTCCTGCTCGGCTTCCCGGTGCTGCGGCTGCGCGGCGACTATCTCGCGATCGTCACGCTCGGCTTCGGCGAAATCATCCGTCTGCTCGCGAACAACCTGACGAGCCTGACCGGCGGCCCGGACGGCATCTCGAGCATTCCGAAGCCGACGGTGTTCGGCTTCGAGATGGCGCGCTCGGCGAGCGTCGAAGGCGCGAAGACCTTCCATGAACTGATCGGGCTGGAATACAGCGGCGAGCACATGGTGATCTTCCTGTACCTGATCGCGCTGGTGCTGGTCGGCTTCACGCTGTTCGTGACGAGCCGCCTGATCCGCATGCCGATGGGCCGCGCGTGGGAAGCGCTGCGCGACGACGAGATCGCGTGCCGTTCGCTCGGCCTGAACCCGACGCGGATCAAGCTGTCGGCGTTCACGCTCGGCGCGGCGTTCGCGGGGATCGGCGGCGCGTTCTTCGCCGCGCGCCAGGGCCTCGTGAATCCTGAATCGTTCACTTTCATCGAATCGGCGCTGATCCTCGCGATCGTCGTGCTCGGCGGGATGGGTTCGCAGCTCGGCGTGATTCTCGCGGCGATCCTGTTGACGGTGCTGCCGGAGGTCGCGCGCGGCTTTGCCGAGTACCGGATGCTGATCTTCGGTCTGGTGATGGTGTTGATGATGATGTGGCGTCCGCAGGGCCTGCTGCCCGCGAGCCGCCCCCACGTGGAGCTGCCGCAATGAGCGCGAATGCAGAACTGTTGAAGGTCGCCGGGCTGCAGATGCGCTTCGGCGGGTTGCTCGCGGTGGACGGCATCGATTTCGACGTGCGCCGCGACGAGGTGTTCGCGATCATCGGGCCGAACGGCGCGGGCAAGACCACGGTGTTCAACTGCGTCGGCGGCTTCTACAAGCCGACCGGCGGCGACGTCGTGCTCGACGGTCACGCGATCGGCGGGCTGCCGAGCCACAAGATCGCGCTGAAGGGCCTGGTACGCACGTTTCAGAACATTCGGTTGTTCAAGTCGCTGACGGTCGTCGAGAACCTGCTCGTCGCGCAGCACCGCAAGGTGAAGTCGGGGCTGCTGCCGGGCCTGTTCTCGACGCCCGCGTATCGCCGCGCCGAAAAGGAAGCGCTCGAACGCGCAGCCGTATGGCTCGACCGGATGGGGCTGACGTCGGTTGCCAACCGGCCGGCCGGCACGCTGTCGTACGGGCACCAGCGGCGCCTGGAAATTGCGCGCTGCATGATCACCGAGCCGCGCCTGTTGATGCTGGACGAGCCGGCGGCCGGTCTCAACCCGCAGGAAAAGATCGAGCTGCAGCACCTGATCGACAAGCTGCGCCGCGAGTTCGGCGTATCGGTGCTGCTGATCGAGCACGACATGAGCCTCGTGATGGGCGTGTCGGACCGCATCCTCGTGATGGAGCACGGGCGGCCGATCGTGATCGGCACGCCGGAAGCGGTCCGCAACGACCCGCGCGTGATCAAGGCGTATCTGGGGGAAGAGTGATGCTGAAGCTGGAACAGGTCCATACGCACTACGGCGCGGTCGAAGCGCTCGCGGGCGTGTCGATCGAGGTGAACAAGGGCGAGATTGTCACGCTGATCGGCAGCAACGGCGCCGGCAAGACGACGCTGATGATGACGGTATGCGGCGCGCCGCGCGCGTCGTCGGGCCGCGTGCTGTTCGAGGGCAACGACATCACCGCGATGTCGACGCACCAGATCATGCGGCAGGGGATGGCGATCTCGCCGGAAGGGCGGCGCGTGTTCCCGAGCCTGACGGTGCTCGAGAACCTGAAGATGGGCGGCTTCTTCGCGAGCCGTCACGAGATCGACGACGGCATCGAGCACGTGTTCAAGCTGTTTCCGCGCCTGAAGGAACGCGCGACGCAGCGGGCCGGCACGATGTCGGGCGGCGAACAGCAGATGCTCGCGATCGGCCGCGCGCTGATGAGCAAGCCGCGCCTGCTGCTGCTCGACGAGCCGACGCTCGGTCTCGCGCCGCTCGTGATCGCGCAGATCTTCGACATCATCCGGACGATCCGCGACGAAGGCGTCACGGTGTTCCTCGTCGAGCAGAACGCGAACAAGGCGCTCGGCGTGGCCGATCGCGGCTACGTGCTCGAAACGGGGCGCGTGGTGCTGGCCGACACGGGCGCGAACCTGCTCGCGAACGACCGGATCAAGCAGGCGTATCTCGGCGGTTGATCGAACGGAAGCCGCGGGCCTGCAATGGGCCGGCGGCTTTCTTCCGCGTTGTGCGGATGCGTCGGTACGACGGCCGCCCTGCCGTCCGCGCAGCGGAGTCGCAGCCGGTCCTGCATCAACGTGCTCGTGCATCGCCGGGCGGCGACGGCGAACCGGGCATGCACGCGTTCATGCGTGCAATGCCAGCCCCTTTACCGCCTTGTCGACGGCCTTCTTCGGCCCGTGCAGCGCCAGGCCGACCAGATCCGGGTGGTCCGCATCCTCGGCGCGAAATGCTTCGCGGTTGGCCGCGTCATGGCCGGTCGAGAACATCGCGCGCACGTACGGCACGATCGTCAACTCGCGCGACAGTGCCTGCCGGTGCGCGGCCTGCAATCCGTTCAGATCGGCCGCGAACACCAGCATCGGCTGGCCGAGCATCCGGCCGTAGCGGCGGCCGGCCGCATCCTCGTAAGGCTCGCCGAGCGCCTCCGGCGCCCCGGCGGCGACGCCCGTCGCGAGAAACGCGACGACATTGAGTTTCTGCCACGCGGCGAGATCGTCGCGCACGATCAGCGCTACCTTCGTATCGAACATGCTTGCTCCTGGTTGGAGCGCTCATGATCGGATGCCGCGCGCGATCAGTCTGGAACGTTTGTGCAGAGTTGCCGGTACGCGGCCGGCGTGATCCGGTATGCGCGGCGGAACCAGCGGCCGAGGTGGCTTTGGTCGGCGAAGCCGACGTCGGCGGCTACCTGAGCCGGCGTGCGGCCGGCTGCCAGCAGCCGGCGTGCCGCGCGCAGTCGCATGCGCACGAGGTACGCGTGCGGCGACGTGCCGAACGCGCGCTGGAACATCCGCGTCAGCCGGAACCGGTCGATGCCGGCGACGCTCGCGAGTTCGTCGAGGCCGACGTTGCCGTCCATCTGTTCGTGCAGCAGGTCGCGCACCCGCGCGATCGCGGGCGGCACGGCATTGCTTTCCGGCGCGAGCGGTTTGCCCAGCTGGCTGCCGAGACGCATCAGCAGGCGGTCGAGCGTCTGGTCGCGCGCGAGCCGGCCTTCGTTGTCGTGGATCGCGAAGAACGCATTCCGGATCGCGTCGACGAGGCCGCGATCGTCGACGAGCGTATGGCCGAACGTGGTCTCGACGCTGCCGAGGCCCGGCAGCCCGAGCCGGCGCGCGGCGCGCTCGACCCACGCCTGCGGCAAGTAAAGCATCCCGTACGTGAAGCCGCCGGCTTCGGGCGCATGACCGTCGTGCATCGCGCCCGGCTCGATCAGGATCGCGCGGCCGGGCACGCTCGTATGGAGCGAACGGTGGCACTGGAAGCGTTGCACGCCGTGTTCGGTGAAGCCGACCAGCATGTCGTCGTGATCGTGCGGATCGTACGCATGGCCGCTGAAATGCGCGCGCAGACTTTCGATCCCCGTTTCCGCGTCGCGGCGCGCCTGAAGCCAGTGCCCGTTCGTGCCGTCGTCGTTCGCCGCGCTTGCCATCGCTTGCCTCGTTGCCCGAAGTTGCCTGCCGGATAGTGTACGCAGATCGCGGGCGCCCGGTGCTGCAGCGACGGCGGGCGGCGCGGCGGCGTTACAGTGCGCGCGTGATCGCCTGCTCCAGCAGCGACAGCCCAAGATCGATCTCTGCGTCGCTGACGGTCAGCGGCGGTGCGATCCGGAACACGCCGCCCATCCCGGGCAACTGCACGATGTTCATGCTGAGCCCGAGCTTCATGCACTCGCGCGTGATCTGCGCGCCGAGGCCGTCCGCCGGCTCCTTCGTGCGCCGGTCCTTGACGATTTCCACGCCGAGCAGCAGCCCGCGCCCGCGCACGTCGCCGATGCAATCGAAGCGCTCCATCAGGTCGAGCAGGCCGCGCCGGAGCCGGCTGCCCATCACGTTCGCGCGTTCCACCAGACCGTCGCGCTGCACGACGTCGAGCACGCGCAGGCCGACCGCGGCCGGCAGCGGATCCGACACATGCGTCGTATAGAACAGGTAGCCGAGCTCGTGCGCGCGTTCCTCGATCTGCGCGGACGTGACGACAGCCGCGAGCGGCAATCCGGCGCCGAGCGTTTTCGACAGCGTGAGGATGTCGGGCGTCACGCCGTCGCGCTGGCACGCGAACATCGTGCCGGTGCGGCCGACGCCCGTCTGCGCTTCGTCGAGGATCAGCAGCATCGCGCGTTCTTCGCACTTGCGCTTGAGCGCCGCCATGTAACCGTCGGGCAATTCGATGATGCCGCCCGAGCTGAGGATCGGCTCCGCGATGAACGCGGCGAGGTTGCCGCTCGACTGGCGATCGATCAGATCGAATGCGTAGTCGAGTTCGGCGAGATAGTCGTACGTGCCGTCGCGCTCGAAGCGCGGCCGGTACGCGAACGGGGCCGGAATCGCGAACGAGCCGACCGACGCCGGCCCGACGCCCTTGCGGCCGGCGCTGTACGTCGCGGACGCGGCCGCGCCCGTCATCCCGTGCCACGACTGCGCGAAGCCGACGATCTCGTACTTGCCGGTGACGAGCTTCGCCATCCGGATCGCGGCTTCGTTCGATTCCGCGCCGGTGCTGAGCAGCAGCGCGCGATCGAGGCCCGGCGGCGTGATGTCGGCGAGCCGCGTCGCGAGATCGACGACCGGGCGCGACAGCATCCCGCTGAACAGATGATCGAGCTTGCCCGCGTATTCGGCGATCACGGCGACGATCTCCGGATGGCAGTGTCCGAGCACCGCGCTCATTTGTCCCGACGTGAAATCGAGGATTGCGCGGCCGTCCGCGTCGTAGACGAAGCTGCCTTGCGCTCGCTCGACGATCATCGGCTCGAACGTGCCGCCGTAGCGGATCAGGTGCTGCCTGGCGTTGCGCCAGAACGTGGCGTCGTCGTTCAGTGACATCGGGCTTCTCCGGGCATGGGCAGGGATCGCTTGCAGTCTAGGCGCCGGTCTGGTTTTATGGAAACGAATAGTTCTTATGCAAGGTAGAAAAGGAGCTAATACTTGGCACGTTCGCTCGACATCGACCTGCTGCGCTCGTTCGTCGTCATCGCCGAGGTGCGTGCGCTTAGCCGCGCGGCAGCGCGCGTCGGCCGCACGCAGTCGGCGCTCAGCCAGCAGATGAGGCGGCTCGAGGAAATCGTCGAGCAGCCGCTGTTCCAGCGCACCGGGCGCGGCGTGGTGCTGACGCACCCGGGCGAGCGGCTGCTCGTGCATGCGCAACGCATCCTGCGGCAGCACGACGAGGCGATGGCCGATCTGTGCGGCACGGGGCTGTCGGGCACCATCCGGTTCGGCTGCCCGGACGATTACGCGCAGGTCTGGCTGCCCTCGTTGCTGCGACAGTTCTCGAGCCAGCATCCGCACGCGATCGTCGAAGTCGTGTGCGGGCCGACGCCGCGGCTGCTCGAGCAGCTCGACAAGCGCGCGGTCGATCTCGCGCTGATCTCGTTGCCGGACGACGGGACGAGCGGCGCTTTCATTCGCCGCGAGCAACTGGTGTGGATCGGTTATCCGGGGCTCGACGCGGCGCGGTTCGATCCGTTGCCGCTTGCGCTGTCCGATCCCGATACGCTCGATCACATTGCCGCGTGCGAAGCGCTCGATCGCGCCGGGCGCGATTATCGTGTCGCGTATGCGAGCAGCAGCCTCGCGGGGCTGATCGCGCTGGTACGTTCGGGGCAGGCGTTCGCGGTGATGACGCAAACGGCGGTGCCCGGCGATCTGGCGATCGCGGGCTGCCGCCGCTGCCGGCGGTGGGCGTTACGTTGAAGTTCAGCCGCAAACGGCCCGCGCATCTGACTGCGGCATTCGCCGAGCATATCCGGGCGGTGTTGCCGCTGCTGTGACGGCACGGCAGCACGGCCGGCTTCGCGAACCGCACACCGGCAGCCGGCGCATGTCGCATTGCGTCGCGCGACCGGCGCCGGGCGGCGCTTTAGAATTGACGCCTGATCGCCCGCGGCGCCGCTGCGCGGACGATGTTCCGATATCGCAGGCGGCCCGGCCTGTCTGTCGAACCGCTGTATTCACCGGATTCCAACATGCGCATCCCCCCGCTCAAGGCGATCATCGCATTCGAAAGCGTCGCCCGCACCAAAAGCGTCAATCGCGCGGCGGAAGAGCTAGGCCTGACCGCGTCGGCCGTGAGTCACCAGCTCAGCAATCTCGAATCCCAGATCGGTCAGCCGTTGTTCCAGCGCTCGGGGCGCGGCCTCGTTCTGACGCCTACCGGCGAACGCTATCTGGCCGACGTCACGGGCTCGCTCGCCGATCTCAGCCGCGCGACCGAGCGTGCATCGAGCCGCACCGAGGTCGACATTCTGCGCGTGCACTCGAGCCCGAGCTTCGGGCTGATGTGGTTGCTGCCGCGGTTGTCGTCGTTTCAGGAGGCGAACGGCGATATCCAGTTGAACCTCGCGTGTTCGTACGAGAACGTGTCGTTCTCGAACGGCTTCTACGATATCGACGTCCGCCATGGCTACGGCAACTGGGACAACCTCGAGGTGAAGACGGTGCGCGGCGAGTTCATCGCGCCGCTCGCGTCGCCGCAATACCTCGAACGGCATCCGGTGAACGCGCCGGAAGACCTGCTCGCGCATCGTCTGATCTATTCCGAAACGCCGCTGGTGCAGTGGAAGCAGTGGTTCGGCCGGGTGGGCGTGCCGTTTGCCGCGCAGAAGACGTTCGACTTTTCGTTCGACCGGTCGTACATGTCGCTCGAAACGGCCGCGCTCGGCCTCGGCATCGCGCTCGAAAGCCTGATGCTCGCGTCGGTGAAGATCCGGGAAGGCCGATTGGTGCCGGTATTCGACGCGACTCATTCGGTCGAAGTCGGCGCGCATCATCTCGTTTACCCGCGGCAGAACGCCGAACTGCCGCGCGTAAAGCGCTTCCTCGCGTGGATCGAGCGGGAGGTCGCCGCGCAGGGCCGCGCGGATTGAGCGTGGCGGGTTCCGGCCGCCTGTCATAGTGCGTTGCAGCACGCCGCGTCGACCCGCGCGGCGACATCTGAAATTTTCTCAGCCATGGCTGAGCGTTTCCGCGTTGATGCGGGTGTCCGGGCAGCCGACACTCTGCTCACACACATCAACACAGGAGACGACCGATGTTGCTCGACCGCAAGACCATCATCGTGACCGGCGCCGCATCGCCGCGCGGAATCGGCAAGGCCACGGCACGCGCACTCGCCGCACACGGCGCGCGCGTGGCGATCCTCGACCTGCGCCGCGAAGACGCCGAGGCTGCCGCAGCCGATCTTGGGGCCGGCCATCTCGGGCTCGCGTGCGACGTGACCGACCGCGACGCGTGCGTGGCGGCAGCTCGTGCGACGCTCGAGCGCTTCGGCCGCATCGACGGCCTGGTCAACAACGCCGGCATCACGCAACCGGTGCGGACGATGGACATTTCCGCGCGCGACTTCGATGCGATCGTCGACGTGAACCTGCGCGGCACGCTGTACATGTCGCAAGCGGTGCTTCCGGCGATGAAGGAGCAGCGCGGCGGCAGCATCGTATGCATGTCGTCGGTGTCCGCGCAACGCGGCGGCGGCATCTTCGGCGGTCCGCACTACAGCGCCGCGAAGGCCGGCGTGCTCGGCCTCGCGAAGGCGATGGCGCGCGAATTCGGCGCCGACCGCATCCGCATCAATTCGATCGCGCCGGGCCTGATCCAGACGGACATCACGGGCGACAAGCTGACGCCCGCGATGCGCGAGAACATCATCAACGGGATTCCGCTGGGCCGCCTCGGCGACGCCGACGACGTCGCCAATGCGTGCCTGTTCCTGCTGAGCGACCTGTCGAGCTACCTGACGGGCATCACGCTCGACGTCAATGGCGGGATGCTGATCCACTGACAACGGCGCCGCGACACGCGCGGCGCCGCCCATCATGCACCCGGGACAACCCGGGGCCGTGGCAGGAGACAAACATGAGAGCCAAGTACCCCGCACCGCCGGTTCAGCGCGACATGCTGGAACGGGACGATGCGCAGACGTTCGAGGCGGCAACCTATGCGAAGGTCGCGCGCCGGCTGATCCCGTTCCTGATGCTGTGCTATCTCGGCGCCTATCTGGATCGCGTCAACGTCGGCTTCGCGAAACTGCAGATGCTCAACGACCTTCGTTTCAGCGAGACCGTGTACGGCATGGGCGCAGGCATTTTCTTCCTGGGCTACTTCCTGTTCGAAGTACCGAGCAACCTGATCCTGCATCGCGTCGGTGCGCGCCGCTGGCTCGCGCGCATCATGCTGACGTGGGCCGTGATTTCGGCGAGCTTCGTGTTCGTGAAGTCGCCCGCCGCGTTCTACGTGCTGCGGTTTCTGCTCGGCGTTGCCGAAGCCGGCTTCGCGCCGGGCGTGATCCTGTATCTGACGTACTGGTTCCCGGCGGCGCGGCGCGCGAAGGCGCTTTCGCTGTTCTTCATGGCGATTCCGCTCGCGGGAATCGTCGGCGGGCCGCTGTCCGGCGCAATCATGCACTCGCTGCACGGCGCGATGTCGATGGCCGGCTGGAAGTGGCTGTTCCTGCTCGAAGCGCTGCCTTCGTTGGTGCTCGGCGTCGCGATCCTGCTGTATCTCGACGACGGCATCGACCGCGCAACCTGGCTGACCGATACCGAAAAGGCCTTGCTCGCGCGCAACGTGTCGGCCGACGCCGCGCACACGACTGCGCACCTGTCGATCCGCGCATTCGTTGCCGACCGCCGGCTCTGGCTGATGGCCGCGATCTATTTCTGCGTCGTGCTCGGGCAGTACGGGCTCACGTTCTGGCTGCCGACGATCATTCGCAAGGCAGGCGTCGCCGATCCGTTGTGGGTTGGCCTGTTCACCGCGATTCCGTATGCGTGCGCGATCGTCGCGCTGCCGTTGATCGGCATGAGCGCCGACCGCCGCCGCGAGCGGCGCTTCCATCTCGCAGTGCCGATGCTGATCGCGGCGGCGGGCTTCGCGACGTTGCCGATGCTCGGCAGCGTCGGCGCGTCGATCGTGTGCCTGAGCATCGCGTCGGCCGGCATTCTCGCGTCGTCGTCGCAGTTCTGGTCGCTGCCGACGGCGCTGCTCGGCGGGATGTCGGCCGCCGCGGGCATCGCCGCGGTCAATTGCTTCGCGAACCTCGCGGGCTTCTTCTCGCCGGCGATCGTCGGCTGGCTGAACGATCTGACCGGCAAGTCCACTGCGGGGCTCGTCTTCATCTCCGTTGCGATCACGTTCGGTGCGCTGCTGGTGTTTCTCGTGCCCCGATCCGTGAACCGCTGATTCGATCTGCATCCCTTTCGACCCGATACTGGAGTTATCGATGGATACCGAAACCATCCATGAAGCGGTCCCGCTCGCCGAGCGCGCATACCGCATCCGCAGAAACGCCGTGCTGATGGGCGAAGTGCAGGGCCAGGGCTATGTCGGCCAGGCACTCGACATCGCCGACGTGCTGGCCGTCGCGTACTTCGGTGCGATGCGCTATCGCCCCGACGATCCCGAGTGGGAAGGGCGCGACCGCTTCCTGCTGTCGAACGGCCATTATGCGATCGCGCTGTACGCCGCGCTGTTCGAAGCCGGGATCCTGCCGGCCGACGAGCTCGAGACCTACGGCAGCGACGACAGCCGTTTGCCGATGTCCGGGATGGCAAGCTACACGCCCGGGATGGAAATGTCCGGCGGTTCGCTCGGGCAGGGCCTGACGATCGCCGTTGGCCGCTGCCTCGGGCTCAAGCGCAACGGCTCGGACGCATTCGTCTATACGCTGTTCTCGGACGGCGAACTCGACGAAGGCGCGATCTGGGAGGGGCTGATGTCCGCCGCGCACTGGAAGCTCGACAACCTGATCGCGATCGTCGACGTGAACAACCAGCAGGCCGACGGGCCGTCGACGCAGATCATGGCGTTCGAGCCGCTGGTCGACAAGCTCCGTGCGTTCGGCTGGTACACGCAACGTGTGGACGGCAACGACATCGATGCGGTGAAGCGCGCGTTCGACAACGCTCGCGCGCATGACGCGCCGCAGCCGCGCATCATCGTCTGCGATACGAAGATGGGGCGCGGTGTGCCGTTCCTCGAAGCACGCGAGAAGAGCCATTTCATTCGCGTCGATGCGCACGAGTGGCAACTCGCGCTCGACGCACTCGAAGCAGGGAGACACGCATGAGCACCGTCGACAACAAGCCGCGCCTGAAGACATCTGCGATGATCGCGTCCATCGCCGCCGACGGGCAGGCGACGCGTGCCGCGCCGTTTGGCCATGCGCTCGCGAAGCTCGCGCGCACCCGCGACAACGTGATCGGCATGACGGCCGATCTCGGCAAGTACACGGACCTGCACATCTTTGCGAAGGAATTTCCGGAGCGCTATTACCAGATGGGCATGGCCGAGCAATTGCTGATGGGCGCGGCCGCCGGGTTCGCACACGAAGGCGCGCAGCCGTTCGTCACGACCTATGCGGTGTTCGCGACGCGTCGCGCGTACGACTTCATCCATCAGGCGATCGCCGAGGACAATCTCGACGTCAAGCTCGTATGTGCGCTGCCGGGGCTCACGACCGGCTACGGGCCGAGCCACCAGGCGGCCGAGGATCTGGCGCTGATGCGCGCGATGCCGAACATGACCGTGATCGATCCGTGCGACGCGCTGGACATCGAACAGATGGTGCCGGCGATTGCCGCGCACAAGGGGCCGGTGTATGCACGCCTGCTGCGCGGCAACGTACCGGCGGTGCTCGACGAATACGATTACCGGTTCGAACTCGGCAAGGCGAAGCTGCTGCGCGACGGTAACGACGTGCTGTTGATCTCGTCCGGGATCATGACGATGCGTTCGCTCGAGGTCGCGAAGGCGCTCGAGGCGGACCGCATCGATGCGGCCGTGCTGCATGTGCCGACGATCAAGCCGCTCGACACGGCGACCATCGTTCGCGAGGCGTCACGCAGCGGGCGCATGGTGATCGTCGCCGAAAACCATACGGTGATCGGCGGCCTCGGCGAAGCGGTGGCAAGCGCGCTGATGACGGTCGGCGTGGCCGTGCCGTTCCGGCAGATCGGGTTGCCCGATGCATATCTGGCCGCGGGCGCGTTGCCGACGCTGCACGATCGCTACGGGATCTCGGCCGGCGCGATGCGGGCGAACATCCGGTCGTGGGCCGGATGATGGATCGGCGCCGGTGCCGCGGCCGATTCGCGCTCGTGCCGGCGGCGTCCGACCGGGATCCTGTCGGACGACAATACCCGCAGAAACAAAAAAACCGCGAAGCGTTGCGCTGTCGCGGTTTTTTGCATCTTTCCGAAATACGGTGAAAACCGTATCTGGTGCCGACGGCGAGACTCGAACTCGCACAGCTTTCGCCACTACCCCCTCAAGATAGCGTGTCTACCAATTTCACCACGTCGGCACTTCGGTACTGCAAGGGCCGCAATTCTAGCGTCACATTCCGCGTTTGTGAAGGGGGGGGGACACGGTTGCGAGGAAGCCGAAGTCGATCCCGGTAGAATTCGCCGGATCGATCCGACGAATATCGCAACCGGAACCCGCTTTCTCTCCGTGACGACCCCCCTCGAACAACTGCAGGCCGGCCAGCTGGCCGGCGCCCGGCAACTCAAGCTCGCGTGCGGGCTGACCGAATTTCCGCGCGAGATCTTCGACCTGGCCGACACGCTCGAAGTGCTGGACCTGTCCGGCAATGCGCTGTCCGCGCTGCCGGACGACCTCGCGCGGCTGCGGCGGCTGCGCATCCTGTTCGCATCCGGCAATCGCTTCACCGAATTGCCGGAAGTGCTCGGCACGTGCGCGCAGCTCGACATGATCGGCTTCAAGGCGAACCGGATCCGCGCGGTGCCGCGCGGATCGCTGCCGCGCGCGCTGCGCTGGCTGATCCTGACCGACAACGAAATCGGCGAACTGCCGGGACAAATCGGCGAATGCTCGCGGTTGCAGAAACTGATGCTCGCGGGCAACCGGCTGCGTGCGCTGCCCGCCGAAATGGCCGCGTGCCGCGCACTCGAACTGGTGCGCGTGTCGGCGAATCGTCTCGACGCGCTGCCGGACTGGCTGTTGCGGCTGCCGCGACTCGCGTGGCTCGCGGCCGCCGGCAATCCGTTCGGCGCCGCGCCTGAGGCCGCGGCGTCGGCCGAGCCGGGCGTTGCCGACATCGACTGGGCGTCGCTGTCATGCGAGCAGAAGCTCGGCGAAGGCGCCTCGGGCGTGATCTATCGTGCGCAGTGGCGCGCGAGCGGACACGCGCCGCGGGCGGTCGCGGTGAAGCTGTTCAAGGGCGCGGTGACGAGCGACGGGCTGCCCGACTGCGAAATGGCCGCGTGTCTGCACGCCGCGCGTCACCCGAACATGATTCCGGTGGTGGGCAAGGTGCATGGTCATCCGGACGGCGTGCACGGCCTCGTGATGGAACTGGTGGATCCGGCGCTGACGAATCTCGCCGGGCCGCCAAGCTTTGCATCGTGCACGCGCGACGTGTATGCGGACGACGCGCGATTCGCGCCGGCGCACGCATTGCGGATCGCGCATGACATCGCGTCGGTGGCCGCGCATCTGCACGCGCGCGGCATCATGCACGGCGACTTGTACGCGCACAACATCCTGCACGACGGTGCGGGCGGCGCGCTGCTCGGCGATTTCGGCGCGGCGTCGGTCTACGACGTGAACGATCGCGTGCGTGCGGCGCGGCTCCAGCGGCTCGAAGTGAGGGCGTTCGGTTATCTGCTCGGCGAGTTGCTGGCGCGATGCGAGCCGCAGGCTGCGGACGACACGCATGCGCTCGACATGCTGGCGGCTGCGTGCATCAACGAGGACGTCGATGCGCGGCCGTCGTTCGATCAGATCGTGGCTGCGCTGGCCGCATCGAGGAACTGACTGCCCGACCGGCGGCGCCGGCTCCGGCGTTCAAGCCTGTCGCGCGGTCAGCAGCTTGATCCCGAGCCCGACGAACAGCAGTCCGCTTGCGCGCTTGGCGGTGCGTACCCACGGGCTGACGCCGAAGCCGCGGTGCAGCCGGCGCACGCCGAACGAATAGACGCTATGCACGACGACAACGGTGCACGCGATCGTCGCATACATCACGACGAACTGCATCGCGAGCGGGCGATCGTGCGCGATGAATTGCGGCATGAACGCGGACATGAAGATCATCGTCTTCGGGTTGCTGCCCGACACGAACAGCGCTTCGCGGAACAGCTTCCTGCGATCGGGCTCGACGATTGCCGTGTTGCCGTCGGGCGAGCGCCGGTTGCGGTCGCTGCGCAGTTGCCGGATGCCCAGAAAGATCAGATACGCGGCGCCGATGACTTTCATCGCGACGAACAGCGGCGGCATCGCGGCCAGCACCGCGCCGACGCCGAGCGCGACCAGCATCACGATCACACCTTGCGCGACGAGGTTGCCGGCGATCGTCGCGGCAGTGCCGCGCGAACCGTAGCGCACCGTGTTCCGGATGACGAGCAGCACGTTCGGGCCCGGCGACAGCGTCGTCGCGAGATAGGCTGCGGCAAACAACATCCAGGTCTGAACGGACATACGGCGCTCCTGAAGGGGAGGTTCTGCGGTCGGGGTGGATCCGTGCATGATGCCACGAACGAGCACGATTCACCCCGACGCACGCCTTCAACGCGCGGCGCGCGGGCAGTATGCGGCGATCGACGCCGGCGAATCGATCGCGGACGGCCGCGTCATCCACGCGACCCAACCGGCCCATAACCCGCAGACGATCAGCACGGCGAGATTCAGCGGCGTCCGGTAGCGGACGATCCGGTCGGCGAGCCGCAAGCGTTCGTTGCTCATGTTCGTCTCCATCGGTTTGGCGTTGCGACGTTACTGGCCGGTATACGACGGCGCCTTCGCGTCGCAGGTCGCGGACACCGTCGCGCCGTCCGCGAAGTGCAGCGTGAGCGGCACCGTCGTGCCGGGCGCGACCGGTTTGCGCGCATCCTCGAGCATCACGTGATAGCTCTTCGGTTTGAACGTCACCGAGCCGTGCGCGGGCACGTCGACCGTGTCGATGTGAACCATCTTGGCAGTGCTGCCGGCCGTCTGCGTTTCGTGGATCATCGCCATCCCGTACGCGGGCGTGTCGATGCCGGTGAGCGTGGCGGGCTTGTCGCCGTCGTTCTTCAGCGTGAAGTAGCCGGACGACGGCACCGTCGCCGGCATCGTGCGGATCCAGCATGCATCGGCGTGTAAAGCCGACGCCGCGAACGTGGCCGGCGCCTGCAGTGCCAGCAGCGCAAACAGCAGGCTGGCCGGAATCGAACGTTTCATTGAGCGCTCTCCTTATCGGTTGTCGAATGTCGCCGCGCGGGCATCGTGTGCGTTACTTCACCGTGAACGTGTAGCGGCCCTGCGTGCGATGGCCGTCGCTCGCCACGGCGATCCACGCGACCGTGTACGTGCCGGCGGCGAGATTGGTCAGCGCGACGTGCATCCGCTTGCGATTGCCGGAGTCGACTGCCGATTTGCCTTCGGCGACCGACTGGCCATGGCTGTCGGTGACTGCGATCGAGCTGAAGGCCGGTTCGAGCGTTTCGCTGAAGTCGATCGTGACCGCGTGCGGCGCGCTCGACAGCATCGCGTCGGCCGCGGGCTCGAGGGTTTTCGGATGCGCATGCGCGTGAGCAGCCTGGGCGATGACGAAGCCGAGCGCAACGAGTGCGCCGCGAACGATGGCAGTGGTTTTCATATTCGGGTAATCCAGTTGAAGATAATGAGGAAGACGATGCGTTCGACATGTCGCTGTATGCATTCGCACACGTGATCGCCGTAACCGGGCGAGCGCGTGCACGGCACGATGCCGCGAGCGATACGGTCGAACACGGAGGTCCTGCGAAACGTCACACACGGGCACGCGTATGCGCGTGCGGGCGACGCGATGCGCTATGGCATCACGCGTTGTGGCGACGAATCAGGATGCGAGCGGCGGCGCGCGCGGCTGCGCGGCCGTGAGCGGCAGCGTGCGCCGCAGGCTTTCGAAGCGCGTCGCTTCGCGATGTTGGAGAGGGTGGATGTTGGCCGCGAACGTTAGTTCGGGCGCGGGCAGCGCCGGTGTGTGCGCGAGCAGGCTGCAGTAGCCGCAAGCCTGCAGATGCGCGTGCAGGCTCTTCGAAGACGCGTCGCCGACGTGGTCGGCATCCGTCGCGCTGGCCGTGCAGTAACCGGCGAGCAGCGCGTCGACGCGGCCTTGCGTCGTCAGCGCTTGCGAGATCGTCGGTGCGAGCGTCGTCATCAGGATGGCGAGCATCCCGATCAGACCGACGATCTTCCGGAGACGACGACTCAGCATGCGATGTGCGGCGGCGTATGGATGGCGATGGAGCGGATTATGCCACGCGGGCGCCGCGCGGGCATGCGAGCAAGCGAATACCGTGAATGTCGCCGGGGCGCCCGCTCGGCGCGGCGCGCTGACGCGTGCGTCGCCGGGCGCTTCGCGATCGGCGTCATGTGCGCGGCCCGGCCCCGATCGTTCACCGCTGCGGAGCGATGCGCGCACGCGTACCGCATTCAGTCGATCATCACCGCGTCGGGCACGTCGAGCACGACATCCGATGTCGCGACGGCCACGCACGGCAGCGTATAGCCGTCGGCCTTTTCGTCGCGGCTCAGGCCGGGCCATTCGATCGTGTAGCGTACGCTGCCGCTGACGATCCGGCACAGGCAACTGCGGCACGTGCCGTTGCGGCACGAGCGCGGCAGCCGGACGTGTGCGAATGCGGCGGCCTCGAGCAGCGTCAACGAATCGGGCGCGTCGAACGTTGCGCCGAGCGGCTCGATGCGTACGACGGGCGAGTGGTCGGGATCGGTCATGGGGCGAAGCGGGCAGCGTTGTGTGCCGACGTTGCAGGGTAACGCAGCTGCCAAGCATACCCGAAGCGGCGCGCGGCCGGCGCCCGCGGGGCAGCCGGCGCGGCGCGTCAATGTCGGCGCAGGTAGCGGTACACGGTATTGCGCGCGAGGCCGAGCTCGCGTGCGGCGGCCGACACGTTGCCGCCGTGCCGTGCGAGCACCGCGTCGATCACCGCGGCCTGGTGGCTCTGCAGCGTCGTCGCTTCGCGCGTGCCGGCCGGCGCGGCGTTCGGCGCGGGTGCGTCGTCGCAGTCGAGCCAGAAATCGTCCGGCAGGTGCGCAAGCGTGATTTCGGCTTCGTCCTCGGCGAGCATGCCGGCCGTGCGCAGCACGTTGGTCATTTGACGCAGGTTGCCGGGCCAGCGGTGCCGCCTGAATGCGGCGAGCACGTCGGCCGCGACACGCGTCGGCATCGGCTCGCTGCGTGCGAGTCGCGCGAGAATCCGCTCGACCAGCACCGGCAGATCGGTGCGCGCGGCGAGCGCCGGCAGCGTGACCGCGAGCCCGTTGATCCGGTAGAACAGGTCTTCGCGGAACGTACCTTCGGCGATCATCGCACGCAGGTCGCGGTGTGTCGCGCACACCACCCGCACGTCGACGGGCACCGCGCGTGCGCTGCCGAGCGGCATCACCGCACGTTCCTGCAGTACGCGCATCAGCCGGACCTGCTGGGCGAGCGGCATGTCGCCGATCTCGTCGAGAAACAGCGTGCCGCCGTCTGCCTGCGCGATCTTGCCGGGGCTGCCTCGCTTGCGCGCGCCGGTGAATGCGCCGTCTTCGTAGCCGAACAGTTCGGCTTCGATCAGCGAATCCGGCAGCGCCGCGCAGTTGACCGCGACGAACGGGCCGTCCGCGCGCGGCGACGCCTGGTGCAGCGCACGCGCGAGCCACTCCTTGCCGGTACCGGTCTGCCCGAGGATCAACAGCGGCAGGTCGCGCCCGCGGATCTTCGCGACACGTTCGAGCACGGCGGCCATCCGCGTGTCGCCGGTATCGAGCGTCGCGAACGTGATCGCGTCGGGATGCGGCGCGCGCGTGCGCACCGCAGCGGGGGCGGGTGGCGCGACGGCGACGGCCGTCTTGTGCGCTTCCGCGAATTCGCAGCGCGCGAGCACGCGCACGCCGGTGGACAGCGTGAGCCGGAACGGCGCGCCGGGCGCGCGCGCCGCGTGGTGCGCGAGTTCGCCGAAGTGCATGCCGAACAGCGCATCGCAGCTGCGATGCTGCAATGCATCGAAGGTCGCGCCGAGCTGGAATTGCGCGCTGCGGTTCGCGGCGATGAGGCCGCCGTCGGGCCCGAAGGCGACGAGGCCGGCGAACAGCGAGTCGACGCAGTCCTCGTGCGCGTGAAAGCGCAGTCGCAGCGCTTCTGCGCACTGGTTTGCGAACAGATGGTTCTCGATCAGCTGAGCGGACATCCGCACGAGCGCGAGCGTATGCGGGCTGAAGCCGCGCGGGTCGCCGCTTACGTCGAGCGTGCCGAGCGTGCGGCCGAACGGATCGACGATCGGCGCGCACGAGCAGGTGAGGATGTGATTCGCGCGCAGGAAGTGTTCGGACGCGTGCACGGCGACGGCCTGGCCCGATGCGAGCGCGGTGCCGATTGCGTTGGTGCCGCGTGCGTGTTCGGCCCAGGATACGCCGGTGCATAGCGCGACGCGGTTCGCCTTTTCGATGAAGTCGGCGTCCCCGATGCTGTGCAGGATCACGCCGTCGGCGTCGGTGAGCAGCACGAGGCTTTGCGTATCGGCGATTTGCGCGTGCAGGTTTTCCATCACCGGGCGGGCGTGCGCGAACAGTGCGTGGTTTGTGTCGAGCAGTTCGCGCAGTGCGAGTTGCGACAGCGGCGAGAAGTCCGGGCGCTCGTTTGCGCGCAGGCCGACCGCGGTCGAACGGGCATGCGCCTGCGCGAGCAGGTCGGTGCGGCCCGTGGTGGCGGGCAGCACGAAAGATTGAGGCATGTCTTGTCTCCTGTCGGCCCCAGTTAGCGCTTCAGCGCTTACTGGGGCCCCATGCTTCGCGGTCGGCCCCAGTTAGCGCTTCAGCGCTTACTGGGGCCCCATGCTTCGCGGTCGGCCCCAGTTAGCGCTTCAGCGCTTGCTGAGGCCCCATGCTTCGCGGTCGATGCCGGTCGGCGCTTCAGCGCTTACCGAGGCCCCATGCTTCGCGGTCGGTGCCGGTCTGCGCTTCCTCGCTTGCCGGAATCCCGCGCTTCGCGGTCCGCGCCAGCCGGCCGTTCAGCGCCTGCCCGGACCCGACGCTTCGCATCCACTGCCTGCCGATGCTTTGCGCCGCACCATCCGCCGCCTTGAATATCGCCTCATCATACAAGCGACGCGCGCGTTGCGCGACCGCGTACAAAAACCCCTTGCTTTCGAGCGCCCGCCTGCAATGATGGAAACGGAGCACGCACGCGCCGTGTTCCGCATTGCAACATGCATGCGACGCGACATGCATCCGTTCGGGAGAAGCATCATGGTTCGGACGGAACTGAGAGTCGTGCTGGCGGCCATCGCCACCTTCATCATGCTGGGCGGCATCGCCGTGGCGATCCACGGTCTGCTGTTCGATCTGACCAACGCGGTGCAATATGGAGCGGCCGCAATCGCGGTAGGCGCGACAACCGCCGCGATCGCGCTGAACATCTGGCCGACCGATCCCCACTGACGCAGCCCGGAAAACGGTGCCGGATATCGCGCTGGTCTGATGAAAATGCGCGTCGGAGCGACGCACATTCCAAAATTTGCCTCCTGCACGAAACCGTCTAAAGTGGAAGGCAACCGGCATGCATTGTCCGCGCCATAGCCCCGCGGACGGTGCGTCCGCCGGCGAGCCCGCGTACATTTTCGTCCGGCCGGTGGCGGACGACGGACGCGGTCATTTGCTTTCTACCGGACGATAGGCGGCTCCCATGCAGATTCATTTCACGAATGAGAAGCCCGAATATTCGGGGCGCGACCTGATGCTAGGGTTCACGGCGCTGGTCAATGGCGAGCGCGTCCAATGTCAGATCACCGCCGAGGCGCTGGAGGACCATTTCGGTGCGGCATCGCCGCGCTTCGAGGACATGGTCGGTGCGTACGATCAGCACCGCGAGCGCATCGAGGCGGCCGCGCGGCGGCTGTTGTCCGAGACGCGCGCGCAATGCGTGACGCTGCGCAGCGGCTACGTGCGCTTCTACGAGGCGAACTGGCGCTGAACCGGACAACCGGCAGCGACCGAGCGGGCGCCGAATACCGGCGCCCGTGTCGTATCGGCACGCCTATGCAGCGAGCGGCGGATACGCGTTGTCCGCGCCCGTCGGTCGCCAGTTCGTTCGCCACCGGCGTCACCCAATCGTTGCGATGACCACTCGAATCGGCACGCTTCCGGCAACGCGGTCGATTTGATTCGGATCCCGCATCATTTCCCGTCAAGACGATCCGCGCATCGAGCGCGACGCGCGGGCGCAAACGACAACGCCACCCGCAGGTGGCGTTGTTTCATCGTGCGGCGCGCGGATGCGCGTGCGTCACTCGCTGCCGAGATAGAAGAAGCGGAACAGGAACACGGCCGCGATGATCCATACGATCGGCTTGACCGTGCGGCCCTGGCCCGTGAGCAGCTTCAGGCCGCCGTACGCGATGAAGCCGAACGCGACGCCGTTCGCGATCGAATATGTGAAAGGCATCAGCAGCGCGGTCAGCGCAGCCGGCACGGCTTCGGTGGCATCGTCCCACGGCACTTCGACCATCTCGCGCAGCATCAGGCACGACACGTACAGCAGCGCCGGCGCCGTCGCATATGCCGGCACGACGCCGGCGAGCGGCGCGATGAACAGGCACGCGAGGAACAGCACCGCGACGGTGACCGCCGTCATGCCCGTGCGGCCGCCGGCCTGCACGCCGGACGCGCTTTCGATATACGCGGTGGTCGACGACGTGCCGAGCACCGAGCCCGCGACGATCGCGGTGCTGTCCGCGAGCAGCGCCTTGTTCAGGCGGTGCATCTTGCCTTCGACGAGCAGGCCCGCGCGGTTCGCGACGCCCATCAGCGTGCCGGTCGCATCGAACAGCTCGACGAGGAAGAACACGAGGATCACGTTGATGATGCCGGTCGACAGCGCGGCGCCGATGTCGAGCTTGAACAGCGTCGCGTCGATCGACGGCGGCGCGGACAGCACGCCGTGGAACTGGTTGCCGGCAAAGAAGAATGAGAGGATCGTCACGCCGATGATGCCGATCAGGATCGCGCCGCGCACGCGCAGATGGTCGAGCGTGACGATCGTGAAGAAGCCGACGATCGCGAGGATCGTCTCGTGCTTGTGCAGGTCGCCGAGCGTGACGAGCGTGGCCGGGTTGCCGACGATCACACCCGACGTCTTCAGCGAGATGATGCCGAGGAACAGACCGATGCCGGCGGTGATCGAAATGCGCAGCGATTTCGGAATGCCGTTGACGATGGCCTCGCGCACGCGGAATAACGTGACGAGCAGGAACAGGCAGCCGGAAATGAATACCGCGCCGAGCGCGGCCTGCCACGTGAAGCCCATTCCCTTGACGACGGTGTACGCGAAATACGCGTTCAGGCCCATGCCGGGCGCGCACGCGATCGGATAGTTCGCGTACAGCCCCATGATCAGCGACGCCAGCGCGGCGACGAGGCACGTCGCGACGAACACCGATTCCTTCGGCATGCCGGCGTCGCCGAGGATCGCGGGGTTGACGAAGATGATGTAGGCCATCGTCAGAAACGTGGTGACGCCCGCGAGTATTTCGGTGCGGAAGTCGGTGCCGGCTTCAGCGAAGCCGAAATACCGCTTGATGGATTCCATGAAAGCGTTTCTCCGGTCGGGATGTCGTGTTGCTTGTTGTTTGGGCCGAATTGTTGTGACGGCAGCGCGGGGCCGGCGTACTGTAACCAGCCACTATTGGCACGCTATCGGCGGATTGTAATAGCGCGGATAGCTCCGACGATATAGTCGCGGGGCTCGATCGCGCGTTCGCGCGAACGGTCGGACAGGCCTGCCGCGCGACGAAGGCGCGCATTTTACCGGTTCGGAGAAGCGGGCTGGCGGGAACGACGGGAGCGACGGTGGAAACGTTTCGACGCGCGGGCGCTGCGGGCCGATGCGGGCGCAACCGCAGCGCGGATGCCGCGCATGAAGCCGCCACGCGAAGACATGCGCCCGGCGGCGAGCATCCTCACGCTGGCGGATGCGGGATGAGAGCGGACTCAGCGCCGGATGCACATGCGTGCGCAAGCGGCGGCGCGCAAACGCTCCGCACCGCGGGGGTGCGTGCGGCAGGCATTCGTCGGTCCCGGCAATTCCAGATATCGGGCTATCCTGCTCCGAAGCCGTCGCGTGCGCAACCATCATTTTGCGAGGCGGTCCCGACTGTGGTTTCTGTGTAAAAGATTGCAAGACGTCATCGCGTAAACCGGCAAGTGTTTCTAGGATAGATACACCGCGCACACACGCCGGCCGATTGCTGCCGACGCGGGGGAGTCGCAGTCCGTGCAGGCCAGGCGGTGAAGTGCGGTGACGGTCGCGGCGCATTCGGGCAGGGCGCGACCGGTTGCGATTGCCCGACGCGGGTTCGTCCGTAATCACGGAGGTCAGCATGTTGAACTGGATCAGCCGCTGGGCGATGCGACACGCCCCCACGCCGGAAAAAACCGCTGCGTCGATGCTCGTGACGGCGCGCATGGAATTGTTCGCAGCCGAACAGCGCGTCATCGATGCGAAATTACAAGCGGATTACTGGCGTACCCGAGTGTCATTTCTCGAGGAGGTGCAGAAGCAAGGCATCGACCCGTGGGTGACCTCGCAGGCGGCGCAACGCCCCGACCTCGATTCCACGCCTCGCAGCACGGGCCCGCGTCTCGCCGCCGCCAGCACCTGATGCACACGCTGTTTGTGAAAGCTGCGCACGGCGCGCGATCGCGCGCGGCACGCACCGGCGTGCCGCGCCATTCGACACGCACCTGCGGCGCGCGGCGCCGCAGGTGCGTCCATTTCCGGCTGCGCTGATTCCACGCGTTCCGGTGTTCCGGCGCGCGCCGACGCCGTGCAGCGTCAATCCGTTCTCCGCCATCGACCGACAAGCAAACGTTGCACTTGTGCGAGCGTGCGTCTGAGCCGTTCGCCGCGCCGCACGTACGCGGTCGTGATCGACGCTTCGGCTGACCGGTCGTCATCGGTGCCAAGCCAGATGCGATCGCCGCGCGCGATGCGCAGCACGTCGCCGGGCTGGATCCAGTAGTCGTCGACGCTCGGCGGACGCGTGATCCACAGCGGCGCGCCGTGCGCGCGGATCTCCGCATCGCTCGGCGCACGCCAGGTCAGCGTCGTGCGCGGCGCAACCGCGAAACGAATCACGACGGTCGGTAATGCGATCGTGGGCATCGCGCCGGCGCGGCGCGCATCGGGACGGTCGAACAACGGGCTTGCCTGGTCCATCGTCTTCTCCATTCGTTGAGCCGGACGGATGACGCGCACCAGAACAAAAAGGCCTCATCCGTTTCCGGTGAGGCCTTGTGTGACATGCGGTACTGCTCGGATGCTAACGCACAAGCGCCTCCCGTGATCCATTCTTTCGAATGTTCAGCGAGCAATGATTCGCGATGGCGATGAGCTTGAACGTAGGCATGCGAACGAGTTTGTCGATGTCGTGTGGCGTTGTCAACGACTATTTTCGAGATACGTGGCGCTTACGCATCGCGCTGCGCGAGGCCGTTCACGAGCAGTTCGGACAGCAGGCCCGTCATCCCGTTCGGGTGCGTGGCGGCACGCGCCTTCAGCTGTTCGACGAGTTCGGCGTTGAGCTTGCACGCGAACGGCACGAGGCCCTGTTCCTGGTCGAGCTTGCGCTGCGCGCGGCGATCGAGCTTCGCCGCTTCCTCGGCGCCCTTGCCGAAGCGCGAGGAGCTCGACTGCTTCATCGCGTGCGTCAGCTTGAGCGCCTTGTTCTTTTCTAGATCGGTTTTCTTCATGGCCATCGCGGCACCTCCGGGAAATGAAGCCGCGATTGTACGCATTTCGGCGGACGCGTCCCGCCGAGCGCTGTTACAAACGCGCCGGCGGACGGGGTCACGCGCCTTTCGTCGTGCCCCAGTTGCCGCCGTGCGCGGCCGCCTGCGCGGCCGGCGAGCGCGCCAGATACGCGAGCGCCTGTTCGGTCGAGCCTTCGTGATGCGGCGTATAGCCCGGCTTGAAATAACGCAGCGCCGCGCCGATCACCTTCCAGAACGACGGCAGGTGGCCGCGCCGCGATCCCTTCCACCAGGAGAGCACGAAACCCGGGTAGCGGCCGGCGGCCGGATCGCGCCGGTACATGAAGCGCGCGCCGCCGGTGATGAAATAGAGCAGCAGCACGATCACGAACGCCATATGCACGCAACGTTCGACGTACTTGCCGCCCATGTGGTTGTAGATGTCGAACGCGACGGTGCGGTGCTCGACTTCCTCCGCGCCGTGCCAGCGCAACAGGTCGACCATCGTCGGGTCGGCGCGGCCTTCGTCGAGCCCGTGCGCATTGAGCACCCAGTTGCCGAGATAGCCGAAGAAGTGCTCGAGCGACGCGATCACCGCAAGCTGCTGACGCAGCCAGAAGCGCGTGTGACCGATCTTCAGACCGAACGGCGCTTCGCCGAGCACGCGCGTGAACAGCCAGTTCAGCTTCTGCGTGAACGGTTTCGTGTCGATCCCGTGCCGGTCGTAGTAGTGCTTGAGCACGCCGCCGTGCGAGCGCGAATGCACGGCTTCCTGGCGCAGGAAGCCTTCGGCTTCGTCGCGCAGACGCGCGTCGGCGATGTGCGGCAGCGCCTTGTTGTACACACGGCAAAACCACAGTTCGCCTTCCGGAAACAGCAGGTTCAGCGTGTTGATGATGTGCGTGCTGCCCGGATCGTTTGGCACCCACGTGATCGGTGTGTCGCTGAAGTCGAACTTCACGTGCCGGGCCTTGATCCTGTGATAGTCGGCGGATTCGGTCATCTGTGTCTCCTGTCCTCTGCGGCGGCGTGCGCCGTCAATGCGACGCCATGCTGACGCGGGCGATCATCCGGCCGAGCAACGGCATGAAACGGCCGACGAAGCGCAGTGCGTGTGCTTCGGTGCCCACCGCGACGACCGGCCGGTTGCGCAGCACGCCGTCGACCATCGCCTGCGCGACGGTCTCCGGTTTCAGGCCGCGCAGCTGGTACAGCTTCGTCGCGCGCTTGCGCAACCGCGCTTCGTCCTGCGCGCTGGCGCCCTCGTACTGCGTCGACGCCATGATTCCGGTTTCCGCGAAGCCGGGGCACACGGCCGTCACACCGATGCCTTTGTCCGCGAGTTCCGCGCGCATGCATTCGCTGAGCATCAGCACGGCGGCCTTCGTCGTCGCGTACGCGGGCAGGTCGCGCGACGGCCCGAACGCGGCCGCCGACGCGGTGTTCACGATGTGGCCGCCGGCGCCGCGCGCGGCCATCTGCTGCGCGAACAGCCGTGAGCCATGGATTACGCCCCACAGGTTCACGTGCAGAATGCGCTGCCAGTGCTGCTCGCTCGTGTCCAGGATGCCGCCTGCCATGCCGATGCCCGCGTTGTTGATCACGACGTCCGCGCCGCCGAGCTCGCTGCCGACCCATGCGGCGAGCGCTTCCATGTCGTCGGCGCAGCCGACGTCCACGCGCTTCGCATGCGCGGTCGCGCCGGTCAGTCCGACCAGCAGCGCGGTGCGCTCCGCGCTCGCTAGATCGATGTCGCAAGCGACCACCGTTGCGCCTTCGCGTGCGAACGCGAGCGCCGCGCAGCGGCCGATGCCGCTGCCCGCGCCGGTGACGACCGCGACCTTGCCGCCGAAGCGGCCGCTGGTCGCGCGGCGGCGTGCGTTCGCGAGCGCCGGCGGTTCCTTGCCCGACTCGACTGCATCGATCAACTCGCCGGCGAGGCTCGCGAAGCGCGCGGGATCGGCGAGCGGCAGCCAGTGGCCGGCCGCGACTTCGCGGCGGTAGTACTGCGGCACCCAGCGCGACAGGTTTTCCGACAGCGCGGGGCTCACGTACCTGTCGCCGAGCGGCACGATGGTCTGCACCGGTGCGTGTGCATACCGCTCGCGCGGCGCGAACAGGCAGCGCACGAAGTTCGCGCGATAGAGGCGCACGCCGCGTGCGCCGTCGTCGGCCTGCGTCGCGCGCGGCGTGGCGGGCGTCTTTTCGATCCGGCGCAGCAGGCGCGGCCACGCGCGGCCGAGCCACAGCCGCCAGCCCAGCTCGGGAACGAACGGCAGGTGAAACAGGTACACGTACCACGAGCGCACGAGCTGGCCGCCGAGCTTCGCGAGCGACGCGGGCGTCGGATGCAGTACGCGTTCGCGCAGCCAGAAACCGACGTGATCGAGGCATGGTCCGGAGCACGACGTATACGACGCGATGCGGCCGGCGAGCCTCGGATCGGTGACGAATTCCCAGCTCTGGATCGAGCCCCAGTCGTGCGCGATCAGGTGCACCGCGCGCGCGGGGCAGAGCGTGTCGATCACCGCGATGAAATCGTCGGTCAGCTTCGCGAGGTGATAGTCGGCCGTGCGCTTCGGCGCGCCGGACAGGCCGGCGCCGCGCACGTCGTACGCGATCACGTAGTGCTTGCGCGCGAGCAGCGGCGCGACGCGCTGCCATACGCTGCTGTCGTCGGGATAGCCGTGCACGAGCACGACCGGCGAGCGGCCAGGGTCGCCCCAGGTCCGCACTGCGAGCGTCAGCTCGCCGGACGCGACGGCCGTTTCGCTGTGAACCGGTTCGAACAAGGCCAGCGGCGCTTCGTCGGAAAGAGGCTGCATCTTGAGTCCGTCGTTCAGGGATTCGGGAGGAACGCGCGCGGAATGCGTCAGGCGGCGGCCTGCGCGTTCGCCGCGGCCTGCGCACGCTCGGCCTGGCGGCGCTGCCAGCGGCGCACGTGCGGCAGGTCGTCGTCGAGCCAGTACGCATCGTCGTCGGTGATCACCAGCAGTTCCTCGAATTTCGCGCCGACGCCGGCGAAGCCGAGATGCGGGTCGACGGCCCACAGGCCGGGCACCGGCGCGTGCTCGGAGCGGCGGTCGATCGACCACAGCGGCGACCAGCCCTGCTGCTTCGCCGCACGGCCCTGGTCGAGCAGCAGGTTGCGCGTCGCGTTCAGCCCGAAGCGCGCGACGAACCGCGGCTTCGACAGCTTGTGGATCTTCGCGACGCGATGCGCGAGCACCTTGAACGGATACGCCTTGTGGCGCGGCTCGACGCCCTGGCGGCGGCACAGCGCGTCGACCGCCTGCGCGACTTCCGCCATCGGACGGCGCGCCTTCACGAGCCGCACGATCATGTCGCGATGGTCCATCAGGTCGTCCTGCAACTGCGCGAGGATCGGGTTGTGGCCGAGACAGTGCGCGTAGCCGACGTCCGCGACGATGCCGTCGAGCACGGGCGCGACGTCGAGGATCACCGGCATGTCGGCTTCGAGCTGGCGGTTGCTCGGAAAGAACGCGACGTTGAAGCCGCCCAGATGCTTCAGGCCCGAGAAGCCGTCGAACGCGGTGCGGTCGCCGAACCACGCAAACGGCTTGTGCAGCCAGTCGCGCACGCCGTTGTCCTGCAGCCATTCGGTCAGCAGCCGCGCGGCCTCCTTCTCGGTGATGCCGGGGTAGAGCATCGCGCCGACCGTTTCCACGCAACGGTACGCAAGCTGCTGGACTGCGCGGAATTGCGGCAGTTCGTCGAGGTGGACTTCCGGCAGCGGATGGTGGGCAGTCATGATGCGTCTCCATGTGTCGGCCCGCGTGTGCCGGTCGGCGCGCTGCGCGTGCCGTGCGATGCGGGGCGCTGATGCCGAACGCATCCGCCGGTGATCCGAAAGCGGACTATTCAGTCAGCATTTAATGTGCCATTGAATGATGTAACGATCATAGCCGGTTCGACGTTCGCGGAAGTGAGGACTTTTCCTAATCAGCGGCCGAAATGGAGGGAAAGCTCTAGCTTGCGGACGGCCGCTGCCGGATCGGCGGACGCGTGTCGAGCAGGAGCCCGCCGGGGCGGAGCACGCAAGGTTTCGGCGCGGGCGCAGGATGTCGCGCCGGAGCAACTCGCGGTCGTGTCGGCGCGCGACGCTGTCAAATTGCCGAAATAGTCTCGCCACATCATTCGCCCCCGATTCGAAGCCGTCCCGGCTTCGCGGGGCCGGTGTCCCGCGCGTCGCGCAGCGCCGCGACCGAAGCCGATTCGGCATTTCAACGGAGAGAGACCATGCAACGCCGCCAGTTCATCAATACCCTTGCCGCGGCGAGCGCCGCGACGCCGCTGATGCTCAAGGCCGGCACGGCCAACGCGAAGCGTGCCACCGCGCCCGACGCGCTCGACCCCGGCCGCTGGTCGCCGTTCAACGCCGCGCGCCTGCAAGCGGTGCTCGACCAGCATGGCGTCGCGAGCGCGCGCTACGACGGAAAGCGCCGCCCGTACGCAGTATTCGACTGGGACAACACGTGCATCATGAACGACTGCGAGGAGGCGTTGCTGATGTACCAGATCAACCATCTGCAATACAAGCTGACGCCTGACGAGTTCGTCGCCGTGATGTGGAAGGACGTGCCGAAGGGCGCGTTCATGAAGGACTACACGACCGTCGACGGCAAGCCGGTAACGATGGAGGATCTGGCCGCCGACGTCGAGTCCGACTACCGCTGGCTCCATGCGAACTACAAGGGCTTCGGCGGCGACAAGAGCCTCGACGAGATTCGCGAGACCGACCAGTTCAAGGATTTCCGCGCGAAGCTGTACTTCATGTACGACGCGATCTGCGACACGCATCCGCTCGAAGTCGGCTACAAGTGGATCATCTACTTCTACAAGAACATGACGACCGCCGAGTTGCAGGCGATGGCGGAAGCGTCGAACAACTACGGTATCGGAGACGCGCTGCGCAAGGTCCGCTACGAAAGCCCGAAGGCGCTGCCGGGCAAGGCGGGCGTCGTGGCCGATACGCATTTTCACGGCATCCGCATTCACGAGGAAATCCGCGCGGTGATGCATACGCTGCGTGCGAACGGCATCGACGTGTACGTGAGCACCGCATCGCTCGACGACGTCGTGCGCGTATTCGCCGGCAATCCGAACTATGGCTACGGCGTGCCGCCCGAGAACGTGATCGGCCTGCGTCTCGACATGCAGGACGGCAAGTACACGAGCACCTATCCGGCCGGGTGGCATTTCAACTGGGGGCCCGGCAAGACGGTGGGAATCCGCAACGTCCTCGCATCGAAGAAGGGCTACGGCCCGCTGCTGGTGTTCGGCGACAGCGACGGCGACGCGTGGATGCTGCGGGATTTCAAAGACACCGCGGCCGGCGTGATCGTCAACCGGATGAAGAAAGGCGAGATCGGCGCGGATAGCAAGCTCGCGGCCGAACAGATCGGCGACCCGGGCGCGCGCTTCCTGCTGCAAGGCCGCGACGAGCACACGGGGCTGATGATCCCGGACGAGAAGTCGATCAAGTACGGCAAGACCGAGCGCAAGCTGCTGGCCTGACGCGGGCGGCGCACGGGCCGGACGACGCGGACGCGGACGCGGCCGGTGCCGATGGGCGCGGCGCCACGGCGGCGCTGGCGTGTGCCGTGCGCCGTGCGGGCCGGCACACGCGTGTGTCAACGCTCGCGCGGCGGCCCCAATCGCTCCAGCAACGCGCCGAGCAGATCGACCGGCAGCGGAAACACGATCGTCGAATTCTTGTCCGCCGCGATCGTCGTCAGCGTCTGCAGGTAGCGCAGCTGCATTGCCTGCGGCTGCTGTGCGAGCCGCTGCGCGGCCTGCAGCAGCTTCTCCGACGCCTGCAATTCTCCTTCCGCGTGGATCACCTTCGCGCGCCGCTCGCGCTCGGCCTCGGCCTGGCGCGCGATCGCACGGATCATCGTCTCGTTCAGGTCCACGTGCTTGATCTCGACGGTGGACACCTTGATGCCCCACGCGTCGGTCTGCGCGTCGAGCGTCTTCTGGATATCGGCGTTCAATTGCTCGCGC
The DNA here is from genome assembly GCF_018148075.1 of Burkholderia sp. AU19243. Classification (NCBI taxonomy): domain Bacteria; kingdom Pseudomonadati; phylum Pseudomonadota; class Betaproteobacteria; order Burkholderiales; family Burkholderiaceae; genus Burkholderia; species Burkholderia sp. AU19243. Next base: position 267,800 of record NZ_JAGSTV010000006.1, read on the forward strand.
TCGGCGAGCAGCGCATCGAGCTCGTGCTTGCCGAGCACCGCGCGTAGCGTGGTTTGCGCGAGCTGGCTCGTCGCCTCGAAGAAGCGCGCGACCTGGATCACGGCCTTCTCCGGATCGACGACGCGGAAATACACGACCGCATTGACCTTCACCGACACGTTGTCGCGTGTGATCACGTCCTGCGCGGGCACGTCGAACACAACGGTGCGCAAGTCGATCCGCACGACCTGCTGGACGACCGGAATGATCAGCACGAGCCCTGGCCCCTTCACTTTCCAGAAGCGGCCGAGCATGAACACGACGCCGCGCTCGTACTCGCGGAAGATGCGGATCGACAATGCGACGAGCACCACGACGAAGACGATCAGGACGCTGCCGAAGCCAAACGTGTAGCCCATCATGACGGTGCTCCCTGCTGTTGTTGTTCGTGTGCCGGCACGTCGTAGAGCGGCGTGACGGTCAGCGTCAGCCCGTGGCGGCCGGTGACGCGCACGCGGCAGCCGGCGGCGAGCGGCGTGCTGCTCGCGACGCGCCAGCGTTCTCCGTGCACGCGCGCCCAGCCCGCCGCCGACGGCTCGGGGCCGGCCGCGCCCTGCGGCTGATCGGCGCGCAGGCCGTCGTCGAGCACTTCGCCGATGCTGCCGACGATTGCCTCGGCGCCCGTCACCACGGGCCGCCGCCGCGCGCGTAGCGCGACGCTCGACACGGCGGCGACCAGCAACCCGCCGCCGATGGCGAGGCCGGCAATCACCGGCCATGGAATCCCGTAGCCGGGCACGTCGGTGTCGATCAGCATCAGCGCGCCGATCGTGAACGCGACGATCCCGCCGAAGCCGAGCACGCCGAAGGTCGGCAGAAACGCCTCCGCGACGAGGCAGCCGAGCCCGAGCAGCACGAGCCCGAGCCCCGCGTAACTGATCGGCAGCAACTGCATCGCGAACAGACCGACCAGCAGGCAGATCGTGCCGGCCACGCCCGGCAGCACGAAGCCGGGATTCGCGAATTCGAAGAACAGCCCGTAGATGCCGATCGTCAGCAGGATCAGCGCGACGTTCGGGTCCGCGATGATCGCCAGGAAGCGGCTGCGCCAGTCGGGCGCGAGCACGACGAGCGGTGCATGCGCGGTCGCGAGATGCAGCGTGCCGGCGGTCGTCGTCACCGTGCGGCCGTCTAGCCGGCGCGCGAGATCGGCCGGATCCTGCGCGATCACGTCGACGACGTGCTGCGTGAGCGCGTCGTTGGCGGGCAGGCTCACGGCCTCGCGCACCGCGCGCTCGGCCCAGTCGGCATTGCGTCCGCGCAGCTGCGCGAGGCCGCGGATGTACGCGGCGGCGTCCTGCGTCGCCTTGCGGATTTCGGTCGACTGCGTATCGTTCGGCAATTCGGCGGGCGCAACCGGTGCGCCAAGTACGCCCGACGACGCCGATGCAGCCGATGCACCGGCAGCGCCCGACGTGCCGGCAGGCGAGGGTTTCGGCGCGCCAGGCGTACCGCCGATCCCGAACTGCACCGGCGATGCCGCGCCGAGATTGGTGCCGGGCGCCATCGCGGCGACGTGGCTCGCGTAGACGATATAGGTGCCGGCGCTAGCGGCCCGTGCACCTCCCGGCGCGACGAAGGCCGCTACCGGCACCGGCGAGCCGAGAATCGCCTTGATGATCTGCCGCATCGACGTGTCGAGCCCGCCCGGCGTGTCGAGCTGCAGGATCGCGAGCGGCGCTTGCTCGCGCGCCGCGCGGTCGAGCGAACGCACGATGAAGTCGGCGCTGGCCGGGCCGATTGCGCCGTTGACGGGAATCACGATGACCGGCGCCGCTGCCGCGCGCGTCAGCGCGGCAACCGCCGCGCACATGACGAGCAGCGCTGCGAACAGCGCGGCGCGTGCGACCCGCGCGGACAGCGGGTGACGGGGGTGGCCGCCCTGCGATGCAGACGCAGGCGGCGGCCCATGACGGTGAATGCGCATCGGGGCGTCCGGGCGGCGCGCGGCCGCACGCCGTCCGGCTCGCGGAAAGGGCGTTGGCCCGATGCTTGAAGATTAGCCGGTTTCGGCAGAAAGCGCGAAGCCGGGGCTGAAACGCTCGCGCTCAGCCGCCGGCGCCGCCGCCGCGCGCGAGCGTTTCTTCCCGGTACTCGGCCGGACTGCGCCCGCTCCATTTGCGAAACGCGCGGTAGAACGCGCTTGGTTCGGCGAAACCGGCAGCGGCAGCGACGTCCGCGATCGTGCGCGACGGATCGGCCAGCGCCTCGAACGCGAGGTCGCGCCGCAGCGTGTCCTTGATCGACTGGTACGCGTGGCCTTCCTGGTGCAGCTTGCGGCGCAGCGTCGCCTCGGCCACGTGCAGCCGCGCGGCCATCCCGCCGGCGCCGGGCCACGACGCGGGCGGCATCCCGCGCAGCACCGTGCGCACGCGCTGCGCGAGCGCGTTCGGGTTGCGGTACTTGACGATGAAGCTGGCCGGCGCGTTGCGCAGAAACGTCTTCAGCGTCTTCGCGTTCTGCACGACGGGCAGCGTCGCGAATTCGGGATCGAAATCGACATACGAATCGGGCTGGTTGAACCGCATGTCGTCGCACAGCATCGACGGATATTCATGGTCGGCCGGCGGCGTGTCGCAGCGAAAGCTCGCGTGCAGCACCGGGATCCGCCGCCCGATCAGCCAGCAGGTGAGCCCGTACACGATGATGAAATAGGTCGCGTACGTGAACATCGCCGGTGCGGCGACGCTGTTGCGGTGCACGAAGCGCAGCCGCACGCGCTGGGGATTCGCGTCGAGCTCCGCGTGCAGGTCGTCGAGCACGCAGTGCATGAAATTCACCGCACGCGCCATCGCATGGAGCCCGTCCTGCGCGGACAGCGCGGCCTGGCTCATCGCGATGAAGCTGCCGCTGCGCATCGGATGGCGATCCTGCCCGAAAAATTCGTCGTCGAGCGCGCGCGCGATCGCATTCCACAACGCGCCATATTGCTGAGCGGACACGCGCGCACGCGGCTGCACGAGCAGCGCGGGCGCGATGCCTGCCTGCGCGAGCAGCGGCTCGGCCGCGACGCCGCGCCGGGTGGCAAGCTCGACGCTGTAAGCGACGAGGCTGATCGCGACGGTTCCCTTGTCTTCCTGCTTCATCGACGCCGCCGGTATGGCAAAAACGCTCAGTGTAAATGAGCGGCGCGAGCATCGAACAGTCGCGCGCGCTTGCCTACACTTGTTGCATCGAAACAAAAGGTCGGTCGCCGCACGCGGCCGCGGGAGACAGCAGCGCAATGGACGAGCTTTACACCGAAGACCAGCGGATGATCCGCGACGCCGCGCGCGCCTTTGCCATTGAAGTGCTGGCGCCGAACGCCGCGCAGTGGGACCAAGACGCGCATCTGCCCGACGCGGTCGTCGCGCAGCTCGGCGAACTCGGACTGCTCGGAATGATCGTGCCGCAGGAGCTGGGCGGCGCGTATACCGATTACGTCGCGTACGCGCTGGCGATCGAGGAGATCGCTGCCGGCGACGCCGCATGCGCGACGATGATGAGCGTGCACAACTCGGTCGGCTGCGGGCCGATCCTCGGCTTCGGCACGCCCGCGCAGAAGGATCGCTGGCTGGCAGAGATGGCGGCGGGCCGTGTGATCGGCGCATTCTGCCTGACCGAGCCGCAGGCGGGCTCCGAAGCGAACAACCTGCGCACGCGCGCGGAGCTGCGCGACGGCAAGTGGGTGATCAACGGCGCGAAGCAGTTCGTGACGAACGGCCAGCGCGCCGGTGTCGCGATCGTTTTTGCCATGACGGATCCTGAAGCCGGCAAGCGCGGCATTTCTGCGTTCCTCGTGCCGACCGACACGCCGGGCTTCATCGTCGGCAAGCCCGAGAAGAAGATGGGGATCCGTGCGTCCGACACGTGCCCGATCACGTTCGAGAACTGCGCGATTCCCGAGGAGAATCTGCTCGGCAATCGCGGCGAGGGGCTGAAGATTGCGCTGTCGAACCTCGAAGGCGGCCGGATCGGCATCGCCGCGCAGGCGCTCGGCATCGCGCGCGCCGCGTTCGACAAGGCGCGCCGCTATGCGGGCGAGCGCGTGCAGTTCGGCAAGCCGATCGCCGAACACCAGGCGATCCAGCAGAAGCTCGCCGACATGGCCACGCAGATCAACGCGGCGCGGCTGCTCGTGCATCACGCGGCGCAGCTGCGCACGGCCGGGCTGCCGTGTCTGTCCGAAGCGTCGCAGGCGAAGCTGTTCGCATCCGAGATGGCCGAGCGCGTGTGCTCGGACGCGATCCAGATCCACGGCGGCTACGGTTATCTCGCCGATTACGAAGTCGAGCGTCACTATCGCGACGCGCGCATCACGCAGATTTACGAAGGCACCAGCGAAGTACAGCGGATGGTGATCGCGCGACAGCTGTGAGCCGCCGCGCGCTCGCATCCGGCGTCGCGCAGTGCAACAGAAACGATCGAACAAGCACGCAACAACGCAGGCCGCAACGCAGGCAACCAACGCAGGCACGAGGGCAGCGCGGCGAACGCGGCACGCAACGACGTGACCGTGCGCCGTGCAATACGGAACCGGGCAGGTGCTGCAGCACATGCGCCGGTTGACCGCTAGGCATGGAGACTGGACGGAGACGACACATGACGGTACAGGCATTCCTGGACGCACGCGACTTCCTGCTGCGCCATCGCACCGACTACGACACCGCTTACCGCGATTTCGAGTGGCCGGTGCTCGATGCGTTCAACTGGGCGCTCGACTACTTCGATCCGATGGCGCGCGGCAACGACCAGCCCGCGCTATGGATCGTCGATGCGGCGACGGGCACGGGCGAGCCGTATTCGTTCGCGCAGATGTCCGAGCGCTCGTCGCGGATCGCGAACTGGCTGCGCGGCATCGGCGTCGTGCGCGGCGACCGGATCCTGCTGATGTTGCCGAACCGTGTCGAACTGTGGGACGCGATGCTCGCCGCGATGAAACTCGGCGCGATCGTGCTGCCCGCGACCACGCAGCTGTCGGCCGACGACGTGCGCGATCGCGTACAGATCGGCGGCGCGACCTACGCGATCGTCGACGAGCACGAAACCGCGAAGTTCGAGCAGGCCGGCCTCGGCCTCAAGCAGAAGATCGTCGCGGGCGCGCCGCGCGAAGGCTGGCTCGCGATGAACGACGGCTACGCGGCGAGCGCCGCGTTCGAGCCGGATGCAGTCACGCACGCGAACGATCCGATGCTGCTGTATTTCACGTCGGGCACGACCTCGAAGCCGAAGCTCGTCGAGCATACGCACCGCACGTATCCGGTAGGCCACTTGTCGACGATGTACTGGATCGGGCTGCAGCCCGGCGACATTCACTGGAACATCAGCTCGCCCGGTTGGGCCAAGCATGCGTGGAGCTGCTTCTTCGCGCCGTGGAATGCGCAGGCGTGCGTGTTCGCGTTCAACTACGCGCGCTTCGACCCGAAGGTCGTGCTCGATGCGCTCGTCGACTACCGGGTCACCACGTTGTGCGCGCCGCCGACCGTGTGGCGCATGCTCGTGCAGCAGCCGCTCGCGTCGTTCGACGTGAAGCTGCGCGAGATCGTCGGCGCGGGCGAGCCGCTGAATCCCGAGATCATCGAGCGCGTGAAGAAGGCGTGGGGCATCACGATTCGCGACGGCTATGGCCAGACCGAGACGACCTGCCTGATCGGCAATTCGCCGGGGCAGGCCGTCGTCGCCGGCTCGATGGGCCGCCCGCTGCCCGGCTACCGGATCGCGCTGCTCGATCCGGACGGCGCGCCGGTCAGCGAAGGGGAGGTCGCGCTGCCGCTCGGCGATGGCGCCGCGCGACCGGTCGGGCTGATGAACGGCTATGCGAACAACCCCGACGCAACGGCCCATGCGATGCGCGACGGCCATTACCGCACGTCCGACATCGCGATGCGCGGCGAAGACGGCTACTACGTGTACATCGGCCGCGCGGACGACGTGTTCAAGTCGTCCGACTACCGGCTGAGCCCGTTCGAACTGGAAAGCGTGCTGATCGAGCATCCGGCGATCGCTGAAGCGGCCGTCGTGCCGAGCCCGGACCCGGTGCGGCTGTCGGTGCCGAAGACGTTCGTCACACTGCGCCAGGGCTATGACGAAAGCCCCGCGCTCGCGCTGGAAATCTTCCGCTTCTCGCGCGAGAAGCTCGCGCCGTACAAGCGGATCCGCCGCTTGCAGTTCGCGGAGCTGCCGAAAACCATCTCCGGAAAAATTCGCCGCGTCGAACTGCGCCGCCGCGAAATCGAGCGCGGCGAAGATGCAACGACGCGGATGCCCGGCGAATACTGGGAAGAAGACTTCGCAAACGAGCTGAAATAAGAAACGACCGGCTGCGGGCCGCGCACTCGGTTTTTACGCGCGCAGCCCCGGCCTCACCGAACCGAACCCGCCGCGCGTCGCATGACGCCACGCGGCCCACTCCAAGGAGAGCGCACTGATGAACGCGAATCCGACGCCCCGTTCGGGGCAACACGTGCCGACGGTCAAGCTGCTGATCGACGGCGCCTTCGTCGAGTCGACCACGAGCGAGTGGCGCGACATCGTCAACCCGGCAACGCAGCAGGTGCTTGCACGCGTGCCTTTCGCAACCGTCGCGGAAGTCGACGCGGCCGTGCAGGCCGCGCACACCGCGTATGCGACGTGGAAGAACACGCCGATTTCCGCTCGCATGCGCATCATGCTGAAGTTCCAGGATCTCGTGCGCGCGAACCAGCAGCGGATCGCGAAGACGCTGACGGCCGAGCAGGGCAAGACGATTCCCGACGCCGAAGGCGACATCTTCCGCGGTCTGGAAGTGGTCGAGCACGCGTGTTCGATCGGCACGCTGCAGCTTGGCGAATTCGCGGAGAACGTCGCGGGCGGCGTCGACACGTATACGCTGCGCCAGCCGCTCGGCGTGTGCGCGGGCATTACGCCGTTCAACTTCCCCGCAATGATTCCGCTGTGGATGTTCCCGATGGCGATCGTGTGCGGCAACACGTTCGTGCTGAAACCGTCGGAGCAGGACCCGCTGTCGACGATGGAACTCGTCGAACTCGCGATCGAAGCCGGTGTGCCGAAGGGCGTGCTGAATGTCGTGCACGGCGGCAAGGAAGTCGTCGACGCGATCTGCACGCATCCGCTCGTGAAGGCGATCTCGTTCGTCGGCTCGACGGCCGTCGGCACGCACGTGTACAACCTCGGCAGCCAGCACGGCAAGCGCGTGCAGTCGATGATGGGCGCGAAGAATCACGCGGTGGTGCTGCCCGACGCGAACCGCGAGCAGTCGATCAACGCGCTCGTCGGCGCGGGCTTCGGCGCGGCCGGCCAGCGCTGCATGGCGACGTCCGTTGCGGTGCTGGTGGGCAGCGCGCGCGACTGGCTGCCCGACATCGTCGCAAAAGCGAAGACGCTCAAGGTCAACGCCGGCTCGGAACCGGGCACGGACGTCGGGCCGGTCGTGTCGCGCGGTGCGAAGGCGCGCATCCTGTCGTTGATCGAAGCCGGCGTGAAGGAAGGCGCCAAGCTCGAACTCGACGGCCGCGACGTGAAGGTCGCCGGCTACGAGGAAGGCAACTTCATCGGGCCGACGATTTTCTCCGGCGTGACGCCCGAGATGACCGTCTACACGCACGAAATCTTCGGGCCGGTGCTGGTCTTGATGGAAGTCGACACGCTCGACGACGCGATCGCGCTGGTCAATGCGAACCCGATGGGCAACGGCGTGGGCATCTTCACGCAGAGCGGCGCGGCCGCGCGCAAGTTCCAGAGCGAGATCGACGTCGGCCAGGTCGGCATCAACATCCCGATTCCGGTGCCGGTGCCGTTCTTCAGCTTCACCGGTTCGCGCGGCTCGAAGCTCGGCGATCTCGGCCCGTACGGCAAGCAGGTCGTGCAGTTCTATACGCAGACGAAGACGGTGACCGCACGCTGGTTCGACGACGACGCCACGGCCGCGCCGGTGAACACGACGATCCGGCTGCATTGAGCCGCGCAGGAGACGAACATGCAAATCGGATTTATCGGGTTGGGCCACATGGGTGCGCCGATGGCGCTCAACCTGCTGAAGGCCGGCCATGACGTGCATGCGTTCGACCTGAGCGCCGATGCATTGCGCGCGCTGCAGGACGCCGGCGCGCAGGTGGCTGCGTCGCCGCGCGACGCGGCGACGGGCGCGGCGTTCGTGATCACGATGCTGCCGGCCGCGCCGCACGTGCGCTCGGTGCTCGCCGGCGAGAACGGCGTGCTGGCCGGCCTCGGCGCGGGCGCAACCGTCATCGATTCGAGCACGATCGACCCGGCGAGCGCGCAGGCGTTCGGCGCGCTCGTGCGCGAGCACGGCGGCGCGTTCGTCGATGCGCCGGTGTCGGGCGGCACGGGCGGCGCCGCTGCCGGCACGCTGACGTTCATGGTCGGCGGCAGCGATGCGGATTTCGAGCGCGTGAAGCCCGTGCTCGCAGGGATGGGCAAGAACATCGTCCACTGTGGCGCGACGGGGATGGGGCAGGTCGCGAAGGTCTGCAACAACCTCGTGCTCGGCATTTCGATGGCGGCCGTGTCGGAAGCGATGTCGCTCGGCGTCGCGCTCGGCATCGACCCGAAGGTGCTTGCCGGCATCGTCAACACGTCGACGGGCCGCTGCTGGAGTTCCGACACCTACAACCCGTATCCGGGCGTGATCGACACCGCGCCGTCGTCGCGCGGTTACAGCGGCGGCTTCGGCACCGACCTGATGCTGAAGGATCTCGGTCTCGCGAACGATGCGGCGAAGCAGGCGCGCCAGCCCGTCTATCTCGGCGCGCTCGCGCAGCAGCTGTACCAGACCATGAGCAGCCGCGGCGACGGGCAGCTCGATTTCTCGGCGGTGATACGCCTGTACCAACCGGCCACGAAGAAGGACGCGTGATGATCGAACTGGACTACGTCGACGACGGCGCGATCGCGTGCGCGACGCTCAAGCGTCCGCCCGCGAACGCCTTTACCGCCGACGGGCTGCAGCAACTGCAGGCAACCGTCGCCGAACTGAATGCGGACCCGCGCGTGCGCGCGCTGGTGATCACCGGCGACGGCCCGAAGTTCTTCAGCGCGGGCGCCGACCTGAACACGTTCGCCGACGGCGACCGTGCGGTTGCGCGCGCGATGGCCGCGCGTTTCGGCGCGGCGTTCGAGGCGCTGCACGATGCGCGCGTCGTGACGATCGCGGCGATCAACGGCTATGCGATGGGCGGCGGCCTCGAATGCGCGCTCGCTTGCGATCTGCGGATCGCCGAGACGCACGCGCAAATGGCGCTGCCCGAGCCGTCGGTCGGCCTGCTGCCTTGCGGCCTCGGCACGCAGACGCTGCCCTGGCTCGTTGGCGAAGGCTGGGCGAAGAAAATCATCCTCGCCGGTACGCGCGTCGATGCGGCCACCGCGCTGCGGATCGGCCTCGTCGAGGACGTGGTCGAAAGCGGCGCCGCACGGGACGCGGCGCTGGCGCTCGCGCGCAAGGTCGCGCGGCAGAGCCCGCATGCGGTTGCGTACAGCAAGGAACTGATCGGGCTCGCACGCCGCGGCGTGCCGCGCAGCGCGGCGCTGGCGGTCGAGCGCGAGCGCTTCGTCGACCTGTTCGACACGCGCGATCCGCGCGAAGGGGTGGCCGCGTTTCTCGGCAAACGCGCGCCGCAATGGCACACCGACGGGGAGCCGCAACGATGAGCACGCCGGTCACGACTCAACCCGGCTTCGCGCAGCCGGCACCGGAGGTGCTGTTCCGCGTGGTCAATCGCGTCGCGATCATCACGCTGAACCGGCCGACCGCGCTCAACGCGTTGTCGTATCCGATGATCGGTGAGCTGGCCATGCTCGTCGAGCGGTGCCGGCACGACGAACAAATCGTCGCGGTCGTGCTGCGCGGTGCGGGGGAGAAGGGCTTCTGCGCGGGCGGCGACGTGCGCGCGCTCTACAAGATGGTCGCGCAGCGCGAGACGTGGCTGCCGTTCTTCGTCGACGAATATCGGCTCGACCATGCGATCCATACGTTTACGAAGCCCGTCGTCGCGCTGATGGACGGCGTGACGATGGGCGGCGGAATGGGTCTTGCGCAAGGCGCGGCGCTGCGCGTCGCGACCGAGCGCAGCAAGATTGCCATGCCGGAGACGCGCATCGGTCTCGTGCCCGACGTCGGCGCGACGCATTTCCTGTCGCGCATGCCGGTCGAACTCGAGTTGTACGTCGGGCTGACGGGCGCGATGCTGTCCGGCGCCGATGCGCTGAGCGCGAAGCTTGCGGATCTGTGCGTGCCGTCGTCGTGGCTCGACACGTTCGAGACGCGCATCGAGCGCGTCAAATGGGACGGCGACGTGCTGGCGGCGCTGCGCAAGGTGTTCGAGCCGCCGTGCAACGTCGTGCCGCATGCGGCGCTCGACAGCCAGATGGCGTGGATCGTCCGTCACTTCGACAAGCGCTCGACCATCGAGCGGATCGTCGCGACGCTGAAGCACGATCTCGCGCGCGACGAACTGCCGCGCGAACATCGCCAATGGCTGCAGGCGACGCTCGACGCGCTCACCGGCCATTCGCCGACGATGCTGAGCGTGACGCGCGAAGCGTTGCTGCGCGGCCGCCAGATGACGCTCGCGGAGTCGTTCCGGATGGAGCTCGGCATCGTCGCGCGTGCGATCGAGGAGGGCGACTTCTGCGAGGGCGTGCGTGCGCATCTCGTCGACAAGGACCGCAAGCCGCGCTGGGCGCCCGCGTCGCTCGTCGAAGTGCGCGCCGAACGCGTGCGGCATTTCCTGACGTCGCCGTGGAAGCTGTTCGCGCATCCGCTCGCCGATCTCGGCGCGGCGTGATCCCCGTGTGAGGGTTCGACGCGCCCGTGCGGCGCGTCGGCTTCAACCCGCCTTCTTGAGGTTGGCGGGCTCCGGGCGCTCGATCATCGGCGGCACCGCCTGCACCAGCGCGTCGATCACGCAGCGCGTCTTGCGCGGCAGGTAGCGCGTTTTCGGCCAGATCGCGTGAATGTCGCCTTCGCAAACGAAGCAGCGATCGAGCACGACGACCATCTCGCCGCGCTTCACGTACTGATCGAGCAGCCAGCTTGGCAGCCATGCGATGCCGAACCCCGAAGCGCCGGCCGCGGCGATCGCCTGCACGTCGTCGAAGCTCAGCTGGTGCGGCATGTCGATGTGCACGGACGAGCCGTCCGGCGCACGCAGATACCACGGCTGCACGACGCCCGAGCGCGAATACGCGACCGTGCGATGGTTGCGCAGATCGTCGAGCGATTGCGGCATGCCGTAGCGCGCGAGATACGACGGCGCCGCGCCGAGGCTCCCGTACTGCGTGCCGAGTCGCCGCACCGCGAGGCTCGTGCTGTCCGCGAGCGGGCCGATCCGCACCGCGAGATCGATGCCTTCCTCGACGAGGTCGACAAACCGGTCGGTGATTGATACGTCGATCCGAAGATGCGGGTAGGTGCGTGCGAGATCGAGCACGATCGGCGTCACGCAGTGATGCCCGAACGCGAGCGGCACGCTCAGCCGCAGCTTGCCGCGCGCTTCGTTGCGGCCGCAATCGAGATCGGCTTCGGCGGCTTCCAGTTCCGCCAGCGCGCGCACGCACCGGTCGTAGTACGCCTGGCCGTCGTCGGTCAGGCTCTGGCTGCGGGTCGTGCGCTGCAGCAGCCGCGCGCCCAGCCGCTTCTCGAGCCGCGCGATTGCCTTGCCGACCGCCGAGCGCGTCATGTCGAGCCGCTCCGCGGCCAGCGCGAAACTGCCGGATTCCACTACCTGGACGAAGGTCGTCACGCCGTCGAGTCTGTCGGTCATAGCGGGTTGCGTTGATTGCGTCCTGTGATTCCCCAGTTCCGGGATGCGGACGCGTCAATGGGGATCGGAACTCTCACTATAGTACCGATTCCCGCCCAGCGCGTCGCCGGCCTTCAGGCCGGCCGCCCGCGGCGACTTCCTTCTACCTGGAGGCGCACGGCCGTTGCGGGCCGCCGCGCAAAACGCATGACGCTATCCGATTCCCGCAGGAACGCGGTCGCGCTCGCGGCCGTCTGTCTCACGTCGCTGATGTTCGGCCTTGAAATCTCGAGCGTGCCGGTGATCCTGCCGACGCTCGAACACGTACTGCATGGCGACTTCAACGGCATGCAGTGGATCATGAACGCGTACACGATCGCCTGCACGACGGTGCTGATGGCGGCCGGCACGCTCGCGGATCGTTTCGGCCGCAAGCGCGTGTACGTGATCGGCACCGGGCTGTTCGGCGCGACGTCGCTGTTGTGCGGGCTCGCACCGAACGTGCCGGTGCTGGTCGCGGGGCGCCTGCTGCAAGGCGCGAGTGGCGGCGCGATGCTGATCTGCCAGATCGCGGTGCTGTCGCATCAGTTCCGCGAAGGTCGCGAGCGCGGCCGAGCATTCGGAATCTGGGGGATCGTGTTCGGGATCGGCCTCGGCTTCGGGCCGATCGTCGGCGGCGCGATCGTCGCGCTCGCGAGCTGGCCGTGGGTGTTCCTCGTTCACGCGCCGCTCGCAGCCGTCGCGCTCGTGCTGATCCGCGGTGCCGTGCAGGAATCGCGCGACCCGCATGCGGGAACGCTCGACGTGGCCGGTATCGTCACGCTGTCGCTCGCGGTGCTCGGCCTCGCGTTCTACATCACCCAAAGCGCGGAGCTCGGGCTCGCGAGCGCAGCCGGGCTCGGCGTGCTGGGTGCGACCGTGCTCGCGCTAGTCGCGTTCTTCGTCGCTGAACGCATGAGCGCGCGGCCGATGTTCGACTTCTCCGTGTTCCGGATCCGCGCGTTCACCGGCGCAATCTTCGGCTCGATGGGGATGAACTTCAGTTTCTGGCCGTTCATGATCTACTTGCCGATCTTGTTCCAGTTCGCGCTCGGCTACGACAGCGTGACGGCTGGCCTCGCGTTGCTCGCGTACACGTTGCCGACGCTCGCCGCGCCGCCGTTCGGCGAACGGCTCGCATTGCGTTACGGGCCCGGCGTCGTGATACCCGGCGGGCTGTTCACGATCGCGGCCGGCTTCGTGCTGATGCGTATCGGCAGCGGCATCGACCACGCGAGCTGGGTCACGATGCTGCCCGGCTGCGTGATCGCCGGGATCGGGCTCGGACTCACGAATACGCCGGTCACCAACACGACGACGGGCGCGGTGCCGGCTTCGCGGGCCGGGATGGCGTCAGGCATCGACATGAGCGCGCGGATGATCTCGCTCGCGCTGAACATCGCGACGATGGGCTTCGTGCTGGTGGCCGGGATCGTCGCGAGCCTGAAGGCCGGGATGGCGGGCGCGATCGATGCCGGGACGCTGCACATGCTGGCGCAGCAGATCGCGTCGGGCCGCACCGACGGACTGCATGCGATCGCACCGGCGCTCGCTCGGGCCGACCCGGCTGGCGCGGCGCTGCACGCGGCGCTCGTGCACGGCTTCGGGTGGGTGATGGTGTACGGCGCGGCCGGCGCGACCATGCTCGCGACCGCGAGCGCGGTGGCGTTCGCGCCGGCGAGGCGCAGGGCGACGGTGTGTGAATGACGCGTGCGATGCTAACGCCGCGCGGCCGCAATCGCCATCATCGGCCGCTCGCGTTCTTCTTCGAAGGCGGGCATCGCGGCGAGCTGTTCCGGTGTCGGCACCCATTCGTTCAGATGCATGAGCGTGAAGCACCGAGCGGTTCAGGCGGCTGTAGCCTGCGAAGAAAGCGGGATCGTCGTAGATGTTCCGCGTCATGCTGCGTGCCTGGCGTTCGTACGAATGCGGCGCGTGTGCCGCGCGGCCGGCTCCGCGAGCTTACGCGCCGTCGTCGCGAGTATCGATCCTGCGTTGCGTGTCCGCATCGACGATCGCGCGGATCGCGCCGAACAGCGGCGCCGCGTCGGTGTAGCGCCGGCCGTAGCCGAGATTGAACGCGTAGTCGAAATCCGGCGGATTGCTCCCCTGGTTGTGCTGCATGATCGTCTCCAGCTTGTCGAGTGCCTTCGCTGCGCGTGCTTCCGGGGAGACTGCCGCTTCATATTCGTCCCACAGTGCGACGATCTCGTCGCGCAGCGCGCGATCGAGTCCGGCTGTCAGCGTCAGCAAGTCGTCGCGTTCGTGTGTGCTCTTGTCAGGATGCGCGGCCTGCTCGATCGCGGGGATGTCGCCGTGCAGCGCTTCGCCGAGATCGTGCACGACGCAGAGCTTCAGCAGCTTCGTCGTGTCGACGTCGGGTAGCGCATCGGCAAACACGAGTGCCATCAGGCATAGCCGCCAGCTGTGTTCGGCCGTGCTTTCAGCGCGCCCGGCCGACGTATGGCCACTGCGAAGCACGTCTTTCAGGCGTTCGGCGTCGCGCAGGAAATCGAGCCGCGCGTGAATCGTATCGAGGTTCATGGCAGGGAAGGGCGTGAATCGAGCACTCAAGCGTACGCCGCGCCGATGCGATGCGTCCACGCATGAAATATGCGCGTCGCGCTTGCGCCCGGCGACTGGCGCATGTGCTACAGCGTTTCGACGAGTCGCGCGGCGGAGCCGTCCGACAGCATCATCCGCGTCCAGCGGCAGGTGCTGCCGCGGATCGGCACGATGCGCGACGCATTGGCGCCGGTCGCGAATTCGACGCTCGGCGGTCCCGCGCAATCGCGCCAGCCGAGCGGGTCGAGCGCGGCTTCCATGCGGACGATTTCCGGCGACGCGTACCGCCAGAGCGACGTGCCGAGCAACGTCGCTAGCGGCCGCGAGAACTCGGCGGCGCGCGATGGCGAACTGGCGAGCAGACGGTGCGTGAGATCGCATACGAGATGCATGCGTGACGGGCTGCTCTCGATCAGCCGGGCGAGCGCGCGATCGCCCGCTGAATCGAGACGCGCGGCAAGCAGCCGTTCGGCCATCGCGCGCTCGTCGTCGGACATCTGCTGGATGCCGGCCTCCCAGCGCGAGATCGTCGATTGCGCAACGCCGAACAACTCGGCCGCGTGACTCTGCTTCATGCGATGCAGCGTGCGCCAACGCTTGAGTTGCGGGCCGAGCGGCGGAGTATGAAGCGGTGACGCGCACATGTTCGTGTTCCGTTCGGGATGCGGGCCGCGCGGGCGCCGCGTTGCGACATGGGTGAATGGGGCCGTCATTCCCGGAATGGCAGGATCACGGCGAACTTGATGCCGGGCGTCCCGATTCGGCCGGGTTGTTTTCGCCGAGCTTTCAACCGGCTCCACCGTATCTTATTATTCGGCGAACGCGGCGTGCGCCGGCCGCCATTGCTGATGTGAAGGCATGACGCGCCGGCCGGCATTCCCGCCTTCCGGCTTTCGCATCGCACGATGCGCAGTCGGCACGACAGGAGACGCGTGGCCAGCGCGTATCCCGAAAACGATACGAGGGCGCCATGGTAAGACTGGTCTTGCTGTTGCTGGGCATCGAATATCTGCGAACGCGCTGGCGCGGGCTGACCGTGCTCGGGTGGCTGTGGATCGCCGCGGGCGTCGGCATCTTCGTCGATGCGCTCGACGGTGCGCTGCATTTTCCGATCGAACTGTTCGCGTGGCTGTTCCTGATCGAGGGGCTCGCGACGCTCGCGGTGGCCGGCAGCGGCGTCGGCGGCCAGCGCGTCCTGCGTTACGTGAAGGGCGTCGCGGCCGTGGTTGCCGCCGCGCTCGTGTTCGCGGGCCATCATCACGGCCACTTCCTGCTGTCGATGATCTTCGGCACGCTGTTCTTCGTCGACGGGTTGCTGCAATGCACGTCTGCGTGGATGGTGCGTTACCGCCGCTGGAACGTCGCATTCGCGTGGGGCGTCGTCGAGATCCTACTCGCGATCTTCTTCTATCAGCCGTATCCGACCCACTATGCGGGGACCGTGCCGTACTGCCTTGGCCTGCTGCTGACGTTCGGCGGGATGCACATGCTCAGCCTGGCGGCGCGCGTGCGGCGGCTGACGCGCAATCCGGCGTTCGTCACGTCGCCGGCACCGTCGATCGTGCCCGACATCGACGCGATGCCCGACGTCCCGCGCTTCACGCAGTCGGAATGGGACGGCCCGCCGGCCGACCATGAGCGTGCGCTGACCGTGCACGTGTGGACGCCGACCGGCACGTCGAAGGCCGAAGCGCAACGCTATCCGGTGATCGACCGTTACATCGCGGCGGTGGACATCAACGGCGTGATTTCCACCGGCCACGCGGCGCTGGAGTCGCCGGAGGGCATATACATCAGCCTGTACCCGGCCGTCGAGATCGATCGTTCTCCGGACGAATTTACGCGGATCCTGCGCGCGACGCGCGAAAACGACGTGCCGGGCCTGTTTCAGCCCGACTACGAGACCGAGTCGAGCGCGTGGTGCCCGTCCACCGTGCGCGTGCGGATTCGCAACTACGATCCGGCGAAGCTCGCGGCATTCTGGGCGTCATATCGGCAGAACGTCACGTACAACCTCACGCACCGCAACTGCTCGAGCACCGTCTCGAATGCGCTGGAAGCCGCGCTCGACGGCGCGGTATGGCGACTCAAGGGCGAACGGGCCGGCTGGGGCGCGTTCGTGCGGCTGCTGCTCACGCCCGAGTTGTGGGTCGCCGCGCAGATCCGCAAGCGTGCGGTGACGATGGCGTGGACGCCCGGGCTCACGCTGGACTATGCGCGCGCGCTCAGCATGCTGGCCGATCCGCGGCCGTTTGCGTGGTGGAAGGTGGCGCGCTCGGCCGTGCGGGCTATCGTGGCGTCGCGCCGCGCGTGGCGCGAGCAGGACAGCGCGGCGCTGTCGCCCGGTGGATCGGAAGGGGCGTCGTCGAAATGATCGCGCGGCCCCGGACGGCGGCCCGGCGCGACATCGCGGCGTCGCTGTTGTGTGCCGGCGCGCGGCGATGACGAATGCCGCGCTGCGGAAAATTGCCCGTAAGCCTTCATATTCGTGCCACGTTGCGTCGGCAACAATCGTGGGCAGACATTCGATAATCTTGCGGCGCATCCCGTGACCGCAAGCCTTTTCCGAGGAAACGCCATGCTCAAGACGCTCGCCCGCGCCGCGGCCGTAATCGCCGTCGCATCCGCCTCGCTGCACGCCGTTGCGCAGACCGGCTACGACTATTTGTTGCTCGCTGCCTCGTGGGAGCCCGGCTTTTGCGCATCGCACGACACGCCGGAGTGTACGAACCTTGCCGGCACGTATGCGGCGACGAGCCTGTCGCTGCACGGCCTGTGGCCGAACCGTTACGATGGCAACCAGCCGTTCTATTGCGGCGTGCCGCAAAGCGACGTCGATCTCGACAACGCGCATCAGTGGTGCAGCATGGACGCCTATCCGGTCAGCAGCTCGACGCGCAGCACGCTGTCGACATATATGCCCGGCGTCGCGTCGTGTCTCGACAAGCACGAGTGGTTCAAGCACGGCACCTGCTCGAATTCGGCGTCGCCGGATGCGTACTGGAGCGACGCGACCGGGATGATCAGCCGGCTCGGCAACACGTCGTTCAATGCGTTCCTGCAGGCGAATGCGGGCAAGACGGTGACGCGCAACCAGCTGCTGTCCGCGTTCGAAGGCGCGTTCGGCAGCAGTACGCGCAGCGCGGTGTCGCTGAAGTGCACGAAGACGAACGGCGTCAGCTACTTCACCGAAGCGTGGATCGCGGTTAAGACGAACGCGACCGCGCAGTTCCCCAGTGCGGCGTCGCTCGTGACGGACGGCAATACGCAAGGCACCTGTCCGACGACGGGCGTGTTCATCGCGAAGTAACGCGCGACGTTGTGCGCGCAGTGTCGGAGAATGCACCGGCCGGATGGGGACCGGCCGGCCGCGGTGTGTCGGCGTTGCCCGTTTCTATGCGAGCAGCTGCAACGCATCGTCGAGCGACAGCACCGTCGTGCGGGTCTCGAACGCCGTCGCGAACAGATGTTCGTGCACCACTTGGTCGGGGTCGTAGCAGCAGTCCTTTACCGTAAACAACCGGAAATCCGCGTCGCTCGCATGCGCGACGGATGACAGCACGACGCCGGTCGATGCGATCCCGACCAGGATCAGCGTATCGATACCCTTCGCGACGAGCCGCGGCTGCAGGTCGGTGCGACAGAACACGCTCGCGCGATGGGCGGCGATCAGCGGCTCGTGATCCAGCCGGCCGAGCTCCGGGCACGGGCCGTCGTTGACGAACAGGCCGAGCTGCTTGATGCCCTGGCCGTTCTTGTTGCGCGGGCTGACTTCGGGGTAGCCGGGGCTGAAGTGCAAATTCGCGAAGTAGACCTGGACGCCACCGGTCCGCGCTGCATCGCACAGCTTGCGCGTGTTGGCGAGCAGGGTGGGAGCGACCGACGGAAAGAGACCGAGAATGTCGGTCTGGTAGTGCATCACGATCAGCGCGGTTTGCGCCGGTACGATCGATGGAATCGGCGCGGGCGCGCCACTGCCGGTGGCTGCGTGGTGGGGCGTTGCGGGGTTTGAAGCGTGTTCGGGTTGCATGACTGACGCTCTCCCAAGAGTCACTTCGGTGGTCACTTCAAGGTGTTTGGAAAATCGACCGCTACGGATGCGTCGGCGCTCGTTTGAGCGCCGGCGTCGGCGCGCTCCTGAAATATAAACTGACGGGGAACCTTTCTTCGGGACAGACTGTGCGGGTTGGGGGCGCGCCGCCTGGGGCGAGCGAGTTTGGCCAGGAAGGGACACTGGGCCCTATGCCAGCATCGTTGACAATCGCAGCAAAAAAGCGCCTAAAGCAACTGGGGTTCACGACCAATCGAAGATAGGTTGATTGTTCGAATCAAGATTGACGTCTCCGTCATGCATTTCCACAATCTCTTTTGCCTATTTTGACGGAGTGAGAATTGCAAATGGATCAGCCCCAAGCTTGCATGGTCGCCGCCGATGCAGCACCCCGTACGAAACCTTCAAACTACCCTGAGCCGTTTGCCTCGCGCATGACGGGACGGGAGAAGAAACCTCTTGGCGATCCGTTCGGTTTGGAGCAGTTTGGTGTGAACTTGACGACATTGAGCCCCGGCGCGGTGTCTGCTCTACACCATCGGCACTCGAAACAGGATGAGTGGGTGTATGTCCTCAGCGGCGAGGTCACCCTCTACGTCGGTGACGAAAGCTACCTCATGCGACCTGGAATGTGCGCCGGGTTTCGCGCGAATGGCATGGCGCACCATCTACAAAACAACTCGGCAGCCGATGCCACGATCATCGAGGTCGGCAGCAGGGTATCTGGCGACGCAGTAAGCTATGCAACGGACGATCTCGTTGCTGTGATGGGTTCAAACGGCCAGTGGGGTTTCCAGCACAAGAACGGTGAACCCTACTAATTTCAACGTCTGCTTTGGAGGGAGCTGAACGCCACCGATGGGTCGCGTGCCGCCGCTCGCCGAAAGGCAGACGTCGGCCAAGGAGGGACGTTGGACACTGACCCACGAATCGTCGACAATCGCGCGTAGCGGCCCGGATTGGCTACGTTACATCATACCTGCCGGTTAGCGTCACATTTGTCAATGAAGCAGACGACCGTTGAAAAAAACCGATCCCGTGCGCATGGAAGAGAATGGTTTGCTGCAAGCCACTTCTATGTTTGGCTGGGCGCCGCTGCGATTATTTATTTTAGTGACCAGCTTGATCGGTTGTTTGGTCTATGGATTCTGCTTGTTCCCTTGATGGCGATTCCTGTTCTAGTCGCGATAAGCATCTTCGTCGGGGGATTCATCGCCATCCTTTTGGCTCGCCGATGGAGAAGGTTGTTCTCGGTGTTCACCGCACCGTTGATGGCCATCGGACTGCTTATGGCCGCCCGTCAATTTGGGATCAATCCAGACTGGATCCGATTTCAAGTGATGCGTGCTCACTATTCGGACCTTGCACGCAATCTCCCAGGACCGTCACCAAGATATGGCGAGTGGAGTTGGGGAGGCACGGGGGGGGCGACCGGAGCGAACATCTTCTATACCCTGGTCTATGACGAAGCGGACAAGCCTCTCGAGCGAGCTACGAAGCAGGGACGCGAAGGGGCAGAATTTTCTGCACGCTCGTATGGTCATCACTTCTTTCTGGTAACAGAGCTCTATCAATAACAATCGGTATTCGAAGTCTCGCCCTTGCGTGTCAATCATTACTTCGAAACCGCCCCCGCACTGACGGCCCTGTCAAATCATCGGGTCATCGGGTTTGGGAAGCCCAATTCGAATGTCCGCCGTTGACCAGAACCAAAGACCGATTCGGGTTGGGGAAGTCGCCGGTCGCGTGTCGGAGAGCGGCGACCGGCTGAGTTCGGCCAGAATCAGCCGTTCGACAACGAAATCTGAATCGTCGACAATGCAAGCCCACACCACAGCCGCCGAGCCCGAGCCGAACGCCGGCCTTTCGTCACGGAGAGCTGTGGGATCTGCTGTCCTGGCTGGTCCCGCAGGCGATACGGCTCAACAACGACGGACTCGCGCAGTTCAAGCGCTTGTGCACGCGTTTCGCGATGTCCGCTCCCGACGCTGGGCGCCGCTTCGACGCGCTGGTCTCCTTGTCGACCAAGCGGGTTCGCCGCTGGATGCCCGGGAAGCCTGCTTCTGCATTTGTACAGGGGCTCGAGATACGAATCACGGTCGACGAGCAAAGATTCGCCCAGTTCAGCCTCGACGGGCTGGGCAGGGTAATGGACCGGATCTTTGCCTGCCACGTGCCGATCACCGGCTTCGTACAGATAGTGCTGCTGTCGGCCATTACGGGCGCAACCCTGCGGTGCGGTGAGCCGTGCCCAGGCGCCCAGCCCCTCGCCTGATAAATAGATTGCGCTTTCGGTGAAAAATAATTGAAAGGTGCTTTCGAGCATCTTTCGCCGTGTCGGAATTTGTCCTAGAGTATCGGGGCCTCGGATCGGCGGTCTGCCGGGGCAGAACCTGAGACGAGAAGAAGGAACAAGAATGAGTTTCGCCCCGAATGGCGGTATTCCGAGCGGATTCGGAGGGAATTCGTTGGGCTCACTGAGTGCGCTCGGCGGCCTTGCCGGTCCAATTGCGTCCACAGTGGCCGGTCAAATCGGCCCGCTTGCTGGCGTCGCCGGCCATCTCGACACCGTACAGCGCGCGGTGCAATTGGCGCAGACCGGTTTCTCGCTGATGAACAAGACGCCCGCTGCGATTGCGGATGCGCTCAACAATGCAACGGGCGGCGTCGCTCGTCTGACGCAACTGAACCGGTATGTGACGATCGAATCTCCGCTCGGGCCCGACGTTTTATTGGTCGGTGCTGCGGTCATCGACGAATACGTCAATCGCCTGCCGGAAATTCATCTCGATTTGCTGTCGCATCAGCATGATCTCACGCCGGATCATCTGATCGGCCAGCCAATCAAGCTGCGGCTCGATCACGATGCGCGGCAATCGACACTCGAACGCATCGTAATGTCCGGAGGTGCCGAAAATAACCGCTATTTCGACGGGTATGTCGCGTCCTTCGATCGCGCCGGCAATCCGGGGCGCGTAACGCAGTACCACATGACCGTGGTGCCCTGGTTCTGGTTCCTGACGCGCTCGACCGATTGTCGAATTTTCCAGAACAAGACTTCGCGTGAAATCCTCGGCGAGATTTTCCAGGATCACGGGTTCACCGACTTCGAGTTCGACATCCGGACCGCCCAGAAACCCCTCGAGTACATCGTGATGTACCAGGAGTCGTATTACAATTTTTGCGCGCGATTGATGGAGCAGGAAGGGCTGATCCGGACGCACCGCTACGAGAAGGACAAACACATTCTCGTGATCGGCGATACCAACTTCGTGTTTCGCCCAATCGACGGCCTGACAACTGTGCCGTATGCGGACAGTGAAGCCAGCGAGTTCAATGGAATCGATCAACTGCACGAAGGCCGGCGTTTCGGCGTCGGCAAGGTCACGTTCCAGGATTTCAATCATCAGAACCCGTCGTCCCCCCTGATGCTCGTACAGGCTGAGCCGCAGACGTTGCGACACGCGCGGCTCGATGCAACGGAGCGTTTCGAGCACCAGTCGCTGTATGACCACGGTGACGACGGCAATCGCTACGCGCGCATCGCGATGCAGGCCGAGGAAGCTCAGGCGCATCGATATACCGGTGGCGGCTATGCATGGAGAATGACCACCGCCGGCAGTGTGACGGTAGCCAATCATCCCGTGATGGCAAACAATCAGGAATACGCGATCCTGCATGTGCGGCACGAAGCGGTGAACGACTACACGCAACATGCCGCGAAGATGCCGTACCGCAACTCGTTCGCGCTTCTGCCGAAAAAAATTCCGTACCGCGCGCCGCGTAACACGCCGAAGCCGGTCATCCATGGAACTCAGTCGGCGATTGTAGTCGGTCCGAAAGGCGAGCAAATCCATACGAACGGCAGTTGCGTGAAGCTGCACTTCCTGTGGGATCGTCGCGGGCAGATGGATGGGTCTGACTCGATGTGGATTCGTGTGTCCCAGCCATGGGCGGGTGCGGGGTGGGGTGCAGCTGCGATTCCGCGGATCGGGCAGGAAGTTCTGGTCTCGTTCAATCAGGGCGATCCTGATAACCCGGTGATTGTGGGGCGTGTGTTCAACGGTGAGCAAGGCAATCCTTACCACGGTGCGGCTGGCCAGACGATGGGGATCAAGAGCCAGACGCACAAAGGGCAGGGCTCGAACGAGTTGCGGTTTTCCGACGTGAACGGTGCTCAGGAAGTCTTTCTGCATGCTCAGAAGGATATGAAGACCGTGATCAAGGATTCCGAAACGCATACTGTGGAAGCGGGCGCACGCACTGTTTCATTGCTCAAGGGCAGCGAAACCAAGCAGATCGCGCAGGGCGGGCTGACCGAAACCATCGCGCTGACGCGCGACACCACCGCGAACGTGATCAACACGAAGGCGATCGCGAGCAAGGCTGGCCCCGGGATGCAGAGTCACCAGGCCAGCGACGGCATGGAGTTTCGTGTCGGCGAAAGCATCGTGACGATGACGCCGGACGGCATAAAGCTGGCGCACGGACCGTCGACGATCCTCATGAACGCGAACGGAATCTATCTCGACGCACCGGTCATCCACCTGAACCAGGGCAGTGCCCAGGCCCCCGAACAGGCACTTGCGCTGCAGTGGGCCGCTGCGCAGGCAATGATCGCCGAAGGACTCGCGAGTTCCGATCCGGCGACACGTGCGGCAGCGGCGAAATACGCGAGCTCGCTCAAGGCGCAGCAAATGGCGAAGCTCGCCGATCACGTCTACCACCCGAACGATCCGCCACCCACGGGATGGAAGGTGGCCACCAACGATCCGGAGGCGCTGAAGGCGTTCGGCCTCAAGCCCGACAACTTCCATATCGACGGCAGCAACTTCGGTTCGCAAATGTATGTGCCCGACCCGAAGGTTTTCGGCGACAGCATGAAGCCAACCATCGCATTCAAGGGCACACAGAGCCTCGCGCCGTGGGGCGACGATATGAGCAACAACATGGCGCAAGGACTCGGCGATGAATCTCCGTACTACCGGAAAGCCGTGACCATCGGTAGTCGCCTCGAACAGTCGGGCGCGGCGTCAGGCGTCGATTTCACCGGACACTCGTTAGGCGGCGGGATGGCTTCTGCCGCAGCGGAGGCGAGCGGTGGTTCGGCCGTCACGTTCAATGCGGCCGGCCTCAATCCCGAAACGGTCGCGCAGTACGGCGGGACGGTTCAACCGACCAGCATTACGGCCTATCGCGTCGACGGTGACATATTGACCGGGCTCCAGGAAGGTCGGCTCGGGCCGATCAGTGATGGTACTGCTCAACTCATGCCCAAAGCGGTGGGCACCCCGGTTACGCTCGATGGCCAGAGCATCACCACTGTTGGGCGCCACATGATGGGAGACGTGACGACCGGGATGAACCAGCAAGTCGCGAAGGACGAGCTGGATCTGGTTTCACAACTGAATTCCTCACACTGATATGCAATTCAAGAAAGCGATAACTGCCGGCACGGTTGCGGCACTCATTGGAGTGACCTCGCCGCTCTGGTGGCCCACTCAAGCGCAAGGGACGAACATGGCTGGCTTCAAACGATACGCACCGGAAGACTTCTTTTCGGGGCAGCAGCTCACGTTGGCTCAGGCCATTCATGACGGCGATCTTGCCCGCGTTCAGCAGCTCGCGCCGAAGACCGACCTGAATGCCCCGGGCGCGAAGAATACGACTCTTTTGTCGTATGCCGTGCAGGAGATCGTCCCGGTCAAGAACGATGCTGCAAACCCGCGCTACCAGATTATTGCGACGCTTCTCAAGAACGGCGCAGATCCCAAGGCGCCGGTCGGCGCTAGCGGTGGGACGGTCGTCTATGCCGCGCTGCACGCCGACACGCCGAACTTGCTTCGCGTGCTGCTGGACGGTGGTCTCGATCCCAACTGGCGACCTAGCGGCGATACGCCGATGATTTTCGAAGTCGCGGAAAACAAACTCCTGCCACAACTGAAGCTGTTGGTCGAACACAAGGCGAACGTGAACCTTCGCGACTCACTCGGCGCGACAGCCATCTTCGATGCGACGTCGCTCCAACAGTGGGATGCAGTCGATTATCTGCTCGCGCACGGCGCTGACCCGAAGGTGGCCAACCAGCTGGGCGTTTCGTACGGCTGGGTACTGCAGAACACGATGGAAAAGCACACGGCGCCCGATTCCCCGGCGCGTGCGCGCGTCGAAGCAATCCGCCGCAGGATCGTCGCGGCTGGCGCGCCGTGGCCGCCGATCGATCCGAAGGCGCAACGAATGGCCATGCGTGCGCGCGGCGAAAAAGTCGTGACACCCGCGGGCCAGACAGATTGAACTTGCGTTTCAGCCGGGACGCCGTCGGTGCGCTGCCGAGCAGAGAGCGTTGCCGAGGCATACCGACGGACCCTGACATCTTCCGACTTCCACGTTTCACGAGATCTTCCGCATGAACGATTCCGACAACCGCATCCGGATTCACGAAGGCAGCATAGTCCTGCCGGATGGCTTCGAGGATCGTACGACCAATCTATTCGTTCCCACCGACCTCGCGACGCAGCCGAACCTCAGCATCGCGCGTGACTGGCTCAAGGACGGCGAAACCCTGGCACCCTACATCGACCGCCAGCTGGCGATGCTCAAGTCGCGTTTGCAAGGCCATCGGCTGATCTCACGCCAAGCCGAACGTCTTGGGCCAGAGGTGGACGCCATGCCCGGTGAGCGCATTGACACGGCGTACCGTAATGGCGCAAAGATGGTCTTTCAACGGCAAGCGGCGTTTATCGTGGCGCCCGGTCGTGTACTGATTTTCACGGCATCGAGTGCGAAGAGCTTCGGCGAATCGTTCGATGCCCTCTGGCGGAATTGGCTCGAGGGTTACCTGCCAGCCGAGCCGGAAACAGCATAACAACTAGAAAGGGCCGAAGAATGTACGAAGCCGCACGCGTCACTGACCCGATCGAGCACACCAGTGCGCTCACGGGCTTTCTCGTCGGCGCTGTCCTGGGAATCGCGCTCATCGCCGCCGTCGCATTCGCTACGTTCACATGCGGTTTCGGTGTCGCGCTGCTCGCCGGCATGGCGGCTGGGATCGGCGCGCAGGTGCTGCTTTCATTAGGAGAGGCGGTTGGCCGGATGTTCAGCTCGCCGTCCGGCAACATCGTCACTGGCTCGTCGGACGTCTATGTGAACGGGAAGCCGGCCGCCTATGCAACGCTAAGCGGCGTGGCATGCACCAAGCACAATCCCATACCTCTGGTCGCGCAGGGCTCGACGAACATCTTCATCAACGGTCGGCCCGCCGCACGCAAGGACGACAAAACCACTTGCGGCGCCACGATCGGCGACGGCTCGCACGACACATTCTTCCACGGCGGCACGCAGACGTATCTCCCCGTCGCCGATGAGGTGCCGCCGTGGCTTCGGACCGCAACGGATTGGGCGTTTGCTCTGGCAGGGCTGGTAGGCGGCCTAGGCGGACTGCTGAGGCAGGCCGGCGGCCTGTCGCGGGCAGTGCTACCGTGCGCAGCCAAATTCATCGGCGGTTATGTGTTGGGCGAAGCAGTGGGGCGCTACGTAGCCGGTCCCGCGATCAACAAGGCGATCGGCGGGATGTTCGGCAACCCGGTCGACGTCACGACCGGGCGTAAGATTCTGTTGGCCGAATCAGAAACCGACTACGTGATCCCAAGCCCGATGCCGGTCGCGATTAAGCGATTCTATTCGAGCAGCCTCGACTACGTGGGCTCGCTCGGCCGCGGCTGGGTCCTGCCGTGGGAGCTTCGACTCCAGGCGCGAGACGGACGCCTCTGGTACACCGACGCTCAGGGGCGAGAAAGCGGATTTCCATTGCTGCGTGCGGGGCAGGCGGCATTCAGCGAGGCCGACCAGCTCTACTTGGTCTGCGCACCCGACGGCCGCTACATCCTGCGCGACGTCGGCGAGACATATTTCGACTTCGGCCGATACGATCCGGATTCCAGCCGCATCGCCTGGGTGCGCCGCATCGAGGATCAGGCAGGGCAGTGGTACCAGTTCGAGCGAGACAGCCGTGGCCGCGTCACCGAAATCCAGACGTGCGGCGGCCTGCAGGCTGCGCTCGATTATGAACCGGAGCACGGCCGCCTTGGCGTGGTCACACTCGTTCACGGTGACGAGCGCCGGGTTGCTGTCACCTACGGGTACGACCAAAACGGCCAACTAGCCTCTGTGACGGATGCAAACGGAGCAATCGTGCGCCGATTCAGGTATGCCGACGGCCTGATGACGAGTCATTCCAATGCGCTGGGCTTCACGTCGAGCTACGTGTGGTCAATGATCGAAGGACAGCAGCGCGTCGTCGAGACGAACACCAGCGAGGGTGAACACTGGACCTTCGAGTACGACGTCAACGGTCGGCAAACTCGCGTTCGGCTTGCCGACGGCCGTACCACGCATTGGCGCTTCGACGCTGCGTTTCAGATCGTCGAGTACACCGACCTCGACGGTGGCTTCTATCGGGTCAAGTACAACGATGCGGGTATGCCGACGATGCTCATGCTGCCGGGCGAGCGGACGGTCCAGTTCGAATACGACGACGCCGGCCGGATCGTCGCGGAAACCGATCCGCTCGGGCGCACGACGCGTACCCGCTATGACGGCAACAGCATGCGGCCCGTGGAGATCATCGGGGCTGATGGGGGCGCCTGGCGTGCCGAATACGATCCGCAAGGTCGGCTGCTGTCGACTCAGGACCCGCTGGGCCGTGAGAATCGTTACGAATATCCCAAAGGATTGACCGCGCTGCCGACGGTGCACGTCGATGCGCGGGGTGGCCGCAAAACGCTGGAGTGGAACCGCCTTGGCGAGCTGGTCGGCTACACGGACTGCTCGGGCAAAACAACGCGTACGTTCTTCGATGCGTTCGGCCTTCCGCTCGCACGCGAGAACGCGCTCGGGCAGCGCATCTCTTATGACGTGCGTCCAACCGGTGAGCCCCGTCGGATCACCTATCCCGACGGCAGTACGGAAACTTTCGAATACGATGCGGCCGGGCTCGTCGTGCAACACGTCGGACTCGGTGGCCGGATTCAACAATCGCTGCGCAATGCACGGGGGCAGCTTGTCGAGGCAATTGATCCGGCTGGCCGACGGACCCGCTTCCGTTACGATCCCGACGGGCGGCTTCGGGAGCTACAGCAGGGACACGCGCGCTACGCCTTCACGTATAGCGCCGGCGGTCGACTTGCGACCGAAACACGTCCCGATGGCGTCGAACGGCGGTTCGGGTACGGCGAAGCCGGAGAACTGGTCGCGCTGGACATCGTCGGCGCGCCGGACAGCGGTACAACCTCGAATCGACCGATCCGCACCGTCCGATTCGAGCGTGATCGGATGGGGAATCTGAAGGTCCAGCACACGCCGACCGAAGTGACCCGCTACGGGCGTGACAAGGGAGATCGGCTGCTGAAGGTGGAGCGCACCCCGACGGCCATGGGCGTCGCACTCGGCATTACGCCGGATACCGTTGAGTTTGAGTACGACAAGGCCGGCCGCCTTGTTGCCGAGCATGGTGCAAACGGAACCGTTCAGTACACGCTGGACGACCTGGACAACGTGATGACGCTCGAATTGCCGCACGAGCAGACGCTGCAGATGCTGCGCTACGGCTCAGGCCACGTGCATCAAATCCGTTGCGGCGATCAGATAGTCAGCGACTTCGAGCGCGACGACCTGCATCGCGAGCTGACACGTACGCAAGGGCGGCTGATTCAGCGTTCTGCGTATGACCCGCTTGGCCGAAAGGTCTGGCAGTCCGCCGGTTTCCAGCCCGAGGCGCTGGGCCGCGGGCGCGGCCATTTGTGGCGTAGCTACGGGTACGATGCCGCCGGCGAACTGATCGAAACGAGTGACAACCTGCGCGGCAGCACGCAGTACAACTACGACCCGGCTGGACGGCTGACTCGACGCGTGAACATGTTGGACCGACAGCTAGAGGAGTTCGCGTGGGATGCCGCCGGTAACATGCTCGACGATGTGCAGCGCAGAAGCCGCGGATATGTCGAAGGCAACCGTCTGCGAATGTGGCAGGATCTGCGGTTCGAATACGATGCATTCGGCAATCTGGTGGCCAAGATGCGGGGCGCGAACCGGACGCAGCGCTTTACGTACGACGGGCAGGATCGGTTGATCGCGGTGCGCACGCAGGACGCGCGCGGTGTTGTGGAATCGCGCTTCGCTTACGATCCTCTCGGTCGGCGCATCGCGAAGTCCGATACGTTTTTCGACATCCGCGGCGTGAAGCAGCGCACCGAGACGAAGCGGTTCGTATGGGAGGGGCTGAGACTTGTGCAGGAGGTCCGCGAAACCGGGGTGAGCAGCTATGTTTACAGCCCTGGCGAGCCGTACTCGCCCGCCGCGCGCGTCGACGCGGTGCTGGCGGAGGCACTTGCGGCCGCAGCGATCGACACCGCGAAGCGTACTTCCCGGATCTACCACTTCCATACCGACCTAGTGGGGGCGCCGCTGGAAATGACCGACGAGTCGGGCGAGTTGACATGGGCCGGGCAATATTCGGCCTGGGGCAAGGTCGAGCCGGGGAGTCGGCAATCGACTACGGCCCGGACCGACCAGCCCCTGCGCTATGCCGGACAATATGCCGATGACAGCACCGGACTTCACTACAACACGTTCCGGTACTACGATCCGGATGTTGGGCGGTTCATCAATCATGATCCGATCGGGCTGCTGGGCGGCGAAAATCTGTACGCATATGCCGCGAACCCGTTGACCCTGGTCGATCCGATGGGGTGGTGCTCGACGAAGCTCGGGAACAATATGGGCGCGCGTTCTGGTGATGGTATGGCGAACCATCACTTGATTCCCGAAGAGCTCATGAAGCATCCCGACTATGCAGCCATGTTCAATCGGTTGCGCGGTATGGGTTTCGATGGTGATGGCGCTTCCAATGGCATATTCCTGCCCGGTAGCTCGAAGCTAGCGCAAACGCTCGAGCTACCCGGACACTGGTCGAACCATGGCCAGTACACTGCGGCCATTGAAACCGAGCTAAAGAAGTTGAACCAACAATTCCTTGCCGGCCGTCTCAGCGATACGCAACTTGCGCTTGGTGTAGGGCGCATTCAAAATATGGCGCGCGAGGGCTTGGAGTCCGGTAAATATGCGATTGATGCAATAACGGGAAGGTTACTTTAATGAATGCACGTTTCTACGTCGTTAAATATCGCGCCGGAGAGGCAGGTTGCCCGCCGTATCTGTCCGGTGAATTGAATCGCGGAGAATGGGAATGGCCTATGTATGTGGCCGATCCATTTGGCATCGAAGTAAAGCACGACTATGTTTTCACGTTGTCTGATCCGTCGGTCCAGATTGATTTTGACTTCTACGGCGCGCAAACGAATTATGTGTCGAAGGAGTTTCTGGGTGTATGTGACAGAATGGGGGTTCGTTATCGCGCAATTCCCATAAACATTGTCAGGGACGCGAAGCCTGTCAGCCAAAAAGTTTACTCCATATTTTTACCGGGCGATCACGAATCACTGCTTGATCGCCAAAAATCAGAATATTTGGAAGACCGCGATTTGGAAACAAAGGAGATTGCTGAAAATAATTTATACCCGGGAACTCCAATGTACAGCTGGATAAAGCAGTTTGTTCCGCGTGAAGATTGTTCCGCTGTTTTGTTCAGGTGCACCGAAACAATGGAGCTGGTTTGCAATCGTGACTTTAAGGCCGAGGTGGAGCGCTGCGCGTTGAAAGGTATCGACTTCGTACCAATCGATGAAAGCTACTCTTACGACCCCTGGGGTGAGGCGCCCTAAACGAACGTATGGGTCGAAAAGCGGCTGCCGAACCAGGAAGAGACACTCACAGTTGCGCCTCCAAAGCGGACGAATGGTCCGCGCGGTGTCGCTGCGAAGACAAGCGTATCCGCCAAGATACGCGCAAGGAATGACCGCCTGCGGAAAAAAATAGATTGTGTCGAAGTGAAGTCCTGTCACGGCCGAACTTCATTGAATATGCGAGTTACCTCTCGCGCTTTGGACGAGACACTGTTTCTCGCAACGCTCACGGATCCATCCTTCCGCGGCGAGGCGGGAGCGTCGACTTGTGTGGTATGACCGATTTCTGCCTTTTTCGCGAAATGGCGAAGGCACGAACTGGGTGGGACGGCGCGAAGGGTTTGTCCGCGGCGCGCGTCCCGACCGTCAAGCGGCATGCATTGCGCCGCTCGCGAGTACCGGTCCGGTAGGTTGACCGTGCGGCGCGCCGCCGCGAGGCTCGAGCGACACTGCCAGCACCGCCCGCGGATCGAGTTGCGCGATGATCGCTTGCGGCAACGGCATCGAAGTCGGCGCGTTCGACGCGAATACGCCGAGCGAGATCGGCTTCGCATTCGGCGGAATCAGCCACAGTTCGGTGGAGCGATCCGCGGCAACGGGCGGCGTGTTGGCGGGCACCACGACCATCCGCGCGCGCCGCAGGTCGACCGTGGCGGTCCATTGCGCGACGCCATCCGGGCGTGCCAGCGTAGCGGCCATGTACTTGCTGCCCTCGGCAGTCGGGCGGGGCGGTGCTTCGTCCACCCGGATCACGTTGACCGCTAGCAGGCCAAGCGCCGCCGCGCTCGCTCCAATGCCGACCCAGCGCCAAAGCCGCACGCTGTTCCACCACCCGCCGGCCGGCGCGGCGCCCCGAGCGAGCGGCGCCGCGGCGAAGCCAAGGTCGTGCTGAATTCGCGTCCAGATTCGCGCGGGCGGGTCGACGGGCGTGATGTCGTCCGCGAGCGGGGCGAAGCGGCGCTGCCACCGCTCGAGCGTGGCTTGCAACGCCGGGTCGCGAGCGGCGGACTGCTCCAGCGCTCGGCGTGCGTCCGCGTCGAGCACGCCGAGGGCGTATTCTGCGCAGCGCAATTCGGGATCGTGATCGGCCGGCGTATTCATTGCTCCAGGCATATCTTCAGCTGCATCAGGCTGCGCCGGATCCAGCTCTTCATTGTTCCGAGGGGCACGCGCAGCCGCGCTGCCAGCTCGCTGTAGGTCGCACCGCTGAAAAAGGCCTCGCGCACCGCGCGGCACTGCTGCGGATCGAGTTGTGACAGGCAGCGCTCGAGACGTCGGCGCTCCTGCGTTGCCTCCGCCAGCGCGGCGGGCGTCGGATTCTCGTCGGGAAGCTCCAGCACCTGTTCGTCGTCGAGCTGGGCGTCGCGATGCTGCCGCAAACGGTCGATCGTCCTGTTGCGAGCCAGCGTGATGAGCCACGTCATCGCGCCGCCGCGCGCCGGATCGAACGTATCGATGCGTCGCCACGCCATCGTGTAGACCTCCTGGAGGAGATCCTCGGCTTCCCCGTGATCGTGAAGCATGCGTACGATCGTCCCGAATACGCGCGACGCGCTCAGCCGATATAACTCCGCGAAAGCCGCCTGGTCTCCGCCGGCTGCACGAGCCATCAGCCGATTCAGATGCTCACGGCGCGCGACATCCACAGCGGCATCCCGCGAAGGGGTTGACTGGTCGAGGCCACTGGAATCGCTCGGCGTGTCGCTCATGCGTTGTGGAGGGCGCGTCGCGCCACGGTGTGAATGTCGGGCCAAATATAGCATTGTCGGATGCATCCGATTGAACGATCTGCGCGCGCCAGTTGCTTGTGATGCCCGGCGACGCTCGATGCGAGCTTCCGAGCCAAATACGAGCGTCGCGCGTATTGGGATGCATACCGTCGGCAACGTGCAGCAGACGTGCGGGACCGCCGGCGGTTGAGTGCCACAATTTGCGCGTTTCGTGTCAGGACGGCCAATCGATGAGGCGAGGCATCGCGGGCAGGCCGCTGCTGACAGCCTGCGTGATCGTCGTGGTCACTGCAGTCCTGCCGGCCGGATGTGCAAGCTTCGCCGGGCGACGATCTTGACCGCTACGTCGGCAGTGGGTGCGAGTTCGCGCGATATGAAAACCGTGTCGCGCGCGGGCGCGACGGCGTTACGACCTTTGCCGAACAGGTTGGCGCGCAGCGAAGCAGATGTTCAAAGTGGGACATCTGACGGTTGTGCCATCGTCGTTGAAACTTACGATGTTGAGGAACACGAAGGTCGAGCCGTTTGTAGTTTGTAAAAGTAGAGGTGAAGGACCGGGAGTACTGGGCGCCGGAGTGTCGTCTGAAAGCGTGGCGACATTGCACCGCAAGCAGAGAAGATGCAACGCGTCGTGCGCCCCGATCTCACACTTGACCTCAGCGGCCCAGTTGACAACTGCATTACGGAAATCCAATACTTCCTTCTCCTCGAACGTTGTCGACGCGATATTGCCGAGTACTCAATGCGCAGCAGGCAAACGCGAGTCGTCTTCGCCGCGCGCGTCGGCGTCGAGCAATCTGCAATCACCAACACAGCGTGAGGAGTTGCCATGCGCCGCCCCGTTTGCGCCGTTCTGACCTGTCTCGCCGCAGCAGCGACGCTCCTCGTCGACCCGGCCCGGTCGCTAGCCTGCACACGCGTAGTCTATCTCGGCAACAACGACGACGTTATCACCGCCCGATCGATGGACTGGAAACTCGATGTCGCCACCAATCTCTACATCCTGCCGCGTGGTATCGCGCGCACCGGCGAATCCGGTCCGAACTCTCTCAAATGGACCGCGAAATACGGTAGCGTCGTGGCGACCGGTTATGACGTCTCCACCACCGATGGGATGAACGAAAAGGGGCTAGCCGCTGAGCTGCTCTGGCTCGTCGAGTCGCAATATCCCCCCTTCGACAAAAACTCGAAACCGGGACTCACGATCGCCGCATGGGCGCAGTACGTGCTGGACAATTTTGCGACCGTCGCGGAAGCCGTCGCTGCGCTCGAGAAAGAGCCGTTCACAATCGTCACTGACAACGTCCCCGGAGAACAGCGCCTGACGACACTTCACCTCGCGATGTCAGACGCGACTGGCGACAGCGCCATCGTCGAGTACATCGCCGGCAAGCAGATCATCCATCATGGTCGGCAGTATCAGGTCATGACGAACTCACCGATCTTCGACGAGCAGCTTGCACTGAACGAATATTGGAAGCAGATAGGCGGCACCGTCTGGCTGCCTGGCACCAATCGCTCTGCTGACCGGTTCGCGCGCGCGTCGTTCTACGTCAACGCTATCCCCAAGAGTGAAGACCCCGCCATTGCACTTGCCAGCGTTTTCAGCGTGATCCGTAACGTATCGGTGCCGTTCGGGATCGCCACGCCGGGCGAGCCGAATATATCGTCCACACGCTGGCGCACCGTTGCCGATCACAAGCGCATGCTTTACTTCTTCGAATCGGCTGTCACTCCGAGTACCTTCTGGGTCGACCTCCACAAGGTCGACTTCTCCGCCGGCGCACCGGTCAAACGTCTCGACCTCGGCAAGGATCAGCGCAACGCATTCGGCGGCGAAGTCTCCAAGGACTTTCAACGCGCACCCGCGTTTCCCTTCCTCGGCACCGACGCGAGCAAATCCCGCTGAAGCGTGGCGTCACGGCTTCATCAACATCGCCTTATTTGACTGTTCGTTCCAGTATCGATAGAATGGTTTCTTGGCTGGAAACCAAGGGTTCGATCATGGCTAGAAATAAAGAGTTCGATATTGACCACGTCCTGGATGCCGCAATCGAAGTCTTTCGCTCGCACGGCTATGCAGGCACCTCAGCCGGCATGCTGGTCGACGCAATGCGGATCGGTCGACAAAGCTTGTACGACACATTTGGCGACAAGTGGGGACTCTATTGCGCAGCGGTAAAGCGATATGGCGATACCGAACGTCAGGCGCATCTTGACGCGCTGAATCAAGGTCACAAGGCCATCGACGGCTTGCGCGCGATGATGAATCGCGTCGTGCGGGAGGCGCGTCAGTCCTGTTTGGGTGTGGTTTCAATCTGTGAGTTCGGAGACTCGGACCCGGAACTGACGAAATTGCGCGAAGGAATCGGTAAATTTTTGCTCAAGGCGCTGACCCAGAAAGTACGGGAAGCTCAGGCGCAAGGTGACGTTTCACTGGAAGTGGACGCCAAACAAGCCGCAAGCTTTCTGGTTGCAAGTATCGCCGCTATTCGGTTGTCGGCGCGCGCAGGCGCCGGCGACTCGGAACTGGCATCACTGGGCCGGTTGGCGATGCGAGTGTTGATGTAAAATTTTTTTGCCTTTTAATGGAACGATCATTCCATTATTGGAGAGTGTGATGAAAGCAGTGGTGATGAATGGCGTTGGCGATGTAGACATGCTCGAGTATGTCGAGCGAAATGATCCGGTTCCTGGTCCGGGTGAAGTGCTGGTCGGCATCGCTGTGGCCGGCGTGAATTTCATGGACATTGGCGTTCGCCAGGGAATGGCCTGGACCAACGTGCCCAATCCTAAAATAATCGGCGTGGAGGGTGCGGGGCGTGTGCTGGCACTGGGCGAAGGCGTGTCCGATCTCGAGATAGGTCAGCGCGTGGCTTGGGCATATGCACCAGGCAGCTATGCGGAAAAGGTCGTGCTGCCGGCCGCGGCGCTGGCGCAGGTGCCGGACGACATTGACGACCGTGTCGCGGCGTCGCTCATGATGAATGGCTTTACTGCGAGCCATTTTGCCACCGACTTCTATCCGGTCCAGCAGGGCGATATTGCGCTGGTGCATGCCGCCGCCGGTGGCGTAGGTTCGCTGCTGGCTCAAATCATCAAGTTGCGTGGTGGTACGGTCATCGGCCGCGTTTCGTCGGAATCCAAGGTTGCGGCAGCTAAAGCAGCCGGCGCGGATCATGTAATTGTGGATCGCTCGGGCAATTTTGTTGATGCCGTAATGGACATCACGCGAGGAGACGGCGTGCATGTGGTGTACGACGGCTCGGGGCCGGCTACATTCCAGGCGTCGCTTGATGTGTTGCGTTATTCCGGTACCTTGTGCTGGTACGGACCGGTGCTGGGAGCCGATGCGACGATCGAGCTGTTCCGGTTGCCCAAGAGCATCAAGATCGGTTATGCGTCATTCGCCGACCATATTCGGACCCCTGCGTTGCTGCGTTCGCATGCAGCGCAGCTGTTCAGTTGGGTGCGTGAAGGGCGGCTCAAGGTGCACAACGGCGGCGTATATGCGTTGGCAGATGCCGCGAAAGCTCAAGCCGATATGTGGAGCCGTAAGACTTCCGGCAAGTTGCTGCTTGTTCCATGATTTGACCGGCAGGCGACCCCGAGCCGCGAGCATACTGACCGGGTCTTCTGCGGGGGCGATAAAGACCTATGGGTTGCCTCACAGTCGCCAGCATTGCGACGGCAGAAGAGCCGATGACTTGTCGTCGAGCAAGCAACGCGACGAGACGACCGTTCCGCTCCGATATCCGGCCTTAGGGCTGCCGCGGCATGAGCGAGAGCAACGGGGCGGCAGCAGAAGTTCGGTGGTCGGCCCAGCGCGGTTGATCGCCTGCCAACTTCGAGCTTCCGCGTTCGGCCACTTTCAGTCGTTCGCTCGCGCCGCCGGATGGAAACTCAAATGTGTGCTCCAAGCATAGCTGCGGCCCCTCCTGCAGTGTGGCTGATCAGTCGCAAATAAGCACGGACGTATCGGCGCTCGGAGGCGCTTCGCACTGCGGGGCGCCCGCCCGGCAGCCCGTCGATGCTCGCTAGCAATGCCGTCAGCCGAACCGAGCGTGATGTTATCCGGGTTGCGAATAAAAAACTTGACAGTGAGAGCATATGCTCCTAGTCTTTGTCTTAAGAGAGCATATGCTCTCACTTTCGAACGGAGCGAAGTGATGAACGAGCCTGAGATTCTTGTAAGCGGTGCAACCGGACGCACCGGCGGTTTCGCCATTGACGAACTGCTCAAGATGCACAAGCGCGTGCGCGCCTATGTGCGCACCGATGATGATCGAGCGGCAGCCCTGAGGCAGCGTGGCGTCGACGTCGCAGTCGGAGACTTCACCGACCTCGACGACATTCGGGCCGCGATGGAAGGCATCCGATCGGCGTATTTCCTTCATCCGATCGCGCCGGGAATCATCGGAGCCGCGGCCTATTTCGCGCAGGCAGCAAAGGAAGCGGGCGTCGCGGCGATCGTCAACATGTCGCAGATTTCCGCGCGCCGGGAGTCAATGAGCCACGCGGCACAGGATCACTGGGTCTCCGAGCAGGTCTTCGACTGGTCGGGTGTGGCGACCACACATTTGCGCCCCACCTTCTTTGCTGATTGGCTCGTGTATCCGCATTTTGCGCGGGAGATATGGGCCACGAAGAAGATCGAATTTCCGTTTGGCAACGGCCGTCACGCGCCCATCGCCAGCGACGATCAGGGGCGCGTAATCGCCCACATCCTCGCCAATCCGGAAGGCCACGAGGGCAAGACCTACACGCTCCACGGCCCCGTCGAGATGAACCACGTCGAGATCGCAGCCGCGATGAGCGAGGTTCTGGGCGTCCGGATCGAATACGCGCCCACTTCCATCGAGGAATTCCGGATCAAGATGGAAACCCTTTACAAGTTTCCGCCGTTCCTCACGCAGCATCTGGTCGAAGTCGCACAGAACTACCGCGATGGCATCTTCTCGGGCAACAACGACGTCGTCGAGAAGATCACCGGAAAGCCGCCGCTGTCGGTCCAGCAGTTTGTCGCCAAGCACCGGGCCGCATTTGTGTGAACACATCCTTGAGAAAAATCGCGCGTTCCGAAAACGTCATGCACCGAATCGAAGGAACCCGCCGTACCTCGCGACGCGCGGGTAACGTTGGCGCAATTAACCGAAATCAGGAGTGCAACACATGTTGTCCGTTCACCAGCCACTCGGAATCGATCAATGTAACTGCTTCGCCGTGAGGAAGGCGAGCAGGCAGATCTCCCGACTCTACGATAGCCATCTCGAGCCCGTGGGTCTGCGCATCACGCAATTCCTCACCCTGGCCGCCCTGCATGAAGTGGGGAGTACACCGGTCAATGCCCTTGCGGAACGACTCGATATCGAACGAACGGCGATGGGAAAAATGGTTGGCTTCCTCGAACGCGACGGCTTCGTCACGATCAAGCCCTCGCCCACGGACGGCCGAAGTCGCCTCGTCGAACTGACCGAGGCGGGGCAGCGCCTGCACGAAAGAGCGTCCCCTCTCTGGCAGGAAGCGCAACGGGAGTTTGAGCAACTGAACGGCGTAGACAACGTTACAGCGTTGCGAGAAAGGTTGAAAGGCGTGGTCGTCGGCGACGTGTCGATGCGTTCGTCGGAAGACTAGGCGTCGGGATTGTTGCATGAAACGAACGCGCCCGACCTGACGGCGGTGCAAATACATAGCCGGTTGCGAGATCGCGCCGTCGGAGTATCCACAACCGGGGAGTCGCCACACCATCTCGAGGTTCAGACTCTTCGAAGGATTGGAAAATGCTCACATGGCGATGAGAGCCGGAAGGGGAGGCGCGGCCAACATTCCTTCCGCATGGCGCGTCTACGGAGCGACCTCGGCCGGGATATCCCGCACCACTTCGGTCAGCTTGCCGGAATTGATCTCGTAGAAGAAACCGTAGAGTTTGATGTTCTTCGGCACGGCCGCGCTGGCACGAAGCAGTTGGACATCGTGCCTGATTGATTCCTCAAAATCCGAAATGGCGAGACTGTCGTGGTCGAACATCGTTGAAATGTCGGCGTGGTGATGATCGTGGAACTCTTCAACGAGCGCGTCGGGCGTGAAGGCCGTTGCGCCGCAAAACGAGTGGTGCACCACTGCGACGTTTTGCACCTTGAAGAGATAGTCCATCGTCGCGACCGACTGCAGAGCCGACAGGGCACGTCCTCCTGCGTTCGACACGGCAAACAACGTACGCGTGTTGCCGATCCGGTTGCCGGCCTCGTCCAGAATGTTTTCGCCTGGATAGACTTCGTCGCCGAAGTAGTCGGCGACCGCCTGCGGGATTTCAGATGCTCTCGGGTCAAAGCAGTGGATCACGATGGTCTTCATCGGGATGAAACGGCTGAATCCCTGAAAGTTCGACCGGTCGAACCATGTCGGGTCAAACCATGGTTGTGTCCTGAATTCGAATTGACTGTATTGGCTCATTTGCGTTGCCCCGCTCTGTACGTTCGCCGGCTAGCCGGAAAGGCAGCGACGTGGCGCTGCGTGTGACGTTGAGTATAGGTTTGCCGATCTGCGTCACAAATGACATTGAGCCCTCGGTTTCTGCCAGTGGCCTGTCGCACGAAGCCGTTGCTCATTCGTCGAACGGCGCCCAATCCAGCACGACCGGCGCGTCTACGATGGTGAGCGGCGACCGGTTGTGCGCAACACGCGAACAGATGTGGAACCAGTGCGGGTACGGCTGTTTGCAATCGACCTCGTGGTTGAGCATTTCGTTGAAAGCGCGCTTGAAGTTTCGCCGCGGGTATCGTCGCAGCACTTCGGCAACGTCCGCTGGGTCGAGGTGCGCGCCAGCCACGCCGGAGACATCGTAGGCGAGCCCCAGCTGCATCAGGCGGCTGGTATCGCCCCTGAACTGGTTCATGTCCCATGTATGAAGCGCGATGTTGTCCCAAACCTTCTGCGCCCGATCCTCCGATAGCCCCCGCTCGACGAGGAACGTGCGCGCCGCCGTTGCCCCTTCGATCTCGAACCGATGCGGGCCCGCCGCGTGGTCGGTAAGGCCAAGGTCGTGCAGCACGGCTGACATGAACATCAACTCGCTGTCGACCTTCGCTCCCTCCTGTTGCGCGAACAGTTCCCCGAACCAGTAGCACCGCATCACGTGGTTGAAGAGCGTCTCGTTCGAAACCGAGCGTGCAAGTGCTTCGACCGCACGAGCAAGGCTGCTGTCCGGTACCTTGATATCCGATATCACGATAATGTCCTGTCGATATTGCCATTGAGAACGGCTGAATCAGTATAGGAAAACTGACAATTTGTCGACTGACATTCACGCCTCGCTTTCTGCCGGCACGCTCGTCCTTGCGCTGAGCAGCGCGCCGCTTTTCGTGCACCGCGACGTCGAAGCAGGACGCGCGCTGTCCCCGCTCGCTGCGTGCTGCAGCCCGGTGTTGGCAGAAAAAGAGGTATGGTTGTCATTGCGTGCCTGTGCCCAATACCTGTAGCTTGTCTTGTCGTCCACGGTTGGTCGCCATGGGCCAGTCCTGTTACGCGCGTGCCGGCGGACGTGACTGAGCTTGGCATCCCGCAAATGCCCGCACTTCGATACGTCAGCCTATGTCTAGAACCGACAGTCCGGATGGGCCCGCGCCGCGCAAGATTGTCATCGTCGCCTACGAGGGCGCCAAGCTCCTGGACATATCAGGCCCGCTGCAGGCCTTTAGCGACGCCTGTCTTGAAGACGGTCGTCCCGCGTATGAGATCGTTCTGACTTCCGAGGCGGGTGGCCCGGTGCCCACGGACACGCGCGTGAAGCTGGAAACAGTGCGCCTCGACGACGCAGCGATGGACTCCGTGGACACGTTGTTGGTCGCTGGCGCCGACTTGTTTATGCCAGCGGCTGCGACTGCATCGCTGCGCGCGAGGCTCGTGAACTATCTCGACCGGCCGCGTCGGCTTGGCTCGATTTGCACCGGCGCATTCATCCTGGCGCAGCTCGGCGTGCTCGATCACCGCGATGCAACCACGCACTGGGCTGCCTGCAGCCGGCTCGAGCAGCAGCATCCGTCGGTCAACGTCAAGGGCGACGCGATTTTTGTGACGTCCGACCATATCTGGACATCGGCCGGCGTCTCCGCCGGAATCGACATGGCGCTCGCCATGATCGAGGACAATCTGGACCATCTGACAGCGCTCAACGTGGCCCGCGGCATGGTTCTCTTTCTCAAGCGACCCGGTGGCCAATCCCAGTTCAGCATCGAACTGCGTCAGCAGATGCGCGACGCGCGCGGCCGGTTCGACGATCTGCATGACTGGATGCGCGCCCATCTCCACGCGGACCTGTCGATTGCCGCATTGGCCGACGCGGCACGGATGAGCCCACGCAACTTCGCGCGGGTCTATCTTCGCGAAACGGGGGAAAGCCCCGGGAAAGCCGTCGAGCGGCTGCGCATAGAGGCAGCCAGACGTCTGCTTGAATCCGGGCAAGAGCCTATTCAGGTCATCGCACAGCGAACGGGTTTCGGCGATGACGAACGCATGCGCCGGGCCTTCTCGAAGGTGTATGGCATATCTCCGCACGACTATCGCCGCCGCTTTGGCCGGAAGGCATGATGCATATCGCGCCGGAAGCGTTCGCGACCGACGATAAAGAAACGTCCCGAAACGAGGGGTGATTGTCGTTGTCGACAATGACGCGTTGCACTATTTTTTCCGGATAGAGCAATAAAGGAGCGTCTATGAACCCGCCTATCACCGTCGCAGGCGTGACTGCGCCAGATTCGGAGCTTGCGCGCAAAGCAGCCGCGCTCGCCGAACGAGCCCATGCGAAGCCGCTTTTGAATCACGTGCACCGGACATGGTGGTTCGCGGAGTTCATCGGCAAAAGGCGGCAAATGAAATACGACCGCGAACTGGTTTATGTCGCGTCGCTCCTTCACGATCTGGGGTTGTCGAAGGACCACGGCGCGGATAAACGCTTCGAGGTCGATGGCGCGGACGCTGCAAGCAGGTTTCTGCAGGCGCACGGCTATCCGAAGACGAAAGTGGATCTTGTATGGGACGCGATTGCGCTGCACTCGGCTGCTGATATCGCCGATCGCAGGGAGCCGGAAGTCGCGCTCGTTCATTTTGGTGCTCACGTAGATGTGATGGGGCTCAGAATGAACGAGATCTCTCCGCAACTGATCGACGACACGCTCGCGCTTTATCCGCGGCTTGGCTTCAAAAAGGCATTCACCCAGGCGCTCGCCGAGGTCGCGAGACAGAAACCGCATACCGCCATCGGAACGGGCCTCGCCGACATTGGACGTCGCCTTGCGCCGGCAATCGAGATTCCGGACGTTTGCGATCTGCTCCTTGGAGCGCCGTTCGAAAGCTGACGTCACGCAGCCATGGTTACCCGTTCGGAGCGTCGTCTTTGCGAACAGGTTCATCTCGACTTCGAATATCGCTGGTTCTGTCGACTCGGACGTGCAGACTCAGTGCCGACTGGTTTGACGGTCCCCACAAACCCCCAGGGATGCCTCCGGGACAGAGAGGCTTTGCGGCACGTCTTCGAATCCGTTTTACGCCGCTGCATGAGCAAAGGATTCGTTGAAGGCAAAGGGTTCGCCGCAGACGCCGGCGCGCTCAAGACCGATGCGAATCGTGTGCGCGACGCACCTGGAGAAGAAATGAAGGTCCAACGTTGACCGGTGAACCGATGTTCGACCGAGGGACCGGGAAGGCAGCTTCGGGTCGAGAGTACGCACTGCCAAGTGGCCGCTTCCGGGCTGCGGAATTCAAGTGACCGCTTTCAAGCGATGAGTTTGAAAGGAGAACTGACGCAGCTCGACCCGCTCCGGTCATACGATCCTCTCCACCGAACAGCAGTGCGTAGAGTGTGACCAACGCGTGCTAGCGCGGCCAAAAAGCGACCGTTTCCCCTGAGGTGCTATGCACGCCTCATGGACAAAGGTTCAGAAACTTGACGATTTCGGGCCGCCTGAAGAATAGCTGTCTGAAGGCGGCGAAGCCGACCCACCGGCAAACACCGCCGGGAGCGGCCCTTGTCGCTTGAAAGTCGCCTTTGGGTTCACCCGGAACCGAAGGACCGTTGTGGGCCGATTGCTGCCGATCGCCGAATTCCCCCGTCGAGCGTACCGGTGCGCGCCCGTATAAATCTGCCGCCGTCGCGCCGGACGAGGCGCGGCCGACTTTGACGCGTCAAAAAATCGACCGGCCGGAATACGTCGTCAACCACTCCAGCGCCAACGTCCCCGCCAGCGAATTCCCGTTGGCGTCGAGCCCCGGCGCCCACACGCACACGGCCATCTCGCCCGGCAGCACCGCGACGATCCCGCCGCCGACGCCGCTCTTGGCCGGCAGCCCGACGCGATAGACGAAGTCCCCGGCCGCATCGTAGGTGCCGCAGGTCAGCATCAGCGCCGACAGCCGCTTCGCCGAACTCCCGTCGACGATCCGCTCGCCGGTGACGGGCGCGACGCCGCCGTTCGCAAGGAACAGTGCGGCCTGCGCGAGCTCGACGCAATTCATCTCGATCGCGCACTGGCGGCAATACGCGTCAACCACCGTGTCGGGCGGCATCTGCATGTTGCCGAAGCTCGCCATGAAATGCGCCATCGCGCGGTTACGCTCCGCGTGCTGAAGCTCCGACAGCGCGACGCGCGAATCGTAGTCGACGTCGTTCGAGCCGATCAGCCGCCGCACGAACTCGACGAGCGCGGTCTCGGCCTTCACGAAGCGGCGGCACAGCACGTCGGTGACGACGAGCGCGCCGGCGTTGATGAACGGGTTGCGCGGCTTGCCGCGCTCGCTTTCGAGCTGAACGAGCGAGTTGAACGCGGTGCCGGACGGCTCGCGGCCGACCCGCTCCCACAGCGCATCGCCGAGCAGCTGGAACGCGAGGGTGCACGCGAACAGCTTCGAGATGCTCTGGATCGAGAACCGCTCGCGCGCGTCGCCGACGGTGTAAACGTTTCCGTCGAGCGTCACGACGGCCATGCCGAACTTGTCGGCGGGCACTTTCGCGAGTTCGGGGATGTAGTCGGCGACGCGCCCCTGGCCAATCCAGGGGGCAAGTTCGGTGTGGATCCGCTCGAGGATCGGCTGATAGTTCATCACGTCATGCAGGGCGGGCGCGCCGCCCGGATTCCAGGGAGCCCGTATGGAACCGTTTTGCCGCCGGTTCGTCAAGCGCAACCCGAATCGCGCCCTTATTTTCGAGATAGGCAAACAGGCGAGCGACGGGCGCAGTATCATGCGGTACGTTTCGGCCGATGGCCGGCAGCCGGCGCGGGCCGGCCGCCGCCGCGGTCTCCCCGTATGTTTCGACCGTTGCCCATGTCTTTTCGCATCTTGCTCGTCGAAGACGACACCCGCCTTTCCACGCTGATTGCCGGCTATCTGCGCAAGAACGACTATGAAGTCGACACCGTGCTGCACGGCGACGCCGCCGTGCCGGCGATCCTGTCCACCCGTCCGGATCTCGTCATTCTCGACGTGAACCTGCCGGGCAAG
Source organism: Burkholderia sp. AU19243 (assembly GCF_018148075.1). Taxonomy (NCBI): domain Bacteria; kingdom Pseudomonadati; phylum Pseudomonadota; class Betaproteobacteria; order Burkholderiales; family Burkholderiaceae; genus Burkholderia; species Burkholderia sp. AU19243. The sequence goes on from NZ_JAGSTV010000006.1 coordinate 311,253, forward strand.
GACGGCTTCGAGATCTGCCGCGAGGCGCGCAAGCAGTACGACGGCGTAATCATCATGGTGACGGCGCGCGACGAGCCGTTCGACGAACTGCTCGGCCTCGAATTCGGCGCGGACGACTACGTGCACAAGCCGGTCGAGCCGCGCATCCTGCTCGCGCGGATCAAGGCGCAACTGCGCCGCGCGCCCGCACGCTCGGCCGAAGGCGCCGCACCGCAGCCGGAGCGCTACACGTTCGGGCAGTTCTCGATCGACCGCACCGACCGCTCGGTCGTGCTGCCCGGCGGCGACTCGCCCGACCTGACTTCGGCCGAGTTCGACCTGCTGTGGGTGCTCGTTTGCCATGCCGGTGAAGTCGTCAGCCGCGACGACCTGATGCTGCAGTTGCGCGGCGTCGAATTCGACGGCCTCGACCGGACGATCGACGGCCGCATCTCGAAGCTGCGCCGCAAGCTGCACGACGATGCGGGCAACCCGCAGCGGATCAAGACGATCCGGAGCAAGGGTTACCAATTCAGCAAGCATGCGTGGGAATGACGCCGCACCGGCGCTGCGACGCCGCCCGCGGCCGCCCCGCATTGCACGATAGCCGGAAGCCGCGATGATCCGACACACCCGTTCGCACCCCGATGCACCGCCGCTGTCGACGCTGCGCTACGTCAGATGGCGCTGGCTGCATTTCCGCCGCGCGTGGACCGACACGCGCGCCGACCGCATTCCAAGCTGGTCGCGCCTGTACGTGCGCACCTATCTGCATCTGCTCGGCCTCGTGCTGCTGACCGCGCTCGTGCCGGCGCTCGCGCTGTGCGTCGTGTTGTCGCCGGAAGTCGTGTGGCATGCATTCGATGCGCTGCCGGGCGACATCTGGATTGTGCTCGCGTTCGTGTTCACCGCACCGGCGCTCGCGGCATACCGGTGGATGCGGCCGGTCTGGTCCGATCTCGTAATGGTGCGCGAGCGCGCGATCGACTTCACCGGCGGGCGTTTCAACACGCGCGCGCGCGAGTCGCACAGCGTGATCATCGGGCCGCTCGCGCGCACGCTCAATGCGCTCGCGATGCGCATGGAGCGGCTGATCGCCGCGCAGCGCGACCTGACGAACGGAATCTCGCACGAGTTGCGTACGCCGCTCGCGCGCGTGCGCTTCGCTCTCGAGATGTTGCGCGAGCCGGGTTCCTCGGCCGAATATCACGGCGCGCTCGAAAGCATCGCGCAGGACGTGACCGAGCTCGAGGAGCTGATCGACATGAGCCTCACGTATGCGCGGCTCGAATACAGCTCGCTGCAGTCGAACCTGGAGCTGACCGCGCCCGTCGCGTGGTTCGAGCACCAGATCAGCGACGCCCAACTGCTGTATCCGGAACGCGCGATCGAGTCGCGCATCGCGATCGAGTCGGACTTGCGCGTGAAGATGGATCGGCGGCTGATGTCGTACGCAATGCGCAACCTGTTGCGCAACGCGAGCAAATACGCGGCGTCGCGGATCGTCGTCGGGATCGCGGTCCAGCACGGCAACATCGCGATCTCCGTCGAGGACGACGGCCCCGGCGTGCCGGAGAGCGAACGCGAACGGATCTTCGATGCGTTCGTGCGGCTCGATCGCCGCACCGGCGGCTACGGGCTCGGCCTCGCGATCACGCGGCAGGTGCTGCACGCGCACAACGGCCGGATCGCGGTCGTCGATCCGGTCGAGCTCGGCGGCGCGCGCTTCGAGATCAGCTGGCCGATCTGAACGCCGTCAGTACGTACGGCCGAGCTGCAGGTAGATGTTGCGCCGCCCGCCCGGTGCGAGCGCGACACCCATGTACACCGGCCCGAATGCGGTCGACAGGCTCGTGAAGAACGTATAGCTCTGCTTGAGCGTGCCGCCGCCGACCTTCTCGCCGCTCGACCACACGTTGCCGAGTTCCGCGCTGGCGCCGATGGACAGCGCCTTGACCGGCGACGCGTTGAACGTCATCAACTGGTTCATGTACGTCACGTTGCCGTACGCGAGTTCGTTGCCGTTCAGCTGGTCGGCCGCATACGCGGCCAGATGCTGGAAGCCGCCGAGCGTGAAGTTGAACGCGTTGATCAGGTTGGTGCCGCCGATGCTCTTGCCGCCTTCGATCGTCGCGCTAATGCTGTGCCGGCCGAACCGCTGCGCGATCATCGCCTTGCCGTAGATGTCGGTAAACGGCGTATTCGAGATCGCGTCGTCGAATTGCTGCGCCGACTGGCTGTTGTGCGACAGCAGCGAGCGTTCGACGCGGAACTCGGTGTAATAGCCGCGGCGCGGGAACGTCGGATCGTCGAGCTGGTCGATGACGAGCCGCGCGCGCGCGGTCAGCGCCTGCGACGAGAAGCTCGGCCACAGCAGCGTCGAGCCGCTGCCGTCGTCGGTCGGGAACGGCAGGTTGTAGTTCGGCGAGCCGTGCCCGGTCGCATAGCCGATGCCGACCCGGAAGTCGCCGAGGCGTCCGATCGGCAAGCCGAAGTCGAGCCCGGCGCGCGCCGTCTGCATCAGGTACTGGTTCAGCTTCACGTCGCCGCTGTTGTCGTACAGATTCGCGTAGCGGCGCTGGTACTCGGCGTACGGCGCGATGTAGAAACCGTATGCGGACGCGAACGGCTGGCGCAATTCGACGCGGGCCGACTGCAGATCGCTGCCGATCGTCGTATCCGCGCGGAACTCCAGCCCCGACTCGGTGAGCCACGGCCGCCGGTAGCCCACGTGCAGGCGGAAGCCGCCTTCGTCGGTCGAACTGCTCGACATCCCGACGCCGAACAGCAGGAAATTCGGCCCCCAGTACTTTTCCCGCGCGTCGATCTCCAGCACTTTGTCGTCGCCGCGGCTCACGATCTGCTGCGTCACGCTCTCGAAGTTGCCGCCGGTCGTCAGCGCGAGCAGATCCTGACTGACGGTCGCGGGATCGTAGATGTCGCCCGGCTTCACGTGCAGCGCATTGCTGACGACACGCTTCGGCACACCGCCCGTCGTCTTGATTTCGATCCGCGTGATGCGGATCGGCGGCGGCAGCGGCTGCGCATGCGCGGACCGGTACGCCGCGTACTGTTCGGGCGTCAGTGCGAGGTGCCGCAGGCGCGGCAGCGCTGCGGTCGCGGCCGCAGCGCCGGCGGCGATCGCCTGCTTCGCGTTCTGGAAGTCGGTGAACGCGAGCGAGCCGAGGTCGGGCGTGAGCAGCACGTCCTGCGCGGCGAGCTGCTTGCGCTGCGCCGTCACGTTCTGGCGGATCAGGATGCCGACCATCTGCTGCATCACGTCGGCGGGCGACGCGAGCGCGTCGAGCGGGCGCAACTGCGAGCCGATGTCGACGGCGATCACGACTTTCGCGCCCATCTGCCGCGCGGTATCGACGGGCAGGTTGCTGACGAGCCCGCCGTCGACGAGCGCGCGGCCGTTGATCTCCGCCGGCGCGAACAGGCCGGGCATCGCCATGCTCGCGCGGATGGCGAGCGGCAGCGAGCCGTGGTCCAGCACGACCATCTGCCCGGTCTGCAGGTCGGTCGCGACCGCGCGATACGGAATCGGCAACTGGTCGAACGGCTGGTTGGTCGGCACGGCGGCCGTCCAGTCCGCGAGCAGCGCCTGCAGCCGGTTGCCCTGCACGAGGCCGACCGGCGCCTTCACGCCTTTCTTGCCGAAACCGAGCGTCAGGCCGCCGATGTAAGAGCGTTCGTCCTCGCGGCTGCTTTGCGGCAGGTCCGCGCGGTCGGTCACGTCGAATGCGATGTCGGCGAGGTTCACTTCGGACAGCCGTTTCTGCATCTCGTCGGCGGCCATCCCGCTCGCATACAGGCCGCCGACCACGGCGCCCATGCTCGTGCCGGCGATGCAGTCGATCGGAATGCGGTTCGCCTCGAGCACCTTCAGCACGCCGAGATGCGCGTATCCGCGCGCACCGCCGCCGGACAGCACGAGGCCGACCGACGGTCGCCCCGCAGGGCCCCCGTCGGCGATGCACGTCGGTACGGCGGCCGCGGCGGAGGCCCCGCGAGTCGTCGCGGCATCAGTGGCGGCAGCGGCCGTCGTGGCGGAGCGGGTGGCGGTGTCGGTGGCCGGCAACGGCTGCGCGGCGACGGTGCAGCACCAGAGCGCAATGAGCGTTGCGCCGAGCTGGCGCACCGCGGGCCAGCAGAGAAAAGCGGGCGCTGTCATGGTGGAATACCTGGCGTGATCGGGCATCGGACGCCTGCCGGGAGCAGGCAAGACCGAGAGATTACCGTGTTTTACAAGCGCAACGCGAGCGGCCGACGCGTAGGCGCGTGGCGGCGAAAACGGGTTTTCGGCAATTTCGTCGCGAAAAAATCATCAGAATTGCCTAAAGTATCGGAACGATTTGCCGCTAAGCCCGTGATGGGGCGGCGAGGGCGCGTCCCGGGGGATGCGGCCCGGCCGTTTCGGCTTGTTTGTCAAAAGAAGGCTTGATATGTCGACACCGCTGTTCGGAAAGTTGTTTGCGCAACCCGTTGCGATCGACCCTGGAACGGCGAGTACGCGGATTTACACGCACGAGCGCGGCGTGGTGCTGAACGAGCCGTCGGTCGTCTGCTTTCGCAAGGGCGGCGCGTCCGACGCGCGGCCCATCCTCGAGGCGGTCGGCGAACTCGCGAAGGCACTGCTCGGGCGCGAACCGGGGCATCTGGAGTCCGTGCGGCCGATGCGGCACGGCGTGATTGCCGATGCGCACGCCGCCGAGCAGATGATTCGCCGCTTCATCGACATGTCGCGGACGCGCTCGCGCTTCGGCCGCCGCGTCGAGGTCACGCTGTGCGTGCCGTCGGATGCGACGCCGGTCGAGCGCCGCGCACTCCGCGACGCCGCGTTCGCGGCAGGCGTATCGGAGGTCGAACTGATCGAGGAGGCGCTGGCCGCCGGGCTCGGCGCCGGCTTGCCTGTGACCGAGCCGGTCGGCTCGATGGTGATCGATATCGGCGGGGGGACGACCGAAGTCGCGGTGATCGCGCTTGGCGGCATCGTCTACCGGGAGGCGATTCGCGTCGGCGGCAACCAGTTCGATGCGGCGATCGTCAACCATGTGCGCAATCTGTACGGGGTCCTGCTCGGCGAGCAGACGGCCGAGCGCGTGAAGAAGACGATCGGCTCGGCCACCCGCGCCGTGCCCCGGACATCGACGCGCGCGATCGGACGCGGCGTCGAGGATGGGCTGCCGCGCTCGATCGAACTGTCGAACCACGACGTGGCGGACGCGCTGGCCGCACCGCTCAAGCAGGTGATCGGCGCGGTGAAGTCCGTGCTGGAAAACGCGCCGGCCGAGCTCGTGACCGACATTGCCCATCGCGGCGTGGTGCTGACGGGCGGCGGCGCGCTGCTCGCCGACCTCCCGCGGCTGCTGCGCGACGAAACCGGGCTGAGCGCGCGCGTCGCGGACGAGCCGGCCACCTGCGCGGTGCGCGGCGCCGGCGAGGCGATGGGGCGGCTCGCGATGTGTCCGGCGGATTGAGGCCCCGGCCGGGCATGCCCGGCTCCATGCGTTGAAAGTCTTCGCTTGGGCCCGCTGCGCGCTCAAGCGCGCCGGTCTCGAACCGGCGAATATCCTTGCTGCGTACTCACGCGGCCTCCCGTTCCGCGATCACTGCTCGCGCCGCGCGACCGTGCCGGCGGACGCGTCGATGCGCTGCGCCGCTCGCGACATCCCGCTGCGCTATCCAGTCAGCGTGTTTTCATCACGCGACGTGCCGGCTCGCAACGGAACTGCGTTGCAACCTGTATTGCCAGGGTGGACGCGGTTTCGGATTTTCGCGATTCGAAAATATCCGGTGAACTGTTAAATATTCCGATTTTAAAATCGGATCCGGCGGAGTGGTTCTGCATTGTCCGGACCTGCAATTACTTTCGCTTCCCATATTGCGACGCAATAAATTCGGCCGCCCGATCGGCATCGGGCGCCGTGTTTTGCGATCGGACCGTAACCATGGATTGAGTCCGCTTCTGCAGGGGGCGCTCGGAATGCGGGTGTGCACGTCCGTCGGGCAGGCGTGCGCGAGTAAAAAATGCGCATTCGATTAACGTTGATCAAATAACCACACATCGGCTGGAAAACGGCGCCCTTTTGATATAGCCTTGTCTGACAAAAAAGCAGCACGATATTTCAAACCAACCAGAAAATCACTGCAGAAAAACAAGGGGGCCGCCATCATGTCATTCGGCTAGTTTTGCGTTCGCAAACGAGAATCGACTAATCGCAGTTCATCCACAAATAAACCGACGTCGTGCCGCGACCGCCGGAAGGCATATTTTTGCCCGCGATTTTCTGCTGTCGCCGGTCCGATTCAGCGGCCATGCCGATGGAGAGGGGAAGCATGAACATTACGCAGCCGAATTCGAAGAAGAGCGGAGAGCCGTTTCCGAAATTCCTGTTGCCGACCGGCATTTTTCTGGCATTGTCCGGCGCGGGCATCGTTCCCGCGTACGCGAGCTGCAGCACGGCAGGCACCACGGTGACCTGCTCGGGCGTCGCGAATCCGCTGGCGCCCAGCTACGCGAACGGCGCCAACAACCTGAACGTCACCGTCAATCCGGGCGCGGCCATCGGCGTGCTGCTGGGCATCGGCGGCACGGCGCTGTCGCTGCCCGGCAGCAACAACACGCTGACCAACAACGGCACGATCGACCCGTCCTTGCTGGGCTCGGGGCTCGGCATACTTTCAAGCGGCGCGGTGGTCGGCAATGGGTCGGCGAGCACCACGACCGTCACCAACAACGGCACGATCAACGGCACGACCGGCGTGGCGATCAGTGGCTTGACCGGCATGGCGTTGTCGGTCGAGAACGGTACGGGCGGCGTCTCCACCATCACCAACACCGGGACGATCGGCTCGACTGCGCTGTCCGGCGCGGCGCTCGTCGGCGCCGACGCGCCCGTGGTTGCCGCGTACGGTGGCGGCCAGGTCAACATGACGAACAGCGGCACGATCACAGGCCGCGTGTCGCTCGGCGCGAACGGTACGTTCGGGCAAGGCAACACGTTCACCAACTCCGGCACGATCAACGGCGGCGTGTCGATGGGCGCGAACAGCAACAACACGTTCAACGCGGTGACGGGCTCGTCGGTCAACGCGGCGGGCGGTATCGGCGGCGCGTTCAACATCACCGTCGGTCCGCTTACGCTGGGCGTTGCGGCCACCGGCGTCGTCGACGGCGGCGCAGGCGGCGACAACACGCTCAACCTGCAGCAGGGCGCCTCGGCGAACGGGACGATCGCGGTCAACAACTACATCAACTTCAATCATCTCGACGTCGCGAGCGGCACCTGGACGATCAACGGTGCATCGACCGCGCAGGACGCGACGCTGTCGGGCGGCGTCGCGATCATCAACGACAACGCGTCGCTCGGCACGGGCACCATTACCGGCAACGGCGGCGCGCTGCAGGCGGGCACGGCCGGCCTCGACGTTTCCGGCAATGTGACGCTCGGTGCGGGCGGACTGGCGGTGCAGGGCGCAACCGGGCTCACGCTGTCGGGCACGGTGTCCGGCGGCGGCACGCTGACGAAGAACGACGGCGGCACGCTGACGCTGTCGGGCGCGAACAGCTACACGGGCGGCACGAACCTGAACGGCGGCGGGCTCGTGGTCGGCAACAATACGGCGCTGGGGCTGGGCGCGCTGAACGTCAATGCGGCGGCGTCGCTCGACACGAGTGCGAACGTGGTGCTCGGCAATACCGTCAATCTCGCCACCGGCACGACGCTGACCATCGGCGGCAGCAACAATCTCGAGCTGACCGGCGCGATCAACGGCGCCGGCGGTCTCGTGAAGAACGGCGTGGCGACCACGACGCTGAACGGCGTGAACACGTACACGGGCGACACGACGATCAACAGCGGCACGCTCGCGCTGAGCGGCGCGGGGAGCCTGTCTGCGAGCGGCACGGTCAACCTGACCGGCGCGGGTGCGACGTTCGACCTGAGCGGCGCCGCCGGAACGCGCACGATCGGCGCGCTGACCGGCGCGGCCGGCACGAACGTGAACCTGGGCGCGAATTCGCTGACGCTCGGCGGCACCGTCAATGCCACCTACGCCGGCACGATCGGCGGCTCGGGCAGCGTGACGCTGACGGGCACCGGCACGCAGTCGCTGACCGGCAACAACATCTATACGGGCGGGACGAACCTTAGCGGCGGCAATCTCGTCGTCGGCAGCAACGGGTCGCTGGGCCTGGGCGCCGTCAATGTGAACGGGTCGTCCACGCTCGACGCCAGCGCGAACGTATCGCTCGCGAACGCCGTCAACATCGCGACCGGCACGACGCTCACGATAGGCGGCAGTACGGATCTCGGGCTGGGCGGCACGGTCTCCGGCGGCGGCGGGCTCGTGAAGGACGGCGCGGCGGCCCTGACGTTGAGCGGTGCAAACAATTTCGCGGGCGGCACGACGCTGAACGCGGGCAGCCTCGTGCTCGGCAATGCCGCAGCGCTCGGCGCGGGCGCACTGACCGTCGCGGGCGCGGCGACGCTCGACGCGAATACGAACCTGGCGATCGGCAACGCGATCGATGTCGGCGCGGGGACGGCGCTCACGCTTGGCGGCAGCAACGGGCTCGGGCTCGGCGGCGCGATCTCGGGCGCGGGCTCGCTGGTGAAGGACGGCGCGGCGACCACGACGCTGACGGGCGCGAACACGTACACCGGCGGCACGACGATCAACGCGGGCACGCTGGCGATCGGGGCGGGCGGCAGCCTCGCCGCAACCGGCACGATGAATCTCGCGAATGCCGGTGCGACGCTCGACGTGAGCGGCGCGACGGGGGCGCAGTCGATCGGCGCGCTGAACGGCGCGAGCGGCACGAACGTGAACCTTGGCGCCAATGCGCTGACGCTCGGCGGGGCAGGCAGCGGCACGTTCAGCGGCGCGATTGGCGGCACCGGCAGTCTGACGCTCGCCGGCACCGGTACGCAGACGCTGAACGGCGCGAGCACGTATTCGGGCGGCACGAACCTCAACAGTGGCACGTTGGTGCTGGGCAACGCGGCGGCTTTGGGCACCGGCGCGGTGACCGTCGGCGGCGCGGCCACACTCGATACCAATGCTGCGCTGTCGGTCGGCAATGCGATCGATGTCGGCACGGGCGCGACGCTCACGCTCGGCGGCAGCAATACGCTCGGGCTCGGCGGCGCGATTTCCGGTGCGGGTGCGCTGGTGAAGAACGGCACGGGGACCACGACGCTGACGGGCGCGAACACGTACACCGGCGGCACGACGATCAACGCGGGCACGCTGGCGATCGGCGCGGGCGGCAGCCTCGCCGGGACCGGCGCGATGAATCTCGCGAATGCCGGTGCGACACTCGACCTGAGCGGCGCGTCGGGCGCGCAGACGTTCGGCGCGCTGTCGGGCGTGGCCGGCAGCAACGTGAATCTCGGCGCCAACGCGCTGACATTGGGCGGAGCCGCCAACGGCACGTTCGACGGCGTCATCGGCGGCACCGGCAGCGTGACGCTGGCGGGCGCCGGTACGCAGACGCTCAACGGTGCGAACACCTACTCGGGCGGCACGACGCTGAACGGCGGTGCGGTGGTGCTGGGCAACGCGGCGGCTTTGGGCACCGGCGCGCTGACCGTCGGCGGCGCGGCCACACTCGATACGAATGCGGCGTTATCGGTCGGCAATGCGATCGATCTCGGCACGGGCGCGACGCTCACGCTCGGCGGCAGCAATGCGCTCGGGCTCGGCGGCGCGATTTCCGGCGCGGGCGCGCTCGTGAAGGACGGCGCGGCGACTACGACGCTGACGGGCGCGAACACCTATTCCGGCGGCACGACGATCAACGCCGGCACGCTTGCGCTGGGCGCCGGCGGCAGTCTCTCGTCGACCGGCACGGTGAATCTCGCCGGCACCGGCTCGACGCTCGACCTGAGCGGCGCGTCGGGCGCGCAGACGCTCGGCGCGCTGTCGGGCGTGGCCGGCAGCAACGTGAATCTCGGCGCCAACGCGCTGACATTGGGCGGAACCGCCAGCGGTATGTTTGGCGGCGTCATCGGCGGCACCGGCGGCCTGACCGTCGCCGGCACCGGCACACAGACGCTGACCGGCAGCAACACGTACACCGGCGGCACCACGATCGCGTCGGGCGGCACGCTGCAGCTCGGCAACGGCGGCACGTCGGGCAGCGTCGTCGGCAACATCGTCGACAACGGCGCGCTGATCTTCAACCAGTCGAGCAACGTGACGCTCGCAAACTTGCTGTCGGGTACCGGCTCGCTGACCCAGGCCGGCAGCGGGCAGCTGACGGTGACAGGCGTCAATACGCTGAGCGGCCCGACCAGCGTCGCCGCGGGCACGCTCGCGGTCGACGGCTCGCTTGGCCAGTCGGCCGTGACCGTGCAGAACGGCGCGACGCTGACGGGTACGGGCACGGTCGGCGGCGTCGTGGTCCAGGGCGGCGCATTCGCCGCCGCGTCGCAGCCGGGCGCGGCGTTGAACGTGGCCGGCAACGTCACGTTCCAGCCGGGTTCGACGCTGCAGGTCGCGGTCACGCCGCAGCAAAGCGGCAGTATCGCGGCCGGCGGCACGGCCACGCTGAACGGCGGCGCCGTGCAGGTGATCGCGAACCAGGCCAGCTACCAGCCGACCACGACGTACACGATCCTCAGCGCATCGGCCGGCGTGCAGGGCACGTTCAGCCAGGTGACGTCGAACTACGCGTTCCTGATGCCGACGCTCAGCTACGATCCGAACCACGTGTATCTGCAACTGGTTGCGAACGGGACGGCGCTGCCCGATGTCGCGACGACGCCGAACCAGCGCGCGGTCGCAACCGCGATCGGTGCGCTCGGCGCGGGCAATCCGCTGTATGACACGGTGCTGACGACCGATGCGGCCACCGCGCGCCGCGCTTACGGGCTGCTGGACGGAGAGCTGCACGCGAGCCTGAAGAGCATGCTGCTGCTCGACAGCCGCTACGTGCGCGATGCGGTGACCGACCGCGTGCGCCAGGGCCTCGCGCCCGGATCGGGGCCGCTTGCCGCGCTGTCGTCGGGCGGCGCCGCGCTGTGCGGCGACAACACGGCCGGCGCGACCGATCGGGCGCTGCCGCCGGAGCGCCGCCTCGGTTCGCGAGAAGGCTGTTACGGCGGCACGCCTTACCAGCCGGTGGTGTGGGGCCAGGCGTTCGGCGGCCGCAGCCGGCTTGCGGGCGACGACAACGCATCGACGATCAACCGCAGCATGACGGGCTTCATCGCCGGCGCCGACATGGCGTTCAACGACAACTGGCGCGGCGGCCTTGCGGCGGGTGTCACGCACAGCTCGCTCGACAACGACCAGAGCGCGTCGGCGGCGGTCAACAGCTATTACCTGTCGCTGTACGGCGGCGCGCAGTACGGTGCGCTCGGCGTGCGCGGCGGCGCGTCGTACACGTGGTACCGGATCAACAGCGACCGCAATCCGGGCTTCGCCGGCTTCTCCGATCACGATTCGGCCGGCTACAACGCGCATTCGGCGCAGGTGTTCGGCGAAGTCGGCTACGCGGCGCCGGTCGGTCCGGTCGCGCTCGAACCATTCGCCGGTCTCGCCTATGTGAACCTGCATACCGACGGCTATACGGAAACCGGCGGCGCGGCCGCGCTGCGAGCCGGCGGCCAGACCACGCACGTCGGCTTCTCGACGCTCGGGCTGCGCGCCGCATCGCAGCTCGGCGCGATCGCGAGCGGCACGTTCACCGCGCGCGGGACGGTCGGCTGGCGGCATGCGTTCGGCAACGTGCGGCCGTCGTCGGCATTCACGTTCGCAAACGGCGGCACGTCGTTCCAGGTGTCGGGCGTGCCGATTGCTCGCGACAGCGCGGTGCTCGAGGCCGGCATCGACGCGAACGTCACGAAACGCCTGACGCTCGGCGTCACGTTCAGCGGCCAGTACGGCAGCGGCGTGCGCGACAACGCGGTGCTGGGCAACATCCTGTGGAAGTTCTGACCGGCGCATGACCGGCGCGCAAGCGCTGCCCCGCGACGCCTGCCGTCGCGGGGCAGCGTTTCGTCGCTGCGCACGCTTCCCGTTCTGGCCTATCCTGTGCGAAACACGCGACGCGCGCCGCGCGTCGCGCGTCGACACAGGAGGATCGATGCCGAATCACGCCGAAGCCACCACGACGCAGGCGCCGCAAGTCGCGCCTGTCCCTCCCGCTCAAGCGTCGGGTCCCGCATTCATCGCGCCCGAAGCCGATCCGCAGGCGCTTGCGCGCAACAATCAGTACGTGCTGAAGTCCGGCGACGCGTTCGTGGTCAGCGACGCGCTCGGCGACATCGGCGGCCATGACGACGGCCTGTTCGTCGACGACATGCGCGTGCTGTCGACCTGGCGCCTGACGTTCGGCGGCCGCGCGCCGTCGCTGCTGTCCGGCGCGACGAGCGCCGACAACGCTTCGTTTACCGCGCACCTGACGAACCGCCCGCTGCCGCCGCTCGGCGGCCACGAGACGCCCGAGGGCGTGATCCACATCGAACGGACGCGCGTGCTCGCGGGCGACGTGCTGTACGAAGCGCTGACGCTGACGAACTACGGCGCGAGCGAGGCCGAAGTGCCGCTGTCGCTTTCCTTCGCGGCGGATTTCAAGGACATGTTCGAAGTGCGCGGCACGCAGCGGCCCAAGCGCGGCACGGTCGTTGCGCCGCGCGTCGACGCAGGCGCGGTGCGGCTGCGCTACGACGGCCTCGACAAGGTCGAGCGCAACGTGACCGTGCACTTCTCGCCGGCGCCCGACGCGCTGTCCGTCGATCGGGCCGACTACACGCTGACGATCGCTGCGCAGGCGTGCGTGTCGATCTACCTGACCGTCGATGCGACGCTCGGTGCCGCGCACGACGGCGAACGGCCGGGATGCGGCCGTGTCGCACTGCGCACCGCGCTCGTCGGCGTGCATCGCGAAATGCGTTCGCGGCGCGAGTCGATGGCGCGCGTGAAGACCGGCAATCCGCTGTTCGACGCGTGGCTCGACCGGTCGCTCGCGGATCTCGGCCTGCTCACGACGCAGCTCGAAACCGGCCCGTATCCGTACGCGGGCATTCCGTGGTTTTCGACGCCGTTCGGCCGCGACGCGATCATCACGTCGCTGCAGATGCTGTGGCTGCAACCGTCGCTCGCGCGCGGCGTGCTGCGTTTTCTCGCGGCGCACCAGGCGCGCGAGACGTCCGCGTTCCGCGATGCGGAGCCCGGCAAAATCATGCACGAATTCCGCCGCAGCGAGATGGCTGCGACCGGCGAGGTGCCGTTTGCGCTGTATTACGGCGGCGTCGACACGACGCCGCTGTTCATCGTGCTGGCCGGCGCATACGTCGAACATACCGGCGACGATGCGCTGATCGACGAGCTGTGGCCCGCGCTCGAGCGGGCCGCGCAATGGGTGATCGGCAAGTGCGACCGCAACCCGTACGGGCTGCTCGATTACCAGCGGACGTCGGAGCGCGGCCTCGCGAACCAGGGCTGGAAGGACAGCCACGATTCGGTGTTCCACGCGGACGGCACGTTCCCCGACGGGCCGATCGCGCTCGTCGAAGTGCAAGCGTACGCGTGCGCGGCGTTCGAGGCGATGGCGACGTGCTCGCAACGGCGCGGCCACCCGGCCGATGCGGCGCGCTATGCGCTGCGCGCGAGGACGCTGCGCGACCAGGTCGAAGCGCTGTTCTGGATGCCCGACGGGCAGTTCTACGGGATCGCGCTCGACGGGCACGGCGATCTGTGCCGCGTGCTGGCATCGAATGCGGGCCATCTGCTCGCATTCGGGCTGCCCGACGCGCAGCGCGGCGCGGCCGTCGCCGGGGTGCTCGGCTCGACGCTGTTCCAGACCGGCTGGGGCGTGCGCACGCTCGCGGCCGGGCAGCCGCGCTTCAACCCGATGGCGTATCACAATGGCTCGGTGTGGCCGCACGACAACGCGCTGATCGCGCGCGGGCTCGCGCGCTACGGCGACAAGACGGCCGCGGTGAATCTGCTGAGCGCGTTGTTCGAGGCCGCGGTCAGCTTCGAAATGCGGCTGCCGGAGCTGTTCTGCGGATTCCCGCGCCGGCGCGGCGAACCGCCGACCGCTTATCCGGTCGCGTGCCTGCCGCAGGCGTGGGCGGCCGGTGCGCCGTTCATGATGCTGCAGGCATGTCTCGGCGTGAGCATCGATGCGGCGTACCACGAAGTGCGCGTCGAGCGCCCGACACTCCCGGAGGGCGTCGACTGGCTTCGGGTCGAGGAACTGCGGGTGGGCGACGATACCGTCACGCTGACGTTCCGGCGCGTCGACGGCCAGGTCATCGCGGCGGCGGAGCAGCCGGGGCGCGTGAAGGTCGTCGCCGTGTTGTGACGCATTCGGCATGCGGCGCGCGCGGAGGTTGCGCGATGTCGCGCCACGTCCGCGCACGGCGGCATAGAATCGTGACATGACCCCTCGAACGATGGCGGAGGCACCTACGATGACGACCGACAACCGGCCCGACGACGGCGAGCACAAGCTCGAGAATCTCGAAGCGGCGGTCGACCACCTGCACAAGTCGATCGAATCGCAGAGCATCGCGGTTGGCGCGGCGAAGGGCATCCTGTTCAGCCTGATCGAAACACTCGGCGCGCTGATCGGCGATCCCGATCTGCCCGAACATGCACGCTCGGGCTACGAGGCGCTTCGCGACAAGGCGAGCGAACTGCGCGGCGGCCTCGACCGCCATTGACGCAGCCGCTTTGCCGGCGCGGCCGCCTCGCGTGCGCCGGCGCTGCCCGATTCTGCGCGGTGCGCGGAAAAGCCCGTGCGATCAACCACTTGGCAGCGTGGTGCGCAGGATATCCACACGCTTGCCAACACAATCTGTGGAGAACCGGCTCGCCACGCTGCGGCATGGCGCGCCGGGCGGCAATGCCGTCAATCGGTGCCGCATCGTTGACCTGCCCGCGCGGATCTACTGAATCCCCTTTTGTATCAGGATGTTACGTGTCACATTGAAGGAATATCCACAGGCTTGCCAACAAAATCTGTGGATAAGTCTGACGGGATTCCTTCTCGACGGTTGAGTATCCGGCGCGCGGGAGCGGCTGGGCCGGCCGCGCGCCCACCGGCTGCCCGCTGCGTGCACCGGCACGATAATTCGTGCTCGATCAAGGGGTTAGATGGTGGGTACCCAGGATATCCACATCGTTGCCAACACAATCTGTGGACAAGCGCGATCAGTCATTCGGCGGGTGTCGTCGCGGCCGCTTCCGCGGCGATCCAGTCGCGAAAGAGTGTCATCGCGGGCGTGAGCGGCTTCGATTTCAGCGACGTGAGCCAGTACGCGCCGCCGTGCACGTCGATGTCGAATGGCCGCGCAAGCTGGCCGAGTTGCACCTCGCGCGCGAACATGCACGCGGGTGCGAGCGCGACGCCCGCACCCTGCATCGCGGCCTCGACCATCAGCCGCGACGAATCGAACACGGGCCCGGCGACCGTCCACGGCTCCAGTTGAGCGGCGTCGAACCACGCGAGCCATTCGTCGGCCCGGTACGAACGCAGCAGCGTCTCGTTCGAGAGATCGGCCGGTTGCGCGAGACGCCGCGCGATTTCCGGCGCGCACAACACGGACAGCGGCGCGTCGAGCAGGCGCTCGTTGCGCGTCGCCGGCCAGTTCCCTTCGCCAAAGCGGATCGCGAAATCCAGCCCCTCGGCGGCGAGGTCGACGACGTTGTTGTTCGTCCGCAGCCGCAGCTCCACGAATGGATGCGTGTCGCCGAAGCGCTTCAGTCGCGGCATTAGCCAACCTATGGCAAAGGTGCCCACGGCGCCGAGCGTCAGCACCTCGCGGAAGCGTCCGCCCTCGAACTGCTTGAGCACGGTCTCGATCCGGCTGAACGCATCGCTCAATACCGGCAGCAGCGCGCGCCCTTCGTCGGTGAGCCCGAGACCGCGCGGCAGGCGCGTGAACAGCGTGCAGCCGAGGCGCTCCTCGAGCGCGCGCACCTGCTGGCTGACGGCCGCCTGCGTGACGCTCAGCTCCAGGCCGGCGCGCGTGAAGTTCAGGTGGCGTGCCGAGGATTCGAACGCGCGCAACGCATTCAGCGGAAGATGAGGGCGGAGCTTGTTCATAAGATTTTCTTTTGTCAGCGCTCAATTATCGTTGCTTGTCGGACAATCGTAAAGTCACGATAGTGCTGTCTCGCCGGCCGGCCGTTTTGCATCCATTCCACCCCCGAGAGACACGACATGACTTACTCATCGCAACGCCGAACCCTGTTGCGGGCCGCCGCTACGGCGCCGCTCGTTCTGACCGTCACCGCGTGTGCGTCACCGCCGGCTCCGGCGCAGGACGTCGCGTCCGCGACGTCGTTTGCGGCGCTCGAGCGCGCGGCGGGCGGCCGCCTCGGCGTATGCGCGATCGACACTGCGAGCGGCCGGCGCGCGTTGCATCGCGCGGACGAGCGTTTCCCGTTCTGCAGCACGTTCAAGGCGATGCTGAGCGCGGCGGTGCTCGCGCAGAGCGTCGAGCGGCCGGGGTTGTTGCAGCAGCGCGTGATGTACGGGCAAGCCGATCTCGTCAACTATTCGCCGGTATCGGGCAAGCACGTCGGCACCGGAATGACCGTCGCGCAATTGTGCGAAGCGGCGATCCAGTACAGCGACAACTCGGCCGCGAACCTCGCGATGAAACTCATTGGTGGACCGGCGGCGGTGACCGCGTTCGCGCGCTCGATCGGCGACGATGCGTTCCGCCTCGATCGCTGGGAGACCGAACTGAACACCGCGTTGCCCGGCGACGTGCGCGACACGACGACGCCCGCCGCGATGGCCGCAAGCCTGCGGGCGCTCGTGCTCGGTGACGCGTTGCCGCCCGCGCAGCGTGCGCAACTCGTCGCATGGCTGCGCGGCAACAAGGTCGGCGACAAGCGGATTCGCGCGGGCGTGCCGCCCGGCTCGCAGGTGGCCGACAAGACCGGCACCGGCGACTACGGAACGACGAACGACGCGGGTGTGATCTGGCTGCCGTCGCGCGCGCCGATCGTGCTCGCCGTGTACTACACGCAAGCGCAGCCCGAAGCGAAGGCGCAGGAGGACGTGATCGCAGCTGCCGCGCGCATCGCGGTCGCGACGTTCGCTTGAGCGTGCGATGCGGCGCGTGTTCGTCGACGGTTGGCTGAAGCGATGGATGCATGCCGTGCCGCTGTCGTGATCGGCATGTCGAAACGTCGTGCGATCAACGACTTAGATCGCGCATGCTCAGGATATCCACACCGTTGCCAACAAAAATTGTGGACAAGCGAGGCGTGCACGCGCGGCACGCGCGCGTGCACGATCCGAAGCGTCGTCGACAAAGCCTTACGGATCAAGCGCTTGGCCGCGGTATGCGCAGGCTATCCACATGCTTGCCAACAAAATCTGTGGACAAGCCCGGCGCGTTCGCGCGGCCGATCTTCAGCGCTGCCGATCGTCGAGCGCGGGCCAGCGCGCGAACGCAAACACCCACAGCATGATGAAGTTCAGTACCGGGACGAACATCGTCAGGATCCACCAGCCGGAATGTCCGGTACGCCGAACGATGCGGACGTACGGATAAACGACGATCGCGACGAGCACGAGCGACACGAGCAACTGCGCTGCGGTGAAATGTTCCATGGTCTTCCTCGGAGTGATGTGTCGTTGTCCGATGCGCGCGCAACGGTTCGTCCGTCGAGCGTCGCGTGACGCTGCCTCGATGCCCGCATGTGCCCGCATGCATGCGGCTCGTGCGATCGTGACGCGTCGCCGGGGCCGGCGTCAAGGCGCCGCCGCCGTGCCGGATCGTTCGTCCGCACCCGCATGTGGAAGGTACGGTGCCGCAACGGCGGCGCTGCAGATGAATCGTTGTCCGATCAACGGGTTAGACGATGCTTGCTCAGGATATCCACAAGCTTGCCAACAAAATCTGTGGGCAAGTTGCCGCGACGCTCGCATTGTGGCCCGGCGGTGCGCTGCCGGCCAGCGACGTGGCATCGTGACGCGAAGTGCGGCGATGCGGCGCATATGACGGCCCGGCCCGCGCCGTGTCTGCATCACGCGTGCCAAAGTCCGTCCGATCAAGGGCTTAGCGCTGCGATACGCAGGATATCCACAAGCTTGCCAACATTTTCTGTGGAGAAGTGCGCGTGGCGATCCGCTGGCGGTGCACAAGGTTCAAGCCCGTCGACGCGCCGGTTCGCGTCGGCGCACGCCGGATGCGCGGAGGCCGTTTGAAACGTGTCCATCGAGTGGGGCGCGCGTGCGACGCGAGCACGTGCCGCGCACGGCGCCGGCGCATTCGCTGCGCACGACCGCCAAATTCTTTCGGATCAAAGGTTTGCGAGCGTTAGCGGCAGGTTGTCCACAAGCTTGCCAACACAATCTGTGGAAAAGCGCGCGATCCGGCGTGCGTCAGGCCGGGGCGGGAAAGCGCACCGTCACGGTCAGCCCGCGCCCGCCACGCGTCGTGCCGAGCGCGACTGTCGCGCGATGCTGTTCTGCGATGCGCTTCACGATCGACAGCCCGAGCCCGCTTCCGGAAGACGTGGCCGCCTGCGCGCCTTCGCCGCGATAGAAACGCTCCCAGACGTTCGTGCGTTCGGCGTCGGGGATGCCGGGGCCGTCGTCGGCGACTTCGAGCACGGGCGTCGCGCCGTCGATGCGCGCGGAAACGTCGACGCGCGCACCGTCGCCCGCATACCGAATCGCGTTGTCGACGAGATTGTTCAGCAGTACGCGCAACGTATCGACGTTGCCGACGGCCATCACCGGCGATGCCACGATCGCGCCGAGGTCGATCCGGTGCGCATCCGCGACGCGTGTGCGGTCGGAGACCACCGAGCGGCACAGTGCCGCAAGATCGACTGGTACGGACGCCGACGCGGATGCCTGCGCATCGGGTTCCAGGCGCGCGAGCGTCAGAAGCTGCTCGGCGAGGTGGCCGAGGCGCGTCGTGCCCGCGTGGATCTGAGCGAGGATCTGCTCGCGTTCGGCGGGCGTCGACGCGCGCCGCAGCAATTGCGACTGAATCGACAGCCCCATGATCGGCGTGCGCAGCTCGTGCGCGGCATCGGCGATGAAGTGACGCTGCAGCGTAAACGACCGATCGAGCCGCGCGAGCAGGTCGTTGATCGCTTCGGCGAGCGGGCGCACCTCGTTCGGCATCGACGCGACGTCGACCGGCTCCAGATTGTTCGCATTCCTGCGCTTGAGGCCGGATGCGATCGTGCGCAGCGGCCGCAGTCCGGCGCCGATGCCGAACCACAGCCCGATTGCGAGCACGGGCAGCATCGAGAACACCGGCCACAGCAGATGCACAGCGATGCCGGCGATCGCTTCCCAGCGTGCATGGCGCGCCTGCGCGACGCGGATCGTGGTGCCGCCGTGCTCGGTCACGTAGGTCCGCCACGGCTGGCCGCCGACGTCGACGCTCGCGATGCCGGTTCGCGTGGGCGGCGGCAGCGCCGATTCGCGATCGGTCGAATACACCAGCGTGCCGTTGCGCCAGACCTGCAGCAATACGGCGTCCGGGTCGCTTGCCTCGAAACCGTGCTTGCCGTCGTTGTTGCGGAACGACAGCTCGCCGTTGGGGCCGACGACGATCTGCTTCGACATGCTGCGCATCTGGTCGTCGAGCAGATCGTCGAGCTCGCGCAGCGCGCCCCAATAAGTGCCCGCGCTCGCGACGAGCCCGATCACGCACGCGGCGGGCAGCAGCCACGTCAGCAGGCGGCGCCGCAGCGATGCGCTGCGCCAGCGGGCGATCGCGCGCTGCAGGCGCGTCATGCGCCGTCACCGATCCGGTAGCCGACGCCGCGTACGGTGCGGATCATGTCGTGCCCGAGCTTCTTGCGCAGGTTGTGGATATGCACCTGCACGGCGTTGCTTTCGATTTCCTCGCCCCAGCTGTACAGCCGCTCCTCGAACTGTTCGCGCGAGATCACCGCGCCGGGGTCGCGCATCAGTTCGTGCAGCAGCACGAATTCCTTCGGCGACAGCGTGACTTCGGCGTCGTTGAGCCACACCAGATGCTTGACCGGATCGAGCCGCAGCGGGCCGATCGCAAGCGTGGTTTGCGCGCGGCCCGCATGACGGCGAGTGACCGCGCGGATGCGCGCGAGCAGCTCCTCCAGCACGAACGGCTTTACGAGGTAGTCGTCGGCGCCGCAGTCGAGTCCGGCGATGCGCTCGGGCACGCCGTCGCGCGCGGTGATGATGATTGCCGGCAGCGTTTCGTCGCGGCGGCGCAGCGACGCGAGCACCGACAGGCCGTCGCGGTTCGGCAGCCCGAGATCAAGCAGCAGCAGCCCGTAACCGGTCGAGCGCAGCGCGAGCGCCGCGGCATCGCCGTCCTTCACCCAGTCGACCGCGAAGCCTTCCTGTTTGAGGCCCTGTTCGAGCCCGCTGCCGATCAGCGGATCGTCCTCGACGAGCAGTACGCGCATGGATTCATGTCTCTTCGTGCGGGCGTCCGCCCGGGCTTTCCATGATATGCGCACGTGCCTTAGGCGGAGCTTAAAGATCGTGGGCGTTCGTACTTTCGGACTTGTCCCATGCGGCTTCGTGTCACGTCCGCACGACCTTCAGGTTTGCTTAACCTTACGGTCCGTAATTTTGGGCCGTCGCGTTCAACGCGGTGCGGCACCCGATCCAATCCAAGCAAAGGAACATCATCATGAAACACCTGGCCAGAATCCTGACGATCGCACTCGCGGCACTGCCCGCCGCCGTCCATGCGCAATACACCGGGCCGTCGGCGCTGACGACCACCACCGTGAAGGAGCTTCTCGCGAACGGCAAGGACGATCAGCATGTGCAGTTGCAAGGGCGCATCGTCAAGCACCTCGGCGGCGAGGATTACGAGCTCGCCGATGCGACCGGAACGATCCGGGTCGAGATCGACGACAAGCTGTGGGCGGCCGGACAACCCGTCAGCGACAAGAACGAAGTGAAGGTGACCGGCGAATTCGAGCGCAAATGGTCGGGGCGCGTGCAAGTCGACGCCGATCGCGTCGAAGTCGTGCGCTGACGGGCGCACCGGTGCGGACGGGGCCGGTGATACCATGGGCGACCGGTTCCCGTTCTCACCAAGATGGCCGCCAATTTCGATGAACTCGCGTCCCGGATCCGGGCGCAATTTTCCGAACTGAGTCCGCAATTCCAGGCGGGCGCTGCATTTCTGCTCGATCATCCCGACGAGGTCGCCACTTCGTCGATGCGCAAGGTCGCGCAGCGCGCGCAGGTTCAACCTGCATCGCTCGTGCGGCTCGCGCAGCAATTCGGCTTTCCGGGCTGGAACGAGTTGCGCGACCTGTGCGTCGCGCGCGTGCGCACGCGTCCGGAGCCGCTCACGCAGCGTGCGCGTTCGCTGGTGCGCCCCGACGCAAAGGCGTCGCTCGCGCACGATCTGCTCGCCGCGCAGCAACACAATCTCGCCGCGACCGCCGCGCAGAACGCGCACGCGCTTGTCGACGCCGCGAAGCTGATCCGCAAGGCATCGCACGTGCACGTCGCGGGGTTCCGTTCATGCTATCCGGTCGCGTTCGGCTTCGTGTACGGCTACCGGCTGTTTCGGCCGACGGTCTCGCTGCTCAACGGCGTCGCGGGCTCGCTCGAGATGGAGTTGCGTGCGATCGCGAAGCAGAGCGTGACGGTGATCGTCAGTTTCGCGCCGTATTCGGCGGAAGCGACGCGCGTTGCGCAGGCGGCGAAAGCACAGGGCAGCAAGATCGTCGCGATCACTGACAGCGCGGTGTCGCCGATCGCGCTGCATGCCG
Source organism: Burkholderia sp. AU19243 (assembly GCF_018148075.1). Classification (NCBI taxonomy): domain Bacteria; kingdom Pseudomonadati; phylum Pseudomonadota; class Betaproteobacteria; order Burkholderiales; family Burkholderiaceae; genus Burkholderia; species Burkholderia sp. AU19243. Next base: position 332,967 of record NZ_JAGSTV010000006.1, read on the forward strand.
ACGCGCAACTGATTTTCACGCACGACAGCCCGTCGTTCTTTCCGTCGCTGGTCGCCGCGCATGCGATGGCCGAAGCGCTGGTCGCGCAGTTGCTCGCGCTCGAAGGCAGCGACGCGGTCGCGGCGCTCGAACGCACGGAAGCGGAGCTGCATGCGAAGGGCGCGTATGTCGTGTAGCCGCGCGTGCGGCTTTTCGAGTTTTCCGGGTTGCAGGTTCTTCCGCTCGGTGCGACGCAACCGGTGCATGCGCGTGCGCCGCGCACGTTCCCGTGTGGCTCACGGCGCCGCTCGTCCGGTTCGACGAAAACGCGCCGTGCGCCTGATCGGTAGCATCGGCGGCGTGCTACCGGCATCGATATTTCGCCTTCCGATGAACCGTCGCGGTATCGCGCGCGCGTATGCTGGCGTCTCCAGTCCCGAGGAGACCGCGATGACCGAATCCAGCCCGCAGTTCCGCCACGCCGAAGCCTTCCGCGCGCTGCACGCGCGCCCCGGCGCATTCATCATCCCGAACCCGTGGGATGCCGGTTCCGCGCGCCTGCTCGCGATGGCGGGCTTCGAATCGCTCGCGACGACGAGCGCAGGCTTCGCCTATTCGCGAGGACGGCCGGACAACGCGATCGGTCGTGACGAGATGCTCGACCACATCGCCGAGATCGTTGCCGCAGGCGGTCTGCCCGTCAGCGCCGATCTCGAGAACGGCTTCGGCGACGCGCCGGACGCGGTCGCGGAGACGATCCGCCTCGCGGCCGAAGCGGGCGCGGTCGGCGGCTCCATCGAAGACGCGACCGGCCGTGCCGACACGCCGATCTATCCGCACGACGCGGCGGTCGAGCGGATCGCCGCGGCAGTCGATGCAGCGCGCACGCTGCCGTTTCCGTTCACGCTGACCGCTCGCTGCGAGAACTACCTGCACGGCCGCCGCGACCTCGCCGATACGATCGCGCGGCTGGTCGCGTATCGCGACGCAGGCGCCGACGTGCTGTACGCGCCTGGCCTGACCGATTCCGGCGACATCGCGGCGGTCACGCGCGCGGTCGGTGCACCGGTCAACGTCGTGATGGGGCTGCAAGGCGGGTTGCTGAGCGTCGATGCGCTCGCGGCGCTCGGCGTGAAGCGCATTAGCGTCGGCGGCGCGCTGGCGCGGACCGCGTTCGGCGCGTTCCTGCGCGCCGCGACCGAGATGGCACGCGACGGCACGTTCACGTTCGCGCAAGCGGCGGTGCCCGGGCGCGACCTCGACCGATGGTTTTCGGCACCGGACAATTCGCCCGTAACGTTGGAGTTCGGACGATGAGTGCCGATAAAATATGGAAACGTTCCCGGTCGAAAATCGATTGACGATAATCAATGGAAGTCGCTGCCGATTTAAAGTCGGCTGACGGCGCGAAATACATCGTTTATTCTCCGCATTCCGGCGGATTGCCTGTGCCTGCGTGGAAACCGCCCCGGTTCTGGCCCTAATCACGCGCCAGCGTGCCGATGGCGCGGATTGTTGCGATTTTTTGGCCCGATGTATTTCCCGTGTTCGGGAGTTGCCGGTTGATTTTCGGATTGGTAATCTGCGGTAGATCCGAAAGACCGGTGTAGGGGCCGCCGGAAAATGAATATATATAAAATCGAGAGAGCGATGAAAATCCGAGAAAATCAACGCAGCGGCTTTCGCGTCGGCGATGTCGTCACGCTGAAAACCGGCGGGCCGCGCATGACCATCACTTACGCCGGGCCAGTCGCGTTCGACGATGCCGACTGGCTGATCTGCCAGTGGTTCGACGACAGCGGCCACTTCCGCCAGGAAATGTTCCGTCACGACGCGGTGACGCGGGAGCCGCGCGCAATTTCCGCCGGCCGCGCCTGCATGCGTATGCTCACGCATCGTTACCGGTCCGCGGCCTGAGCGCGCGCAACGCGATCACCACGACATTTCACGCAACCCCGAAACATCCGGCGGTCGGGAGCGCCGATACTGCACGCATGAACCCGACCGATCCGATTGCCGCGGTCACGCACCGCGATCCCTATCCCTACTACGCGACGCTCGTCGACGGGCCGCCGCTCGCGTTCGACGCTGCGCTCGGCCTCTGGGTCGCGAGCCGCGCGGCGAGCGTGACGGCCGTGCTCGGCCACCCGGCATGCCGCGTCAGGCCGCTCGATGCGCCGGTGCCGCCGGCATTGCGCGGCACGACGGCCGGCGCGCTGTTCGGCGATCTCGTACGCATGAACGACGGCGCGTTGCGGCACGACGTGCCGAAGCAGGCGCTGCGCGCGGCGTTCGCGCCGCTCGACGCGGATGCGCTGCGCGAGCGTGCCGCACGGCTTGCCGGCGACCGACTCCGCGCGCCACACGATGCGCATGCATTGAATGCGTGGTGCATGACGGTGCCGGTGTGCGCGGTCGCCGATCTGCTCGGTTTCGACGATGCACAGCTGGACGACATCGCCGCGTGGGTCGTGGATTTCGTCGCCGCGCTGTCGCCACTATCGGACGCTGCGGCGCTCGCCCGAGCGAGCGAAGGCGCGCGGCACCTGCTCGACCGGATGACGGAACGCGTCGCGCACACCCGTGCGCAGGACGGCTCACTCGTCGCGGCGGTGCAGCAGGCGGCGCGCGCGGCGGGCTGGCACGCGAGCGGCGCGCTCGTCGCGAATCTCGTCGGATTGCTGTCGCAGACCTGCGAAGCGACGGCCGCATGGCTCGGCAACGTGCTGGTCGCGTGGGATACCACGAAGCCCGGCGGTGCACGCGCGATGCCGGACGCGGCGGCGCTCGATGCATTCGTCGCCGAGGTCGGCCGATTCGATGCGCCGGTGCAGAACACGCGCCGCTTCGTTGCATCGCGCACGACGATCGAAGGCGTGACCGTCGATGCCGGTGCGGCGATTCTGGTCGTGCTGGCGGCGGCGAACCGTGACCCGTCCGCGCATCGCGACCCGCATCGCTTGTTGCCGGCACGCGCGCCGGGGCCGAATTTCGGGTTCGGCATCGGGCCGCACGGGTGTCCTGGCGAACGGATCGCGCGGGCGGTCACGGCGGGGGCATTCGGTGCGTGGTTGCGCGCGGCAGGTCATGAACCCCGCGACAGGCTGGTATGGGACTACCGGGCGTCGGCCAACGTAAGAATGCCGAAGTTTATGCCGGCGAGGTAACCGCAACGGCGGGAACGGTGCGATTCAGCGGCAACCCTGCTTCTCGGCCCATTGCTCCTGCGCTGCGACGCGTCGCTGTACGCGTTCGACCAGCCCGGCCGAGAAGGTGCGCATGCTGATGCCGCGGCGTTTCGCGAGGATCGTTTGCGCGACGTCGGTTTGCGGGTTCGGCTGGCAAGCCCAGTACAGCGTCATCAGCCAGCCGATGCCCGTCCACCCGAACAGCGCATTGAACATCGCGATCATCAGCTTGTCGTGCCGGCCGCGGCGGTCGGCAATGACGGCCGGCAGAAAATAGAGCGCGATCGCTGCGACCGAACCGGCCACCTGAATCAGGACTGCGTGTTGCATGTTGCTGCTCCGTCCGAACTGCAATGAGGCCGATTGTCGCGCTTTTTCCATTCGTGTGCCGGCAATTGATTGTTGCGTTTTTGGTGACGATCAGCGCGTAACGGCGCTCTGTGAGTGCACTTCGTTGCTCAGCGCGAAACCCTCCTCGAGCCAGCCAGTGATGCCGCCGATCATCAGCTTCACCGGGCGTCCGAGGCGCGCGAGCCGGATCGCCGCGCGTGCGGCGCCGTTGCAGTGCGGGCCCGCGCAGTAGACGACGAACAGCGTGTCGGCCGGGTACTCGGCAAGCTTGCCTGCGACGATCTTGCGGTGCGGCAGGTTGCGCGCGCCGGGCACGTGACCGGCGGCAAATTGCTCGGGACTGCGGACGTCCAGCAGCACGAAATCGGGCGCGCCGGACGCGAGCGCATCGTGCGTATCCCAGCAGTCGGTCTCGAAGCGCAGCGACGCTTCGAAATGCGCGAGGGCGGCGGCGCTGTCGGCGGCGGGGACGTCGGTTACATATGACATGAAAAGCGCTCCTTGAGGCCGGCGCGGAATGCGCCGGAATGAAGGGAAGTATCGCGGTTCGCCGGCTATCGCGGCAGTGGCGCGATCGACAAGTTCCGGTAACATCGCGCCATGCACAATCATCTCGTCGTCGCGCTCGCCTACGATCGCCTCTGCACCTTCGAATTCGGCTGTGTGGTCGAACTGTTCGCGCTCGAACGCCCGGAACTCGGCGTCGACTGGTATCGCTTCGCGGTGTGCGCGAGCGAGCCGGGCCCGGTGCGCGCGGCGGGCGGCATCACGGTCGCCGCGCCGTACCGGCTCGCGATGCTCGATCGCGCCGATACCATCGTGATTCCCGGCTGGCGCGATCCGGATGAACTGCCGCCCGAGCCGTTGCTGAAGAAGCTGCGTGCCGCACATCGCCGCGGCGCGCGGCTCTGTTCGATCTGCTCGGGCGTGTTCGTGCTCGCGGCGGCCGGCGTGCTCGACGGGCTGACCGTCACGACGCACTGGCGCTACGCGGAGCGCCTGCGGGCGCGCTATCCGGCGCTGACGGTGAATCCTGACGCGCTCTACGTCGACGAAGGGCAGATCGTCACGTCGGCCGGATCGGCGGCGGGGCTCGACATGCTGCTTCACCTCGTGCGTCGCGATCACGGCGGCGCGATCGCCAACCGTGTTGCGCAGCGCCTCGTGCTGCCGCCGCATCGCGACGGGGGCCAGGCGCAATTCGTGCCGCGCCCGGTCGCGCCGGGCGGCAGCGACCGGCTCGCGAAGCTCATCGACTGGATGCGCGCGCATGCGGCCGAACCGCACACGCTCGCGTCGCTCGCTGCGCAAGCGGCAATGAGCACGCGCACGCTGCAGCGGCAGTTCGCGGATGCGACGGGGATGTCGCCGCTTGCGTGGTTGATCCGCGAGCGCGTGAACGTCGCGAAGGACATGCTCGAAGCGCATCCCGCGCTGTCGCTCGCGCAGATCGCCGCGCGCTCGGGGTTCGGCTCGGAGGAATCGTTGCGCCGGCATTTCCGGCGCGTCGCGGCGACGAGCCCGGCCGCGTACCGGCGCGGGATGGACCGCGGGGTTCGCTCGCCGGACGCGTGAGGCCGTGTCCGCGCGTTCGGCGGCGGCGCGGCTCCGTGCTCGCGGCTTGCCGGCGCCAAGCGTGCGCACGTCGCGTGGTTGACTGCGTAACCGCCGTCATCGCGGCGCCGCAACGACGCCGCGCCGTTGCCGGCGATGGCGCGCGACACCGGCCGCGTACGGCCGGCGCGGCGTCGCGCAAGCGCGGTCAGCGCGAGTTGGCGGCGCGCACAGTTTTCTTGATGCACGCGATCCTGTACACGCCGTCCTCGACTTCTACGCCATGCGTATCGTGCGTGAAGCCGGGGAAACGCAAGTCGTACTGCTCGAGCGCCTTCAGATAGCCGAGCAGCGGACCGTCGGCCGGCCCGGCGTTCTCGCCGGGCATCAACAGCGGAATGCCCGGCGGATACGGCACGACGCCGGTTGCGACGGTGCGTCCGGCCATCTCCGACAACTCCAGCATCTCGATGTCGTTGTGCACCAGATGCTCGAACGCCTCGGCCGGGCTGAAGTCCGGTTGCGGCAGCGTCGAGAAGCCGCGCGACATCATCTCGGTCGTCTTCAGGTCGCTCATCGCGCTGAACATCAGGTCGCACAGCTCGCGCAGGCCGAGCTTGCCGTAGCGGTCCGGATAGCGCGCGACGAGATCCGGCAGCGCCTGTTCGAGCGGTGCGTTCGCGTCGTAGTCGCGCTTGAAGTCGAGCAGCGTGTTCACGAGCGTGCCCCACTTGCCCTTCGTCACACCGAGCGAGAACAGGAACAGGATCGTGAAGTCGGTCGTCTTCTCGACGACGATCCCGTGGCGGTCCAGATACGCGGTGACGACCGACGCCGGAATGCCGACCGGCATCAGGCCGCCGTGCGGCGCGACGCCCGGCGTCACGATCGACACCTTGATCGGATCGAGCATGCAGTAGTCGTCCTCGATGTCGCCGAAGCCGTGCCACGTGTCGCCCGGATGCAGCACCCAGCACGACGGATCGGTGGCGAGCAGCGTTTCGTCCGCTTCGTGGAAGCGCATGCGCCGGCCCGTCTTGCGATCGACGACCGTGTCCGGCTGCCAGCCGTTGAAGAACCAGTCGTCGTTCTCCTCGCATTCCGCATGCAGCCGCGCGAGCATCCGGCGGAACGACACCGCCTCGCGGATCGCGTCCGTCGTCAGCGCTTCGCCGCCGGGACCGTCCATCATCGCGGCGCTCACGTCGTTCGACGCGATGATCGCGTAGTTCGGCGACGTCGACGCGTGCATCATGTACGCCTCGTTGAAGCGCGCATGCTCGATCGGATTGCGGCCGTCGCGGACATGAATGAACGACGCCTGCGACAGCGCGGCGAGCAGCTTGTGCGTCGATTGCGTTGCGAACACGGTCGGCTTGCTCGCGTCGTGCTGCGCGGGATCGCCGTGCATTGCGTAACGATCGCGGTAGATCGGGTTGAAGCGCGCGTAGCCGTACCACGCTTCGTCGAAATGCAGGCGGTCCACGCTCTGGCCGAGCAGTTCCTCGACGCGTGCGACGTTGTAGCAGAGTCCGTCGTACGTCGAGTTCGTGATCAGTGCATGCACGGGTGTCGGATCGATGCCGTCGCGGCCGCGCACGAGCGGGTTCGCATCGATCGCGAGACGCACGGCGGCCGCCGTGAGCCGCTCAGGCATGATCGGCCCGATGATTCCGTAATGGTTGCGCGACGGGATCAGGTAGGTCGGGATCGCGCCGGACATCGTCATCGCGTGCTCGGCCGACTTGTGGCAGTTGCGGTCGCACAGCGCGACCTGGTTGCGCGTGACGCTTGCCATCAGGATCACGCGGTTCGACATCGACGAGCCGTTCGTCACGTGATACGTGCGGTGCGCGCCGAACACGCGCGCCGCGTAACGTTCGCTTTCGCCGATCGGACCGGAGTGATCGAGCAGCGAGCCGAGTTCGCCGACCGAGATCGACAGATCCGAGCGGAACAGCGCCTCGCCGAAGAATTCGAAGTACGCGCGGCCGACCGGCGATTTGAGGAATGCGGTGCCGCCCGTGTGGCCCGGCGTGTGCCACGAGTATTCGTACACGCGCGAAAACTGCGCGAGCGCGCGGAACATTGGCGGCAGCACGGTCTCGCGATAGCGTTCGATCGCGGCGACGATCCGGCCGCCGATGAACGCGGTCGTGTCCTCCAGCATCCAGATGAAGTCGTCGGCCTTGCGCATCGCGTCGACCGGAATCGCGGCCGCGCTCGCGCGGCTGGCGAGCAGGAACACCGGCACCGTCGCATTGCGCGCGCGCATCGCGTCGAGCACGGCCTGCGCGGGCGCGTGCCCGGGATCGTTGCCGAGTTCCCAGTTGAGCAGCAGGCACTGGATCGCGGGATCGGCGTTGACGACCGCGCGCGCGTCGTCGGCTGAGGTCGCAATCACGACGTCGACGAGCCGTGTGCGCAATTCTTCGGCGAGCGCGGTTGCCGCGCGGCCGGTCGCCGTGCGCTCGTCGATGTCGTGCTGTACGAGCAGCGCCTTCATGCCGAGGCGGCGGAATGCCGGTTGGGTCAAGGAAGCGGTCATGGGTGAGTCCCCCGTTTATTGGGTTGCCTGGGCGTTCGCGGCTGCGGCCGGCGAGCGTGCGTGAAGGTTGTCGAGCTTGTGGCGGCCCACTGAGATCCAGAACGTCGCGACGAGCGCGACGATGGTCACGCCGAGCGCGAAATAGCGCACCCAGCGAGGCGAGCGGCCGCCCGGATGAACGTGGGTTTCCTCGATCTCGCGCTGGCGGTTGATCGACAACTCGTAGAACACGATCGTCGCGATCACGAAGATCAGCGACCAGCGCGTCTGCTGGCCGTCGGATCCGACCATCGCCCACAGTGCGTAGACGGCGCCGATCAGGCCGACGATCGTGTAGAACGCGAACTGGTGCGACGGCATCTTGCCGTAACCGAGCACCTTGATTGCAATGCACGAATAGATGTACGGCAGCAGCGTCATGATCACGGCGATCGACGCGACCTTGCCGAACTGCTCGCTCGCGCTGGGCGACATCGTCGCCAGCACCTGCACCGACATGATCACCGCGACGATCGCGAGGCCGGCCGACGGCACGTTTTTCGAGTTCACGCGGGCGAACACGCCGGCGAAGAGGCCGTCGTCGGCCGCGGCTTTCGCGGTCTGGCCGACCAGCAGCGTCCAGCCCGCGAGCGAGCCGAGGCAACCGAGCGCCGCGCAGATCGCGACCGCATTCGCCGCGGTGTCGCCGAGCGCGAGACGTGCGGCATCCGCGAACGGCGCGCTCGACGCGAGCAGCGCCTTGTTCGGGATCATCCCCATGATCACGGTCGAGCTCAGCACGTAGCAGACGGCCGCGAGCACCACGCCGCCGACGGTCGCGATCGGCACGTTGCGCGACGGGTTTTCCACCACCCCGGCCGACACCGACGCGCTTTCGACGCCGATGAACGCCCACAGCGTGAAGTTCAGCGTCGCGCCGATCGCGCTGAAGCTGCTTGCCCCCGACACGTTCCAGCCGGCGAAATACACGTCCTTGCTGAACCAGAACCAGCCGAACACGGCCATCCCGAGGATCGGCACGAGCGCGAAGATCGTCGTGACCGACTGCACGCGACCGACGACGTTCGGCCCGAGGATGTTCGCGTACGTGAACAGCCAGATCACGAAGATCTGCGCGAGCGCGAACACGAGCGGGTCGCGCAGCATCGGAAAGAAATGCGTCAGATAGCCGAGGCCCGCGACCGCGAGGCCGACGTTGCCGAGCACGTTCGCGAGCCAGTAGATCAGATTGGTCTGGTAGCCGATGTACGGGCCGAACGACTTGCGCGCATATGCGTACGGGCCGCCGGCGGCCGGGTCGATCGCGGCGAGCTTCGCGAACACCAGCGCGAGCGACACCGCGCCGACGACGGTGATCAGCCAGCCGAAGATTGCGATGCCGCCGGTGGCGGCGAGGTTCGCGGGCAGCATGAACACGCCGGAGCCCATCATGTTGCCCGCGACCATCAGCGTGGCGGGGATGACGCCGATTTTCGGCGCGGAGGCCGCCGCCGGGGCGGCGGCGGCACGGGAAGGGGACGAGCTGGCATCGGACATGCGAGGCTCCTTGAAAAGACGTGATGCGGTTGAGGTGGCGCGGCCGGACGCCGGTCGGCGATTCCGGAATGGATCGCCGTTTTATTAAACGAGGTCATGTTATATCGGTAATCGGATAGTTAAATGAAAATTCGGAAATTAAATTGATTAAATATTGACGTGAATCATTGAGACTGGCGAAACGATGTGTCGGAGTGGCCACGGTGATATGGTCCGCTGGGCGTTGCGCGGGTATGCGGCGGCGATGCCGGACGATCGAACGCGCTGGCTGATGGCGCGTCGATCGATAATCGATGTTTTCGTCGAACCGGTTAAATCAAGTCGTGATGTAAATAATCGTTCGGCTGGCGATGATTCCGGTTGACTGTCGTCAACGGAATGAAAACGCGCCGCCGGTGAATATGCGTCGCGTCCGATCGACGCGCGCGGCCCGTGAACACATCGGGAAAGGAATCCGGAAGGGGGCCCGCAAGCGGACGCGGAAACCACCCCGGCGCCAGGGCCATCGGCGTATCATCCGGATTTTCGTCAGCCCGATCCAGGCACCCCGCCATGACCTCCGTCGACACTACCCCCGTCCTCGACCATGACAAGCTCGTTACCTTCGTCGAGCGCAAGTGGAACGATGAAATCCTCCATGCCCTGACCGACTACATCGCGATTCCCGCGAAGAGTCCCGCATTCGACCCCGACTGGGCGAAACGCGGGTATCTCGAACGGGTCGTGACCGACGCCGCGCAGTGGGCCGAACGCCAGCCGGTGAAAGGCCTGAAGCTCGAGATCGTGCGCTTGCCCGGCCGCACGCCGGTGATCTTCTTCGAAACGCCCGCCACGCGCTCGGGTAGCACCGACACGATCCTGCTGTACGGCCATCTCGACAAGCAGCCCGAATTCGACGGCTGGCGCGCCGACCTCGGCCCGTGGACGCCGAAGTTCGAGAACGGCAAGCTGTACGGCCGCGGCGGAGCCGACGACGGCTACGCGATCTACGCGAGCCTCGCGGCGCTCGGCGCGCTCGACGAGCAGGGCGTCGAACGACCGCGCTGCGTCGGCCTGATCGAGACCTGCGAGGAGTCGGGCAGCTACGACTTGCTGCCGTACGTCGACGCGCTGCGCGACCGGCTTGGCCAGGTGTCGCTCGTCGTGTGCCTCGATTCGGGCGCCGGCAATTACGACCAGATGTGGCTGACGACGTCGCTGCGCGGGCTGGTGTCCGGCGACCTGCAGGTCGAAGTGCTCGAGGAAGGCGTTCATTCGGGCGTGTTCGGCGGCATCGCGCCGTCGAGCTTCCGCGTGATGCGGCAGCTGTTCGAACGCCTGGAAGACGCGAAGAACGGCAACCTGCTGCCGAGCGTGTTCCATTGCGAGATTCCCGACAGCCGCGTGCGCGAGGCCGATGCAGCCGCCGCGATTCTCGGCGACGCCGTGTGGAAGGGGCTGCCCTGGGCGTGCGGCGCGGACGGCAAGCCCGTGCTGCCAACCACGACCGACCCGCGCGAGGCGCTGCTGAATTCGACGTGGCGTCCGTCGCTGTCGGTGACGGGCGCGGCCGGCCTGCCCGCGCTCGCCGACGCGGGCAACGTGCTGCGTCCGCGCACCGCGTTCAAGCTGTCGCTGCGCCTGCCGCCGCTGGTCGACGCCGCGCAGGCCGTGCAGCAGCTGAAGGAACTGCTCGAACTCGACCCGCCGTACAACGCGAAGGTCACGTTCAAGCCGGACGCCGGCGCTGCGACCGGCTGGAGCGCGCCGGATCTCGCCCCGTGGCTTGCGTCGTCGCTGGACGCCGCGTCGCGCCGCCATTTCGGCGCGGACTGCGCTTACATGGGCCTCGGCGGCACGATCCCGCTGATGAACGTGCTGCAGGCCGGCTTTCCGTCCGCGCAGTTCATGGTGTGCGGCGTGCTCGGGCCGAAGTCGAATGCGCACGGTCCGAACGAGTTCCTGCACGTGCCGTACGCGAAGAAGCTGACCGCGGCCGTCGCGGACGTGATCGCGTCCGCACGCTGAGCGCTCGCGCCGCGTGCTCGTCCCGCCCGATCCGAGCGGATTCAACCCGACTTGACGGAGCCTTGCCGATGACCGCACCGCCGACACCCGACACCGAAGCGCTGCACATGCGCGCCGAACCGCTGCATGCATTCGTCGCGGCGCTGTGGGAGCGGGCCGGCAGCAGCGAGCGCGAGGCGCGGCTCGTTGCCGATCATCTGATCGGCGCGAATCTCGCCGGGCACGATTCGCACGGGATCGGGATGCTGCCGAACTACGTCGCGTCATGGCAGGAAGGGCAGTTGAAACTGAACGGGCACGCGTCGATCGTCCGCGACGGCGGCGCGGTGCTGACTGTCGACGGCGGGCGCGGCTTCGGTCAGGTAATCGCGTTCGAGGCAATGGTGGAAGGAATCGAACGCGCGCGGCGCATGGGCATCTGCGCGATCGGGTTGCGCGACGTCCATCACCTCGGCCGCATCGGTCACTGGGCCGAGCAATGCGCGCGCTCAGGGCTCGTATCGTTCCATTTCGTCAACGTGCCCGGCGACTTGCTTGTCGCACCGCTGCACGGCACCGATGCGCGTTTCGGCACGAATCCGTTCTGCGCCGCGTATCCGCGCGCGGGCCGGCCGCCGCTGCTGCTCGACTTCGCGACGAGCGCGATCGCGTATGGCAAGACGCGGGTCGCGTACAACCAGCGCAAGCGCGTGCCGGCCGGCTCGCTGATCGATCATCGCGGCCAGCCGACCGACGATCCGGCGGTGATGCACGAGCAGCCGTTCGGCTCGCTGCTGCCGTTCGGTCTGCACAAGGGTTATGCGCTTGCCGCGATGTGCGAGATCTTCGGCGGCGCGCTGGTGGGCGGGCATACGACGTACGGCGACACGCTGCAGAAGACCAGCGCGATCGTCAACGGGATGTTGTCGGTGCTGATCGATCCGAATGCGTTCGATGCCGCCGACGCGGAGCGCGAAGCCGACGCGTTCGTCGCATGGGCGAAGGCGTCGCCGCCGGCCGGCGGCGCGCCGGTGCAGATGCCTGGCGAGCCGGAAGAGGCGAGCCGCGCCACGCGTGGTGCGCACGGCATTCCGGTCGATCGTGCGACGTGGCGGCAGATTCGCGACAGCGCCGTGGCCGTCGGCTTCGGCGACGCGGAACTCGACGCATGGACGCAGCGCTGCACGGAGTCCGCATGAGCTGGCAATCGGAGAAGGCGCACGGCGAGGAGATCGCGTATCGGCTGGCGCCGCTCGGCAGGGTCGAGGTCGTGCGGTTTTTCAGTGGCGCCGCGATGCGGCTCGACGGCGTGATGTTCGGCTTCATGGCGCGCGGATCGCTGTTCCTGCGCGTCGACGACGTGAACCGCCCCGCGTTCGTGGCGGCGGGGATGGGGCCGTTCTCGTATGAGCGTCCGACGCGCACCGTCGCGCTCGAAGGTTATTACGAAACCCCGGCCGACGTGCTCGAGGATGCGGGCGCGCTGTTCGACTGGTGTCGCGGTGCGTATCGCGCCGCATTGATCGCGGGCGCGCCGAAGCGCAACGCGAAGGCGAGTGCGGCACCCGCGCGGCTTCCGGAGCCGAAGTTGGCCGCCGCGACGGCGCCAGCCGCGAAACGGAGCGCGAACCCGCGTGCGAAAGCGCCGCCGAAACCCGTTTCGAAACCGGCCGCGAAATCCGTTACGAAGCGCAAGCGGCCGTAGCGCCGGTTGCTCATCGTAGCCGCATGACGACTCACGTTCTCGTCAATTGGCGATGGACATCGCGCCGGCACCTGCGCGTGACGCCCGCCACCCGCACCGGAATGGACGAAAGCATCAACGTTGCCGAACCGCATGTGCGTCATGCTTCACAACGGCGGCCACGGCGTTTATGATCGGCGCGGACCGCGTCCGCGTCTGGCGCGACCGCACCTGCCGTGACACCGGCCCCGCGAACGGCGCACCGAAAGCCGCGCGAATGAATCCCCACTCACCGTTCCAGACGGAGACAACCGATGCTCGTCCTGATTCTCGGTTTAGCGATTTTCCTCGGTGTGCATTCGATTCGGCTCGTCGCGGACGGCTGGCGATCCGCGACCATCGAGCGAATCGGCGAGAAGCGCTGGAAGGGCTCCTACGCGATCGCGTCGATCGTCGGATTCGTGCTGATCGTCTGGGGTTACGGAATCGCGCGGCAGGGCGGGACGCTGCTGTGGATGTCGCCCGTTGGCGTTCGTCATCTCACCGGCATGCTGACCGCGATCGCATTCGTGCTGATCGCCGCGTCGTACGTGCCGCGCAACCGCATCAAGACGCTCGTCGGCCATCCGATGGTGGCCGGCGTGATGGTATGGGCGATCGCGCACCTGCTCGCGAACGGCACGCTGCATGCGGTCGTGCTGTTCGGCGCTTTCTTCGTGTGGGCGCTGGCCGATTTCGTCGTGTGGCGCGCGCGCGATCGCGGCAACGGCGTCCGTTACCCGGCCGGCAGATTGTCGGGCGATGCCGTGACGATCGTCGCCGGACTCGTCGCATGGGCTATTTTTGCGATGTTCTTGCACGGCCCGCTGATCGGCGTGCGGCCCTTCGGTTGAACGTGCACGCGACGTCGGCGCGAGCGCATTGCACGCGGGCGTTCGGCGCACGTGGCGCTTGACCACCGACGCCGAGTTCGTCGCGGCCGACGGCATGCGCGCAATCCGCGCAATCGGCGCGCATGCGTCAGATCGGCTTGACGAACAGGCCGACTGTCAGCGCGGCGCCGATGCACACGATTGCGATACGCAGCACGCGCTCGTTTACGCGGTGGAGCGCCCAGGCGCCCAGCAGCCCGCCGACGATCGCGCCGCCACCGAGCGCGATGGCCTCGCGCCAGTGCAGATGCGGCGAGCTCAGGAACAGCACGACTGCGGACGCGTTCATCACGCCCGCGAGCGCGTTCTTGGTCGACATCGCATGGCGCGGCGACAGGCCGGCCATCGTCAACGCTGCCATCATCAGGAAGCCGATGCCGCCGCCGAAGTAGCCGCCGTAGATTGCGATCAGAAACTGCGAGACGCCAGCCGCGACGGGGCCGAGATGCCGGGTATCCGCACCCGGCTTGCGGAAGAAACTGCCCCACGCGAACACGACCGTCGCGAACAGCACGAGCCACGGCACCAGGTGCGAGAAGATCGATGACGGGGTTTTCAGCAGCAGCAGGCCGCCGAGCGCGCCGCCGGCCACGCTGATCGCGAACAGTGCGCGAAACGGCAGCTTCCCGACGCCGCTCACCATGCTGCGACTCGCCCAGCCCGTCGTCACCTGACCGGGGAACAGCGCGACCGTCGACGTGATGTTTGCCGCGAGCGGCGACATTCCGGACACGATCAGGGCCGGCAGCGTGACGAACGAGCCGCCGCCGGCGAGGGCGTTCTGCAGGCCGGCCCACAGGCCGGCAACGATGATGAGGACGAGCATTGGCGCGGGAGTAACGAAAAGAAGTGAGGGGCACGTGCGATGGTCGCCAGATGGTAATGGAGAGTCGCGGCGGCGCAAAGCTTGTCGAACTGATCGCGGTGTCGGGCGCCGCGGAGCGCAGGCCGACCTCCGGTGTTGCATCGGGCATCGGGCGTTTCATGCCGTCACACCGTTGCGTGGCCGGACCTCCGGCGCGTGTTGCTTCACGCGTGCGGCTGCACGGTCGTTTCTTCCGCTGCCGGATCGCCGCGGACGTCCGGGTAGACGATCGCGCCGTCATCGCGAATCACCGCGCCGGCCGTGAGCTGCGCGAGTTCCGTGCGATTCTTGCCCATGATGTGCAGAACCGTTTCGCCCCGTGCGATCAGGTAATCGGACACGATCCGCCGATGACAGCGCCACCACACGGCTTCCGAGCACATGATCGCGCAGCGCTGTCGGTGCCCTTGCGCGATCAACGCGTCGAGGCCAGCTCGAAACTCGGGCGACAGCGCGTAGTCGGCATAGCGATGGAAGCTGCGGTTCGTCCAGAAGCCGTTGACGCCAGTGCGCACGTCGCGGGACTTGCCGCGCAGCCCGCCGAGTTCCGCGATGTGCGCGTACCGGATGCCGGCCCTGGCCAGCGCGTCGGGCAGCGTCGCTTCGTTGAACTGCGGATTTGTGCGCGAGCGCGTCATTTTCCGGATGTCGACGAGCAGCGCGACGTCGACCGCATCGAGCATCTCGATGAACTGGTCGAGCGTGCGGTTCGAGTGACCGATGGTATGGAACGGAAGCGTCACGCGTCGTCCTTGCCGGTGAGGTGTGCGAGCACACGACCGCGATGCGCGGCGGCATGGTCGGTGCGGTCGCCCTCGATCTCGTCTTGCGGATCTTCCGGCGACGCTCGGCGGCGATGGCCTTTGTCATCGAAATCCTGCGTGTAGACCGCGATGATCGTGCCGGTTGCGGAACCGGCTTCGAAATTCCAGCGAACGCAGTCGCCCAGCTTGAACGGCGTCGTCATGCGGAAATCCTCCTTGCATCGATGCGGTGTCGTCCGGATGTGCACGAAAAGCGTCCCGGCCGACGGCGCAACGTGTTGCCGGTCGCGCAAGCGCCGTGCCGGACCCGCCGGGCTTTCATTCTTCCAACAACGTGGCCCACCGTCGTTTTGCTTGCGGCCGTGAAATTGCCATGCTAATTTTTCATGAAATTTGCCGGTGAAAATTTCACGGGAGTCCGCATGTTCGTGCAGTCCGACCGTCACGTCGCGAGTTACTACGCTGCTGCATATCCGGCGCCAATCCCGCGTCGGCCGGAACTGAACGAATGCATCGACGCCGACGTGCTGATCGTCGGCGCCGGCTTCAGCGGATTGCACACGGCGTTGCGTCTCGCGCTCGCGGGCAAGCGCGTGGTCGTGCTCGAAGCCAGCCGCGTCGCATGGGCCGCATCGGGCCGCAACGGCGGACAGGCGTTGCTCGGCTGGTCGTGCGACATGCAGCCGCTCGAGGATTCGCTCGGCCGCGACGGCGCGCGGATGCTGTGGGACAGCATGCGCTGGGCGGCGGTCGAAGTGCGCGAACTTCCCGCCCGTCACGGCTTCGACATCGACTATCGGCCCGGCAGCCTGTGGGCCGCGGTGCGCCCGCGCCGCATTGCGATGCTGACGCAGGCGCGCGACGAAGCCGGGCAGCGGTGGGGCTACGACCGGCTGCGCATGATCGGGCGCGACGAGATGCCGGAATGGATCGGCAGCGCGCGCTATCTTGCCGCCCTCTACGACCCCGAGGCCGGTCATCTGAATCCGCTGAAGCTCGCGCTCGGGCTCGCGCAGACGATCGAACGGGCCGGCGGCCGCATCTTCGAGCAAAGCCGCGCGCTCGACTGTCGCGAGACCGCCGGTGGCTGCGTCGCGCGCACCGCGCGCGGCGAAGTGCGCGCGGACGTGCTGGTGCTCGCGTGCAACGCGTATGTCGACCGGCTCGATCCCGACCTGTCGCGCCGGCTGCTGCCGGTCGGCACCTACCAGATCGCGACCGCGCCGCTGGCGCCGGACGTCGCGCGTTCGCTGTTGCCGCGCGACAGTTGTGTGATCGACAACCAGTTCGTGCCTGACTATTTCCGTCTAAGTCCGGACAACCGCCTGCTGTTCGGCGGCGGCTGCACGTATCTCGGCGGAATTCCGGCCGACATCGCGGCCGCGACGCGCCCGCACCTCGAGCGCGTGTTTCCGCAACTGACCGGCGTGCCGCTCGACTACGCATGGGGCGGCCACATCGACATCAGCATGCGGCGTACGCCGGACATCGGCCGCCGCGGCCAGCGTTTCTGGCTGCAGGGTTTCTCGGGCCACGGCGTGTTGCCGACGCTCGCCGGCGCACGCGCGGTGGCGGACGCCGTGCTCGGCGACGATCGCCTGCTCGCGCAATACCAGCGCATCCGCAATCCGCGCTTTCCAGGCGGCGCTCGCTTCGCCGCGCCGATGGAGGCGATCGGCAAGGCCTGGTACCGTTTGCGCGATACCGTCTGACGCATCGGAATTCAACATGAACGAACAGGAAGAGATAGAAAGTCTGGCGATTCTGATCCGCGATCTGCGCAAGCATCGCAAGGTCACGCTCAACGAGCTTGCGGAGCGCATCGGTCGCTCGGTCGGCTTTCTGTCGCAGGTGGAACGTGGGCTGTCGCGGCCGACGGTCGCCGATCTCACCGCGATCGGCGAGGCGCTCGGCGTGCCGACCACCTATTTCTACAGCCTGAGCAAGCCGCGCAGCGTGCCGTGGGTCACGCGGCCCGACGAACGCCGCACCGTCTATTACGCGGCGGGCATCACCGACATACTCGTGTCGCCGAACATGCGTTCGCGCTTCTCGATCCTCGAAAGCCATCTCGCGCCAGGCGCGAGCAGCGGTGAGCGCGCCGTCGACGACAGCGACGAGCAGGGTGGTTTCGTGCTCGAAGGCGAGCTGACGATCTGGCTCGACGGCGACGATACACCGGTCACGCTCGGGCCGAACGACGCGTTCCAGTTGCCCGCGCACAAGCGGTTTCGCTATGCGAACCTGACCGACGCACCCACGCGCGTGATCTGGGTATTCACCTGAGCGGTCCGCGGGCAGGCGGTGTCGAACGGCCGCCAAGCTGCATCGAATATTTGGCGTACTGATTGGGATGCGGCGGGTTCCGTGCGGGATCCGAAATGTATCCGCCGAGCCGCCGTGCGGCGCCGCCAAACAAGACATGGAAAGGATGAGACATGACTGCTGACGTCGTTCCGATGCTGGTCGATGAAGTGCGCGCATTCCGGCACGCGCATCCCGAGATCCGCTATGTCGACCTGATCTGTCTCGATCTGCCCGGCCACTTCTACGGCAAGCGCTATCCGATCGATGCGCTCGAGAAGGTCGCGTCGGGTTCGCTGCTGAAGCTGCCGCAGAACTGCGTGCTGCTCGGCACGCAGGGCGGCCTCTACAAGATCGGCGATTACTGCTTCAACGACGGCGATCCCGATGCGCCGCGCCGTCTGATCCCCGGCACGCTGAAGCCGGTGCGCTGGGAACGGCAGCCGCTCGCGCAGATGCTGATCAGCTCCGACGGCACGGAGGCGCCGATCGAGTTCGAGCCGCGCGAGGTGCTCGCGCGCGTGCTGCGGCGCTTCGCGGCACGGGGGATCAGACCGGTGGTCGCATTCGAGCTGGAGTTCTACCTGTTCGCCGCTCAGCTCGCCGACGGGATGCCGCAGTACCCGCGCGATCGGCTGAGCGACGACCGCGACGATCAGCCGAACATGCATATCGAGCGGCTGTCGCGGTTTGCCGACGTGCTGCACGAGATGGTCGACGCCGCATGCGAGCAGGGCGTCGATGCGACGGTGATCACGGCCGAACTCGGGCCCGGCCAGTTCGAGATCAATTTCGGCCATACCGACGATGCGTTGCGCGCGGCCGACTGGTCGGCGCTGTTCTGCCGCAGCACGCGCGGCGTCGCGTTGAAGCACGGCTATCGCGCGAGCTTCATGGGCAAGCCGTACCTGCACGCGCCGGGCAGCGGGATGCACGTGCACGTGAGCCTGTACGACGACGCGGGTCGCAACCTGCTCGCGGCCGACGGTCAGCGGCCACTGCGGCACGCGGTGGCCGGGTGTCTCGCGCTGCTGCCGCATTGCATGCCGGTATTCGCGCCGAATCACAATGCATTCCGTCGCTACGGATCGATGGTGAACGCGGCGAGCCGCGGGAGCTGGGGCTTCGAGGATCGCGACGCGTGCATCCGGATTCCGGAATCGGATGCGCGCAATCTGCGGATCGAACACCGGCTCGCGAGCGCCGACGCGAATCCGTATCTGGTGCTTGCGGCGATTCTCGCCGGGATCGAGCACGGGCTCGATGCGAGGCTCGAGCCGATCGCACCGCTCAACGACGATCGCGGCAGCGGAGTCGACTTCCCGAAGGAGATGTTGTCGGCCGTCGCGGCGATGCAGGATCACGCTGCCGTGCGACAGCGGCTCGGCAGCGAGTTCGTGATGGTCTATTGCGAGAACAAGCGGCAGGAGGAACTGGATTTTCGCAACGAGATCGGCGCACGCGAGTATCGCTGGTTTCTTTGACGCGCCGCGTCGACCGGCGCGGACTAGCGAAGTGCGCGCCAATAGCGCACTTCGTCGATCGGCGTGCCTTCGATGTCGAATGTCTTGATGTCGCTTTCGGCGACGAAGCCTTCACGCTCGTAGAAAGCCCGCGCCCGGCGGTTCCGGACGATCGCCCAGAGCGACACCCAGGCATGGCCCGCGTCGCGCAGCGACCGGCAGGCATGATCGACCAGCACCGCACCGATGCCTTTGCCGCAATGCGCCGGATGCAGATAAATCGCGCCGATTTCGCCCCACGAGCAATCCTTGTCGGTGTCGCGCGTCGGGCCGTACGCGACCCAGCCGGTCACGCCGTCGGCGCCGCATGCGATCGTGACGTTCGCGTCGCCTGCTGTCAGCGCGCGATACCAGAAGCCGGTGCGTTGTTCGACCGATAAAGCCGCAAGGAACGAAGCCGGCATGATGCCGGCGTACGTTGCGCGCCACGATGCGACGTGAATGGCGGCGATGGCGGCGGCATCGGCCGGCGTGGCCGCGCGAAGGGCGATCGTTGTCGTGTTCGATGGCATGCGTGCGTGGTGTTGCCGCTTGCGGGACACAACGCAGACGTCGCCGCATTCAATCCCGGGCGCCGGGCGTGCATGCGGGTGCGGTCGTGAGCCGCACCCGCACTGTCCTTACTCGCCGAGCTTGGCCGTCACACAGCCCGTGCTCGCGCACTCGCGCTCGCGTTCGCGCAGGAACGACAGGCGCGATTGCGTGAAGTCGATCGCGCACTGCAGGTTCACGAGATAGCCGTCGTCCCGGGTTTCGCTGCAGCGGTCGTCGCGCTGCTTCATCCAGGCGAGCTGCCCCGTCTTCAGCTTCGCCTGCTGGTCGCCGCTCAACAGCTTGCGCACACGGCCGTATTCGTCATTCAGTTCGCGGTCGACCTGCGAAAACTCGTTGCTGCTGCAATACACCTGATCGAACGCGCTGCGCGGCTTCCCGCACCCGGCCGCGTGCGCGGCGAACGGCACGGCAAGCGCGAGCAGTGCACAGGATGCAAGCAGATTCTTCTTCTTCATGATGGTGCTCCTCACTGGGTGAAAACCGTTGAAACGAACGGGCGCGGCCGTTACCGGGCGGGCGTACACGCGTCGATCCCGCCCGCGATCGCGGCCGCCAGACGCTGGATCGTCTCGCGCTGCGCGAGCCGCTTTTCCTCGTCGGGATTGACGATCACGCCGGCTTCGACGAGCACGGCCGGGATCGGCGCGGTACGCAGCACGACGAGATCGTCGAAGCGGTGAATGCCGAGTTGCGGATCGATCAGCGGACGGTTCTCGCCCTTGATCGGTTGCGCGTGATACAGCGACGGCCGCTCGCCTGCCGCGACCAGCCGCTCGGCGATCGACCTTGCGCAGCGCAGGCTTTCGGCGTAATGCGGATTGCGCTCCGACACGAATATGGCGAACCCGCGGAATTCGCGTTGCCGGCCGGCGTCGATGAACTGCTGCTGCATCGAATCGTGATGGATCGACACGAACAGGTTTGCATCGGGCGCCTGCGTCGAACGCTGGTCGAGCGCGATCTCGCGGCCATCGGCCGACGTGCGCAGCACGCGATCGCCGTGCGCGACGAGCTTGTCTGCAACGGCGGTGGACAGATCGAGGTTGTACCGGTATTCGACACGGCCGCTCGCGCCGGTTGCACCGGGATGGGCCGGTGTATGGCCGGTGTCGACGACGATGTAGCGGCCAGGCGCCGGCTGCGCATCGGGGCTTGCGGCGTCGGCCGCGTGCAGCGCGAGCGGAGCGCCGAGCAGCGGTGCACATGCGAGCACGCGCGCGGCGGCACGCGCGAACGGGCGAAGGCGTCGAACGGTTCGGTTCATCATTGTTGTTGTCGAGAACGGCATACGGCGCGTCGCATGGCGCGGCGCCATCGGCCTGCTCAATGCAGTCGGAATGTGGCGCGATTATAGCCGGTGCCGGCGGCGCCGCAATGACGAAACCGGCGCCGGCGAGCGTAATGGATGCCGCTGCTCACGCGAGTACGCGCCGCGCCGCGAGCATGCCCCAGTACGATGCTTCCTCGAACAGCGAAAGCCCGGACAAGTCCGCGTGCGCGAACACGACGGGGCCGTCGGCGTCGCGCAGCGCGAGCAGCCCCGGCCGGCTCAGGAAGCCGACGTCGGGCGTCGCCATCGCATGGCCGCGCACGGTGATCTCGAGCGCGGTCGCATGCTTCCACAGCTCGCGTCCGTACACGGCATGCAGATCTATCGCCGCCTGCTCGCGCAACGCATCGGGCATTGCCTGCGTGAGCCAGCGGCGCGTGTCGTCCGGTGTATGCGTGCTCAGCGCCTGATATGCGGAGAACACCGACCGTGTCGGCGGCGACATGCGAATCAGCTGATGCGTCGACACCACATAGCCGAGCCCCGCGCCGTCATAGACGACGTTGTCCCACGCGAGCGGCACGCCGGCTTGCTCGGCCGGCATCCCGTCGAGCAGGAAGTTGGACACGAGCCACGGCGCGCGCGGCGGCAAGTCGCGCGCGGGATCGAAGCCGTATGCGCGCAGGTGCGGAAACACGCGCGCCGCGACGAACAGCGGCATCGCGCTGACGACACGGCGCGCTTTCAGCGTGAACGTCGACACCGCACCATCGGCGGCAATGCGCGCGCACAGCACGTCGACGCTGCCCGCACGCTCGTTCGCGCGAACGGCGAAACCGTCGCGCGACCAGGCGCTCGAACCGGTGCGCGCCGTGATCGATTCGCACAGCTTCGTCACCATCGAGTGCAGCCCGTCGGGCCAGGTCAGTACCGCGCCGTCGCTGGCGTCGCTCGCATGGCCGCCGCGCGACGAGAAATAGTGCAGACCGGCCCACGCAGACACCCGTTCGTAGCCGGCGCCGTAGTCGTCGCGGCAGCAGTAGTTCAGGTACCAGTGCAGCGCGGCGGCGGTGTAGCCCTCGTCGAGCAGCCACTGTCTGAACGAGCGTCGATCGAGCGCGCGCCAGCGCGGGTCGCGCGACGACTCCGCGATCGGGATGCAGAACACCTTGCGGCCGTCGGCACCACGCGCGGCGCGCAGGTTGTCCGTGTACGCGAAGAAGCGGGCTTGCTGAGCGAGTGCATCGGCGTCGAGGCCGGCCGTCGGGACGATGCCGTCCTGCCACTGCCCGGCGATGAACAGGCGCTCGTCGGGTGCGTGCACGAGCGCGCGTTCGTCGTACGCGGGGTGCGCGGTGAGCGCGCCGGATTCGATCACGCCGAGATCGGCGAGCATGTCGCGCAGATGCGCGGATTCGAGCGACGGCAGCGGCAGGTAGTGCGCGCCCTTCGGATAGCCAAGCTCGCCGAAGCGGCCGCCGGCCGCATTGCCGCCGAATTCCGGCCCTGCGAGCACCATGAAGCGCCGATGACCGGCACGCGCGAGTTGCCACGCACACGACAACCCGGCGGCGCCGGCGCCGAGGATCGCGACGTCGGTCTCGATCGTGCCGGACGGCGGCGGCAACGCTGCGTGGTCGCGCAGCGCATGGCCTTCGCGCATGCCGGGATAGTCGACGCGCGGCGTCGTCTCGATCCAGCCGGAGCGGCCGCACGCGGCGAGCGACGCGGCGGCGGACGCGACGAGGAACGTGCGGCGGTCCATCAGCGCAGCACGTGTTTCCAGTCGTCGTCGAAGCGGCGCACGAGCGGCTGGTCGTTGAGTTCGTTCGGCGACATCGGCAGCGCGGGCATGTCGGCCGGGAAGTGGAACATTTCGGCGGCCGTTTGCGCATCGAGCCAGCGCGTCGGCACCGAATAATGCGTCGGCACGGCGAAGTCGCGGCGCTTGCCGGCGATCACGAAACCCCAGTCGCCGAACGACGGCACGTAGCAGTGATACGGCCATGTATTGAGGCCCGCCTCGTGCAGCGTCGCGATGATCGTCCAGTACGCGTGCGGCGCGAAATACGGCGACGTGGACTGGATCACCGCATAGCCGTTCTCCGACAGGTGACGCGCGAGCAGACGGAACACGGGCACCGAATACAGCCGGCCGAGCCCGAAGTTGGTCGGGTCGGGGAAGTCGACGACGATTGCGTCGTACACGTCGGCGTTCGATTCGAGCCAGCGCACCGCATCGTCGTTGATCACCTGCACGCGCGGGTCCTTCAGCGAGCCCTGGTTCAACTTCACGAGCGATGCCGAAGTCGAAAAGAGTCTCGTCATCGCCGGGTCGAGATCGACGAGCGTGATGCGTTCGAGGTTGCGGTGCTTGAGCAGTTCGCGAACCGCGAGGCCGTCGCCGCCGCCGAGCACGAGCACGCGCTTCGCCCACGGCAGCGCTTCGATCGCCGGATGGATCAGCGCCTCGTGATAGCGATGCTCGTCGCGCGACGAGAACTGCAGGTTGCCGTTCAGGTACAGGCGCATGTCGTCGTGCCATTGCGTGAGCACGATGCGCTGGTACGGCGTGGTTTCCGAATAGATGGTCTCGTCGCCGTACACGCCGTGCTCGGCCCAGTGGGTGATGCGGTCCGACAGCGCGAAACCGGCGACGAGCAGCCCGATTACGAGTGATGCGCGCATCAGCTTGCCGCGCACGTTGCGGATCTCGTCACGGAACAAGTGCGTGGTCCACAGCGCGACGAGCGCGTTCAGCAAGCCGAACAAAAAGCTCGTGCGCAGCAACCCGAGGCGCGGCGCGAGCACGAGCGGGAAGATCAGCGACACCGCGAGCGAGCCGAGGTAGTCGAACGTCAGCACCTCGCTGACGGTATGGCGGAACGCCTGGCGGCGCTGCTGGAACGCGCGCATCACGAGCGGAATCTCCATCCCGATCAACAGGCCGAGCGCGAGCACGAGCGCGTAGAGCGCCGCGCGGAACGGCGCGGCAAGCCACGCGAACACCGCGAACAGGAGCGCTGCCGACACGCCGCCGAGCAGGCCGACGAGCAGCTCGATGTCGACGAAGCGGTCGAGCACGTCGTCGTCCTCGACGAACTTCGCGAGCCACGAGCCGATCCCCATCGCGAACAGGTAGCAGCCGATCACCGACGAGAACTGCAGGATCGAATCGCCGAGCAGGTAGCTCGACAGCGCGCTGCTGATCAGTTCGTAGCCGAGCCCGCACGACGCGAGTACGAGAATCGACAGGACGAGCGCGCGCTTATGAAGCATGGCGCGTCCGTTGTGCAGTGTTCGTCAATGTGGATATACTGGCGCGGATTTTCGAGGGGCGGCCTGCGATGGGCCGGCCTCCGACGGGGCGGCGAACCGAGCACAAAATCCGAGGAAAAGAATGAATAGTGCCTATCTTTATGCGGTTCATTTGCTGTCGGCGTTCGTGCTGCTTTTCGTGTTCGCGGCAGTGTACCTGAAGGTCACGCCGTTCGACGAACTGGCGCTGATTCGTGACGGCAACGCGGCTGCGACGCTGTCGTTCGGCGGCGCGCTGATCGGCTTCTGCCTGACCCTCGCGTCCAGCATCGCGCACAACTCGACGCTCGGCGAAGTCGTGCTGTGGGCTGTCGGCGCGATGGCCGTGCAGCTGGTCACCTATGCCGTGCTCACCCGCCTGATTCCCGGCATGAACCATGCAATCGAGGATCGCAACATCGCGATGGGCGGCCTGATGGGCACCGCGTCGCTCGTCGTCGGCATCATCAATGCCGCCTGCCTGACCTGACGCGCGATACGCGCGAGGAGACCGACATGAGTCTGGGTTCGTTTATCCGCAAGCAGTTCATCGACGTCCTGCAATGGACGGAAGATGCCGACGGCGTGCTGGCCTGGCGCTATCCGATGCAAGACCAGGAGATTCAGTACGGCGGCCAGCTGACCGTGCGCGAATCGCAGGTCGCCGTGTTCGTCAACGAAGGCAAGGTCGCCGACGTATTCCAGCCCGGGCTGTACAAGCTGGAGACGCGCACGCTGCCGGTGCTGACCAACCTGAAGAACTGGGACAAGTTCTTTCAATCGCCTTTCAAGTCGGACGTCTATTTCTTCAGCACGCGGCTGCAACTCGGCCGGCGCTGGGGCACCGCGCAGCCGGTGACGATCCGCGATCGCGAATTCGGCTTCGTGCAGTTGCGTGCGTTCGGCATCTACTCGTACCGGATCGTCGATGCGGCCGCGTTCCATCGCGAGGTCAGCGGCACGCGCGCGCAATACACGGTCGACGATCTCGAACAGCAGTTGCGCAATCTGGTCGTCACCGCGATGAGCACGACGTTCGGCTCGGCCGACGTGCCGTTCGTCGACATGGCCGCGAATCAGACGCTGCTGTCGCAACGCGTCGCCGAGGCGCTGGTGCCGGTGTTCACGCGCTACGGGCTCGCGCTCGATGCATTCGCGGTCGAGAGCGTATCGCTGCCGGCCGAATTGCAGAAGGCGCTCGACCTGCGGATCGGCGCCGGGATGGCCGGGGATCTCGCACGCGCGACGCAATACCAGACCGCGCAGGCGATCCCGCTGGCCGCGCAGAATCCGGGCGGCATCGCGGGTGTCGGCGCGGGGCTGGCCGCCGGCGCGGCGATCGGGCAGGCGATGGCCGGCCAGATCGCGGGCGCCCAACCGGCAGCGGCTGCAGCGCCTGCGCCCGTCGCGGCGCCGGTCGCCGCTGCGCAACCGGCCGCACCGGCAGAAGGCGCCGATTACGTGCAACGCCTCGAACAGCTGAAGGCGCTGCTCGACAAGGGGCTCGTGACAGAAGAGGACTACTCGCGCGCGAAGGCGGAAATCCTCGCGAAACTCACCCGGTAAGCGTTGCGCATGTTCAGTACTTCGTGCCCCCAGTGCGGCGCGCCTGTCGAGTTTCGCTCGGCGGCGGCGGTGATGGCCGTCTGCGCGTTCTGCCGCAGCACGCTGCTCAAGCGCGACGCCGACGTCGAGCGCATCGGCGAGCTGGCGACGGTGCTCGACGACGCATCGCCGATCCAGATCGGCACGGCCGGCCGCTACGGCGCCCGCACGTTCACCGTGCTCGGCCGCATCCAGATGACGTACGACGCCGGCGCATGGAGCGAGTGGTACGTCGTGTTCGACGACGGCGCATTCGGCTGGCTGTCCGACGCGTCGGGCCAGTACGCGATTACGGTGCGCGAGCCTGACGATACGATCGGCGCGACGTGGCCGGCGTTCAATGCGCTCGAGCCCGGCATGCGAATCGACCATGGCGGGCGCGCGTATCTCGTGTCGGACGTGCGTACCGCGCGCTGCACGGGCGGCGACGGCGAACTGCCGTTCCGCGTCGATGCGGGGTGGGAAGCGCGCGTAGCCGACATGCGCACCGGCAATGCGTTCGCGACGTACGACTATTCGGATGCCGCCGCGAATGGAGGGCGCCCGGCCGTCTACGCGGGCGAGGCGCTCCAGTTCGATGCGCTCGCGTTCACGGGGCTGCGCGATGCCGCGAGCGATACGCGCGAGAAGCGCGGTGCGGAGATGGTGCCGTTCGCGTGTCCGAGCTGCGGCGCCCCGCTGTCGTATGCGCCGAACGTGGCCGACTATGTCGTGTGCGGCAGTTGTCACGCGGGCGTGCAGTGCACGGCCGAGCAGCAGACCGTGTTCGCCGCGCAGCGCAAGCTCGATACGGTGAAAGGCGCGCTCGAACTCGGCGCGGCCGGCACGTTCGACGGCGTGAAGTACACGGTGATCGGCATGATGCGTTGCCGCGTGCCGGGCGATGACGACACGTGGGATGAATACCTGCTGCTGAATCCGACGCGCGGTTTTCTGTGGCTCGTGCACAGCGAAGGGCGCTGGGAGCGCGTGCAGGTACTCGATCACTGGCCGACGATCGGCGGCGAGTCCGATGTGACCGACGGCGGCAAGACCTATCGGCTGCGCGAAGCATACGACGCGGAAGTCGTGTACGTGGTCGGCGCGTTCAACTGGCGCGTGCAGGTCGGCGACCGCACGTCGATCGTCGATTATGGCTGGCAGAAGGACAAACTTACGCGCGAGCGCAGCGCAGCCGAGATCGTGTGGTCGCGCGCGCAGCCGTTGTCGGCGGGCGCGCTCGCGGAACGCTTCGGCACGCCGGCGCTTGCGGCCGCATCAGTTGCGCCCGCAACGGGCTCGGCCGGGACGGCGACCGGCCTGTTCGACGCGAAATACCCGAACAGTTTCGCGCCGCTGCCGCTCGTGTTCAGCGCGATGCTGGTGATTTTCAACATCGGGTCGCTGTTCTCGTTCAGCGGCCGCTCCGTCTACGTGCTGATCGGCCTGCTCGTGCTGTGGCTGCCCGAGTGGCTGTGGAAGCGCTTCGCCTCGGACGGGGGTAACGCGTAATGCGCCACATCCTGTACGGACTCTACGGGCTGATCGTCGTCACGCTGTTCAGTTGCACGTCGCTCGGCGGCAGCGGCTCGGGCGGCGCCGGGTGGGGCAGTTCATCCGCGCGCAGCGGCTACTCGTCGTACGGGTCGCACAAATGACCGCGCGTGACAGTCTCGCTCCGCCGCGCACGACGCTCGGCTCGCACGTGCTGGCCGATCTCGCCGGCATCGACGCGGCATTGCTGCGCGATGCCGCCCGGCTCGAGGCGATCGTCACCGGCGCCGCGCAGCGGGCCGGCGCGCATGTGATCGGCGCACATTTCCACCACTTCGGCGGCGAACACGGAGTAACGGGCGTCGTGCTGCTCGCGGAGTCGCACATTACGATTCACACGTGGCCCGAGCACGGTTTCGCGGCTGTCGACGCGTTCATGTGCGGCGCCGCGCGCGCGGCCGATGCGGTCGACGCGATCGCGGCCGCGCTCGGCGCGCACGCGCAGGTCCGGCAGCAGGTCGCGCGCGGCTTCGCGTGAGCGGCGCTCAGTGCGGCAGCGCTTCGGATTCGGCCCAGCGCTTGAACGAGTCCAGACGCCGGCGCGTGTGCACAAGGTAGAACGCGCCGATCAGCGGTTCGAGCAGCCAGCGCAGCCATGCCGGCTGCGCGCGGAACTGATAGGTGAACTTGACTTCGGTCGTGCCCGGCGCGCGTTCGGTGAAATTCCAGCAGCCGCTGAAGCGTTCGAGCACCCTCGGCCCGTCGACCATTTCCACGGCCGCGACCTGCGGCGGGCGATACGCGATGTAGCGCGACACCATCGTCGCGCCCGACTGGCTGCGGCAGAACGCATCGACGCCGACGTCGGCGGCCATTCCGTCGAGCAGATAGGCGTCGGTGAGGAAGCTGTCCCACACGAGCCGCCGCGCGTAGTCTTGCGACCACGTGAAGAGGCGTCTTCGATCGACGCCGACGATCCGGCTGGCTGAGATCCTCATGATGGCGCGCGCGACGGCCTGGATTGGGATGGAATCGAGTGTAACGCGCCAAAATCCGGTATTCCGTCAGACTTCGTCAAGTCGAGTACATGCTCGATTGACCTTCTCCGGGAATTCCCCTACGATCGGTTCCATGCCTTCGGGAAAGACCCGAAGCGTTTCAATCTCTTGAGGGAGCCTCATGAGTACGCAACAGAACCGGCGCTTCGACGCGCTCGTCTTCATCGGTCGTTTCCAGCCTCCGCATCGTGGCCACCTGAATGTGCTGAAGTCCGCACTGAGCCGCGCCGATCGCGTGTGCGTGCTGATCGGTTCGACCGACAAGCCCCGCACCATCAAGGACCCGTTCTCGTTCGACGAACGTCGCCAGATGCTGGCTTCGCTGCTCGAGCCGTCCGAGCGCGAGCGCGTGACGGTCGCCCCCGTGCAGGATTCGACGTACAACGACGGCGACTGGGTGCGCTGGGTGCAGGATGCCGTGGCCGCCGCGCTCGGCGACGTCGCGCAGCGCAAGGTGGGGCTGATCGGCCACGAGAAGGACGCAACGTCGTACTACCTGCGGATGTTTCCGCAATGGGAACTCGTCGACGTCGATGCGACGGAAGACATTTCCGCCACCGAAATCCGCGATCAATACTTCGCCGAACGCCCCAACAGCTTCGTGCAATGGGCAGTGCCCGAACCCGTGTTCGGCTGGCTCGAACGCTTTCGCACGCAGCCGGAGTTCGCGCAGCTGAAGGCCGAAGCCGAGTTCATCGCGGGCTATCGCAAGGCCTGGTCGGCCGCGCCGTATCCGGTCACGTTCGTGACGGTCGATGCGGTGGTCGTGCACTCTGGCCATATCCTGCTCGTGCGCCGGCGCAGCGAACCCGGTCGCGGGCTGTGGGCGCTGCCAGGCGGCTTCGTGAACCAGGACGAACGACTCGACGCGGCGTGCATCCGCGAGCTGCGCGAGGAAACCGGCCTGAAGTTGCCGGAGCCCGTGCTGCGCGGCTCGATCAAGGATCGCCAGGTGTTCGATCACCCGGCCCGCTCGCTGCGCGGCCGCACGATCACGCACGCGTGCCTGTTCAATTTCCCCACCGGCGAGTTGCCGCGCGTGAAGGGCAGCGACGACGCCGACAAGGCGCGCTGGGTGCCGCTCAATGAATTCGCGCAGATGCGCAACGTGATGTTCGAAGATCACTTCGAGATCGCGTATCACTTCCTGGGGAAGCTGTGATCCGCTGATTCCCCGGATTCCGGTCCGCCGCGACAGACGCGGCGGCGCGTCAACGGCCTAGAGGAGCTCTAGCCATGCAAAACGATCCCGGCGGCTTTGCCGCGGTTCTCGCCAATCCGATCCTCAACACGGATTCGTACAAGGCGTCCCACTTCCTTCAATATCCGCCCGACGCGCAGGCGATGTTCTCGTACGTCGAATCGCGCGGCGGACGCTACGACCGCACGCTGTTCTTCGGCCTGCAGATGCTGCTGAAAGAGTACCTGTGCCGGCCCATCACGCACGCGATGATCGATGAAGCGCGCGATTTCTTCGCGGTGCACGGCGAGCCGTTCCACGAGGACGGCTGGCGCCATATCGTCGACCGTTACGACGGCTACCTGCCCGTGAAGATTCGCGCGGTGCCCGAAGGTTCGGTGGTGCCCGTGCACAACGTGCTGATGACCGTCGAATGCGACGATCCGAAGGTGTTCTGGCTCGCGTCGTATCTGGAGACGATGCTGCTGCGCGTGTGGTACCCGGTGACAGTTGCGACGCGCAGCTGGCACCTGCGGCAGACGATTCGCCGCTTCCTCGAAAAGACCGACGACGATCTCGCGCAGTTGCCGTTCAAGCTGCACGACTTCGGCGCGCGCGGCGTGTCGAGCGCGGAGTCGGCTGCGATTGGCGGCGCGGCACACCTCGTGAGCTTCAGGGGTTCGGACACGGTGCTCGGCGTGCTCGCCGCGAACCGCTTCTATCGCGAGCCGATGGCCGCGTATTCGGTGCCGGCGGCCGAGCACAGCACGATCACGTCGTGGGGGCGCGAGCACGAAGCCGATGCGTATCGGAACATGATCGGCCGTTTCGGTCTGCCCGGTGCGATCGTGTCTGTCGTGTCGGATTCCTACGATTTGTTCGCCGCGCTCGACATGTGGGGCGGCCCGCTGCGTCAGGCGGTGATCGATTCCGGTGCGACGCTCGTCGTGCGTCCGGATTCGGGCGACCCGGTGACGATCGTGCTGCAGACCATCCGTGCGCTCGACGCGTCGTTCGGCTCCACCGTGAACGGGAAGGGGCGCCGCGTATTGAACCACGTGCGCGTGATCCAGGGCGACGGTGTCGACGAGCAGTCGATCGAGGCGATTCTCGTCGCGCTCGACGACGCGGGCTATGCGGCGGGCAACGTCGTGTTCGGAATGGGCGGCGCGCTGCTGCAGCGGGTCAATCGCGATACGCAACGCTTCGCGATGAAGTGTTCGGCGATCCGGCGCGGCGACGCATGGCACGACGTCAGCAAGGATCCGGTCACCGATCGGGGCAAGCGTTCGAAGAAGGGGCGGTTGACGTTGCTGCGCAATCGGCGCACCGGCGAGTATCGGACGGTGGCGCTGCCGGTCGCATGGGACGATAGGGCGCTCGAGAGCGAGTGGGACGATGCGCTCGAGACGGTATTCGACACCGGGCGCTTGCTCGTCGATGCGACGCTCGCCGACGTGCGCGCGAGAGCGCACGCGGGCGAGAAATGAGTGCCGGCGTCGGGGCGTACATGCGCCCCGACGCCTTCGGGCGTCATCGTGCGCCGGCGAGCGGGGATCCGCTGCGTTCTGCGGCCCGCGCCGCGTCCATCGCCCGCGCCAGCGCATCGAACACCGCCGGCCCCTTGCAGCGCGATACGTTGAAGCGCATGAACGACGTCGCGCTGCGCGACGCACTGAACACATCGCCGGGCGCGAGCACCACGTCGTCGGCGAGTGCATGGCGCGCGACCCGCGCCGCATCGAGCCCGTCCGGCAACGTCGCCCACACGAACAAGCCGCCGCGCGGTTCCGTCCAGATGCCGAGGCCCGCCCGCACGAGCCGGCGGATCGTTTCGCCCATCGCATCGGCCAGTTGCGCACGCAAACCGTCGAGATGACGCCGGTACGTGCCGTCGACCAGCAGCCGGTGTACGACATTCGCGCCGATCTGCGCATTGCCGAACGACGTCGCGAGCTTCAGGTCGACGAGCGCGTCGATCCACTCGGGCCGCGCGGCGACATAGCCGCAGCGAATTGCGGCCGACAGCGTCTTCGAGAAGCTGCCGATCGACACCACGCGCGACAACCCGTCGAACGCCGCCAACCGCGGCGCGGGTGTGCTCTCGAAATCCGCGAAGATGTCGTCCTCGACGATCAGCAACCCGTGCTGCGCTGCGAGCGTCAGCAGCCGATGCGCAACGGGCGGCGCGAGCGTCGCGCCGGTCGGGTTGTGCAGCGCCGCGTTGGTGATGTACAGGCGTGGCCGGTGTTCGGCGAGCACCTGTTCGAAGCGTGCGAGATCCGGGCCGGTCGGCGTGTACGGCACGCTGACGATCCGCGCGCGATGCGCGCGCAGCAGCGCCTGGAAGTTGAAGTAACACGGATCGTCGAGCACGACGGTGTCACCCGGTTCGAGCAGCAGCCGGCACACGAGATCGAGCGCATGCGTGCCGCCGTCGGTCAGCATGATTTGCGCGGGTTCCGCGTGGATGCCGTGTTGTGCGAGGCGCCATGCGAGCTGTTGGCGCAGCGCGGGCAGCCCGAGCGGCGTCGCGTAGTCGGTCAGCGCATCCGGCTCGTCGCGCGATACCGCGCGCAGCGCGCGGCGCAGGCTCTCGTCCGGCAACCACGACGGCGGCAGCCACCCGCAGCCGGGCTTGACCGAGCTGGGCGCCGCTTCGAGCGACTGGCGCGACAGCCACAGCGGATCGAGTTCGCGGTCAAGGCGCGGGCCCAGCTCCGCGAGCGCGAGCGGCGGCGCATGGCCCGACACATAGAAGCCCGAGCCGCGCCGTGCTACGAGCGCGCCTTCGCTCGCGAGTCGCTCGTACGCGTCGACGACGGTCGACTTCGACACGCGCAGCGCGTCGGCCATCATCCGGATCGACGGCACGCGCGCACCGGGCATCAGCGCGCGGCTCGCGATGCGCGCACGCAGCGTGTCCATCACGGTTTCCACGCGCGTGCGCGACGGCGTGGGCGGAGCGGGGGTTTGCACGGAACGGCTCATCGCTGAAAGGAACTGTACGGCCGGTTGTCCAGTACAGTTTGTCCGGATTGTATTGGGGTGTAGCTTACGCGCTTTTCGCGCCGGGCGGATCATCGGTCACCCACTTTTTCCGACCAGGATTTCCCGTGCAAAAGACGACCGACGGATGGCTCAGCGGCTTGCTGGGCGTGATCATCTTCAGTGGCTCGTTGCCCGCGACGCGCGTCGCGGTGCAAGGGCTCGACCCGCTGTTCCTCACGTTCGCGCGTGCGACGATCGCCGGCGTGCTCGGGCTGATGCTGCTCGTCGCGTTGAAGCAGAAGCGGCCGACGCGCGCCGAGACGTCGTCGCTCGTCGTCGTCGCGCTCGGCGTCGTGGTCGGATTTCCGCTGCTGACGGCGCTTGCGCTGAAGCACGTGACGTCCGCGCATGCGATCGTGTTCGTCGGGTTGCTGCCGCTCGCGACCGCATTGTTCGGCGTGTTGCGCGGCGGCGAGCGGCCGCGCTTGCCGTTCTGGATCTTCTCGCTGGCCGGCAGCGGCGCGGTGGCCGCATTTGCACTGCGCAACGGCGGCGGCGCGTCGGGGCTCGGCGATGCGCTGATGCTCGCCGCGATCGTCGCATGCGGGCTCGGCTATGCGGAAGGCGCCCGCCTGTCGCGCAAGCTCGGCGGCTGGCAGGTCATCTCGTGGGCGCTCGTGCTGTCGCTGCCGCTGATGCTGCCGCTCACATGGTTCACGTGGCCGGCTGCGTTCGACGGCATCGACGCGGCGCCGCTGTGGGGGCTCGCGTACGTGTCGCTGTTCAGCATGCTGATCGGTTTCGTGTTCTGGTATCGCGGCCTCGCGCTCGGCGGGATCGCGGGCGTCGGCCAGTTGCAACTGCTGCAACCGTTCTTCGGCTTCCTGCTCGCGGCCGGGCTGCTGCACGAGGCGGTGCCGTCGTCGATGCTCGTCGTCACGTTGATCGTGGTCGGCTGCGTGGCCGGTGCGAAGTACTTTTCGAGGATGGCGCCCGCGACGCGCACGAGCTGATGCGCGTTCGCACGCGTGCGCGGCGGACGGTGCGCGGGCCGCACGCCTCGTCCGCCGGCACAGATCGACAGCCGGCGCGCGCGGCTTTACGCGACGTGCGCGACGCCGTACTGCGACGACAAATAGCGGCGGATATCGTCGGGCGAGTCGATGAAGCGGCGGCCGTTGTGTTCGCGGATCGCGATCGTGTCATCGTTCGGCGCGCGGCCGTCGCCGAGGACGAGCACCGGCGCCGACTGGTTGTCCTCGCCGATCAGCGCGACGATAGGCCGCCGCGGCCGCGGTGCGTCGACGTACTCTACCGCGACCGCGTCGCGCAACTGCGGATAAAAGCTCAGCAGCCCTTCGACGGCAACCGAGTCGCCGCAGTAGTACGGACCTTCGGCGTCCTTGAAAAAGCCGGGGCGCAGAATAAACAGCGTGTCTTTCATGCTTGTCTCGCTATCAGGAGTGGTCGAACGTTGAGGAAAATCGTGGTGCGCAGCCGCGTGCGCCGCGTTGCCCGGTTTCAGGCTTCGGCGAGCGCGGCTGCGGCAGCGCGCATTCTCGCGAAGCCCGCGGCGAGATCGGCGATCATGTCGTCCGGATGCTCGAGCCCGGCATGAATGCGCAGCAGCGGGCCGGACGCGGTCCATTGCGTCGCGCTTCGATGGCGCGACGGATTCGACGGGATGATGAGGCTTTCGAAACCGCCCCAGCTGTAGCCCATCCCGAAGCACGTCATGCCGTCGAGCAGCGCGCGCACCGCATCGTCCGGCTGTGGATGCAGCACGAGGCCGAACAGGCCGCACGCGCCAGTGAAGTCGCGCTGCCACAGCAGGTAGCCGGCATCGCCGGGCCGCGCCGGATACAGGATCTGCGCGACTTCCGGTTGCTGCGCAAGCCAGTCGGTCAGCACGTGCGCATTGCGCTGATGCCGCTCCAGCCGCACCGACAGCGTGCGCAGCCCGCGCAGCGCGAGATACGCATCGTCTGCGCTGACGGTCATGCCGAGCTGCCGATAGCAGCGCGTGACCTTCTGCGCGAGCGCTTCGGTCGTCAGGATCGCCCCCATCAGCACGTCGGAGTGGCCGGCGATGTATTTGGTCGCCGCGTGAATCGATACGTCGACGCCGTGCGAGAACGAGCGGAAATTCAGCGGCGTGCCCCACGTGTTGTCGAGCAGCACGACCGCGTCGTGCTCGTGCGCGACGCGGCAGATCGCGGGAATGTCCTGCACTTCGAAGGTCAGCGAGCCCGGCGATTCGGTAAAGACCGCGCGCGTGTCGGGCCGCATCAGCGACGCGATGCCGGCGCCGAGCGACGGATCGTAGTAGGTCGTCTCGATGCCGAGGCGCGCGAGCGTCTCGTCGCAGAACGAGCGGGTCGGGTCGTACACCGAGTCTGCCATCAGCAGATGGTCGCCCGGATTCAGCACCGCGAGCAGCGCGGTCGTGATCGCACTGAGGCCGCTCGGCGTCAGCAGCGCGGCGTGCGCGCCTTCGAGGCGGGCTAGCGCCTTTTCGAGCGCGCGCGTGGTCGGGCTGCCGTGGCGCCCGTATGCGAGCGGCGTGCCGCGCACCGCGTCGAGCGCGTCGGCGCCGTGAAAGAGCAGCGTCGACTGGCGATAGACGGGCGGATTCACCGGGGAGCCGGGCTGGCCGTGCGAGCGGCCCTCGTGAGCGAGCAGGGTGTCGGTCGAATGCAGGTGGTTCAAGATGGCGTCCTTTGAAAGTCGGTCGAAGCGGAGCGAAGCCGTTGCGGTCAGTGCAGGATCTTGTCGAGGAAGTCGCGAGCGCGTTCGGAGCGCGGCGCGGCGAAGAATGCGTCGCTCGCCGCATCCTCGACCACTGCGCCCTGGTCCATGAAGATCACGCGGTGCGCGACCTTCCTCGCGAAACCCATTTCGTGCGTGACGCATATCATCGTCATCCCGTCGCGCGCGAGCTCGACCATCACGTCCAGCACTTCGTTGATCATCTCGGGGTCGAGCGCGGACGTCGGCTCGTCGAACAGCATCGCGACCGGGTTCATCGACAGCGCGCGTGCAATCGCGACGCGTTGCTGCTGGCCGCCGGACAGCTGCCCCGGATACTTGTGCGCATGGGCCTTCAGGCCGACGCGATCGAGCAGCGCGATCGCATTGTCGGTTGCTTCGTCCTTGCGGCGGCCGAGCACCTTCACTTGCGCGAGCGTCAGGTTGTCGGTGATCGACAGGTGCGGGAACAGCTCGAAATGCTGGAACACCATGCCGACGCGTGCGCGCAGCTGCGCGAGTTTCGCGGCCGGATCGCCGAGCCGCATCCCGTCGACGACGATGCTGCCTTTCTGGAACGGCTCGAGGCCGTTGATCGTCTTGATCAGCGTCGACTTGCCGGAGCCCGACGGCCCGCAGACGACGACCACTTCGCCTTTCGAGACCGCCGCGCTGCATTCGGAAAGGACCTGATGCTTGCCATACCACTTGGAAACGTTGTCGAGCGTAATCATGGTGTGTCCGTGATGAAGGTTCGGGTTGACTGGCGCGAGCATGCTCAATGCGCGGACGGCAACGCGAGGCGCGTCTCGACACGGCCCTGCAGTCGCGTGAGCAGCGTGCTCAGTACCCAGTAGATCGCGGCGGCTGCGAGGTACAGCGGCAGCGGCTGGAACGTCGCGGCGATCACTTCCTGCGTCGAGCGCAGCAGCTCGGTGACCGTGATCACCGACACGAGCGACGTGTCCTTGATCAGGCTGACGAGCGTGTTGCCGAGGCTCGGCACCGCAAGGCGCAACGCCTGAGGACAGACGATGTAGCGCAGCGTCTGCACGTGCGTGAGGCCGAGGCTGTGCGCGGCCGCCCATTGCCCGCGGCCGATGCCCAGGATCGCGCCGCGCATGCTTTCGGACAGATACGCGCCGGCGTTGAGCGTCAGCGTGAAGATGCCGGCCGTTGTCGGATCGAGCGTAATGCCGAGATCGGGCAGCCCGTAGTAGACGACGAACATCTGCACGAGCAGCGGCGTGCCGCGCATCAGGCTCACGTAGCCCTGCGCGAGGCCGGATGCGAACCGGTTGCTGCCGATCCGCATGATCGCGACCACGAGCCCGACGACGAGGCCGAGCGCCATCGACGCCACCGCGAACTTCAGCGTGAACAGCGCGCCCTTCACCATGACGGGCAGCGTATGAATGACGAGATCGAATGCTTCCATCGCGTGTCTCCTGGGTATGTGTCGTGTGCCGCTCGGTGTCGGCTGGTTGCACGCCGGCCCGCGCGCGGGCGCGGCGGCTGCGTTATTGCGCGACGGGCCGCGTCGTGTCCGATCCGAACCACTGCATCGAGATCTTCTTCAGCGTGCCGTCCTGCTGCAACGACGCGACTGCGTCGTCGATGGCCTTCGCGAACTTCGGATTGCCCTTGCGGAACGGAATGCCCATCTTGTCTTCGCCGCCGGCGAGCACGGAGCCGGGGCGCAGCGGCAGATGCGAGTTTTTGATCAGGTAGGCCAGCATCAGGCGATCGTTGACCGCCGCGTCGATCCGGCCCGCCGCGAGATCGCGCAGGTTCTCCGGCGTGCCCGGATAGACCTGCAGATCGATTGCAGGCACCGTCTTCACGAGATCGACGTAGTTGCTGCCCATCGTCACGCCGACCTTCTTGCCCTTCAGCTCGTCGAGCGACTTGAACGCACGCGTGTCGTTCTGGCGTTGCAGCAGCTGCGCGGACGAATACACGTACGGCGTGCTGAAGTCGAGCGCCTGCTGGCGCGACGGTGTGATCGCGACCTGGTTGACGATCACGTCGAACTTGCCGGCCTGCAGCCCGGCAAGGATCCCGCTCCATTCGGTCGTCACGAACTGCGGCTTCACGCCGAGCTTCGCGGCAACCGCCTTCGCGACGTCGACGTCGAACCCTTCGAGCTGCCCGTCGGCATTGCGATAGTCGAACGGCGGGTATGTGCCTTCGAGCGCGATCTTGAGGACGCCGGCCTGCTTGATCGTGTCGAGCAGGTCGGCCGCGTGCGATGCGGTCGCTGCCACGCAAAGAAGGACGGCGGCGAGGCCTTGCTTGAGCGTCGGCGTGAACGGCTTCATGGTTGTCTCCTGGTTTGTTGTCGAAACGTCGTTGTCGAAAAATCGGGGTGCACGCGTCCGCGGCGACGGGCGGTCGCCGTGGGCGGGAAGCGGGCCGCGGCAGATGCGGCGCGGGATAGTGCGGCGAGAGACGGCGCGAGCCGTGTGCCGCGATGCGTTACGGCATGCGTTCGCGCGCGGTGGCGTAACGGTGCGCGGCGAAGAGTTCAAGCATCGTGTTCATGAGTGCCCGTGCGGCTTGCGAGTCAAATAGACCGGCTGCATCGTCGATGCATATCCGGTGTGCAAATGCTCAACGACTGAGGGCAATCTTAGTTTTGTCAAAAAGGAAAGTGCTTCCAAAAACACGCGGACTTTCCACGTGGCGTGGAAAGTTTTTCTCCGCGCGTCGAGCGCGATGCAAGCGATCTGCTGTGGTTGCACGGGGTGCGCAGCATCGGGTGCTACGGCGAGGTCGAGCGGTTGCCCGGAGGACAACCGCCGAAAAACGAAACGGCCACGCATGCCGGTCGAGGCAAGCGTGGCCGTCGGCGTTCGACTCGTCGAACGCTACGCGCAAGCGCGGGTGCGCGTTACTCGAACGTCTCGAGCGCGAGCAGCTCGCCGATCGTCTGCCGGCGGCGGATCAGGCGCGGCGTGCCGCGATCGACGAGCACCTCCGGCGCGAGCGGCCGGCTGTTGTAGTTCGAGGACATCGATGCACCGTACGCGCCCGCATCGTGCAGGAACAGCAGATCGCCGATCTGTGGCTGCGCGAGCTTGCGGTGCGTGACCACCCCACCGGCATCCTGCGTGAACACGTCGCCGGATTCGCACAGCGGCCCTGCGATCGCGATGTCCACGAGCGGCCGGCCGGCAGGCAGCGCGCCATCGTGCGTGTGCACGGACACTGCATGGTAGCTGCCATACATCGACGGTCGCATCAGGTCGTTGAAGCCAGCGTCGATCAGCACGAAGTCGTGCTTCGGCCGATGGTTCACGGCCTGCACTTCGGTAACGAGCGTGCCGGCTTCGGCGACGAGGAAGCGGCCCGGTTCGATCTCGATGCGCACCGCGTGCCCGAGATGCCGCTCGATTCGCTTGCGCGCGGCATCCCACTGGCTGAAGTAATGGCCGACGTCGACGCGCGGTTCGCCGTCGCGATACGGAATCGACAGGCCGCCGCCAGCGGAGATCGCTTCGATGTCGTGGCCGAGCGACGTGACGAGGCTGACCATCGCATCGCACACCTGCGACAGGTGGCCGTAGTCGACACCCGAGCCGATATGCATGTGGATGCCGACCAGCTTCAGCCCGTGCTGGCGCACGATCTCGATCGCGCGCGGCACGTCGTCGATCCAGATGCCGTGCTTGCTCTGCGGGCCGCCGGTGTTGGTCTTGTTGCTGTGGCCGTGGCCGAAGCCGGGATTCACGCGCAGCCATACGCGGTGGCCGGGCGCATGCTCGCCGACGCGCGCGAGCATGTCGAGCGAGCCGGCATTCACGGTCACGCCGTGCTTCAGCACGGCCGCCAGCGTTGGGCGATCGATCAGGTCGGCGGTGAACACGACGCCTTCCGGCTCGCCTGCGGGGCTGAACCCGGCCGCGAGGCTGCGCTCGATCTCGCCGAGCGACACGGCGTCGACGCACGCGCCTTCCTCACGCATCAGCTTCAGGATGTGCAGATTCGAATTCGCCTTCTGCGCATAGCGGATCACGTCGAACTGGCGCAGTTGGGCAATGCGGTCGCGAATGACGTCGGCGTCGTACACCCACAGCGGGGTGCCGTATTGCTGCGCGAGCGCGGCGAGCTGGCGGGAATCGAGGGACATGGCGGATGAGTCGGTCGAATGAACGGATAGCGGGAATCATGCGCCTGATTGTCTATACAGTAAAATGCCTGTTTATCGGTATTCGATTCATTTTTGATATAGATGAGGCGGCCATGCTGACACACCGGCACATCGAGGTCTTCCGCGCGCTGATGGTGACCGGCAGCACGACGCGCGCGGCCGAGATGCTCTATACGTCGCAGCCGACGATCAGCCGCGAGCTCGCGCGGATGGAGCAGGTCGTCGGCTTCGCGCTGTTCGAGCGCTCGCACGGACGGCTGCGGCCGACGATGGCCGCGCTCACGCTGTTCGACGACGTGCGGCTTGCGTATGTGGGGCTCGAGCGTGTCGCGGCCACCGCCGCGCGGCTGCGCGAGTTTCGCGACGGACAGCTGTCGGTGATCGCGCTGCCGGCGTTTTCGCATGCGATCCTGCCCGGCGCATGCCGGCGCTTTCACGACGCGCATGCGGGCGTCAGCGTGTCGGTGGCGACGCAGGAGTCGCCGGTGCTGGAAGAGTGGCTGACCGCGCAGCGCTACGACGTCGGGCTGACCGAGCACGACGTCGCGCCGGCCGGCACGGTGCTTGCGCCACTGCTGGAAGTCGACGAAGTATGCGTGCTGCCCGACGGGCATCCGCTCGTCGGCAAGCATGCGATCGATCTTGCCGATCTCGCCGATCGCCCGTTCGTAAGCCTGTCGCTGAACGACCCGTACCGGATCCTGATCGACGAGGCGTTCGCGCAGCTCGGCGTCGCGCCGCGTTCGGTGATCGAGACGCCGTCGGCCGTGTCGGTGTGCGCGTTCGTGCGGCAGGGGCTCGGCGCCGCGATCGTCAATCCGCTGACCGCGCTCGATTTCGTCGGGCGCGACCTGCACGTGCGGCCGCTCACGCGCTCGTTTCCGTATCGCGTCAGCGTGATCGTGCCCGAGCATCGGCCGAAAAACCTGCTGGTCGATGCATTCACCGATGCGTTGCGTGGCGAGGCGGACGCGATCCGCCGCAGGCTTGCCGCGTTGCCGCACTGACGCCGGCCGTATGATGGACGTTTTGCTGCGTGCACTCTCTGTCCGATGGAACCCGTGATGACCGACACTTCGTCGTTGCCCGAACAACCGACACTCGCCGGCGAGCGCATCGCACTGCGGCCGCTTGCAGCCTCCGACCGGCAGGCGCTGCTCGATGCTGCGGCGGACGGCGAGTTGTGGAATCTGAAGGTCACGGTCGTGCCGGACGAGCGGACGATCGACTCGTATATCGACTCCGCGCTGCAGGGCCGCGCGGCGGGCACCGTGATGCCGTTCGTGATCGTCGACCGTGCGTCGGGGCGCGCGATCGGCAGCACGCGTTTCTGGAAGATCGACCGCAAGAATCGCAAGCTCGAGATCGGTCATACGTGGCTGAGCGAATCGGTTCAGCGCACGCGCGCGAACACCGAGGCGAAATGGCTGCTGCTCACGTACGCGTTCGACACGCTGAAGTGCGTGCGCGTGCAGTTTACGACCGACGAGCTGAACGAGAAGTCACGCGCCGCGATCCTTCGGCTCGGTGCAAAGGAGGAAGGAATCGTGCGTCACGAGCGGATCATGCCCGACGGGCGCAAGCGCAACTCGGTGCGCTTCAGCATCATCGACGACGAGTGGCCGGAAATCCGCGACCGGTTGCACGCGAAGCTCGCGACGTGACGCCTGCCGCGTGGCCGCAGGCGATGCGACGACACGGCGAAGCGGGGAGGCGGGTATGCCGCCGCGCGCGAATCGCGACGCGCGGCGGGGCGGCGCGTTACTGCGCCGATGCGAGGTGATGACGCTGCGCGAGCTTCTGCGCGTCCGCGTAGTGCGCTTGCAGGATCGGCAGCGCCTGGCGTGCGACTTCCTTCAGCTTCGTGTCGCGGCCGGACGCGATTTCGGCCTGGAATGCCGAGATCGTCTTCTGCTGGCCGGCCAGCGCGACCTGCTCGATGTATGCCTTGTCGAATTCCGCGCCGCGCAGGTTCCTGATGCCGTCCAGCACGGCCTTGTCGGGATCGTTGGCCGGCACGTCGATGCCGCGCGGGCTCGCTGCGCGCATCGCCTGGATGATCTTTTCATCGTCGGTCGAGACGCGTTGCGCGAACGCCTTCACCTGGCTGTCCGACGTGCGCGAATCTGCGATGCGCGCGGCGTCGTGCTGGGTCGACACGGTTTTCGTGCCGTCCGTGATGAAGGCCTGGTCGGCTTCGTGGATGCGCGTTTGCGTGGCGGCAGCCGGCGCGGATGCGGCCGGTTGTGCGGTTTGTGCGTGCGCCGTCACGGCGACGAGAAGCAGGCCGGCGGCAGATACTGCGACGCGCGAAAAGCGGGGAAAGCGGTTCATGGGACCTCCTTTCGATCGGGGCTCTGATTAACGGGCGGATCGCGTGATCCGCGGCTGTGCGAGAGACCGGGCATGCCCGGACCGGATTCGATCGCCGCTCTGCCGAGGCGGCGTTCGGTGTATGCCGGCCCGACTGATTCTAGGAGCGCGCCGACGTAGCAGGTGCAACCGCGCTGTGGTTTGTGTAACGGTTGGTAAGACGAATCGGGGCGTGCATGCGCAAGCAGGTAGGGCGTACCTGTCGTGCATCTCGCGGCGGCAATTTTTGCGCGCGTGACGTGCGCGCGATGAATGTGACGTGTGCGAATTTCATCGGCATTTCATCATCGGCCGGGGCGCGCGCACTTCGTCCAATGACCGCGCGTCGCATCTGACGCGCGATGCGTGCGCCGCTTTCATACGCGATCGAGCAGTGCGTCGAGCTGCGGCAGCAGCGGGGTCACGCAATGTGCCTGCAACGCATCGGGCGCCGTGTAGCCCCATGCGACGCCCTGGAACGCGATGCGCGCGCGGCGCGCCGCTTCGGCATCGCGGATTTCATCGCCGACGTACAGCACGTCGGCGGGCTGCATGCCGGCCTCGCGCACGAGCGCGCGCAGCCGGCGCGCCTTGCCGAACAGCGGAATGCCGCACGCGAACGTATCGACGCGGCCGCTCGCTTGCGCGCCGAGGCGGTCGCGCACGACGTCCTCGTGGTTCGACGTGGCGATCGCGATACGGATGCCGCGCGCGGCAAGTGCATCGAAGGTCGCGTCGACGCCGGGGAATAGCCTTACCTGCGCGATGCGCGGCCGCATCAAGCGGCGTATGTCGAGCGTCACGCGCGGCACTTTCCACATCGGGACCTCGAGTGCGCGGATGATTTCGCGCGCGGACATGCCGCGCAGCATCGGGCGCAGCTCGGGCGTCGCGTCGCGAAAACCGTGCAGACGCGACGCTTCCGTCAGCGCCGAGAGAAAGCAGTCGAGCGAATCGGCGAGGGTGCCGTCGAAGTCGAAGGCGATGAGTCGATAGGGCATGGGGTGGTGCGACTGGATGCGGTTGGCGCTAATCGTAAAGGCAACGGCAAGACACGATGCTGAGCCGGAGGTCGTC
Organism: Burkholderia sp. AU19243; assembly: GCF_018148075.1. NCBI lineage: Bacteria > Pseudomonadati > Pseudomonadota > Betaproteobacteria > Burkholderiales > Burkholderiaceae > Burkholderia > Burkholderia sp. AU19243. The sequence goes on from NZ_JAGSTV010000006.1 coordinate 375,940, forward strand.
CGCTTCATAGACAGGCGGTTGGTGTCGTCGATGCGGCGCGACCAGAACGCGGACAGATCGGCCGTCAGCGGTTCAGGCTTGCCGGTACGTTCGAACGGTGTCCGTTGCGCTTCGCGAATCAGCTGGTCGATGCGCTTGAGCGTCTTGCGGTCTTGCCCCGCCGGCAAACGTAGCCGTCCCGCGCAGCGGACGTAAAAAGCACGCGACGGACGCTCATTCTTCGTCACCCGCGAGTTTGTGTTCCCTGGTCTTGCCCTTGCGCAATTGCGCGATCGAGCGTTCCACGCGAGCGACGTTGGCCGGCGAGTGCAGCGGGTGAATGGTCTCCATCAGACTGTCATGGTGTTCCTGCGACAGGATGACCGCATTGCGCGCATCGCGACGCGTGAGAAGCGTCATGTCTGGATCGTCGACGACCTGCTCGATGACGGTTTTCAAATTGCTGCGGGCATCCGAAAAATGAATGGTGCGCACGATGTGCCCCACTCGTACTTGTGCCTGTGCAAGTATAGCGGGCGGGCCGAAGGGTTGTACCGGCTGTTGTACGTGCCGACGCGCGTATCGCTTGTCGCCCGCCTCGCACAGCGCTATCGTTTCCGCTTCGCCCCGCGCCCTCCCGGAGAACCGACGTGCCCGCAACCCCATCCGCCGCGCTGAGATTTTCTACCGACAAGCGCGAGCTCGACATCGACACCATCTTCGATTTTCTGCACCGCGACGCGTACTGGTCGCGCGGTATCCCGCGTGACGTGGTCGAGCGTGCGATCGAAGGATCGCTGTGCTTCGGCGCGTATGTCGGCGACCGCCTCGTCGGGTTCGCGCGGCTCGTGACCGACCACGCGACGTTCGCCTACCTGTGCGACGTATTCGTATTGCCGGCCGAGCGCGGCAACGGCTACGGCCGCGCGCTGATCGACCACATATTCGCGCAGCCGCTGCTGCAGCGCCTGCGCTGCATCATGCTGTCGACGTCGGACGCACACGGCCTGTACCGGCCGGTCGGGTTTGCGCCGCCGGCGAAGCCCGAGCTGCTGATGGAGATTCGCCGCTCGGACATTTACGCGAAACGCTGACGCGCGGCGTCTGCGTGCGAACGCATACAATACGCGCTTTCGTTTTTTGCCGAAGGGAAGCCCATCATGACCGAACAGGAAGCCGAACAGCTCGCCACGCATCGTCACTACAAGGGCGGGCTGTATCGCTACATCGGTGTCGCACGTCATTCCGAAACCGAGGAATCGGTAGTCGTGTACGAGCATCTGTGGCCGCATGCGCGCGGCCTGTGGGTGCGGCCGGAAGCGATGTTCAACGAAAACCTGCCGGACGGCACGCCGCGTTTCCGCAAGCTGCGCGACTAAACGGCTAAACGGCAGCAGGCCGCGGCCGGCGGTCGCCGCGCCCGCTGCCGCGCACACGCCGCCCCGGCTGCGGTCTTGCGGGCCGGGCCGAGCGGATCGCTCCGCGCTTACGCGCGCGCCAGCGCGCTCGTCAATTCGGCCGGCCCGTGCACGACCGTCACTTCCGGCGTCCCGTGCCACGCGGCGAGCCGCTTCACTGCCTTCGCGACGTCCGCCGCGAGCCCGGTGCCGAATCGCACGCCGGGCTCTACATCCACCGCCTTCAATTCGAACGTGCCGAGCGCGCGATGCGCTTTCGCGTCGACGCGCGCGATCAGCCGCCCCCGATGCAGCACCGGCAGGCAGAAATAGCCGTAACGTCGCTTGTGCGCAGGCGTATAGCATTCGATCGTGTAGTCGAACCCGAACAGCGTCGACGCGCGCCGGCGGTCCCACACCACGGGATCGAACGGCGACAGCAGTGTCGTGACCGTGGAGCGCAGCGTATCGGCCGCGGCGGCCGGCAGCAGCGGGTCGAGCGACCGATGCACGTAGGCCGGTTCCTTCCAGTCGGCAATCTGGACCGGGATCAGCTCGCCGGCGTCGGCCAGCTGCGCGAGTTCCGCACGGTACGAACGGCGCGGCAGCCGGTAATAATCGGCGACCCAGTCCGCGCGCACGACACCGAGCGCGCGGCACGTGTAATCGAGCAGTGCGGGCAGCACCGCGTCGCGCGGCGGCAGGTCGCGCGCATCGTCCCAGTCCGGCAGCACGCGCTCGCGCACGTCGTAGATGCGCTGGAAATTGCGGCGCTCCGCCACCATCAGCTCGCCGAGCGTAAACAGTACTTCCAGATGCTTCTTCTCGGGCTTGCGGTCCCACCACCCGTTGCCCTTCGCGCCGTCCTCGCGGATGAAGTCGGCCGAGCGCACGGGGCCTTCGTCGCGGATCCGGGCCAGCAGCCGTTCGATTTCCGCTCGGTTCTGCGCGTGCCAGTCGGCCGCGTATTTCCAGCCCATGCCGGACGGATCGAGCATCTTGTAGCGCATCAGCCCGAATTGCTCGATCGGCAGGAAACACGCCTCGTGCGACCAGTATTCGAACAGGCGTGCTTCGGCGAGATGTTCGTCGAGCCACTGCGGCGCAAAGTTGCCGAGCCGGCTGAACAACACGAGATACGGGCTGCGCGCGACGACGTGAATGGTATCGATCTGCAACTGCGCCATTCGGCGGATCGTGTCGAGCACGTCGGCCTTGGTGGCCTTGCGGCGAGGCGGGGTCAGCAGGCCCTGCGCGGCGAGATGCAGCGCGCGGGCGGCGGCGGGCGAGAGCGTGAGCATCGGAGCGGCGGCTGAGGGTGACGGTCGGGCACCACTTTAGCGCGAAAGCGGCACGCGTGTGCGACGCATGCCCGCCCTGCGTCTGACAATGCTTGACAGATGCTCGGCGCGAGTTTCCCTATAGTGCACACATGGCGCGACGAAATGTGCGCGCAACGATTCGGCTTCCGACGCACATATGTCAATGGCACGCAGGAAGCAGATCCGGGATTCTCAACCCCCAACGAGAGACCCGGAGCCCTGAGCGGATATCCATACGGCTGTGCACCGGCCCCGTGTGGATGTCCGCTGATTTTTTTGGAGCGTGCAATTTCTTCGTCGCGTGCCGCTTGCGCAGGCGCGTTTGTCTATTGCCGCTTGCCGCGCGCGACTTCGTCGCCGGCGCCGGGAGGCAGCCGCCGCGTAATCGGGATCGATGCGAACGAGCACAGCCCGACCACGACGAACGCCGGCCAGAAATCCGACCAGACCATCGTCTGATGCCCCTGCGCCCAGTGCGACACGTGCAGCACGAGGCCGGCGACCGTCACGCCGAGCCCGAGCGACATCTGCTGCACGACGCTGCCGAGGCTCGTCGCTCGGCCCGCATCGGCTTGCGAGATGTCCGCGTAGATCATCGAATTCAGGCTCGTGAACTGCAGCGCGGGGAAGATGCCCCCGACCAGCACGATCGTCCAGATCGCCCACGTCGGCATGCCCGGATGGAACACGCCATACGCGGCGATCGCGAGCCCCGCGAACGCGGCGTTGTAGATCAGCACCGTGCGAAAGCCGAAGCGGCGCAACGTGTGAGTGGCCGTCGAGCGGCTCACCGCACCGCCGAGCGCGGACGCGCAGGTAATCAGCCCGGAGTGGAATGCGCTCATCCCGAGCCCTTCCTGCAGCGCCAGCGGCAGCAGGAACGGCACCGCGCCGAGACCGATGCGAAACAGCGACCCGCCGACCACGCTCGCGTGGTAGGTCGGAATCTTCAGGAAGCTCAGGTCAAGCACCGGCCGTTCCTTGCGGCGCGCGTAAGGCACGTAGAGCGCGAGCATCGCGAGGCCGACCCCGCACATCGTCAGCGCGTTGGCGCGCGACGTCAGCGAGCCGTCGATCAGCGTGAGGCCCATCAGCAACAGCGCGGCGCCGCTCGCCGACAGCAGGAAGCCGAACCAGTCGAGCGGGCCGGGATCGGGCTCGTGCGTGTTCGCGATGTGCTTGCTCGCAAGGTAGATCCCGTAGATGCCGATCGGCACGTTGATGAAGAAGATCATCCGCCAGTGCAGGTAGGTCGTGATGAAGCCGCCGACGAGCGGGCCGACCGTGGGCCCGAACAGCGCGGGAATCGCGAGGTAGTTCATCGCGCGCACGAGATCGGAGCGCGGCACCGCGCGGAAGATGATGATCCGGCCGACCGGCACCATCATCGCGCCGCCGACGCCTTGCACGAAGCGCGCGAACGTGAGCAGGCCGAGGGAGTTGGACGCCGCGCACATCAGCGAGCCGGCGACGAAGATGCCGATCGCGGTGCGGAACACGGCGCGCGCGCTGAAGCGGTCGGCGAGCCATCCGCAGATCGGGATGAATACGCCGAGACCGACCACGTAGGCCGTAATCGCGATGTTCAGGGTGACGGGGTTGTGCCCGAAGTCTCTCGCCATCGCGGGTAATGCGGTGACGATGATGTTCGCGTCGACGCTTTCCATGAACAACGCACAGGCAACGATGAGCGGTGCTAGAAAGACGGGCGACATGGGCAGGGCGCGCGGTAAAGACGCCATTATGCCCACAATGTGGTCGTCGCGTCACGCGACACAACGCTTGTTCCGCATGTTGCAACAGTCGTTCCTGCTACCGCGGTTGTAACAAGAGACGACTGCGGCGGCGCCGCATCGCGTGACGGCAACTTGCGTGCGATGCGCGTTTCGTGCGACATTCGAAACACGTCTGTGCCATACAACGACGCGCATCGATCGACGGCCATCGAGACGAGCGCACGCGCGAACGAGACCCCTGCCGATCCATTCACCATCGAAAGGAGGGGACACGCCATGACGTCACGTCGTGCCGCATCGACCGCATCGACCGCATCGCATTCCACGCTGCATTCCGCACCGTATTCGTGGCCGCCCGCCCCGCGCATGCGCTGGGCCGCCGTCATCGCGGTCGCGTATCTGGCCGTCGCCGGCTGCGCCGCGCAGGCCGACAGCGCGAACCGCGCACCCGCGCAGGCGGGCGCCCAGGCCGCCGTGCCCGCTTCGGCCGCGTCGACGAACCAGAGCGCCGGCACGCTGCTGCCGCCGCCGAGCCAGCTGTACGGCGACCTGTTCGTTGCCGTGCAGACCGCGCAGCTGTACCCCGACCAGAAAACCTTCGTCGACGCGACGCCCGATACCGATCCGGCGACGATCGTGCAGTTGTATCAGCAACAAAAGTCGCAACCGGGCTTCTCGCTGAAGGCGTTCGTCGACCAGCACTTCACGCCGCCGCCGCAGGGCGGGGTCACGCCGCCGCCGAACCAGACGCTGCGCGAGCACATCGACTGGTTGTGGCCGCAACTGACGCGCACGACCACCACGGTGCCTCCGTACAGTTCGCTGATCCCGATGCCGAAGCCGTACGTGGTGCCGGGTGGACGCTTCCGCGAAGGTTACTACTGGGACACCTACTTCACGATGCTCGGCCTGCAGGTGTCGGGACGCGAGGATCTCGTCGACGACATGCTCGACAACTTCGCGCATCTGATCGACACGGTCGGCCATATCCCGAACGGCAATCGCACGTACTACGCGAGCCGCTCGCAGCCGCCGTTCTTCGCGTACATGGTCACGCTCGCCGCGCAGGCCGAAGGCGACAAGGTCTACCAGAAATACCTGCCGGCACTGCGCAAGGAGTATGCGTACTGGATGCAGGGCGAGGCCACGACGCCGCGCGGGCAGGCCACGCGCCACGTGGTCGCGATGCCGGACGGCGCGGTGCTGAACCGCTACTGGGATGCGAGCGCCACGCCGCGCGACGAGTCTTATCTCGAGGACGTGACGACCGCGAAGGCCGTGCCGAGCCGTCCGGCGAACGACGTGTACCGCGACCTGCGCGCGGGCGCAGAAAGCGGCTGGGATTACAGCTCGCGCTGGTTCGGCGACGGCAAGACGCTCGCGACGATCCGCACGACGTCGATCGTGCCGGTCGACCTGAATAGCCTGATGTTCCATCTCGAGACGACGATCGTGAAGGGGTGCGCGGTCACGCGCGACATCGCGTGCGTGACGGACTTCTCCGGGCGCGCGGCGCGCCGTGCGGCGGCAATCAATCATTACCTGTGGAATCGTCGCGGCTATTACGGCGACTACGACTGGCAGCTGCGCAAGCCGCGCGACGCAGTGACGGCGGCCGCGCTGTATCCGCTGTTCGCGGGCGTCGCATGGCCGGAGCGCGCGAAGGCGACTGCGCGTGAGGTGCGCAAGACGCTGTTGCAGCCTGGCGGTCTCGCGACGACGACCGTGAACACGGGCCAGCAGTGGGATGCGCCGAACGGCTGGGCGCCGTTGCAGTGGATCGCGATCGAAGGGTTGCGCCGCTACGGCGAACCGGCGCTCGCGAAGGACATCGGCACGCGCTTCCTGGCCGACGTGAAGCACGTGTATGCGACCGAAGGCAAGCTTGTCGAGAAGTACGTGGTCGAAGGTGCCGGCGCGGGCGGCGGCGGGGGCGGCGAGTATCCGCTGCAGGACGGCTTCGGCTGGACGAACGGCGTCACGTTGAAGCTGCTGGGGCTGTATGGCGAGTGACGGAAGTCCTTGATGGGTCGCGTTGACGCACGCGCGCAAGACGTCTCGCGCAACGCACGCAACACGCGCGCGTGAACGTAGCGGCCGGATCGCCGCCGCAGCGGCAGTCCGGCCCGCATTGGATCAGCGGTGCGTCAGAACGTGATCGTGGTACGCACGCCGACCACCGTTTCGTCGCCGATGCGCGCACCGGCCGCGTTCGGGTTCGGAATCCCGCCGCCCGGCCGGAAGAAGTGCTGCAGATCGGCCTGCAGCTGCCACCACGGCGTGACTTGATACTGGTAAGTCGCCTCGATCACCGTTTCGGCGCGGCGCACCGGATAACCGGGGGTGGCAAAGGTGCCGGTGTCGCCGTCGAATGCGCGCGCATGCGAGCCGATCTTCGCGTAGCCGACCGCGATGCCGGCCGCGTCGTTGTCGCGTCCGGCGAACGGCGCCTTCAACGTGACGCCCGCATTCGCCGCGAAGTCGACGACGTTGCGATCGCCGGGCGCGCCCATCACGCGCGCGAACACGCCGACCGAACGCGGACTGTCGGCCGACGGCCGCCACACCATCTGATCGGCGACCGCGTAGAAGCCGTAGTTGCCGCGATGCGTGGCGGCAATGCCGTTGCTCGCGGGATTCGCCAGCGACAGCCCGTCGGTACCGAAGCGCGGATCGTTTGCATGCTGCGACTGATACCAGAAGCCGAGCTTGTAGGTGCCCGGCAGGCCGGACGGTTGCGGCGCCTTCGGATCGGCGGGCGACGCGTTCAGCGCATACTGGAGCTCGCCGATCACGAATGCGCCGCTGCGCAGGTTGAAGTTGGTGCCGTGCGCGTTCAGTGCCTGCGCATCGCCGTCGCTGCGGCCGGCCGGGTTGCCGTCGTACACGCCGACCATCGCGGTCCATGCGTCGGCCGGTTTCACGCGCAGCCGCACGCCGAGCGACGACAGCGGATAAGCGGCGCCGCCGGCCGGCAGATCGGCCGCCGGCAACACGGGCCAGCCGAACGTCGCGTTCATGAACGTCGCCGCGTACTGGCTCACCATGAATTCCTGGTCGGCACTCTGCTGACCGATTCTGACATCGGCCTTGCCGCCGAGGAACGCCTGCTGATACCAAAGCTCCCACAACCGGGTGGTCGAATTCGCCTCGATGCCGGTCGCGGTCTGCAACGTCTGCAAATAGCGTTGCGTGAGGTTGGTGCCGTGGATCTGCAGCGCCGATACGTTGAACGTGCCGCCCGGCAGCCCGACCGCCTTCTCCGTATCGACGTCGAAGCCGAATTGCGTGACGCCCTGGTATGCGCCGCCGCGCGCCGTGCCGCCCGCGGCGTTGTACAGGTACTCGCTGGTTTCCTGCAGGTTCAGCGTGACGCCGTGGTCGCCGAGCACGTCGCGCAGGCCGCCCATGCTGCCGAGCAGGTTCGAGCGTTCCCAGAAGCCGGTGGGAGCGGGCGCGGCGGCATCGGCGGCCGGTTGTGCGGCGGCGGGAGAGGCTGTCGCGGCTTCAGCGGCCTGCGACGAAGATTGCGCGAATGCGGGCGTGGCCGCGAGCGACAGCAACAGCGCGGCGAGCGCATCGACGCACGCTGTGCGCGGGGCGGATTCAAAACGATGCTTCATGCGGGCTCCGGATTTCGATCGATGAGTGTCTCTGAAGAAATGGCAGGGCGGGGTGACCGCCGGGGAGGCGGCGTCTACGGCAGCCAGCCGCCGATGCGCCACACGTGCGCGAAGCCGACACGCGACGCGGCCGCGCAGAGTAGCGCGACGAGCGCGACGGCGGCCGCCATCGCTGCGATCAGCACGCAGTCGAGCGGGCGCGGCAGCAACCGCGGGTGGGCGAGCGTGGCGCCGCGCCGGGTGAAGGCCTGGGCGAGCGGCGAAAGCGCGCAGACGCGCGAGCGGGCGCGCGCCACGAGCGCAAGCCGCTTGAGTCTGAGTGCGAAAGTCGAAACGAACATCGCGTACCTCCGTTCCGTCCGGCGAATACCGGACGACGTATGCGAGCGCGGACGCGTGATGCGGCCTGCGATCGGCGGTTGGAACGTAACGGAGCGTGCGACTGACGGACCAGCGGTGGCCGGCCCGGGATGAAGCGCGCTAACCCGACGAATGCGAGCTAGCGGCGAATGACATGCGTCTGCTGCTATCTCGCGATGGCTTGGCCGGTCTGAACCGGCATCGAACTGCAACTCGAGCATGTGTCCACGGAGGGACTCCCTTGATGAATTGGGGCGGATTGTAGTCGCGAGTTTTGCTGCGGCGCAAGCAAAAATGTGTCGTACGGCGCGCACAGCGCCGCGGCGTGACGACGGCGCCGTAGCGCGCGGACGCGGCGTTCGGCGCCGGCCGGCGGCCCGCCGGCACTGTTGCTGAAACGCATCGGCGCTGCGCGCGATGCGGCGCATTGAAAGGTTGCAAAGCGCCAATTTGGGCGCGAATCTTTCAGCGTGCGGATGCGGCAAAAATATTCCGCGCACGGCCGTTCAAAGGGTTGACTTCCGTTTCGGCCGGTCCATAGAATCCGGCATCTTCACTCTTGGGGCCGCCGCCTTGGACGCCTGCAGTAGTCGATCTTCGAACGAAATTTCCGCCTGAGCGACCGACGTCCGCGCCTCATCGAAGCCGCCGTTTGTCGCCCAGGCAAACGGTGCGCGCAGCAGTATTCCGCAGCAAATTCCTACGTGCACCCTGATTCGCGCCGGTTAGCTTGATGCGTTCGCGCATGCGCGAGCCGGTTCCGCCGCCGCTCGATGCGCGGCCGCGTTCGCGCATGCGTCCCGCGTGCGCCCGAACGGCGGCCCGTGCGTCGGGCGGCGGCCAACCGTGTTCTCCGGAACACCGCACAGGAGCCGCCATGAACGACAGTGACAGTTGTCCCTTATGCCCGCTACACCAACAGACCCTTTTGAACCCGGGTCGCAGGGACATTCCGGCCGACTAGCCTGACACGTCGTTCAGGCCCCGGACTGGCCCCGCGCCCACCACGCGGCCGGCACGCCTGCCGTCGCCGCACGGAGCCAGACCATGAACTTCGGCCTTCTGCTGTCGAACCTTCCGCACGTCACGGAATCGCGTCAGCACTACGACGCGATGCTGATGCTCGACGCCCGTCCGCGGGTGTTCTCCCGTTTGTTCACGCGCTTTCTGAAACCGTTGCTCTCCTGACCCGACACGCCGAGCGCGTCTCGGCATGCGCGCGCGGCCTGGCCGCACGCGCATGCCAAGGCCACACGCTCGCCGGATAAAAGAACCAGCCGTACGGAATTCATCATGTCCACCCCATCCAACGTCTCTCCACCGATCGCCGTCGAACGCAGCGCCGTGCTCGACGAAGCCCACCTGGGCGACATCCGCGGCGCGCTCGGCACGATCGCGCACCATGACACCGCCGCGCGCGGCACGTGGCGGGCGCGCCTGCGCACGCTGCTCGCGATCGTCGGCCCCGGCCTCATCGTGATGGTCGGCGACAACGATGCCGGCGCGTTCGGCACGTATACGCAGGCCGGCCAGAACTACGGCACGACGCTGCTGTGGACGCTGCTGCTGCTCGTGCCGGTGTTGTACGTGAACCAGGAAATGGTGCTGCGCCTCGGTGCGGTGACGGGCGTCGGCCATGCGCGGCTGATTTTCGAACGCTTCGGCAAGTTCTGGGGCGCGTTCAGCGTGATCGACCTGTTCCTGCTCAACGCGTTGACGATCGTCACCGAATTCATCGGCATCACGTTCGTACTGGCTTTCTTCGGGCTCCCGAAGGTCGCGGGCGTGTGCGTCGCGGCCGCGCTGACGATGGCGGCGGTGAGTACCGGCGATTTCAGGCGCTTCGAGCGGTTTGCGATCGTGCTGTGCGTGCTGAGCCTGCTGCTCGTGCCGGTGCTCGTGTCGATCCATCCGCCGGTGTCGCAGATGTCGCGCGACTTCTTCGTGCCGAACTGGCCTGCGCACGCGAAGCTGTCCGACGTGATGCTGCTCGTGATCGGCATCGTCGGTACCACGGTTGCGCCGTGGCAGCTGTTCTTCCAGCAAAGCTACGTGATCGACAAGCGCATCACGCCGCGCTTCATGAAGTACGAGAAGGTCGACCTGTGGATCGGCATCGTGTTCGTCCTGATCGGCGCGGTCGCGATGATCGGTTTCAGCGCCGCGCTGTTCGGCGGTCATCCGGAAGCCGGCCGCTTCACCGACGCCGGCGGCGTGATCGCGGGCCTCGAGAAGTATGCGGGCCGCACGAGCGCGACGCTGTTCGCGGTCGCGCTGCTCGACGCGTGCATCATCGGCGCGGCGGCGGTGTCGCTGTCCACTGCGTACGCGATCGGCGACGTGTTCAAGATCCGTCATTCGCTGCATCGCGGCGTGTCGGACGCGAAGGGTTTCTATCTCGTCTACTTCGGAATCGTTGCAGCTGCGGCTGCGCTCGTGCTGATTCCGGGCAGCCCGCTGGGCCTGCTGACCGAAGCGGTGCAGACGCTCGCCGGCGTGCTGCTGCCGAGCGCGACGGTGTTCCTGCTCGTGCTGTGCAACGACCGTCACGTGCTTGGGCCCTGGGTCAATTCGACGAAGCTCAACGTGTTTACCGGCGCGGTGGTGTGGGTGCTGGTGCTGCTGTCGATCATCCTGACCGCGTCCGTCATGTATCCGGACATCAGCGGCGAAGCGATCGTCGACGTGCTGGTCGGCGGCACGGTGCTCGCGATCGCCGGCTATCTCGCGACGGTGCTGATCCGCCGCAACAAGCGCGTCGTCGAGCCCGGCGTCGATCGCTCGCTGCGCGACACGTGGCGCATGCCGCCGCTCGAGTCGCTCGAGCCGCAGAAGATGACGGCCGCGACGCGTGTGTGGATGGCCGTGCTGCGCGGCTATCTGGTAATCGCGGTCGGTCTCGTGATCGTCAAGGTCGTGCAGATGACGCTGCTGAAGTAACGGCGATCGTCCGCGATGAAGCGGCGCCGGACCCGGCGCCGCGCCGCAACACGCACATGCCGGCCCGCGTGGCCGGCATGTGCGTTTACGCGTTCGATGGCGCGCAACGCGGTTGCGGCGCCGTCGTCAGATCAGCTCGAGCTTCGACGTCAGGTACGTGAGCTGAATCCGGTTGGCGACGCCGAAGCGCTTGCGCAGCTTGCGCAGGTGATAGTCGACGTTGTGCGCGCTGGTGTCGAGGCGCCGCCCGATCTCCTTGTCGGACGCGCCTTCCGCGATCCCGAGCAGCAGCTCCTGCTCGAACGGCGTAAGCCCGTTGATCGCCCGCTCGCGCGAGGTCGCGATCAACTGCGGCGACGCGAACTTGTGTACCGACAGCCCGATCGACAGCGCCTGCTCGATCGTCGCCGGCGTGATCCATTCGCGCGTGCGACGCGGTGCGGTGAAGCTCATGAACGCATGCAGCCGCGTGCCGGGCACCGCCATCGAATACATGATTCCGCTGCACATGCCGTCGTCCTGCATCGTCTGCAGGAATCCGTCGAGCGCGGCCGGCGTCACGTAGGCATCGTCGCGCTCGCGGTGTTCGCGGCGCAGTTGCTGCAGGTCCCACACGATCGGCATGTTGCACACGCGCGCGCCGAGCGTGCGCGGATCGATGTCGTGATGGCTGTGGCGCACGTAGTCGCCGCGGTAGGTGGCCGGCGTGAATGCCTCGTGCAGGTACAAACTTTCGACGCGCTCGCGAGAGAATTCAAGCGCGAAGTACGCGAACGTCGAGAAGCCCGTCAGATGCAGCAGGCTCGCGACGATCCGGTTGCGCTCGGCGGTGCTCTGCGCATGCGAAAGCGTGTCGGCGACGCCGAGCTTCGGCGCGTGCGGCTGCGCGATGTCGCCGCGCTTGACGTCGTCGCACCAGACGACCTGGACCGGGCGCGCGCTCGTCGCGTCGGGGCTGCCGGCCGTCCGCTGCGACGGGCGGGACAACGCGGTTGGGGCGACCGCTTCTTCATGCAATGCAATATCGGACATGAGCCATCCCTCGGAATCGACGCGCAGCGCAACGGCGGCCGTGTCGTGCACGGCGCCCGCAACGGTGCGATCGAGCATCCTTATCATATGCGCCGATCGTCATCCTGACGAAACGCGGGGGCATTGTACAAAAATGCCTGTGTGCGCGTAATATGCCGTAATACTAATCGCGGCGAAAGGTTCATGCTCGCGATCAAATAGAACAACGCAAAAATCAATAAAGAAAAGACCAGGTCGTGACGGGGCAAGTTCACATATTGGGAAAGGGTGGGCTGCTCATGACATATGCTGACGACGCGCCACGCGTCGAATGGTTCTCGCACGCGGATATCGCGGCCACTGCTGCGTACCCGAAAGAAATACACGCGACCGATCGCGATATTTTTACCGGCATTCAATTCGCGCCCGGTAAATCCGACCTCGCTTCCGTCGATTTCGCACAATGCCACGCGCGATTGCGGCAAATCGGTTTCAGCACGCTCGGTTACGGCGCCTACGAGATGATCGGCCGGCGCATTCTGTGTGCGCATGTGCTGCGCGACCTCGCGCCTGCGACTTTCATGCAGCCGTATATCGAGGGAATGCTGTACGAAAGCGACCCGCGTTTTGCGCAGGTGCGGCAAAGCGGCTTTCCGGTCGCGTGGCGACTGGACGAAATCGAGGGCGTCGCGCACGGCAGCGGCGACCGCAAGGTGCTCGCGCTGGCTGGGCATTTGCGTGCGCACGCAATGAACAGCGGCGTGATTTTCAGCCTGTCGGCGCCGCGGCTCGACTTGCGCGTCGCGGTGAATGTGACGTCGGAAGCGCACGGCACCGACTGGATCGACGATCGAGTGATCGGCGGGGCGCTGTCGGTGAGCCTCGCCGTGCATCGCGTTGCGCTGCCGTTTCTCGAGGCGCGCATCGCGCGCATGCGCGGCTTCGTGCTCGGCGACGAGCAGCAGCAGGTGCTCGAGCGGCTCGTGCACGGGCTGTCCGACCAGGAGATCGCGAGCGCGCTGCGCACGTCGCTGCACAAGGTCGGGCACCATATCCGTTCACTCGAAAAACTCTTCAACGTCCGCAACCGTGCGCAGCTCGCGTATCTGGCCGCACGTCGTCTGGAGTCCTGATTCCGGCCCCCCGCGCGGCGGCCGCCGCGCGATGGAAGCGGTTCCGAACAACGGCGCAACGACACGCCGCCGGGTTTCGTAGTCCAGTCCGATCGTCATACGAAAACCGCCGCGGCGCTACGAGGTACGCCCGTTCTTGCGCGGTTTCGCGTCGCTACACTCGTCGCATTCAACGGTCCGCGCGACGCGGGGCATGACCGCCCGTGTCCGCCGGCGGCAACGACAGGACGACGGCACGATGGCTGAACCGAAGGCGCTTCCCCGCGACTGGCAGCGGATTTTTTCCGCGGGCCGGAGCGTGTCCGGGCGGCGTCTCGGGGCGTCGCCGCGTGCGGACCTGTTCCTTGCCGCGTTCATCGTGTCCGTGGTCGCGCTGTTCATCCTGCCGCTGCCGCAGGCCGCGCTCGACGGAATGATCTCGCTGAATCTCGCCGCAAGCGTCGTGCTGCTGACGGTGTCGACGTACGTGCCGTCGGCGGTCAGCTTCTCGTCGTTTCCGGCGCTGCTGCTGTTCACCACGCTGTTCCGGCTCGCGCTGAACATCGCGTCGTGCAAGCTGATTCTGCTGCATGCGAACGCGGGCCACGTGATCGACGCATTCGGCCGGCTGGTGGTCGGCAACAACGTCGTCGTGGGCGGCGTGGTGTTCCTGGTGATCGCCGTCGTGCAGTTCATCGTGATCGCGAAGGGGTCGGAGCGGGTCGCCGAAGTCGGCGCGCGCTTCTCGCTCGACGCGATGCCTGGCAAGCAGATGAGCATCGATGCGGACTTGCGCGCGGGGATCATCAGCGCCGACGAAGCGCGCGAGCGCCGCGAGAAGCTCGAGCAGGAATCGCAGATGCACGGCGCGATGGACGGCGCGATGAAGTTCGTGAAGGGCGACGCGATCGCCGGGCTCGTGATCGCGTTCATCAACATCGTCGCAGGGATTGCGGTCGGTACGCTGATGCACGGGATGGATATCGGCGACGCGCTGCAGCGCTACGCGATCCTGACGGTCGGCGACGGCATGGCGTCGCAGATTCCGTCGCTGCTCGTCTCGATCGCCGCCGGCATCGTGACGACGCGGGTCGCGACGCGCGACACGCGGCAGCGCCAGCTCGGCGAACAGCTGGGCGAGCAGCTCGGCGCGCATCCGCGCGCGCTGCTGATTGCGGCGCTGGTGCTGGCCGGCTTCCTCGTCGTGCCGGGTTTTCCGAAATGGTCGTTCGCGCTGATCGCGCTCGGGCTCGGCGCGTTCGCGTTCACGCAGCTCAAGCGCAAGACGACCGCGCCCACCTTCAACCTGATTCATATCGCAGGCCGCGTCGGCGCGACCGACGACGCGCAGCCCGCGAAGGTGTCGCATGCGGCGGGCGTCACGTCGCTGATTGCGGTATCGCTGTCGGAAGACCTGCGCACGACGCTGAACCTCGCGCAGCTGCAGAGCGCGCTGTCGAGCGCGAAGGCGCGCGTCGACGCGGATATCGGCACGGTGTTTCCGCGCATCACGCTGACCGACGACGACGGCGCGCCGGCCGGCACGTACCGCATCTATCTGCAGGACGTGCTCGCCGCGCACGGCGCGCTGAAGCCGGGCTGGCTGCTGTGGGACGGCGTCGCGCCGCTGCCGGAGCGCGCGGAGCGCCAGCCGGCCGAAGCGTTCGGCCCGTTCGCGACCGCGCTGTGGATCAAGCCCGACGGCCCGGCGCCCGAAGGCAAGTGGCTGACGAGCGAAGGCGCGCTCGCCGCGCATGTGGAGCAAATCGTGCGCCAGCACGCCGACGAGCTGATCGGCATCCAGGAGACGCAGGCGCTCGTGCACCTGGTGCGCCGCGAGCATCCTGAACTCGTCGGCGAGCTGACGCGGCTCGTGCCGCTGCAGCGCGTGACCGAGGTGCTGCGCAGGCTGCTCGCCGAGCAGGTGCCGATCCGCAACCTGCGCGTGATCTTCGAAAGCTTGATCACGTGGGCGCCGAACGAGCCGGACGACGTGATCGCGCTGGTCGAGCTGGTGCGCGTCGACCTGCGCCGGATGATCACCGACCGCCACGCGGGCGCGTCGCGGCAGCTGCGCGTCGTGCTGTTCGAACAGAACCTGCAGGAGCGGATCGAGAACGCGGTGATGCGCACGAAGCAGGGCAATTTCCTCGCGCTGTCGAGCGCGATCAAGCAGGACATCGGCGAGCAGGTGCGCGCGATCGTGCAGGCCGCGACGGCCGCGCCCGCGGCGGGCGCCGGCGGCCACGGCCATCCGCAAGGCGCGCCGCGGCTCGCGGTGATGGTCGCGCTCGGCGCGCGCCGCTACGTGAAGACGATCCTGCAGCCGGTGCTGCCCGATCTCGCGGTGCTGTCGTACCAGGAAGTCGAGGAGGACGTGCAACTGCATACGGTCGGCTGGGTGAAGAACCCGCCGGACGACGGCACGCTCGGCGCGGGCGCCGGCGTGCGCACGCCGGGAGCCGTGCAATGACGAGCTCGACGATTCTCGACCTGACCCGCCAGGCGCTGATGCTCGTGCTGCTGCTGTCGCTGCCGATCGTGCTGATCGCGACCGTCACCGGCCTCGTCGTCGCGATTCTGCAGGCCGTCACGCAGGTACAGGACGCCAACATCGGCATTGCGGTGCGGCTGATCGCCGTGATGGTCTCGCTCGTGCTGCTATCGGGCTGGCTTGGCAGCGAGGTGCTGCGCTTCGCGCAGCAGGCGCTGGAACGCATGTTCGTTTCTTCCACAGGAGTCCTTTGATGCGTCGACGCGTCGCCCCGATCCGGTTTCAACCGCGCCGCCTGCAGCG
Organism: Burkholderia sp. AU19243; assembly: GCF_018148075.1. Classification (NCBI taxonomy): domain Bacteria; kingdom Pseudomonadati; phylum Pseudomonadota; class Betaproteobacteria; order Burkholderiales; family Burkholderiaceae; genus Burkholderia; species Burkholderia sp. AU19243. Next base: position 392,217 of record NZ_JAGSTV010000006.1, read on the forward strand.
GGTCGCGCTCGCGATGTGTGCGACCGCGCTGCTCACGGCGTCGCTGTGCATGACGGCCGCGCAGCCGGCGCGCGCGGCCGACCTGCGCTGGCGCAACAAGCCGTTTACGATCGTCGCGAACGGCAAGAAGATCGGCGACTTCATTCGCGAGCTCGCGTCGTCGCAAGGCGTGACGGCCGTGGTCGACCCGAAGGTCGACGGCGTGATCAGCGGGCGCTTCTCGGGCACGCCGCAGCAGACGCTCGACACGATCTGCTCGACCTACGGGCTCACGTGGTACTACGACGGTTCGTTCCTGTACGTCGATCCGGCCGACCAGTCGCAGACGCAGATGATCCCGATTCCGCCGAACGCGGCGGGCGAGATCGGCCGCACGCTGCAGGCGATGCAGATTCCCGACAAGCGATACACACTCGTGATCAACGATCGCGCGAACAGCGTGTACGTGGCCGGCCCGCGCCGGTACGTCGAACTCGTGCGGCAGGCGGTCGGCTCGGTCGGCGATCCGTCGGCGAACGGCGCGCATGCGGACATCCGCGCGTTCCGGCTCAAGTACGGCTGGGCTTCCGACTTCACGATCAACCGCTCGGGCAAGGAAGTGACGGTGCCGGGCGTCGCGACGATCCTGCGCCGGCTGTTCGGCAAGGGCGGCGGCGCCGGCGAATTGCCGTCAAGCACGCCGCTCGGGCAGGCCGCGCGTCAGGTGAAGCTCGGTTCGGGCCTGACGATCGCGGTGCCGCGGCTCGATTTCCCCGACATTTCGGGCGGCCCGCGGCAGGGCGGCTATGGCGGCGCGGACGGCGGGGCCGGCGGCTTTTCGCCGTTCTCGAACGCAGGCGGCGGCGACACGCTGCCGCAGATCGTCGCCGATCCGGCGATCAACGCGGTGATCGTGCGCGACCTGCCCGAGAACATGTACCGGTATCAGTCTTTGATCAATCAGCTCGACGAGCGCCCGCGCATCGTCGAGATCAACGTGACGATCATCGACATCAACGAGGATTCGCTCGACAGCCTCGGGATCGACTGGCGGCTGCACACGACGCACGGCGACGTGCAGATCGGCAACGGCCAGAACCCGCTGAACGGCAACACGCAGTACAACGGTGCCGGCAACCCGCCGCTGACGTTCGGCATCGGCACGTCGGAAACGGGCCAGACCGGCAGCTTCATGCCGACCGGCATCGCGCTGACCGCGTCGATCGGCGGCTCGCTGCGCAACTACCTGCTTACGCGCGTGAATGCGCTCGCGCAGAAAGGACAGGCGCAGCTGCGCTCGAAGCCAAAGGTGCTCGCGCTCGACAACACCGAGGCGATTCTCGAGAACCTCACGCAGTTCTACGTGCAGGTGCCCGGCTACCAGGATTCGTCGCTGTACAGCGTGACGACCGGCACGAGCATCAAGGTGACGCCGATGATCGTCGACGAAGCGATCCGCAACGCGGCGGCCGTATCCGGCAATGCGCAGAGCGTGATGATGTCGATCGACATCCAGGACGGCAACATCGTGCCCGGGCAGGCCGTGTCGAATGTGCCGGTGATCCAGCAGCGCAACATCGTCACGAAGACGATGATCGACGAAGGCAAGAGCCTCCTGATCGCCGGCTTCAACGACGACGAGGTGCGGCTGAACAAGAGCGGCGTGCCGTGGCTGTCCGACATCCCGCTGATCGGCAACCTGTTCAAGTACACCGACAAATCGGGCAACCACATGGAGCGGTTCTATCTGCTGACGCCCCGCGTGGTGACGACGGCGTCGATGTACGCGCCGGACGGCTCGCCCGTGAATCCGGGCGTCGACGCGCCGGCCGATCCGAACGCGATGTCGATGTATCGTCCGCCGGACAACGACATCGCGGTGCCGCTGACGCCGAAGCCGCTGCCCGGCACGAAGTTCGGGCCGCCCGCGCTGCCGCCGCCGAACGACGCGGCGTCGCAGCCGGCGGCGACGACCGCAGGAGCGCCAACCCATGTCGACGACCATCATTGATCCGCACGGCGACGGCGCACTCACCGGCGGCGCGGCGAGCGCGGGCGGCGGGTCGGCCGCGCTCGCGTCGCCGTGGAATCTGTGCTTTCTCAGCGGTCCGATGTACGGCCGCACGATGTCGCTCGCGCGCGGCGCGAACTGGGTCGGCACTGCGGCCGATTGCGAAGTGATCCTGCCCGATCGCGAGATCGGCGCAAAGCAGGTATGCCTGCAGGTCGGCGCGCTCGCGGTGACGGTGCAGAACCACGGCGGCGACGGCAGTGCGCCGGTGCTGTTCAACGACGAACCGCTCGGCCTGGGCCGCCGCTCGATGACGCCGCAGGATGTCGTGACGGTCGGCTCGATCAAGCTCGGCATCGCGCGGCACGCGCAGGCGAGCGTCGCGGTGCCCGACGAAGCCGACGCGCCGGACGCCGCGCGCGAGGCTGCATGGCTCGGCTGGCTCACGGGCGGGCTGCGCAAGCTCGGCAGCCGGCGGCTGGTGATCGCGGTCGTCGCGCTGTGGATCGGCGTGCTGCTCGGCGCACTTGGGTACGGCTTCGTCGCGTGGTCGGGGCGGCTGCCGTGGCAGCACGAATCGGTGCTCGCGCGCACGCACCGGCTGCAGCAACTGCTGCATGCGTATCCGGAGCTCGCGGTCGCGCCGCGCGACGACGGCGTGATCGTGTCGGGCTACGTGAGCGACCCGGCCGCGCGCGAGCGCGTCGCGCAGATCGTCGCGGGCGTCGACAACGCGGCGCTCGGCAACGTGTACGTGGTCAGCGATCTGGTCGCGACCGCGCAGACCTATTTCAGCGACACGGCGCTGACGGTGACGTATCTCGGCCGCGGCCGGATCGAGCTGACGGGCGTGGCCGATCGCGCGCAGATCGAGCCGCGGATCCGCAACTACATGAAGGACGCGCGTCCCGCGCTCGAAGTGGTCGATCACGTGCGCGACGCCGATGCGGCTTCGCCGCGCACGGCCACGACGCTCGGCGGTGTCGCCGGAATTCCGGAGATCACGACCGTCTTCGCCGGCGACGGCGATCAGCGCTACATCGAGACGGTCGACGGCAGCCGCTACTTCGAAGGCGCGCGGCTGAAGGAAGGGCCGACCGTCGTGTCGATCGGCCCGGACGAGGTCGTGTTCGAGCGCAACGGCCAGCGCATCACGATGCCGCTCGGCGGCGCGTCCGCGCACGCACCGGAACAGGCGGCGGCGCCGCCCGTGGCGCCGCTCGCGAGCGGTGCTGCGGCAGGCGTCGCGCAGCCGGTGCCGGGGCCGACGCTGCTGCCCGCTGCGCCGGCGGCGTCGGCCGCCGTGGCGGCTCGCGCATCGAAGGAGGCCGCGCACTAGCGCGGCGACAGGATTTGCGCATCGCGCGTCGCGCGGTGCGCGCATTACGCGACACGCCGCATGCATGCGACGCGTCACGTCGCCGGCGGGGCATGGGGCCGCCGCCGGAAAGTGGATGACGTTCTTCACGCAAAAGGAGCGAAACATGGGTGCCTCAGCAGCCGGTAGCACGGGTGGTCCAAACGACACGACCCAGGTCCAGCAACAGGCGGACGACCTGACCAAGACGCAGCTCGAACTGACGAAGATCAACTTCCAGGTCCAGCAGTCGACCGCGACGTTCGAAACCAGCAACGCAGTGACCGCGCAGGAGGGGACGGCGAATGCCCAGGTTGCGCAACACCTGAGTTCCGCCGGCCGCGCATGACGCCGGTCGCCGGCCGCGCCGCGCGCCGCCGCAGGCCCGGGCCGCCCGTAACGGGCGCCCGGCCGGGCGCGGGCGCGTGTCGGCCGGCTCGTTTCCGGCTCTGCCGGTCAAGGAGGACACGATCATGTCGGTAACAGGCGTAGGCGCGGCGCCCCCGGGCGCGGCCGCGCTCGCGGGCGCCGCGCAGCAGGCGGGCACGGCGTCCGATCCGGCGCAGGTGCGCCAGTTCGATGCGCTGATGCAGCCGGGCGCGTCGCCGGCGGCGACGTCGCCGTCGGCGTCCGGTGTTGCGATGTCGCGTGCGGCGGCCGATGCGGCGCCGGCGGTGCAGATGACGCCCGCGCAGGCCAACCAGTCGTCGCTCGTCGAGCGGTTGCGCACGTACGGCAACGATCTCGACACGCGATACGCGAACATCGACAAGCATCGCACCGAGATGCTGACGTCGATGGCGGACAACCGCAGCGATCCGCTGATGACGATGGTGCAGGCGATGGACTTCCAGTGGACGGCGACCACCACGATTTCCGAATACCAGTTGAGCCTGTCGGTCGCGCAGGCGGCGAACGGCTTCACGCACACCGTGCTGAAGACGCAGGAGTGACGAAAGCCGGTGCGTGTGCCGCTATCGGCCGCGCACCCTGAAGCGGACAAACGATGACGACGATCGATTCGACGCCGCGCATGCATGCGTGGCGCAGCCGGGCCGCGCGTGCGCTGCTCGCGGGGCTGCTCGCGCTGCTGGCCGGCTGCCAGAAGGAGCTTTACTCCGGCCTGTCCGAGCGCGACGCGAACCAGATGATCGCCGTGCTCGGCGATGCGGGCATCAGCGCGTCGAAGGACAACGACGCGCGCGACACGTCGGATCGCAACGCGTGGCAAGTGAGCGTCGCGGACGGCGACATGCAGTCGGCGCTGACCGTGCTGCACGCGAACGGGCTGCCGAAGCCGAGCTATGCGAGCCTCGGCGAGCTGTTCCAGAAGCAGGGGCTCGTGTCGACGCCGGCCGAGGAGCGCGTGCGCTACCTGTACGGCGTATCGCAGGACCTGTCGCGCACGCTGCAGGACATCGAGGGCGTGGTGGTCGCGCGCGTGCAGGTCGTGATTCCGGAGAACGATCCGCTCGCGGACAAGATCAAGCCGTCGTCGGCGGCCGTGTACATCCGCTACCGGCCGGGCGTGGACCTGCGGGCGATGGCGCCGATGGTCAAGGATCTCGTCGCGCACAGCATCGAAGGGCTGCAGTACGACAACGTGTCGCTGTTCCTGCAGCCGGCCGCCGCGAGCACGACGCGCGTCGACGGGATCGGCAGCGCGGTGTCGGACATGGTGCGGCTGCGCTCGCCGCTCGGCTGGCTGGTGTTTGCGCTGATCCTGCTCACCTGCGCGGTAATCGCGCTGTCGGCCGCGCGGCGCGGCATGTTCGGCGCGCGGCTGGCCGGCCTGGTCGGGGCCCTGTCTCTTATACACATCTGACGCTGCCGACGA
>NZ_JAGSTV010000007.1:0-351161 GCF_018148075.1 Burkholderia sp. AU19243
ATACGAGATTAGGAACCGGGTCTCGTGGGCTCGGAGATGTGTATAAGAGACAGGCGCGGCCCGGGGCCGGCAACGGCCGGGCGAGCCGACGCGCCGCGCCCGGCCGGCCATGCAAACCAGCGGCGGGCACCCGGTCGCGGCCGCGATGACGCCGCGGCGCCCTCCGCCGCGGGTTCCGCCCGGGAAGCTCCGGGCGCCCGTTGCCGCTCTCCGCCCATCGCCGGCAGGCCCGCGAGAATGCCCGCACGCAGCGCGTCCGGCGCGCGGTGATAGTCGGCCTGCCGCACCGCGCGCGATAGCGCAACGATCCGCTCGCGTTCACGGCGGCAGGCGTCGCACCCTTCCACATGCCGCTGGACGCGCAACGCATCGGGCGCCGACAGCTCGCGGTCGACGTCCGCGTCCAGCAATGCGCGCGCTTCGTTACAGTCCATCGATCGCCTCCGATGCGGTTCCGCCCGCCGACGCTCGTCCCGGCGCGCTCGCGCGGGCCGGCGCCGCCGTGCCGGCCAGCAGCGCGGCGAGCCTGCGGCGGCCGCGCGCGAGCCGCGACATCACGGTGCCGACCGGCACGTCGGCAATCGCCGCGATGTCGCGGTAGCTCAAGTCCTCCATCTCGCGCAGCACCAGCACCTCGCGGTATTCCGGCGGCAGCTTCGCGAGTGCCGCGTTCACCAATCGCACGTTCTCGCCGCGCAGCAACTGCGCGAGCGGATCTTCCGTCGCCGGTTGCCAGTCGTCGGGCACGTCGGTGTCATCGAGCGTGTCGGGCAGCGCGACCTCGTGCGCGTGCGTGCGGCGGCGCCATTCCGTGTACCAGGTGCGGCGCACGATCGTCAGCAGCCACGGCCGTGCGTTATCGCCGCGGCATGAGTCGACGAACCGCAGCGCGCGCATGCACGCGTCCTGGACGACGTCGTCCGCGTCGCCCGCGTTGCCGCTCAGCCAGCGCGCGAGGTTGTACGCGGCGTCGAGGTGCGGCAGCACCAGCGCGCGAAACCGCTCGCCGCGCGCGAGCGCGTCGTTTTCCGCCTGCTCGTCGAACGCCTGTCCGGCTTGCCCCACATCACCTCCCTGGTCCCCGGCGGCCGCAACCGCACCCGTGTCGCATCGTTCTCGCGTCCGCAACCGCGCCCGATTTCACGCCTGGCGCCCGGACGGACCGCAGCGCGCGCCCTCGATGACCTTACCGCCGCTGCGTCGAGTTTATTCCCGCGTGATGCCGGTGAACTGCAAAAAATTCGGGCCGATACCGTCGCGCCCGTTACGGCGCGCTGCTCCAGTAGCCGGGGCGTGCATACGCTTCGCGCAAGTAGTCAATGAAATAGCGCACGCGCGCGGGCACATAGCGCTGCTGCGGATAGACCGCGAGGATGTCGTAGTCGGGCAGCGCGTATTCGTCGAGTACCGTCTCGAGTTCGCCGGTTTCGAGCTGCGCGGCAATTTCCCAGGTCGAGCGCCAGCCGAGCCCGATGCTTTCGGCGACCCAGCGGTGCAGCAGTTCGCCGTCGTTGCAGTCGAGATTGCCGGTCACGCGCATCGTCACGATCTTGCCGTGGCGCTGAAAATACCAGCCGCGGTTCTGGCCGCCCTGCAGGTTGAACGCGAGACAGTTGTGCTTCAGCAGGTCGTCGAGCGATTTCGGCCGGCCGTGCTTGCGGAAATACTCGGGCGTGCCGCACACGACGCGCCGGTTCGACGCGAGCTTCACCGCGACAAAGTTCGGATCGACCGAGCCGCCGATCCGGATCGACAGGTCGTACCCTTCCCGCACGAGATCGACGACGCGGTCGGTCAGATTGAACGACAACTGCATTTCCGGCTTGTCGACGAGGAAGCCGGGCGCATGCGGCGCGACGTGCTTGCGGCCGAATGCGGCCGGCGCGGACACGATCAGGTGGCCGCTCACCGCGCGCCGCCCGGCGGCCAGCTCGTTCTCGGCCTGGTCCCATTCGGACAGCAGCCCGCGGCAGCGTTCGAGGAACGCGGCGCCCTCCTCGCTGACCACCAGCCGCCGCGTCGAACGGTACATCAGCTTCACGCCGAGGCGCTTCTCGAGCGCATCGATGCGCCGCCCGAGGATCACCGGCGACACGCCTTCCTCGAGCGCGGCCGCCGCGAGGCTGCCCGCATCCGCGACCCGCACGAACGTCTCGATCTGCTTGAAACGGTCCATCTGTCGTCTCCACCGGCTCCGACGCCGGCGGAAAGCCCCGTCCGGCCGTCATTCCATACTTTTAGTTTCGAAATAAGCGACTTCGGCTGATCTTATCAAACCTTTCCCGCATCCCTAAAGTGTCCCCAACAGACCGATTCGCAAGATCCGACTATCCAAGGAGACATTCATGGCCAAGATGAGAGCCGTCGACGCAGCCGTACTCGTGCTCGAGAAGGAAGGCATCCAGACCGCGTTCGGCGTGCCGGGCGCCGCAATCAACCCGTTCTATTCCGCGATGCGCAAGTCGGGCGGCATCAGCCACGTGCTCGCGCGTCACGTCGAAGGCGCGTCGCACATGGCCGAAGGTTTCACGCGTGCCGCGCCCGGCAACATCGGTGTGTGCATCGGCACGTCGGGCCCCGCCGGCACCGACATGATCACCGGCCTCTACTCCGCGTCGGCCGATTCGATTCCGATTCTCGCGATCACCGGCCAGGCGCCGCGCGCGCGACTCTACAAGGAAGACTTCCAGGCCGTCGACATCGAGTCGATCGCGAAGCCGGTCACCAAGTGGGCCGTCACCGTGCGCGAGCCGGCGCTCGTGCCGCGCGTGTTCCAGCAGGCGTTCCATCTGATGCGTTCGGGCCGCCCGGGCCCCGTGCTGGTCGACCTGCCGATCGACGTGCAGCTTGCCGAAATCGAATTCGATATCGACACGTACGAACCGCTGCCGGTCTACAAGCCGGCGGCCACCCGCGCGCAGATCGAGAAGGCGCTCGCGATGCTCAACGACGCCGACAAGCCGCTGATCGTGTCGGGCGGCGGTGTGCTCAACGCGGCCGCTGAGGATCTGCTCGTGCAGTTCGCCGAAACGATCGGCGTGCCGGTGATCCCGACGCTGATGTCGTGGGGCGCGATTCCGGACGACCACCCGCTGATGGCCGGCATGGTCGGGCTGCAGACGTCGCATCGCTACGGCAACGCGACGATGCTCGCATCCGACTTCGTGCTCGGCATCGGCAATCGCTGGGCGAACCGCCACACGGGCAGCATCGACGTCTACACGAAGGGCCGCAAGTTCGTGCACGTCGACATCGAACCGACGCAGATCGGCCGCGTGTTCGGCCCGGATCTCGGCATCGTGTCCGACGCGAAGGCCGCGCTCGAACTGTTCGTCGCGGTCGCACGGGAATGGAAGACCGCCGGCAAGCTGAAGGACCGCAGCGCGTGGGTTGCCGAATGCCAGGAGCGCAAGCGCACGCTGCAGCGCAAGACCCATTTCGACAATGTGCCGGTCAAGCCGCAGCGCGTGTACGAAGAGATGAACAAGGTGTTCGGCCGCGATACCTGCTACGTGAGCACGATCGGCCTGTCGCAGATCGCCGCCGCGCAGTTCCTGCACGTGTTCAAGGCGCGCAACTGGATCAACTGCGGGCAGGCAGGTCCGCTCGGCTGGACGATTCCCGCCGCGCTCGGCGTGCGCGCGGCCGATCCGAGCCGACCGATCGTCGCGCTGTCCGGCGACTACGACTTCCAGTTCATGATCGAGGAGCTCGCCGCCGGCGCGCAATTCAAGCTGCCGTACGTGCACGTCGTCGTGAACAACTCGTACCTCGGGCTGATCCGTCAGGCGCAGCGCGCATTCGACATGGACTACTGCGTGCAGCTCGCGTTCGACAACGTCAACGCACCGGAGCTGAACGGCTATGGCGTCGATCACGTGGCGGTCGCCGAAGGCCTCGGCTGCAAGGCGCTGCGCGTGTTCAAGCCGGAAGAGATCGAGCCGGCGCTGCGCCAGGCGCAAACGCTCGCCGAACAGTTCAGCGTGCCGGTGGTCGTCGAAGTGATCCTCGAGCGCGTGACGAACATCTCGATGGGCACCGAGATCGACGCGATCAACGAGTTCGAGGAACTCGCCGAGAAAGCCGAGCACGCGCCGACCGCGATTTCGATGCTCGACTGATCCACACGCCATTTTTTGACTGACCGACCGAAGAGGCTTAGCTCATGCCGAAGTTCGCTGCAAACCTGACCATGCTGTTCAACGAAGTGCCGTTCCTCGATCGCTTCAAGGCGGCCGCGGACGCCGGCTTCGACGCCGTCGAGTTCCTGTTCCCGTACCCGTATGCGAAAGAGGAACTCGCCGAGCGCCTCGAGACCCACCGCCTGCGCCTCGTGCTGCACAACCTGCCCGCCGGCAACTGGGACCAGGGAGAGCGCGGGATCGCGTGCCTGCCCGATCGTGTCGGCGAATTCCAGGAAGGCGTCGGCCGTGCGATCGAGTACGCGAAGGCGCTGAAGGTGCCGCAGCTGAACTGCCTGGTCGGCATCCCGTCGGCGAGCACCGCGCGCGACAAGACCTTCGTCACGATCGTCGACAACCTGCGCTTCGCCGCCGATGCGCTCAAGCGCGAAGGCATCCGCCTGCTCGTCGAGCCGTGCAACAGCTTCGACATCCCGGGCTTCGCGCTGAACCGCTCGTCCGAAGGGCTCGACGTGATCCGCGCGGTCGGCTCGGACAACCTGTTCCTGCAGTACGACATCTATCACATGCAGCGGATGGAGGGCGAACTCGCCGCGACGATCGAACGCAATCTCGCGTCGATCGGCCACGTTCAGCTCGCAGACAACCCGGGCCGCAACGAGCCTGGCACGGGCGAGATCAACTACGCGTTCCTGTTCGCACTGCTCGACCGGCTCGGCTACGCCGGCTACGTCGGCTGCGAATACAAGCCGCGCACCACCACGATCGAAGGACTCGGCTGGCTCGAGAGCGTCGCCGGCCGCGCAGCGGGCTCGGCGCGCCGCGCAGCCTGACGTCCGCCCTTCCAACGGTTTCCCCATACACGCCCCTACAGGAGACTTCCACATGGCAACCATCGGTTTCATCGGCCTCGGCATCATGGGCGCGCACATGGCGCGCAACCTGCTCAAGGGCGATCATCAGCTCGTCGTGAACGGTGCGTTCCCGATCCCCGACGACCTGCGCGCAAGCGCGAAGGTCGTCGCCAACTCGACCGAAGTCGCGCAGCACGCGGACGTCATCATCTCGATGGTGCCCGACACGCCGGACGTGCGTAACGTGCTGTTCGCCGACGACGGCGTCGCGAAGGGCCTCACGGCCGGCAAGCTCGTGATCGACATGAGCTCGATCTCGCCGCTCGACACGCAGGAATTCGCGAAGCAGATCAACGCGCTCGGCTGCGACTATCTCGACGCGCCGGTGTCCGGCGGCGAAGTGGGTGCGCGCGAGGCGACGCTGACGATCATGGTCGGCGGCCCGGAGAAGGCGTTCGAACGCGCGAAGCCGCTGTTCGAAAAGATGGGCAAGAACATCACGCTCGTCGGCGACAACGGCGCAGGTCAGACCTGCAAGGTCGCGAACCAGATCATCGTCGCGCTGAACATCGAGGCCGTCGGCGAAGCATTGCTGTTCGCCGCCCGCTCGGGCGCCGACCCGGAGCGCGTGCGCCAGGCGCTGATGGGCGGCTTCGCCGCGTCGCGCATCCTCGAAGTGCACGGTGCACGCATGACGAAGCGCACGTTCGACCCGGGCTTCCGCATCGAGCTGCACCAGAAGGACCTGAATCTCGCGCTCGACGGCGCGCGCAAGCTTGGCCTCGCACTGCCGCACACGGCCAGCGCGCAGCAGCTGTTCAGCGTGTGCGCATCGCACGGCGGCAAGGCATGGGATCACTCGGCGCTCGTGCGTGCGCTGGAGATCATGTCGAACTTCGAGATCGGCCAGACGCCGGCCGCGTAACGCGGCTGCGGCAGCGCGCGTTTCGCTGCAACGGCAAACGCGCGCGACCAATAAACGCGAGCCGGCCGCGGCCGGTCGCATCGATGCGCGAGCACACGCGCATCACGTTGGGGCGCTCTGCCGCGTATCGCTGAAATGCGTGCGCGACGGGGCGAAAAAACGCCGCTCTGGGCTGAGAGCGGCGTGGTGGGGTCCGCAGCGGCACCCGGCGGCGCCGGGGAAGCCTTGGTCGGTCAGACGTCGTCGTCGGGTGTCCGCCTGTCGGATTTCGCGTATTACATTTCTTTACGTTCGTGCGCACGATTTTTCATGCAATCGTCGCGACGAACGCCTACACTTTCGCCACGCCTTTCGAGAAATCCGCCGCGCCAGCGCTCACTCCGGTGACCGCGCCCAGCGCGGTGTTTTTTTCGCCACTTCACGGCGCGTTTTCTTTTCAACCACCTAGGGAGTGCAGCGATGGGTCTTCTTTCGTTTATCAAAGAGGCGGGTGAAAAACTGCTGGGTCACGCTGACGCGCAAGCAGCGGAAGATCCGAATGCCGCAAACCAGACCGCGGCCGATGCGATCAAGAACTACATCAACACGCAAGGGCTCGATACGTCGAACCTGACCGTCGCATTCGACGGCGCATCGCGCACCGTCACGCTGTCGGGCAGCGTCGCCGATCTCGACACGAAGGCGAAGGTCAAGGTCGCGGCCGGCAACGTGCAGGGCGTCGCGGCCGTCAACGACGACGATCTGCAGCCGGACGATCCGGAAGTTCAGTACCACGACGTGAAGCCGGGCGACACACTGTCGGCGATCGCCAAGGAAGTGTATGGCGACGCGAACAAGTACCCGGTGATCTTCGAGGCGAACAAGCCGATGCTGTCGAGCCCGGACCGGATTTACCCGGGCCAGAAGCTGGTGATTCCGCCGCAGTCCTGAGCATTTGCGCAGTACTGACGCAAAAGGCAGGCCCGTGGCCTGCCTTTTTTCATGGGCGCCGCATGCCGCCCGCTCGGCGGCCGCCGTTCACAGCGTGTCGAATGCGCGCTGCAGCGCGTCGCGTTCGCGAATGCCGTTCGCGAGCGCGAGCATCAGCAGCACGCGCGCCTTGAACGGGCTGAGCGACCCGGCGCTCACGAAGCCGAGCGCATCGTCGTTGGCCGCACCGTTGCGCATCACGTGACCCGAGCCGACGCGCGACGCGCGCACCACGGCAACGCCCGCCTTCACCGCATCGGCAAGCGCCGCCTGCAGCGTCGCGTGGATCGACCCGTTGCCGGTGCCCGCAACGACCAGACCGCGCACGCCGGCCGCGACGAGCGCGTCGACGGCCGTGCGCGTGACACCTGCATAGCTCGCAACGACTTCGACCGGCGGCCACTCGGCCGCGATCGCGAGTTGCCCGTCGCGCGCACGCGTGACGCGGCGCGCGAATTCGACGCGGCCGTCCTGCACCCAGCCGAGCGCGCCCAGTTCCGGCGACTGGAATGCGTCGACGGCGTAGGTACTCGTTTTCACGACGTCGCGCGCGCCGTGGATCCGGTTGTTGAACGCGATGAGCACGCCCTGCCCGCGCGCGGCCGGGTGCGCGGCGACGCTCACCGCGTTCAGCAGGTTCAACGGCCCGTCGGACGACAACGCGGTGGCCGGCCGCATCGCGGCCGTCAGCACGACCGGCTTGTCGCCCTTCACGACCAGATGCAACGCATATGCGGTTTCCTCGAGCGTATCGGTGCCGTGAGTGATCACGATGCCGTCGATCGCCGGATCGGACATCAGGGCGTCGATGCGTGCTGCGAGCGTATTCCACAACGACAAGGCGAGATCCTTGCTGTCGATGCTCGCGACCTGCTCGGCGTCGACGCGCGCAACCGACGCGAGCGCCGGCACCGCGTCGAGCAGGAAATTGACGCCGAGCGCGCCGGCCTGATAACCGGCCGTGCTGGCGGCGTCCGGTGCGGCGCCGGCGATCGTGCCGCCGGTGGCAAGTACGGCGATGCGCGGCAGAGCCGGCGCGGGCGAAGGGGATGCGGAGTTCGGAGTATTCATGGCCGCGATTGTAATGGCTTGCGCCCGGCATCCGGTAGGTGCGGCACGAATGATCGCGGCTAGCGCCCCATGTCATGGTTTGTCCCGATCGCCGCCGCGCGCGCGCCGTCAACGGCCATGCGGGCCGCCGCGTTATTGAAATGCCGTTTTGGTGTTTTCACATTGATTTGCCATAATCGGAACGCGCGTCGCGATGCGACCCTGTTCGCGTCGTGCCGGGCTTCGTGACGGCGTCGATATAAAACGCAATTCACCCCATGGGAGTGTCGAAATGAAGATCCAATCGCTCGTAGCCGCACTGCTTCTCGGCGGCATGCTGGCTTCCCCCGCTTTCGCGGCGAACAGCCAGCAGGACAAGATGAAGGCCTGTAACACGCAGGCAGCCGGCAAGACGGGCGATGAACGCAAGGCGTTCATGAAGGACTGCCTGTCGGCCAAGCCCGCGAAGAAAATGACGCAGCAGGAAAAGATGAAGGCCTGCAACACGCAGGCTGCCGACAAGAAGGGCGACGATCGCAAGGCGTTCATGAAGAGCTGCCTGAGCAGCCAGCCGGCCGCCTGAGTTTCGGCGCTGCCGTCGCAGATGCCGCGCACCGCTTCGGCGGGCGCGGCATTTTTGTTTTCGTTGCACGCGCATCGACGTTTGCGGATGGCAGGCATGCCGTCGGCGCCGGCGCGCTTGCCGCGCTCCGCTGCCGAGCGCCGATACGAAGCCGCCCCCCCATCCCGGCTCGCCGCCACGGGCGCGCCGTCCGAATGCCGCCACATGGTGCGGCAATTCGCCGCGATTTCTTCTATGATGGCTGCAACGCGGCCCCTCCAAGTACAAGAAGCGCCATCGGGCCGCCCTCGACACGGACGCGCACGCCGCGTCAAACGGAGGCATGGATGGCATGGAGACAACACCGCTGGTTCCGCCGCTGGCTGATCGTGATCGTGTTCTGGGCCGTGCCCGTCGCGATCGTCGCCGTGCGCGAGATCCGCGAGGAAATGGCGTACAACAAGGCCGACCTGCAACTCGCGCTGACCACGTGGCAACTCACCGATGCGCAGCAGGCGGCCGGCGCAGCCGCGAAATGTCACGGCGATCCTGACACGGCGCGTGCGGCCGGCTGCCCGGCCGACGTGCTGGCCGCGAACGCGCCGCGCCAACAGGCGGCCCGCGATGAATACGTGGTGCGCCGCAATACGTTGGCTGGCTACCTGTGGCATGCATTCGTCGGCTACTGGGTCGTACCGGCCGCCTTCCTGTTCGGATGCGGCGTCGTGATCGCCCTCATCCGCCGCGCGCTGCGGCGGCCGCCGATCAAACCGCCCGCCCCGCCCGCGCCACCCGTCGCGCACTGACGCGCCATTCCCTCAATCCGTGGTTGCCTGCGTCGCCGCGCGAGCGCGCGACGCGGTCCCGCGCACGCGTCAATCCGTCCGTTGGTGCGCCGCGACAGCCCAAAACGATTTGACGCTTTTTCACGTACGAATGAAAAGGGGTTGTAATCCACTGTGATATAACTGCCGACGTGATCCGCTCCGTGAGCGAGACTCACTCCGAACGTCATCCGATGGAGAAGAACGATGCAAAAACGGACTCTTGTGCTCAAAGCCGCCGCTGCGCTGATCGTCGGTAGCCTCGCGCTCACCGGTTGCACCACCACCCCCGACAAGCCCGATAACGCCGCGACGAATGCGTCGAAGCGCCAGGCGATCGATTCGAGCGTCGACGCGACGCTGTCGCGGATGTATTCGACGGTCAAGGGTTCGCGCGAACTCGTCGCGAAGTCGCGCGGCGTGCTCGTATTCCCGGAAGTGCTCCAGGCGGGCTTCATCGTCGGCGGCCAGACCGGCAACGGCGCGCTGCGCGTCGGCGGCAGCACGGTCGGCTACTACAACACGTCGTCGCTGTCGGTCGGCCTGCAGGCCGGCGCGCAGTCGAAGGCGATCGTGTTCCTGTTCATGACGCAGCAGGCACTCGACGAATTCCGCAACTCGGACGGCTGGGCTGCCGGCGCCGGTGCATCGGTCGCGCTGGTGAAGATGGGCGCGAACGGCGCGGTCGACTCGAATACGGCCACCGCGCCGATCCAGGTCATCGTGCTGACCAACGCCGGCTTGATGGGCGACGTGTCGATCAACGGCACGAAGGTCACGAAGCTGAAGATCTGACGCCGCGGCGTCCTCGCCCGTGCGCACCGCGCGGGCAACGTGCAAACGGCGATGTCCTCGCGGGCATCGCCGTTTTTTCATCCGCGCGCGTCGGTGCATCGGCGCGTCGGTCAATTCAGGTCGTCGAATCGATCACCTTGAAGCGTGCGCGCTTCTGCGCGCGAATCAGCGACTGATACACGTCGACGTACTGCTGCGCCATCCGGCGCGACGTAAAGCGCTCCTCGAAGCGCTGGCGCACGCGCGCTCGCGGCAGCAGGTGCAGCCGGTTCACGGCGGCCACCGCGCTGATCTCGTCCTCGACGATGAAACCCGACACGCCCTCGTCCACCACTTCCGGCACCGCGCCGCGATTGAACGCGATCACCGGCGTGCCGCACGACATCGCCTCGATCATCACCAGCCCGAACGGTTCCGGCCAGTCGATCGGAAACAGGAGCGCATGCGCGCCCGACAGGAATTCGGCCTTCTGGTGATCGGCGATCTCGCCGATGAACTCGACGTGCGGCAGCGCGAACAGCGGCTTGATCTCGCGCTCGAAGTACTCCTCGTCGGCCGCGTCGATCTTCGCGGCGATCCGGATCGGCAACCCGCATTGGCGTGCGATGCGGATCGCGGTGTCGACACGCTTTTCCGGCGAGATTCGGCCGAGAAACGCAAGATAGCGCGGCTCCACCGGCTGCGGCATGTACATCGTGTCGGGCAGCCCGTGATAGACGGTCGTCTGCCATTTCGCCTGCGGCAGCGGCTGGCGCTGTGAATTCGAGATCGAGATCACCGGCGCGGTATTGAACGTATCGAACACCGGCTGCTGCTCGGGCAGGTCGAGCCGGCCGTGCAACGTCGTCACGAACGGCGTTTCCTGGCGGCCGAACACCGAAAACGAGTAGTAGTCCATGTGGAAATGGAGCACGTCGAAATCCTTCGCGCGGCGCGCGACAGTCTCCATCAGCAGCATGTGCGGCGCGACCCGGTCGCGGATCGACGAGTCGAGGCGCAGTGCGCGCGGCCATACCGGCTCGAGCTTCGCGCGGGTAGTCGAATCGCCGCTCGCGAACAGCGTCACGTCATGGCCGAGATCGACGAGCGCCTCGGTGATGTAGGAGACGACGCGTTCCGTGCCGCCGTACAGCTTCGGCGGCACGGATTCGGTCAGCGGGGCGATCTGCGCAATTCTCATGATCCACGTCTCCTGTGTCCTCGGGTGGCCGCCCGGGCGCGCGGGCGCCGTGCGCCCCGTTGCAGCACGCGGCCGGCGCCGCACCGGCCCGATATCTCATTATTATTCGCGATCCCGATGTCCGGAAGCGCCGGTCTTTCATTTTATGGAAGTTGTTACAGACAGGATACATTCGGCGCGGCGGCAACCCGCATCGGCCGATGCCGGGTCACGCGTCGTTGCCTGCTGTGGCAGGCACCTCATGCGCCGCGCCGCGTATCAGCGCGACGGCCATTTCCACGGCGGCAGGTCGCGCGCGTCCGCATCGACGAGCACAGTCGCGCCCAATTGCTTGTCGAGCACCAGCGACTCGCAGCCGGCCTCGCGTTCGAGCGTCGCGATGAGCCGGGCCGCATGCGACACGACCAGCACCTGCGAACGCCGGGCCGCCTGCGCGACGAGCCGGCCGAGCGCCGGCAGCAGATCCGGATGCAGGCTCGTTTCCGGTTCGTTCAGCACCATCAGCGCGGGGGGCCGCGGCGTCAGCAGCGCGGCCGCAAGCAGCAGGTAGCGCAGCGTGCCGTCCGACAACTCGGCGGCCGACAGCGGCCGCAACAGCCCCGGCTGCCGCATCAGCACGTCGAGGCGGCCGCGCCCGCCCGGATTGTCGATGTCGATCGATGCACCGGGGAACGCGTCGTCGATCGCCGCGTCGAGCGCGCCGGCGTCGCCGATCTCGCGGATCGTCTGCAGCGCGGCAGCCAGGTCCGCGCCGTCGTCCGCAAGCACGGGCGTATGCGTGCCGATGTGCGACTGCCTGGCCGGCGCTTGCGCGTCGGTCCGGAAATGATCGTAGAAGCGCCACGAACGGATCCGCTCGCGCACCGCGATCATCTCCGGCGCGCCG
This sequence comes from Burkholderia sp. AU19243, assembly GCF_018148075.1. Taxonomy (NCBI): domain Bacteria; kingdom Pseudomonadati; phylum Pseudomonadota; class Betaproteobacteria; order Burkholderiales; family Burkholderiaceae; genus Burkholderia; species Burkholderia sp. AU19243. The sequence goes on from NZ_JAGSTV010000007.1 coordinate 12,188, forward strand.
ACCGGGTCGGCGAATTCCGTCATCATGCTGTCGAAGCTGGCGACCGGCTGCGGCACCGTATGCCACTCGCTGGAGCCGGTACGCGCGCGAATCTGCGCGCCGTGGCGGTCGACCAGCAGCGTCGACGGCCGCAGCAGCGCGCCGCTCCAGATGCATTCGCGCTTCACGACGGGGTCCAGACAAAACATCGATGCACCGTTCTTCACCGGCAGACCGAGATCGATCGCGTAGCCGAAATCGTCGCCCGCGAAACCCAGCTTCAGGCTCACGGGCCCGTTGCGCACGGTGCCGGTCACCGGCACGTCGCCGCTCAGCATCGCACGTGAAAAGCGCTCGGGGCCGGCCCATAGCGTCGACGGCAGCCCGCCTTCGCGCGCGAGCGACGGAATCACGCGGCCCTGCGCGGTGTCGGCGAGCAGCCGCAGTGCGCGATACACGCTCGACTTGCCGCTGCCGTTCGGCCCGGTGACGACGGTCAGCGCCGCGAGCGGCACGATGAGCTCGCGCAGCGAGCGGTAATTGGCGATGGCAAGCGTCTTCAGCGCGGTCATGAATTGGAATGGCGGCGGGTACCGGCTCGCGCTCAGCGGCCTTCGGTGACTTTCGGATCGGCCGCCGTGTTGGCCGCGGTGCTGGCGGCCGGCTGCCGCGCATGCGGGCGTTCAGGATTCGGTTCGCCGGGCGCCGACTCATGCGGATACAGCTCCATGCGGCTGCGCGGCAGGCATTGCGGATAGCGCGTTTGCAGGTACGCGATCAAGCCTTCGCGCACGCGGCAGCGCAAGTCCCAGCATGACGACGAATCGGCCGCGCTGACCAGCGCGCGCAGCTGCATCGTGCGCTCGGTCGCGTCGGTCACCTGCAGCACCTGCACGCGGCCGTCCCATTCGGGCGCCGCGTGGACGAGCCGCGCGAGCTCCTCGCGCAGCGGCGCGAGCGGCGTGCGGTAGTCGACCGACAGGAATACCGTGCCGATGATCTCCGAACTGTTGCGGGTCCAGTTCGCGAACGGGTTCTCGATGATCCACTGCAGCGGGACGACGAGCCGGCGCTGATCCCACAGCCGTACCGACACGAACGAACCGGTGATTTCTTCGATACGGCCCCACTCGCCCTGGATCACGACGACGTCGTCGATCCGGATCGGCTGGGTGAGCGCGATCTGCAGCCCCGCGATCAGGTTGCCGAGCACCGGCCGCGCGGCGATACCGGCGACAAGACCGGCAACGCCGGCCGACGCCAGCAGGCTCGCGCCGATCTGACGCACGTTCGGAAACGTCATCAGCGCGCCGCCCGTGCCGATGATCACGATCAGCACCATCACCGTGCGCACGAGCACCTTCGCCTGCGTGTGGATGCGCCGCGCGTGGAGATTGTTGGCCGTATCCATCGGATGGGCCTGGATGATCGCGTCGCCGACGCCGGCCACGAGCCGCACCAGCAGCCAGGTCAGCGACACGATCGAGCCGACCGCGGCCGCGCTGCGCATCCCGCGCACGAACGACATGCCTTCGTCCGCCTGAGTCCACAGGAACTCGAGGGCGAGCAGCGCGAGCGTGACGAGCGACGGTTTGTCGATGTAGCGCAGGATCACGCTCATCAACGGATACGGCTGCGCGATGCGCTTGACGATCCGTGCGCCGAGCCGATGCACGAGCACGACCGCAAGCACCACAAGAATCGACACGACGAGCGTGCCGAGCCACGTATGCAACGGCGCATCGGCGATGCGCTGGAATTCCTCGATTGAAATCATCGGCGCCCGGGATCCTTCGGTTATGACGCGCGGCGGCGTCGTCCTGGATGCGTCGGCGATGTCCGGGCGATGCGCGCGCCCGAACGCGGCGTCAAATCAGCTGCCGCCCCTGCATGGAAACGCCTTGCCGAGACCGAGCGACACCGCGGTGCTCGCGTTGTAGTCGGCCAGCTTCGGGTTCTCCGCGATGTACTTGCGCACCGCGTCGGTCATCTGCTGCGCCCGGATGTCGGGCGGCAGGCAGAAATACTGCCCGACGCGCGGCCCGGTGGTACCGCCGATCGCGTCGATGGTGTTGTAGACGCCATCGGCGGCGCCTTCGATGTAGGCCGCGCACGACGCCCGCGACTTGACGTCCGTCTTCGCGCACAGCCGGTCGAGATCCGCGCCCGTGAAAGCCGCTGCCGACAACGGCACGGCAAACGCCGCGGCACAAAACATAGCCCGCAACATGGTGTTCCTTATGTCAATGCGGCGCGAGGCCGCTCACTGCACTGACCGGCGCGGCGGCAACCCTCGCGCGGCCGGCCGGATTCCAGCCGGTCGCGCGTGTTTCGCCCCCGCGCCGAAACCGTCATTTTGCACTCTTTTGGGCATCTGCCGGCGCAGATGCACCGATGCGCACCGTCCGCTTGCTCAGGATGTCGATCGCATCGGGCGCCTTGTAGTGCTTCGCGAACTCGAGCGCGGTGATCCCGAGCTGGTTCTTCACCTGCGGATCGGCACCCTGGTCAAGCAGCAGATTGACCGTCGACGCATGGTTGCCGCGCGCGGCCATCATCAGCGGCGTCGTGCCGTTCGGCGACGCGGTGTCGATATACGCGTCGTGGTCGAGCAGGATCTTGACGACCTCGTCCTGACCATTGGTGGCCGCGTAGTGCAGCGGCGCCCAGCCCTTCTTGCTGACTTCCGCGCCCTTGTCGATCAGCAGTTTCACGAGCCCGACGTCGCCGTTCAGCGACGCGAGCATCAGTGCGTTCTCGCCGGCCTTGTCTTCCATCTCGAGATCGACGTTCGGCGTCGTCGCGAGCGCGGCGGCAACCTTGTCGGACTTCTCGCGCGCGGCGATCACGAGCAACGGATCGCCGTTCGGCGCGAGCGTGTTCGGGTCGAGCTTGCCGCTCTTGAGCTGCTTGCCGATGTCGTCGATGTCGTCGAACTTGACCGCCTTCACGATCGCGTCGAGCGACTCGGCATGCGCGCCGGCGGCGGCAAACAGGCCGCTCGCGACGAGGGCGGCGGCAACGAGTGCGCGCTTGGGCAGGGTTGTGGTCGGCTTCGTCATTGTTGTGGGCTCCTTCCCTGGGTTGTCGGCTGGCCGCGCGTCGTCAGCGGGCGATCTTGAACAGCCGGAAAAAGTTCTGTGTCGTCGCATCGGCGAGCGCCTCGACGGCGATCCCGCGCTCGGATGCGATAAAGCGTCCGACATGGCTCACGTACGCAGGTTCATTCGGCTTGCCGCGATACGGCACCGGCGCCAGGTATGGCGAGTCGGTCTCGATCAGCAAACGGTCAAGCGGCACGCGCCGCGCGACGTCCTGCACGTCGGTCGCGTTCTTGAACGTGACGATGCCGGACAGCGAGATGTGGAAGTTCTGCGCGAGCGCCCGTTCGGCGACCGGCCATGGCTCGGTGAAGCAGTGCATCACGCCGCCCGGCACGTCCGCGCGCTCCTCGGCCATGATCCGCAGCGTATCTTCCGACGACGACCGCGTATGGACGATCAGCGGCTTCATCGTCGCCGTCGCCGCGCGGATATGCGTGCGGAAGCGGTCGCGCTGCCACTCCATGTCGGCGATCGAGCGGCCTTCGAGGCGGTAGTAGTCGAGGCCCGTCTCGCCGATCGCGACGACCTTCGGGTGCGCCGCGAGCTCGATCAGCTCCGCGAGCGTCGGCTCGCGCGCGTCCTCGTGATCGGGATGCACGCCGACCGACGCATACACGTTGTCGTGCGCCTGCGCGATCGCGAGCACGTCGGGGAGCGTCTCGAAGTCGACCGACACGCACAGCGCGTGCGTGACGTCGTGCTCGCGCATGTTTTCCAGCACGGCCGGCAGCCGGTCGGCAAGACCCTTGAAATTGATGTGACAGTGAGAATCGACGAACATCGTGTTTCCTGAATTCGTAAGGCAGGCGCTACACGCACGCCGCCATTCGTTTCCGCACTCGCAGGAAGCAATTCGCGCTCACGCGAACATTTCCCGATAACCGAGAAACAGTTCCTCGAATACGAGCCGGGCATTGAGCGGATGATTCTCGACCATCCGCTGGCGCGTCACGGCCTTCATGAAGCGCGCGAACGCATTTCCGTCCACCGCTTGCGCGCAACGCGCGAGCGCGGCGGCCTGCATCGGGAAGTAGCGCGGCGCGCCCGCCATCCGTTGCGCGAGCAGATCGTACAGCCAGCGCTGCAGCCAGCCGAGCACGAGCGGCACCGGCAGCTTCTGCAGCGTCTCGCCGCATGCGAACGGATCGCACGCGGCGCCGGCCGCGAGCTGGCCGAGCGTGAAATCGCGCAACGGCCGGTTCTCGTCGCTCGCAAGCGCCAGCGCCGCGAGCGGCGCGCCGCCGGCTTCGGCGAGCAGCGCGCGCGCGTCGTCGACGCCCTGCGCCGCGAGCCATGCCGCCGCCGCGTCGGGCGCGGGCACCGTCATCGGCCATTGCCGGCAGCGGCTGATGATTGTCGGCAGCAGCCGGTCGATACGCGCCGACACCAGCAGGAATACGACGCCGGACGGCGGCTCCTCGAGCGTCTTCAACAGCGCGTTCGACGCCGCGACGTTCAGCGCCTCGGCCGGATACAGCACGACGACGCGCGCGCCGCCGCGGTGCGAACCGACCCCGCAGAAGTCGAGCAACGCGCGCACCTGCTCGATCTTGATTTCCTTGCTCGGAGCACGGGTTTTCTTGCCGCCTTCGTCGGCATCGGCCGGCTTCGCGTCGTCTGCTGCGCCCGGGGCCTCACCCGCGAGCGCCTCGGGCAGCACGATCCGGTAGTCCGGATGGTTCCCCTGCGCGAACCACGTGCACGCCGCGCACGCGCCGCACGGCTCGCCGTTCGGCCGCGGCGCCTCGCACAGAAAACCCTGCGCGAGGTGCTGCGCGAACTGCAGCTTGCCGATTCCGGCCTGACCGTGCAGCAGCAGCGCATGCGGCCATTGCGCGCGCAGTTGCTGCAGGCGGTTCCAGTCGTCGGTCTGCCACGGATAGATCATCGGGTGCTTCCTTCGGGTGACGGCATTCGGGTTACAGCGCGGCCAGCACGCGCTCGAGCTGCCGGCGAATGTCGGAGATCGTCTGCGTCGCGTCGACGATCGCGAAGCGGTGCGGCGCCTCTTGCGCGCGCCGCAGGTATTCGGTGCGGGTGCGCGAGAAGAACGCGTCCGACTCGCTTTCGAACTTGTCGGGCATGCGCGCGGCGCCCCGGCGCTCGCTCGCGACCTGCGGCGCGACGTCGAACAGTACCGTCAGGTCGGGCTGGAAACCGCCCTGCACCCAGCGCTCGAGCGCTTCGAGCTTGTCGCGCGGCAACCCGCGGCCGCCGCCCTGGTAGGCGAACGTCGCGTCGGTGAAGCGATCGGACACGACCCAGTCGCCGCGCGCGAGTGCGGGCTCGATCACGAGCGCGAGGTGCTCGCGGCGCGCGGCGAACATCAGCAGCGCTTCGGTCTCGAGATCCATCGGCTGGTTCAGCAGAATCTCGCGCAGTTTCTCGCCGAGCTGCGTGCCGCCCGGCTCACGGGTGACGACGACCTGCCGGCCGACCGCGGCGAGCTTCGCCTGAAGACGTTCGCAGAACCATTGCAGATGGGTGGTCTTCCCCGCCCCGTCGATGCCCTCGAACGTGATGAATTTACCGCTCGCCATTATTGACCTCGTATGTATTTGTCCACGGCCTTGTTGTGGTCGCCGAGCGTATCCGAGAACACGCTCGTACCGTCGCCCTTCGCGACGAAATACAGCGCGCTCGTCTGCGCCGGATTGATCGCCGCCTGCAGAGACGCGACGCCCGGCAGGGCGATCGGTGTCGGCGGCAGCCCGCGACGCGTATAGGTATTGTAGGGAGTGTCGGCCTGCAGGTCGCGCTTGCGCAGGCGTCCGTCGTACGCGTCGCCGAGGCCGTAGATCACCGACGGGTCGGTCTGCAGCGGCATCCCGATGCGCAGCCGGTTCGCGAACACGGCCGCGACGAATGCGCGGTCGGCCGCATGCCCCGTTTCCTTCTCGACGATCGATGCGACCGTCAGCGCTTCGTAAGGCGTCTTGTACGGCAAGCCGGGCGCGCGCGCGGCCCATGCTTCGTCGAGGCGCGTCTGCATCAGATGGTATGCGCGCCGGTAGATGTTCAGGTCGGTCGTGCCCTTGTCGAACAGGTAGGTGTCCGGGAAAAACAGCCCTTCGCCGCTGCCGCGCTGGATCGCGCTCTCGGGCGCACCGATCGCGCGCAGCAGCTCGGCGTCGCTCATGCCGGCCGTCGCATGCGCGAGATCGGGGTTGCCGTCGAGCTCCGCGCGCATCCGCTTGAACGTCCAGCCCTCGATCACTGTCGCGACGTACTCGTTCACGTCGCCGCGCGCGATCTTCTGCAGCACGTCGTACGGCGTGATGCCGGTCTTGAATTCGTAGTTGCCGGACTTGAGCCGGCTCGACAGCCCGAGCACGCGCGTCATCGCGACGAAGCCGAACGGCTCGATCGGCACGCCGCCGCGCTTGAGCTGCAGCGCGACGCTTTTCACGCTGCTGCGCGGCTTGATCGTGACATCGAGCGACGCGGCGGAGAGCAGCAGCGGCCGGGTCGCCCAGTAATATCCGCCGCCCGCGACGGCAGCGGCCACAACGACGGCCAGCGCCACGATCGTCGCGGCGCATTTCTTCAGTAGGGACATGGAAACGAGACTCAGGTAAGACCCATATAATACTTGCTCGCCTTCGTCAAAGTCAGGGTTGACTGTTCCCTCATTCCATGAGCACACCGTTCGCTTCACCGGCTGCCCAGCCCGCATCCGCGTCGCTCCCCGTTTTCCCCCGTCCGTCCGCCGCCGATTTCGACGCGCCGGGCGCCTGCATGCCGCTGCCGCAGTTCGGCGTGATCGACGTCGCCGGCGACGATGCCGCGACGTTCCTGCACAGCCAGCTCACCAACGACATCGAACATCTCGATGCGGCGAGCGCGCGGCTGTCCGGCTATTGCTCGCCGAAAGGCCGCCTGCTCGCATCGTTCCTTGCGTGGCGCGCGGGACACGGCGTGCGCCTGCTGGTCTCGAAGGACGTGCAGGCCGCCGTGCAGAAACGCCTGTCGATGTTCGTGCTGCGCGCGAAAGCCAAGCTCACGGACGCGAGCGACACGCTCGCCGTGGTCGGCTTCGCGGGCGACGTGCGCGACGCGCTGTCGGGCGTCTTCGATGCGCTGCCCGACGGCGTGCACGTGAAAGTCGACGGCCCGGCCGGCGCGCTGATCCGCGTGCCGGATGCGGCCGGCCGCAAGCGCTACCTGTGGATCGGGCCGCGCGATGAAGTCGACGCGCGCGTCGCCGCGCTTGCCGGCACGCTGCCGGTCGTGTCGCCGGCCGTGTGGGACTGGCTCGACGTGCGCGCGGGCGAGCCGCGCATCACGCAGCCGGCGGTCGAGCAGTTCGTGCCGCAGATGGTCAACTTCGACGTGATCGGCGCGGTCAACTTCCGCAAGGGCTGCTACCCGGGCCAGGAAGTCGTCGCGCGCAGCCAGTACCGCGGCACGATCAAGCGCCGCACCGCGCTCGCGCACGTGGCCGCCGACACCGACACCGCGCAGGCCGGCATCGAGCTGTTCCACAGCGACGACCCCGGCCAGCCTTGCGGGATGGTCGTCAACGCGGCGGCCGCGCCCGCGGGCGGCGTCGATGCGCTCGTCGAGATCAAGCTTGCCGCGCTCGACAGCGGCACGGTCCATCTCGGTTCGGCAGACGGTCCGCCGCTCGCGTTCGACACGCTGCCGTACGCGTTCCCGACGCAAGCGTGACGCACTGACAACCCCATTCGCACGCCGGTTCGCGGATCATTGCGACCGGCGCCCGATGTTTCCTGCGAGAGATTCGCCCGATGTGTCTGATTGCCTTCGACTGGCAGCCTGATGCCGCCGCCGGTCCCGTCTTTACGCTGGCCGCCAACCGTGACGAATTCTTTCGCCGGACGAGTGCGCCGCTTTCGTGGTGGGAGGACGTGCCGGGCGTGCTGGCCGGCCGCGACCTCGAAGCCGGCGGCACCTGGCTCGGCGTGTCGCGCGACGGCCGCTTCGCGGCGCTGACGAACTACCGTGCGCCGTTCGACATCCGCGCGGGCGCGCCGACCCGCGGCAAGCTCGTATCCGACTTCCTCGGCGGCCCGTCCGTCGCGCCGCTCGATTACCTTGGCCAACTTGCCGAGCATGCAGCGGTGTACAACGGCTTCAACCTGCTGGTCGGCGACTGGAAGCGGCGCGAGCTCGCGTGGTTCTGCAATCGGGCGGCCGAAGGCGAAACCGCCGTCGCCGCGCCGGTCGCGGTCGACGCCGGCGTGCATGCGCTGTCGAATGCGCAGCTCGATACGCCCTGGCCGAAAGTCGTGCGCAAACGCGCCGAGCTCGGCACGCTGCTGACCGACAATCCGACACCGTCGCTCGACGAGCTGATCGAGCTGATGCGCGATCCGCGCGTCGCGGACGACGCCGCGCTGCCGCACACCGGCATTCCGATCGAGCGCGAACGCGCGCTGTCGGCCGCGTTCATCGAGACGCCGGAATACGGCACGCGCGGCACGACCGCGCTGCGCGTGACGATGAAGGAAGGCGTGCGGCTGACGGTCGACATCAAGGAGCGCTGCGACGACGACGGTTCGCACCGCACCGTCCGCCCCGGCACGTTCGAGCGTGCGTTCACGTTCGACATCGACGCGACGCGGCCGCGCTGAAGCCGCCCGGGCCGCGCCGTCGCGCTACGGCGCGCGCGCCATCTCGACGTGCGGCACGCCGAGTTCGACGAACGGTTCGCCGATCGCCGTGAAGCCGTGCCGCACGTAGAACGACACCGCGGCGTCCTGCGCGTACAACCGCACGAGCGGTTCGCCGCGGCGCCGCGCGGCCGCCAGCAGCGCGTGCAGCACTGCCGAGCCGGCGCCCTGCCCGCGTGCATCGGCGAGCACCGCGACGCGGCCGATCGTGCCGGACGGCAGCAGCCGCCCGGTCGCGACCGCCCGACGTGCGCCCGTTGCCGGATCGATCCGGTAAGCCACCGCATGCACTGACAACGGATCGTCGTCGTCGAGCTCCCATTCCGGCGGGATCCGCTGCTCGCGCACGAACACCGCGTCGCGAATGCGCGCGGCGTCGGCGCCCAGCGCCGTCCAGTCGCCCGTTTCCACGAAGCTGTCGGTCATCGCTCTCTCCGCGCGGCGTCGCGCGCCGCCGTCCTCAACCGCCGTCAAATGTCGTCGAATGCGGCCTTCAGCGCCGCCACCGCATCGGCATGGGCAGCCCGCACCTCGGGCACGTAGCCGCCCATCTTGAAGAACTCGTGAATCATCCCCGGATAGCAGACGAGCGTGACCGCATTGCCCGCCGCGCGCAGTTTGTCCGCGTACGCGGCGCCCTCGTCGCTGAGCGGATCGTATTCGGCCGTCGCGATCCATGCCGGTGCGACGCCGGCGAACGACGGTGCGCCGCGCGTGCCGTCGAGCGGAGCGAACCGCCAGTCGTCGCGGTCCGAGCGATCGCGCACGTATTGCGTGAAGAACCACTGGATCGTGTCCTGCGTCAGCAGGTAGCCGTTCGCGAGCCGCGCGTGCGAGTCGGTGCGCTGGTGGCCAGTGACGCCGGGATAAATCAACAACTGCAGCGCAAGATCGATGCCTGCGTCGCGCGCGAGCACCGCGCATACGGTCGCGAGCGTGCCGCCGGCGCTGTCGCCGCCGACGGCGAGCCGCGCGGCGTCGATGCCGAACGCGGCCGCCTCGCCATGCAGCCAGCGTAACGCATCGTCGGCGTCATTCACCGCTGTCGGAAACTTGTGTTCGGGCGCGAGCCTGTAATCGACCGACAGCACCGCACACTGCGCGTCGCGCGCGAACATCCGGCACAGTGCGTCGTGCGTATCGACGCTGCCGACCGTGAAGCCGCCGCCATGGTAATAGACGAGCGCCGGCAGCGGTTCGGCGAGGCTGGGCTCGACCGGCATGAAGAGCCGCGCACCGATCGTGCGGCCATCGCGGGTCGGTACGACGCAGGCCTCGACCGCGTGCATCGGCGCGGGTGCGACGTCGAGGATCGGCGCGCTTTTCTCGTACGCGGCGCGCGCCTGCTGCGGCGTCTGGTGGTGATAGGACGGGCGTTTCGCGCGCTCGACCATGTCGAGCACCTGGGCGATCTTCGGATTCAGCGGCATCGGTGAGGACGGCGCATGCGGCGCCGTAAGCGGACAAGCGTCACATGATGCCATGCGCGGGTCGCACGGGCTGGACCGGCTGCTTGCCGCGCCCGCGGCCGTTCAGGCGCAGCGAACGCTTCCGGTGCGCGCGCCAGCTCGGATGCAATCGTCTCGCGGCCATGCAGCGGCTTCGTCGCGACGCGCTCACCCCGCTCGGCGAGCGCGTGTGCGCGGCGCGTCGATGAGCCGGACATTGTCGCCGCTCGCGCCGCCGTGCAGGCGCGATACGAGCAGGATCCGGCGATTGACCGTGTGCATTGCCGGCTCCAGGCCCATTCGCACCGGATCGCCGTCCGGCCGCGCATCCGTGCCGCGAAACGAAACGGCCCTGCCATCGCTCAGGCAGCGCCGCGCCGTTCAATACCTACGCGTCGCTCGGGCCGGGCTGCGCATCAGGCGCCGTGCGCGTGCGCTGCCGCTTGATGTCGCGACCCACCGCGAGGCGCCGCATGTACTTGAACGTGCCGAGCGCCTTCGCGACGAAATTGCCGTCGCTGTCGCGCACTTCGCCTTCGCAGTACGCCATCGTCGTCGACCGATGCATCACGCGTCCATACGCGCGCAGCTCGCCGCGCCCCGGCTGCATGAAGTTCACCTTCATCTCGACCGTAACGACGCCGACACCGTCGTCGGTCAGGCTGCGCGCGGCCATCGCGAGCGCGATGTCCGACAGCGTCATCGTCACGCCGCCGTGCGCGATGCTCCACGTATTCATGTGCCGCTCGTCGAGCGGCAGCACGATCTCGCTTGCGCCATCCTTCGCGGAAATCAATCGGACGCCGAGCAGATCGACGAACGGACTTTCGATCGACGGGCCGGCCGTCGGAGATGCCGCGTCGCTCATCGTGCGCTGTCACAAACGTAGTCGACGCACTGCCGCGATTCGGCCACCGCGGCAACGAATTTCTTCACTTCCTGGTGCACCGGGTGCACCTGGTATGCGTCGAGCGCGGCGCGGTCCGCGAAATCGGATACGAGCACGACATCCGACGTCGCTTCGAGGCCCGGCGTCGCAACCCCGACGTCGATCTGCAGGATGCCCGGCACGAGGTCGCGGCAGCCTTCGAGCTTTTCCTTCATCTTCAGCGCGTTTTGCGCACGCGTGCCGCCTTCGGCCGATTCCTTCAGCTTCCACATGACGATATGTCTGATCACTTCGTTCGCTCCTGTTCGTGTTGGTTCGGCGATTCGCCTGTCACCCTTGCCAGTCGGGCGCCCTATACCCGCCCATTGTTCGCTTGCGTTCGCCTGAAATCGCATCCCGCCGATAAAAATGCGGGGCACTTCAACCATCCAGACGATCCCCTTTTTCACCGTGCCACTTACCGACAGCAAGATCGACAAGTGAAGGCAGACGACAAGCCTACCAAACTTGCCGACGGCAATGGGCTGTATCTGACGGTGAAGCCGCCCGGCTCCACGCTTTCGTGATACCCATGAAAAATCGCCGGGAAGAAAAACGTCGTCGCGAGCGGCGAGTATCCCGCCATCCGCGTTGAAGCCAAGCGCGTGGCACGCGACGATGCCCGCGAACGTGTCGGAAAGGGGCCTAGCCCCGTCCCATTCATGAATGGCAGCGCAACGAAGTCAGCGACGCGGATCAGGCGCCTCGGCCAGCAGACGCAGATCAGTCCAGCGCCGCTCGTGTTTCGCGAAGAATTTCGTGCGACAGTTCGGGGTCGTCGACCGCCCGAGCCAGGACGAGGGCTCCGACGATGCTCGAGAGTATGTGAATCGCATCGCGACGCGCGTGTTTCTTCCTCGCCTTCGCATCAGACTCGGCCAAGCGTTCGAGCATGCCCTCGACATGCCGCGTGAAGGCCGGTTGCGCTGCTGGCTGGCGCGCAATCTCGCCGGCCAATCCTGCCATCATGCATCCGTTCCCCCTCTCGTCGCGATGTTGCTCGGTGAGGTACCCGTCAAGGTATTGAGCCCTCGTCTCGCCGCGAGCCGTGCCTTGCCTCATGGACTCGAGCGCTTTGCCCGAAGTGTCTTCGATGCTCTTCGCGATCAGGTCCTCCTTCGACTCGAAGTGATGGTAGAAGGCGCCATGAGTGAGGCCGGTTGCCTTCATGATTTCACTCAGGCTGACGCCGGAAAACCCGTATTCGCGAAACAGAATGGATGCCTGCTCGAGGATGCGGGCATGTTTTTCTGCCGTCTCTTCTGGCGGGTAACGCATACGTCCTCCAAAAACTGCAAAGAAAATGATTGACGGGAAACAGTATAGTCATCATGCTTCACGAACGAAAGCATGATGGTCATCATGTTTGAAGCCCGCTTTCCTGGCACGTTGGGGCGCGCGTGCAACTTATAACATGATGACCGTACTGCTTAAGCGTTGGGGCCGGCGCGCAAGCCGGGCCCGGGATTCCTTGCTTTCAGGAGATTGACATGAAGAAGTTTCTCGTCACGGGTTCCACTGGTGCGACAGGCGCTCCTACCGTTCGTCTGCTGCTGGACCACGGCCACGCGGTCGCGGCGTTAGTACGTCGTGAAGACGATCGTTCCGACGCGCTGAAGCGAATGGGCGCACAAATCGTTACCGGGGACATGTTGAAGATCGAAGACGTTCGCCGTGCGATGCACGGTGTCGATGGCGTCTACTTCTGCTATCCGTTGACGCAGGGTGCGGTGGAAGCGACGGCGATACTCGCGCAGGCGGCAAGCGAGCATGGTGTGAAGCAGATCGTGTATATGTCGCAGCGGCAATCGCGCCCGCACGCGCGCAGCCCGGCAACGATGAGCCACTGGCTATCCGAGCGAATCCTCGACAGATCCGGTGTCCCGACAGCGCATCTGCGCGTCAATTTCTTTGCCGAATGGATGCTGTACATAGCGGCCGAGATCCGCGCCGGTCGCTACCTGACACCGTTCGATCCGGAAAGCCGCTTCGTGCCCGTCGCGGCAATCGATATCGCGCAAGTGGTCGTGAAGATTCTCGAAAATCACGAAGCGTTCGGTAGCGCGATCATTCCCGTCACAGGCCCGACTGAAGTCAGCCACATCGAACTCGCGGGCATTCTCGCGAGGACGCTTGAAAAAGAGATTCGCTTCGAACAGGTGTCGCCGGATGAATTCGTAAAGGCCCTCGGGCTCGATCGCGACCCTTCGTTTGCCGCCCACTTCACGGCAGTCAGGATCGATCAGCAGGAGCAACTGCTTGCCGGCGTCGAGAAGATCACCGAGGAGATCATCGGTCGGCCGCTGACAACGCCCGAGCAGTTTATCGAAGCGCATCGCCAACATTTGGCGTGAATTGACTGCGGTCGATCATTCGGGCGGCTGCGAGGTCGCAATGGGCTCGGTGGGAGGAATCCGGCATTCGGGACAGGATGTCCTCCCGATCGAGCGAGCCGACGCCGATGTGCGAGACCCGCATTCGCTTCAGGTAGCGATGCTGCGCGTGCTGAAAAGCCTCGATATCAGGTCGATCTGATCCAGTTGTTCGATCCACCATCTCAGCGCACGTCCCGTCTTGTCCTCCCGCCAGCCGAGGTAGCAGTTCGTGTGCGCCCGCACGCCTGTCACCTGGCGCTCGACGAGCTTGCCCTGCCGTATCAACTCCTCGGCGACGGGCGCGGGCAGCATGCCGACGGCAATGCCTTCGCAAAGCAGGTCGATTTTGGCGGCCAGATTCGGTACGACGATGACCGGTTGCCCGTCGTGAATGGCCACCGATCTCGGCTCGAGGTCGCGCGAGGTATCGCTGATGACGACGCCGCGATGACTTGAAATTGTGCCGCTATCCAGCGTCTCTTCGATCACGGCAAGCGGATGATGAGGCGCCACGACAAAAACGTGACGCAACAGGCCGATCGGCCTTGCCGCAACGTGGGGCGCGTGTGGCGGCTCGCCCGCGGCGCCGATCGCGAGATCCGCTCGCCCCGTCACGAGCGCGTCCCATACGCCACCGAGCACTTCGGTCGATAAACGAAGCCGTGTCGTCATCTTCATTTCGTAGAAGGCGCGCACGTGCGGCCACAACGACGCGAGCGGAAGAATCTCGTCGACACACAGCCTGAGCTCGGCCTCCCAACCCGCATGGACACTTCGAACCTTCCTCTCCAGTTCCTGCCCGGCTCGGAGCAAACGACGACCGTCGTCGACGAGCAGCCGCCCCGCCTCCGTCAATTGTGCACGTCGGCCGCGGCGATCAAACAGGGCGACGTCGAGATCGGCCTCCGTCTTTTGCACAAGGTAAGTCAATGCAGACGGTACGCGATGAAGCAGCACCGCTGCCTCCGCGAACGTGCCCGCCCGATCTATCGCATCGAGCACCTCGAGAACTTCAAACGACAACTTCAAAGCATTTACCTGTTAGATAGGCCCGTGATGATCGACGCAGCGCTTGGCGCGTCGGCTGGTCGAGGCTTCATCGCGGCTATGGCGACTTAACGCGCCCGCCGTCGCGGCTCGCGCGGCTGCGGGGGCGCTATTCTTGCAGGCACCACGACGCTTTGCCACTATTACCCGGATCGCCCACGTCCGCCTGGCCGGTCTTTGGGGCACTGATACGTAGACATTTCGACATTTCACCGATGGATGGAAGGCGCACGGTCGACTGCGGCTACAATGGTTCGCAGGTACTTCTGCGGCGTCAAGCCTCAGTTCAACGCGCTTTCGATACTCGACCGTGCCCCGCAACGATCCAAGAAACCACGCCTCTTTCTGGTTCAGCGCCCATACGCCGGGCCTGAGCTTGATGAGGGCCGATTTCACCACCCAGCAGTACGCACCGCACGTCCACGATGGATTTGTCATTGCGGTCACGGAGTCGGGCGGATCGATTATAAAGAGCCGGGGTGTGACCGATGAAGCACGGACATCGAAGCTGCTCGTCTTCAATCCGGAAGAAGCGCATTCGGGTTCGATGGGATGGAGCGAGCGCTGGCAGTACCGGTCGCTGTATCTTGCGGACGGGGCGATCTCGGCGATCGCGGACGGTCTCGGTATCGACGATGCGCCGTACTTCATCCGAAACGTCTTCGATGATCCGGATCTCATCGGCTATTTTCTGAAGCTGCACGTGTTGCTCGAAGCGGGAAACGACGTTTTTCGCGAGCGCGAACTGCTTTTCTCTACCTTCGGGCGGCTGTTTCAACGTCATGGTTCGGGCAGCAAGCGCATTGAGCCAGCACCTCGCGACCGCACGCTGCTTCGCGCGGTAACGGATCTCATCCACGACCGGTACGCAGAAGCGTTGCTGCTGGAAGACTTGAGCGCTGCCGTGGGTCTGACACCGTTCCAACTCATCGGTCTTTTCAATCGTTGCTTGGGGTTGACTCCTCACCTGTATCTGACGCAGGTGAGACTCATGGAAGCGCGTCAACGACTGATGAAAGGTGTGCCGATCGCAGATGCGGCCGCGTCGACAGGGTTCTACGATCAAAGTGCGCTAACGAGAAACTTCAAGCGCTGTTACGGGATCACCCCGTCACACTTTGCTGCAGCAGTGGCCCAGCAACGCCACTGAAGAAACGGCGTAGCGCCGCAATTTTTGCCAATACGCGGCTCGCCTCCGCTCAGACAATCGGGCTTTCGAATCCACATCGGAAGTCATCATGGTTGCTATCTGGCGCGAACAACGCCGCACTTTCCTCGAATCCAGTCGTCCAACGGCGGCCTCCAGCCTGCCGCCAGACCGACGCTTCTGCATTCGCGCGGTCGGCAATCCCAACGAAGGTCCGCAAGCGTTCTTGGCGCGCGACAGCGTTGCGGGAGCGACGCCATGAGCGCCGACGCCCGCAGCACGGAACGCGCACGCCTGCGGCGCGCGCTTGGATTGCAAGGAGCGGTGGCAGTAGGCGTCGGGGGAACGATTGGCGGGGGCATCTTCGTTCTCGTCGGGCAAGCCTCTGCACTGGCAGGGCCTGCGGCGCTGCTTTCGTTTGCGCTCGCGTTCGTCGCCGCGGTCGTAATCGCCCTGCCATACGCAGAATTGGCCTGCCGGTATCCGCAGGCGGGCGGTGGCTATGCGTTCGTGCGCGAAGTGCTTGGAAGCCGCTGGGGTTTCATGATGGGCTGGATCTTCTGCGGCTCGTACGTTTTCGTCAGCGGCTACGTGACGCTGGGATTCGGCGGTTACCTGAATGTGCTGACTGGTCTACCGCAAGTCTGGTGTGCGGTCGCGCTCGTGTTTGCATGTGTGCTGGTCAACGCACGGGGTGTCGAAGCCGCTGGCAAGGCTCAAGTAATTGTCATCGGTCTGGCGATCGCCGGTTTGCTGGGCTTTGCGGCAGCCGGAGCGCCTGCAATTCAGTTGACGCGGCTTACCCCATGGGCGCCGGGCGGGTTCACGGGGATACTGACGGGCGCACTCGTCGCGTTTCTCGCGTTCGGCGGTTTCGATATGGTCGCGGCGGCCGGCGAAGAGATCGACCGGCCAGAAAAAAACCTGCCCCGCGCAATCCTTCTCACCCTTGCGATTGTGCTCGGCATTTACCTCGTAGTCGCATTTACCGCGTTGGGCACCGTCGGTTGGCGCACGCTCGGCGCTTCCCCCGCGCCACTCAGCGCCGCTGCACGACAATTCATGGGGGACTCGGGCAGGCGGCTCGTCGCTGCTATTGCCGTCGTCACGACCGCGGCTACGGCAAACGCGGTGCTCGTCGTCACGTCGCGGATCATTTTCGCGATGGCGCGCGATGGTCTGCTGCCTTCCCCATTGGCGCGAGTCGATCCGAAAACCGGGACACCCGATATCGCGACGATCGTCAGCGGCGGCATGCTGATCACGATGGCCTTATTCGGCTCCTCATCCAGCGCAACAGCCGTAGGCGGCTTCCTTTACGTGCTGCATTTCGTCCCGCCGCTGCTCGTCCTGGTGACGTTGCGTCGAGACAAAAGCGTATCGCCTGTATTCAGAATGCCACTGCCTCACATTCTGTTGCCGCTTGCGTTTGTCATGACCGCGCTGCTGCTCGTGGCGAGCGGAACGAAAGGGATTTCGGGTGGAGCGATCTGGATCGTCATGGGCTTGCTCGCTTGCTCGAATAGGCGGAAAAGCCGTCGAGATGGACATTGATCAAGATATGCCGGACACCGAGTGTGGGCCGCTAACCGGATAACAGCGCGTCGGCCGGAAGTACTTCACCGTCCGCTCAGCGTCGATCACGACCCTTCATGCGGCCATAGCCGTGGCTCGCCATCGGCACCGACCGGCCCTCCTCGTCGGCAATGGCGCAGCCGTGCATCGCAGAGGGCGGGAACGCGCGTTGCTCGGCGCGCTTCGCGCCTTATCGCACGACCATGACAGATGAACCGTACCATTCATTTCCATCCGGCTGCGCGGGCGGCTGCAAACCGCCATTCGACCTTGCTTCCATCAATCACTATCGGCTCTGATTATCTCTTTTCATCGCCCTGCATTTTTTACCGCACGCGCGAGTAACAATTACGATTTATTGGCAAATAAAATACCCGAAAATTCATCGAGGAACATTGACTTCGACTTTCATCGAAATTTAGAATCCCCTACAACGCTTTGATCGGATTTTTCGTCGCTGCGAGAGCATGTGCCTTCGCTCAGGCCGTTCGGCCGGGCGAGTCCGCTCACCCCGCGACTTCACCCGTGTGGCAACGCATTACGCGCCCTTTTGCATTTCTTTTCGGTATTTGTCGCTTATCCGATTAATCGCCGCCCAATTCGCGTCCGAGCATTACCCGCCACCGATTCAACGGCATTTTCATAATGCCTGCAATGCAACATGAAGCGGAACGCATCTCCGCTCGCTCGAACATTCCGATAAAAAATGCAGTCGTCAGGAGGGTCGTCATGAACATGCACCGTTTCACGAAATCGCTGTGTGTCGGCTTCGTCTGCGCAGGCCTGCTCGCGGGTTGCAACGACGATGACGTCCGGTCGAACAGCCCGCCGTCGAACACGGCCGCGCTGGCGTTCCGGATGGATACCGGCGGGCAGATCAATGCGTTCTACCGGCAGGACAAGGTCGCCGCGCATCTGCTGGTGCGCTCGTCGACGAAGCCGCGCCTGCTCGTGGTATTTCCGGCTGGCAACAGCGGCACCGGGCTATGGTTCGACGATACCGCCCAGCCGGTGAACTGGAGCCTCGATACACAGCCGTCCGCGCTGTCGGCGCCCGACACGCACGGCCGCCCGCAATACGGAATCGGGGCCGACGTCTCGGTCGACACCGCTGCGCTGACGGTTCGCCAGGGGTTGCTCGGCAACGTGCGCTTCCTGCGCGACTTCAACGGCGGCGCGACGATCCCGCCGGAGATCGTCACCGCGCCGGCGATCCAGGGCAGCGCGGTGCAGTGGCAGCGCGACCGGATCGACGGCGCGCCCGGCTACACGCTGCGCATCACGCTGCGCGACGGCGGCAGCATCGCGCCGGCCGCAGGCGGCAAGCTCGAGCTGCGGGCAGCACCGGGTTCGCATACGCTGAAACTGCACGTCGACGCGCTGTCGGGCGAGACACCGTTGTCGCCGATCACGCGCGCCGACCTGTTTGCGCCGTCCGTGAACCCCGATCCGGTCAGCCAGAACGTGCTCGAATTCCTGAGCTTCAACGACAAGCTGCTGGCCGGCTCGTGGCAGTACGACACGTACTTCGGCCGCGACACGCTGATTTCCGTGCGCATGCTGATGCCGGTGCTCGAACCCGCGGCGATCGAGGCCGGCTTGTCGTCGGTGCTGAGCCGGCTGTCGAGCGACGGCAAGGTCGCGCACGAGGAAGGGATCGGCGAATTCGCGCTGGTCGACAACGCAAAGCACGGCCGCCCGAACGACGCGACGCCAACCTACGACTACAAGATGATCGACAGCGACTACCTGCTCGCACCGATCGCGGCGGCCTGGCTGATCGACGACCCGCGCGGCCAGGCGCGCGCGGCCGCCTATCTCGCGCAACGCGGCAGCGACGGCCAGACCAACGGCAGCCGGCTCGTCGTGAATCTGCTGCACGTTGCGGCCACCGCGCAGCCGTTCGCGCAGCAACCGGCGGTCGCGAACCTGATTCACCTGCGGCCCGGCGAAATCGTCGGCAATTGGCGCGACAGCACCGACGGGCTCGGCGGTGGCGTCTACCCGTACGACGTGAATGCGGTGCTCGTGCCGGCCGCGCTGCGCGCCGCGAACGCGTTCCTGGCGCGCGGCCTGCTCGATCCGTACCTCGACGCCGGACAACGCACGACGCTCGCGAACACGGCAGCCCAGGCCGCCACATGGGAGCAGCAAGCGCCGCCGCTGTTCCAGGTCAGCGTACCCGCCGCGCAGGCCGCAACCGACGTGTCGGCCTACGCGCCGTCGGCCGGCGTGCCGGCCGGCACCGCGCCGAGCGCGCCGCTCACGTTCTATGCGCTGTCGCTCGACCAGCAAGGCGCGCCGATCCCGGTGATGAATTCCGACGGCGGGTTCGCGCTGCTGTTCGGCACGCCGCCGGACGACGAACTGCAGCGGATCGTGGCCGACGTCACGCGGCCATTCCCGACGGGGCTCGTCACGGACGTCGGGATGCTGATCGCGAACCCCGCTTATGCAAGCCAGACGTTGTGGCCAAAGTTCACGAGTTCCGCCTATCACGGCGCGGTGATCTGGTCGTGGCAGCAGGCGATGTGGGCCGCGGGGCTCGACCGGCAACTCGCGCGCCAGGATCTGTCGGCCGCGACGCGCACGCTGCTCACGCAGGCGCGGCAGACGATCTGGCAGGTGATCTCGAACGGCCGCGACATGCGCACATCGGAGATGTGGACGTGGTCGTACGCGAACGGCAAGTACCAGACCGATGCGTTCGGCACGCGCAGCGCCGATGCGACCGAGGCCAATGCGGCGCAGCTATGGAGTACGACGTATCTTGCGATCCGCGACCCGCAGCTGCGCACCGGCAAGTACTGGTGGCAGGCATCGCAGCGGCTGGAGGACGCGCAACCACGCACCGCCGCGGCCATTGCCGCGCGCTAGCGACGCGCCGGTGAAACAAAAGCACCGCATTCGAATTCGGGTGCGGGGCTTCAATCGGATCGTCCACGAAACGGATCGACGCGGCATCGCGTCCGCGGGCATCGTTCTCGCGCGTCAGATGGCCGAATCCGCAGCGTTCGCGCGTCGTCAGTGCGCGACCACGCGATTGCGCCCGTCGCGCTTCGCCTGATACAGCCGCTCGTCCACCGCGCGCAGCAACGCATCGACCGTGCTGCCATCGACGCCGTATTGCGCGACACCGACGCTGACCGTCACCTGCACGCGCTTGAAATCCAGCCCGAACGGCGAACTCGCGATCGACGATCTCACGCGTTCGGCGGTCATCCGTGCGCCTTCGAGCGGCATCTCCGGCAACAGCGCCATGAACTCCTCGCCGCCGACCCGCGCGAGCGCCCCCGCTGGCCGAATCGCTTCGAGACATTGGCGCACGACGCCGCGCAACACCTCGTCGCCGATCTGGTGACCGTACGCGTCGTTGATGTTCTTGAAGTTGTCGAGATCGAGCGCCAGCAGGCAGAACGGCGTGCCGTCGCGCTCCGCGCGCACGATCTCGCGCTCCACCTGCGCGATGAACTGGCGGCGGTTCGACGCGCCTGTCATCGGGTCGGTCGCGGCCATGTACTCGAGTTTCTGGTTCGTGCGCCGCAACTCCTGCAGCGCGCTCTCGGTGCGCGCCATCGATTCCGACAACCGGCTCATCAGGTCCTGCTGGCTGTAGATCGCGGAAAACGAGCGTGTCGTCTGAAGCGCCTGCACGACGCCGTAGCTGAGCAGGAAGAAGCCGCCCGCGAAGATCGCGTGCGCGAGCCACCACATGTGATTCCACGGTTTGCCGAGCAGGAACGCGACCGACGACAGCGCGAACGCCATGATCGACACGCCGTAGATGACCATCAACGGCGAGCGGATGCGCCGCGCGAGCAGCACGCCGATGTTCACGAGCGAAAGCACGAGCGCGCCGCCTTCCATCGACGTGCGCGTGCCGTACGCGCCCGCGACCGGCGAATAGGCGATGTACGCGACCGCCGCGTCGATGACCAGGAACAGCACGACCCACGGCAGCCACGTGCGCGCACGCGTACGCTTGTCGACGCGGTCGGGCGGCTGCGCATACGACAGCATGCCGGTCAGCAGCAGGATCGACATCACGAGACGCGACGCCGGCCCGTACAGCAGGAACAGCCAGATGTTGTGATGCGCCATCCCGGTGAAGAGGCCGTGCAGCGCATAGATCATCGCGAAGCCGAGAAAGCCGAGCGTCAGCCAGCGCAGCAGCGGCTCGCCGGACG
The DNA here is from genome assembly GCF_018148075.1 of Burkholderia sp. AU19243. Classification (NCBI taxonomy): domain Bacteria; kingdom Pseudomonadati; phylum Pseudomonadota; class Betaproteobacteria; order Burkholderiales; family Burkholderiaceae; genus Burkholderia; species Burkholderia sp. AU19243. The sequence continues at coordinate 33,614 of NZ_JAGSTV010000007.1, forward strand.
CGCGGTAGCACACCCAGGTCACGTAGGTGACGAACGCGCCCTCGAGCGTTGCGGCCGCGATAGCGAGTTCATGAAATGCGTGGCTCTCGAACACGACGTGCGGGTCGCTGAAGAACCACAGATAGGCAATCAGATAGGCCGGCAGCAACGCGAATCCGACCAGCAGGCATTTTGCGTAGAGCCTCGCGGCCGCGCTGACGACCCGCGGCGGCTCCCCGGCTGCATAGGCTGTGCTCAATTTGGTCCCCGTTTCGGTCTGCTGCGTGGTTCGAACGTCCACGGTGCCGGAAACGCGCGCTGCATCGTCTTCGCCGGCTACCGGAAGCGCGTCGCGCGCGCCGATGCGACACGCGCGTTGGCCCATCCCGCCGAAAGGCAAATGTCAGAGCAAGTATAGGTGGCGCAATTCGTTTGACAAGTAAGGGGAAACGGCACCCTCTCCCCTGCGCCCTTTGCGTCGCGATCGTGACGAATCGCTGCCGAATCCGGCCGATGCGCGCGTCGGGGCGGCCGCCTCCATCGCCACGGAAGTCGCGGCCGCCGCCGATTTAACGTCAGACGATTTCGAACAGCCCGGCTGCGCCCTGCCCGCCGCCGATGCACATCGTGACGACCACGTATTTCACGCCGCGTCGCTTGCCTTCGAGCAGCGCATGGCCGGTCAGGCGCGCGCCGGACACACCGTACGGGTGCCCAACCGCAATCGCGCCGCCGTTCACGTTCAGCCGGTCGTCAGGAATCCCGAGTGTGTCGCGGCAGTACAGCACCTGCACCGCGAACGCTTCGTTCAGCTCCCACAAGCCGATGTCGTCGACCTTCAACCCGGCCTGCTTCAGCAGCTTCGGCACCGCAAACACCGGGCCGATCCCCATTTCATCCGGCTCGCAACCGGCCACCGCGAAACCGCGGAACACGCCGAGCGGCTGCAACCCTTCACGCTGCGCGACGTCCGCGTTCATCACCACGCACGCCGACGCGCCATCGGAGAACTGGCTCGCGTTGCCGGCGGTGATCACGCCGCCGGGCACGGCCGAGCGGATCTTCGACACGCCTTCGAGCGTCGTGTCGGGCCGGATGCCTTCATCGGCCGACACGGTCACTTCCTGCGTGAACAGGCGCCCCGTCGCCTTGTCGGCAATGCCGGCGCGCACGGTGATCGGCACGATCTCGTCGTGGAAGCGCCCGGCTTCCTGCGCGGCCGCGGCCCGCTGTTGCGACTGCACACCGTACGCGTCCTGCCGTTCCTTCGAGATCCGGTAGCGCTTCGCGACGTTCTCGGCCGTCTGCAGCATGTTCCAGTAGATCTCCGGCTTGTGCTCGACGAGCCAGCCTTCCTGGATCATGTGCCGGTTCATCTCGTTCTGCACGCACGAAATCGATTCGACGCCGCCCGCGACGTACACGTCGCCCTCGCCCGCGATGATCCGCTGCGCGGCGAGCGCGATCGTCTGCAGCCCGGACGAACAGAAACGGTTCACCGTCATCCCGGGCACGCTTACCGGCAGCCCCGCGCGCAGCGCGATTTGCCGCGCGATGTTGGCGCCGGTCGCGCCTTCGGGGTTCGCGCAGCCCATGATCACGTCCTCGATGCGCGCCGGGTCGAGCTTCGCGCGCTCGAGCGCAGCCGCGACCACATGGCCGCCGAGCGTCGCACCATGCGTCATGTTGAAGGCGCCGCGCCACGATTTCGCGAGCGGTGTGCGTGCGGTCGATACGATTACGGCTTCGGTCATGCGAGTCTCCTTCGGTCCTGCTTCATGTCGGATGGGGATGCGCTACGCCGCCGGGCGCGCGCCCGCGGACGTCACATGCGCGACGCCCGCTGCCTGCATCTGATGCCATGCGTGCGCGAGCGACCCGTTCAGGTCGATTGCGCGGCACGCATCGTTGATCACCGCGGCCTCGAAGCCCGCCGCGCGCGCATCGAGCGCCGACCACGCGACGCAATAGTCGGTCGCGAGCCCGCAGCACCACACGCGCTTCGCGCCCAGCTCGCGCAGATAGCCGGCGAGCCCCGTACGCGTCGTGCGATCGGCTTCCACGAACGCGGAATAGCTGTCGACCTGCGCGTCGCCGCCCTTGCGGATCACGAGCCGCGCATGCGGGATGTCGAGGTCGCGATGCAACGCCGCGCCTTCGGTGTCCTGCACGCAGTGCACGGGCCACAGAACCTGCTCGCCGTACGGCAGCGCGAGCGTCGAAAACGGTTCGCGCCCGGGATGGTTCGCCGCGAACGACACGTGCTCGCGCGGGTGCCAGTCCTGCGTCAGCACGACGTGATCGAAGCGTCGCGCGAGCGCGTTGATCACCGGCACGACCGCGTCGCCGTCCGGCACGGCGAGTGCACCGCCCGGCATGAAGTCGTACTGCACGTCGATCACGAGCAATACGTCGTCGCTGCGTTTCATTGCGTTTCTCCTTGCTGGCTTGGCCGTGCGGTCACGGGCCGTCAGCCGTTGAATCCGCGTCCGGCTTTCGCCAGTTCGACGATCGACGGAGCGATCTGCCACGCGTCGCCGTTCGGCGCGGCCGCGTAGCGTCGGATCGCACGCTCGACGTTGTAGAGTCCGACCATGTCCGCGTACAGCATCGGGCCGCCGCGCCACAGCGGGAAGCCGTAGCCGGTCAGATAGACCATGTCGATGTCGGACGCCTTCGACGCGATCTTCTCCTCGAGAATCTTCGCGCCTTCGTTGACGAGCGCGTACACGAGACGCTCGACGATCTCGTCGTCGCCGATGTTGCGCCGCTCGACGCCGCGCTCTTTCGAGTACGCGACGACCATTTCGTCGACGAGCGCCGACGGCTTCGCTTTGCGCTCGCCCGGCACGTAGTCGTACCAGCCGCCGCCCGTCTTCTGGCCGAAGCGGCCCAGCTCGCACAGGCGATCGGCGATCTTCGAATAGTGCAGATCGGGCTTCTCGACATAACGGCGCTTGCGAATCGCCCAGCCGATGTCATTGCCGGCGAGGTCGCTCATCCGGAACGGCCCCATCGCAAAACCGAACTTCTCGATCGCGCGATCGATCTGCGCGGGCAGCGCGCCTTCCTCGAGCATGAACAGCGCCTGGCGGATGTACTGCTCGATCATCCGGTTGCCGATGAAGCCATCGCACACGCCCGATACGACCGCCGTCTTGCGAATCTTCTTCGCGACTGCCATCACGGTGGCGAGAACGTCGTTCGCAGTTCGCGCGCCGCGCACCACCTCGAGCAGCTTCATCACGTTCGCGGGGCTGAAGAAGTGCATGCCGACGACGTCCTGCGGACGCTTCGTGAACGAAGCAATCTTGTCGACGTCGAGCGTCGACGTGTTCGACGCAAGGATCGCGCCGGGCTTCGCCACCGCGTCGAGCTGGCCGAACACCTGTTCCTTCACGCCGAGCTCCTCGAACACGGCTTCGATAATCAGGTCCGCGTCGTTCAGGTCGTCGTAGGACAGCGTCGGCGTGATCAGCGCCATGCGCGCGTCGAGCTTCTGCTGCGTGAGCTTGCCCTTCTTGACCTGCGCGTCATAGTTCTTGCGGATCGTCGCGAGGCCGCGGTCGAGCGCTTCCTGCTTCGTTTCGAGCAGCGTGACGGGCAGGCCCGCGTTGACGAAGTTCATCGCGATCCCGCCGCCCATCGTGCCCGCGCCAACGACACCGACGCGGCGAATGTCGCGCACCGGCGTATCGGCCGGCACGTCGGGAATCTTGCTCGCCGCGCGCTCGCCGAAAAACGCGTGCCGCAGCGCGCGGCTTTCCGGTGTCATCATCAGCGCGACGAAGCCGTCGCGCTCGGCGATGCTGCCCTTGTCGAAGCCGTTGAGCACGCCGGCCTCGATCGCGTCGATGCACTTGTGCGGTGCGGGGAAGTTCGGCGCGGCGGCCCGCACCGAATTGCGCGCGAACTGGATGAAGCCAGCCGCATTCTCGTGGGCGATCTTGCGATCGCGCACACGCGGATGCGGCCCGCTCCCCGCGCCGACCTTGCGCGCGAATGCGACGGCAGTCTCGAGCAGATCGGCGTCGGCCATGGCGTCGAACAGCCCGCTCGTCGCGAGTTGCTCGGACGGCACCGGCGCGCCCGACACGATCATGTTCAGCGCGGTTTCGAGCCCGACCGCACGCGGCAGCCGCTGCGTGCCGCCGGCCCCCGGCAACAGGCCGAGCTTCACTTCGGGCAACGCAATCTGCGCACCGGGCGCCGCCACGCGATAGTGCGCGCCGAGCGCGAGCTCGAGGCCGCCGCCCATCACGACACTGTGCAACGCCGCGACGACCGGCTTCGCGCTCGCCTCCACCGCGCGAATCACGGTGTGCAGCGTCGGTTCCTGCAGCGCCTTCGGGGTATTGAATTCGGTGATGTCGGCGCCGCCCGAGAACGCGCGGCCCGCGCCGGTCAGCACGATCGCCGTGACGGCCGGATCCTGCGCGGCGCGATCGAGCGCGTCCATGACGCCCTGGCGCGTCGACAGGCCGAGCCCGTTGACGGGCGGATTGTTGAGCGTGATGACGGCGACGCCGTCGCGAGTCGAATAATCCACTGCCATCTGCCTGCCTCCATGCATCGCGCGCCGGGGTGGCTGCGCTTCATTGTGCGCGGTCGAACGGCCGAACGGGCCGCATGTCCGGATCGAACGGAGGCAGCATACAACGAAAAAGCACGGTCGTTCAATTTGAATTTTTGTTCCGGTCCGGGGCCGGATCGGGCGACCGTGCGGCCGGCTATCGGCGGCCCGGAATTACGGCGCGCAGACGGCCGTCGGCAACACGTAATCGCGGAACGTCTCGCGCAGCTTCAGCTTCTGCAGCTTGCCGGTCGCCGTGTGCGGCAGCGATTCGACGAACACGACGTCGTCGGGCACCCACCACTTCGCGACCTTGCCTTCGTAGAACGCGAGCAATGCGTCGCGCGTCAGATTCGCGCCGTCGCGCGGCACCACGACGAGCAGCGGCCGTTCGGTCCATTTCGGATGCGCGCACGCGATGCATGCGGCTTCGGCAACGTCCGGATGGGCGATCGCGACGTTCTCGATGTCGATCGAGCTGATCCATTCGCCGCCGGACTTGATCACGTCCTTGCTGCGGTCGGTGATCTGCAGGAAGCCGTCCGGGTCGATCGTCGCGACGTCGCCGGTCGGGAACCAGCCGTCCACGAGCGGCGACGTATCGCTCTTGAAGTAGTGATCGATGACCCACGGCCCGCGCACCTGCAGCTCGCCGAATGCGACGCCGTCCCACGGCAGTTCGTGACCATCGTCGCCGACGATGCGCATGTCGACGCCGCAGATCACGCGCCCCTGTTTCTCCAGCAGCCGGCGCTGCACGTCGAGCGGCCGCTGCGACTGCGCCCAGTTCAGCTTCGCGAGCGTGCCGAGCGGCGACAGCTCGGTCATCCCCCACGCGTGAATCACGCGCACGCCGTATTCGTCCTCGAACGTGCGCAGCATCGCGGGCGGACACGCCGAACCGCCGATCACCGTGCGGTTCAGCGTCGAGAACCGTACGCCGGCCTCGCGCATGTAGTTCAGCAAACCGAGCCATACGGTGGGCACGCCCGCGGAGAAGGTCACGCGCTCGGCCTCCATCAGTTCGTACAGCGACTTGCCGTCGAGATCCTTGCCCGGCAGCACGAGCTTGCCGCCGGTGAGCGGCACCGCGTACGGCAGCCCCCACGCGTTCACATGGAACATCGGCACGACGGGCAGCACCGCGTCGAGCGCCGACAGGTTCATCGCATCGGGCAGCGCGGCGCCGTATGCGTGCAGCACCGTCGAGCGATGCGAGTACAGCACGCCTTTCGGATTGCCGGTGGTGCCGGATGTGTAACAGAGGCCCGATGCCTGGAGCTCGTCGAGGCGCGGCCAGTCATAGCGACCGTCCTCGGCGTCGACGAGCGTTTCATAGCACAGGTAAGGCGTCGCGCCCGACGGCAGGTGCGCGGCGTCGGTCATCGCAATCCAGCCCTTCACGTGCGGGCACTGCGGAGCGATCGCGTCGACGAGCGGCGCGAAATTGATGTCGAAGAAGACGTAGCGGTCTTCCGCATGATTGACGATGTAGGCGATCTGCTCGGGAAAGAGGCGCGGGTTGATCGTGTGGCACACCGCGCCCATTCCGCCGATTCCGTAATAGGCCTCCAGATGCCGGTAGCCGTTCCACGCCAGCGTGCCGACGCGCTCGCCCGTTTCGACGCCCAGCCGCGCGAGCGCCTGCGCAACGCGTTTCGCGCGCTGCTCGCAGTCGCGGTACGTATAGCGATGCAGGTCGCCTTCCACGCGTCTCGACACGATCTCCGTGTCGCCTGCGTAGCGCGCGGCATGCGCGATCAGCGACGACACCAGCAACGGCATGTCCATCATCTGGCCCAGCAACGGCTTACCCATCGTCTTGTTCTCCCTGAACGACGCGAATCGGTGACCAGCCTCGAAGCGGTGCGCCGGCTTGCAGCCCGTCCACGGCCGGGACCGGCGTTGCGCGGCGCGTGCGGGCCGCCATGCGGGCGGCGCGACGCCGCCTTACAATATCGGCTTACCCAGAGGCGCTCAACATGTCGTTTTCCCGAAGCGCAGCCGATGCGGCTGACACCCTCCCCGACCTCGCCGCGACGCTCGGCGCGCCGGCCGCCGGCGCGTTCGTCACGCTCGGCGACGCGTTTCATACGCGATTGCCGGCCGCGCCGCTGCCCGCGCCGTACGTCGTCGGCTTTTCCGATGAAGTCGCGCGGCTGCTCGCGCTGCCTGCCTCGGCCGCGGCGCGAGCGGATTTCGCCGAGCTGTTCGCCGGCAATCCGACGCGCGACTGGCCCGCGAGCGCGCTGCCGTATGCGTCCGTGTATTCCGGCCACCAGTTCGGCGTGTGGGCCGGCCAGCTCGGCGACGGACGCGCGCTGACGATCGGCGAACTGCCAGGCACCGACGGCCGGCGCTACGAACTGCAGCTCAAGGGCGGCGGCCGCACGCCGTACTCGCGGATGGGCGACGGCCGCGCAGTGCTGCGTTCGTCGATCCGCGAATTCCTGTGTTCGGAAGCGATGCATCACCTCGGCATTCCGACCACGCGCGCGCTCACGGTGATCGGCTCCGACCAGCCGGTCGTACGCGAGGAGATCGAGACGTCGGCAGTGGTCACGCGGGTGTCGGAGAGTTTCGTGCGCTTCGGCCACTTCGAGCACTTCTTCTCGAACGACCGCCCCGATCTGCTGCGCCAGCTTGCCGATCACGTGATCGAGCGTTTCTATCCGGGCTGCCGCGATGCGGACGATCCGTATCTCGCGCTGCTCGAAGCCGCGACGCTGCGCACGGCGGAGCTCGTCGCACAGTGGCAGGCGGTCGGCTTCTGCCACGGCGTGATGAACACCGACAACATGTCGATCCTCGGCCTGACGATCGACTACGGCCCGTTCGGCTTCATCGACGCGTTCGACGCGAACCACATCTGCAACCACTCCGACACGAGCGGCCGTTACGCATACCGGATGCAGCCGCGCATTGCGCACTGGAACTGCTACTGTCTCGCGCAGGCGCTGCTGCCGCTGATCGGGCTGCAGCACGGGATCGCCGACGACGATGCGCGCGCCGAGCGCGCGGTCGAAGACGCCCAGGCCGTGCTCGCGAAATTTCCGGAACGCTTCGGCCCTGCACTCGAACGCGCGATGCGCGGGAAGCTCGGCCTCGAGCTCGAACGCGACAACGACGCGGAACTCGCGAACAAGCTGCTCGAGACGATGCACGCAAGCCGCGCGGATTTCACGCTGACGTTTCGCCGGCTCGCGCAGATCTCGAAGCACGACGCGAGCCGCGATGCGCCTGTTCGCGACCTGTTCATCGACCGCGATGCGTTCGACGCATGGGCGAACCTCTACCGCGCGCGGCTGTCCGACGAGACGCGCGACGACGCGGCCCGCGCGGCCGCGATGAATCGCGTGAACCCGAAATACGTGCTGCGCAACCATCTCGCCGAAGTCGCGATCCGGCGCGCGAAGGAGAAGGATTTTTCCGAGGTCGAGCGGCTCGCGCAGGTGCTGCGCAGGCCGTTCGACGAACAACCGGAACATGAAGCGTATGCGGCATTACCGCCCGACTGGGCCGGGTCGCTCGAAGTGAGCTGCTCGTCGTGACACCACGACTCGTCCGACCCGACCGACCGATCAGGAGAACCCTCACATGTCACACGATTCCGACGACAAAACCTACCCGTATCAGAAAGACGACGCCGAACTTCGCCGGCGCCTCACGCCGATGCAGTACGAGGTCACGCAGCATGCGGCGACCGAGCGTGCGTTCACCGGCGAATACACCGACACCGAAGATCCGGGCATCTACAAATGCGTGGTCTGCAGCACGCCGCTGTTCGAGTCGGGCGCGAAGTTCCATTCGGGCTGCGGCTGGCCCAGCTACTTCAAGCCGCTGAACGGCGAGGTGATCGACGAGAAGATCGACCGCTCGCACGGGATGGTGCGCGTCGAAGTCCGCTGCAACCATTGCGGCGCACACCTCGGTCACGTGTTCGAGGACGGCCCGCGCGACAAGACCGGTTTGCGGTACTGCATCAATTCGGCTGCGTTAAACTTCGAGTCCCGACCCGAAAACGAATGAGCGGCGCCGGACGGATCGGTCGGGCAGCGTTGCCGGCTGCCCCGATCCCGGACGGTGACGCCTGGCGGGTCCCCACAACGGTGAAAGGCCGCGCGATGCGGCCTTTCACGCAGCTGCGAGCGCCATGAAATTCCTGTTCGATCTGTTTCCGATCATCCTGTTTTTTGCCGCCTTCAAGGTCTGGGGCATCTTCACCGCCACCGCGGTCGCGATCGTCGCGACGCTGGCCCAGGTCGCATGGGTCGCCTTCCGGCACCGGAAAGTCGACACGATGCTGTGGGTCAGCCTTGGCGTGATCGTCGTGTTCGGCGGCGCCACCCTCGTCCTGCATGACGAGAAATTCATTCAATGGAAACCGACTGTGCTGTACTGGCTGTTTGCGATCGGGCTGCTCGCCGCGCGCTATGCGTTCGGCAACAACCTGATCGAGAAGATGATGGGCAAGCAGCTCACGCTGCCGCACCCCGTGTGGGACAAGCTGAACGTCGCATGGGCGCTGTTCTTCGCGGTGCTCGGCGTCGCGAACCTGTACGTGGTGCACAACTTCACCGAATCTCAGTGGGTGAACTTCAAGCTGTTCGGCACGACGGGCGCGATGGTCGTGTTCATCATCCTGCAGAGCCTGTGGCTCACGAAGTACCTGAAGGACGAATGACATGACCGACGTCTTTTTGAACGCCTCGCCGGACGAGCGCATCGCACTGATCGAAGCGCGCCTCACCGCGTCGCTCGCGCCGCTGTCGCTCGCGGTGCGCGACGACAGCGCGCAGCACGCCGGTCACGCCGGCGCCGCCGCCGGCGGCCATTACACGGTGACGATCGTGTCGGCCGCCTTCGCTGGCAAGCCACGCGTCGCACGTCACCGGCTGGTGTATGATGCGCTCGCTGATGCGATGCAGCGCGGCATTCACGCGCTCGCGATCGTGGCGTACACGCCCGAAGAATTCAACGAATCTTCAATCTAGTCTCAACAGGAATTCCCGATGATCCTGAAATCCCCCCGCCTGTGGGTCGCGGCGGCTGCTTTTGCAGCGGCACCGGCATTTGCCCAGAACATCGCCGTCGTCAACGGCACGCCGATTCCGAAGTCGCGCGCCGACGCGATGGTTGCGCAGCTCGTCCAGCAAGGACAGACCGACAGCCCGCAGCTTCAGCAGGCCGTGCGCCAGGAACTCGTGAACCGCGAAATCCTGATGCAGGAAGCGATCCGCGAAGGCATCCCGAACCGTCCGGACGTGAAGGCACAGGTCGCCGTCGCGCAGCAGACGGTCGTGCTGCGCTCGATGATCGAGAGCTTCCTGAAGAAGAACCAGCCGACCGACGCCGAAGTGAAGGCGCGCTACGACGATCTCGTCAAAGGCGCCGGCGGCAATCGCGAGTATCACCTGCACCACATCCTCGTCGAAAGCGAGCAACAGGCGAAGGACCTGATCGCGAAGATCAAGGGCGGCGCCAAGTTCGAGGATCTGGCGAAGCAGTACTCGAAGGATCCGGGCTCGGGCAAGAACGGCGGCGACCTCGACTGGTCGGACCCGAAGGCGTACGTGCCGGAATTCGCGGCGGCCGCCCAGAAACTGCAGAAAGGCCAGATGACCGATGCGCCGGTGAAGACGCAGTTCGGCTGGCACATCATCCGCGTCGACGACATCCGCGACATCGCACCGCCGCCGTTCGACCAGGTGAAGGCGCAGATCGCGCAGCAAATCGTGCAGCAGAAGCTGCAGGCGTTCGAGGAAGGGCTGCGTCAGCAGGCGAAGATCCAGTAACGCCGGCGAAGCTCGCCCGCGCAAAGGCCGCTCCGTGTGAGCGGCCTTTTTGTTTTTCGTACCGGCTCGCGTATGGAGCGACTCGCACGGGGCGACGAGCACGACCGACTTGCGGGCATGCGGCACGTCGACGCATCGGTCGGGAAACGAAAAAAGCCGCTCGACGCGGCTTTTGTGAACGGTGACACGGCAAGCGGATTGGCGCTGCGGCCCGCTACACCCGATGAAACACGTCGTGGTAACGAACCGCGCCCGACGGCTGCGGCGCGGTTTCATCGAATGCAAGCGCTTGGAAATACGCGCGCGCCGCGCCCGTGAATACGAGATCGCCGGACGGCACGAAACCGAAACGCGTGTAGTACGACGGCTCGCCGAGCACGACGCAGCCGCGTGCACCGAGCCGCCGCAACGCGTCGAGCCCCGTGCGCACGAGCCCCGCACCGACACTCTGCCGCCGGCATTCGGGCCGCACCGCGAGCGGCGCGAGCCCGTACCAGCCGTGACTGCCGGCCGGCTCGCCGCCGATCGACACTGGCGAGAACGCAACGTGGCCGATCACGCGCTCATCGCGCTCCGCGACGAGCGACACGCTCAGCGCGCCGTCCGCGCGCAGCGTGTCGACGATCTGCCGCTCGAGTTGGCCCTGCTGCGGCGCGTCCGCGAACGCGGCAACGATCACGCGACCGATCGCATCGACGTCGCTCGCGCGCTCGTCGCGCAGCGTGACGATGTCGACCGGCGCGTGCGGATCGAACATTAGCCGATCCAGCGGCGTGCGTTGCGGAATACGCGCATCCACGGGCTCGCGTCATCCCAGCCTTCCGGATGCCAGCTCATCGTGACCGTGCGGTGCACGCGCTCCATGTGCGGCATCAGCACCGAGAAGCGCCCGTCGGCCGTCGTGACCGACGTGATGCCGGCCGGCGAGCCGTTCGGGTTGAACGGATAGCGTTCGGTCGCTTCGCCACGGTGGTCGACATAACGCATCGCGACCGCAACGCGCTCGATGTCGCCCTGCTGCGAGAAGTCCGCATAGCCCTCGCCGTGCGCGACGGCAACCGGAATCCGCGAGCCTTCCATCCCGGCGAAGAAGATCGACGGCGACTTCTCGACTTCGACGAACGAGAAGCGCGCTTCGAATTGCTCGGACTTGTTGCGCGTGAACTTCGGCCACGCTTCGGCGCCCGGGATCATCGACGCGAGGCTCGACAGCATCTGGCAGCCGTTGCAGATGCCGAGCGCGAACGTGTCGGGGCGCGCGAAGAACGCGGAGAACATGTCGGCGAGGTTCGCGTTGAAGCGGATCGTCTTCGCCCAGCCTTCGCCGGCGCCCAGCACGTCGCCGTACGAGAAGCCGCCGCACGCGACCGCGCCCGCAAAATCGGCGAGCGTCGCACGGCCCGCGAGCAGGTCGCTCATGTGCACGTCGTGCGCGTCGAAGCCCGCGCGGTCGAACGCGTAGGCCGTTTCGAGGTGCGAATTCACGCCCTGCTCACGCAGGATCGCGACGCGCGGGCGCGCGCCCGTCGCGATGAACGGCGCGGCGACATCGTCGGCCGGGTCGAAGGTCAGCACCGGCGAAATGCCCGGGTCGGCCGCGTCGAGCAGCGTGTCGTATTCGGCGTCCGCGCAGGCCGGATTGTCGCGCAGGCGCGCGATGCGCCAGCTGACTTCGCTCCACGCCCGATGGAGTTCGACGCGCGGCGCATCGAACACCTTCTTCGCATCGCGATACACCTCGATCATGTCGCGATCGTTGACCGTGCCGATTACGTGCGAGCACGCCGACAGGCCGAATTCGCGCAGCGCGGCGAGCACCGCGTCGCGGTCGGCCGCGCGCACCTGCACGACGGCGCCGAGTTCTTCGGAGAACAGCGCGCGCAGCGTGCGATCCTCGCGGCGGCCGCTCGTCTGCTTTGCCCAGTCTTTTGCGTCGCCGTAGTCGGATTCGTGGTTCGGGTCGAGCGTCAGCATGTCGACGTTGAGCGACACGCCTGCATGGCCCGCGAATGCCATCTCGCACACCGTCGCCCACAGGCCGCCGTCCGAGCGGTCGTGGTACGCAAGCAGCTTGCCCTGCGCGTTCAGCGACTGGATCGCGTTGAAGAACCGCTTCAGGTCTTCCGGGTCGTCGACGTCCGGCGTCTCGTCGCCAACCTGTTGCGTGACCTGCGCGAAGATGCTGCCGCCCATCCGGTTCTTGCCGCGGCCGAGATCGATCGCGATCAGCACGCTGTCGCCCGCATCGGCGATGCGGCGCAGTTGCGGCGTCAGATGGCGGCGCACGTCGTCGACCGGCGCGAACGCGGAGATGATCAGCGACACCGGCGACACCACTTCCTTCGCGACGCCCTGCTCGTCCCATTTGGTCTTCATCGACAGCGAATCCTTGCCGACCGGGATGCCGATTCCGAGCGCCGGGCACAGCTCCATGCCGATCGCCTTGACCGTGTCGAACAGCGCGGCATCCTCGCCGGCCGTGCCGCATGCGGCCATCCAGTTCGCCGACAGCTTCAGCTTGTCGAGCGACGCGATCGGCGCGCTCGCGATGTTCGTGATCGCCTCGCCGACGGCCATGCGGCCCGACGCCGGTGCGTCGATTACAGCGAGCGGCGTGCGCTCGGCCATCGTCATCGCCTCGCCCTTGAAGCCCGCGTAGTCGAGCGCGGTCACCGCGCAATCGGCCACCGGCACCTGCCACGGGCCGACCATCTGGTCGCGAACCGACGTGCCGCCGACCGAACGGTCGCCGATCGTGATCAGGAACGACTTGCTGCCGACCGTCGGATGCTTCAGCACGTCGACCGCGACTTCCGACAGCGCGATGCCCGTCACGTCGACAGGCGCGCGCTCGACCGCGACGCGCGTGACGTCGCGGTGCATGCGCGGCGGCTTGCCGAGCAGCACTTCCATCGGCATGTCGACCGGGAATTCATCCGCGCCCGTCGCTTCGTCGTCGACGAGGCGCAACTGGCGTTCGTCGGTCGCGACACCCACCACCGCGAACGGGCAGCGCTCGCGCGCGCAGATCGCTTCGAAACGCGGCAGGTCGGCCGGCGCGATCGCCAGCACGTAGCGCTCCTGCGCCTCGTTCGACCAGATCTCGCGCGGCGACAGGCCCGATTCCTCGAGCGCGACCTTGCGCAATTCGAAGCGCGCGCCCTTGCCCGCGCCATCGACGATCTCGGGGAACGCGTTCGACAGGCCGCCCGCGCCGACGTCGTGAATGCTCAGGATCGGGTTTTCCGCGCCGAGCTGCCAGCAGCCGTTGATCACTTCCTGCGCGCGCCGCTCGATTTCCGGGTTGCCGCGCTGCACCGAGTCGAAGTCGAGTTCGGCCGTGTTGGCGCCGGTCGCCATCGAGCTCGCCGCGCCGCCGCCCATGCCGATGCGCATGCCGGGGCCGCCGATCTGGATCAGCAGCGAACCGGCCGGCACGTCATGCTTGTGCGTGTGTTGATCCGCGATGTTGCCGAGGCCGCCCGCGATCATGATCGGCTTGTGATAGCCGCGCACCTGGCCGCCGACGTTCTGCTCGTACACGCGGAAGTAGCCGCCGAGGTTCGGCCGGCCGAATTCGTTGTTGAACGCGGCGCCGCCCAGCGGGCCGTCGATCATGATCTGCAGCGGCGACGCGATGCGGTCCGGGCGGCCGTACGGGCCGTGCTGCTCGTTCGGGTTGCGCTCGGCGATCGGCTGCGCGGCGTCGCGGTCGTTTTCCCACGGCTGGCGGGCATCCGGCAAGTCGAGGTTCGACACCGTGAAGCCGGTGAGGCCGGCTTTCGGACGCGCACCGCGGCCCGTCGCGCCTTCGTCGCGGATTTCACCGCCCGCGCCGGTCGCCGCGCCGGGGAACGGCGAGATCGCGGTCGGGTGGTTATGCGTCTCGACCTTCATCAGCGTGTGCGTGAGCTCGGTGTGGCGGCCGTAGCGCTGGCCGGGCTCGCCCGCCGCGCCCGCGTTGCGCGGGAACCAGCGCTCGGCTTCGGCGCCCATCATGATCGACGAGTTGTCCGAATACGCGACGATCGTGCCCTGGGGGCTCACCTTCTCGGTGTTGCGAATCATCGCGAACAGCGACATGTCCTGCTCCTGCCCGTCGATCGTCCACTGCGCGTTGAAGATCTTGTGGCGGCAATGCTCGCTGTTCGCCTGCGCAAACATCATCAGCTCGACGTCGGTCGGGTTGCGTTCGAGCTTGCGGAACGCGTCGACCAGATAGTCGATCTCGTCGTCGGCGAGTGCGAGGCCGAGCTCGACGTTCGCCTGCTCGAGCGCGGCACGGCCGACACCCAGCACGTCGACGGTCGACAACGGCTTGGCCGGCAGTTCGTCGAACAGGTGCTTCGCATCGTCGCGCGCGGCGACCACGCTCTCGGTCATCCGGTCATGCAGCGCGGCGGCAACCGCTGCGCGCGCGTCGTCGGACAGCGCCTTCTTGCCGCCGAGCAGGCCCGACTTCAGCGTGACCGTGAATTCGATGCCGCGCTCGATACGGCGCACCTGCGTGAGGCCGCAGTGCTGCGCGATGTCGGTCGCCTTGCTCGCCCACGGCGAGACCGTGCCGAAACGCGGCAGTACGACGAAGGTCTCGGCCGTTCCCTTTTCGGCCGCCGGCTCGAACGGCGCGCCATAGTGCATCAGCGCGTCGATGCGGGCGTTGTCGTCAGCCGACAGCGGCTCGGCCGCATTGACGAAGTGCAGGAACTGGCCGCGCACCGCGACGATGTTGGCGTCGATTTGCCTGAGCGTGTCGAGCAGGCGGGTTTGACGGAAATCGGAGAGGGCCGAAGCGCCGGGAAAACACGAGAAGTGAGCCATGGGCTGGACTGACGTCGATGAGTCGCGCGAGGTGGCGACGTGGGGCGAAAGGAAGGCCGTAATTATACCCGGAAGTCGGTCGTCCCAGACCGGTCGATCCGCACCCGTCGCGCACCGCGACGGTGCAGCGCGCCGGCCGCGCGACGCCGCTCCGGGAAACCGCCGCCCGGGCCGGCACGCGCGGCGATCGCAGCCCATGGCCGCACGACGGCGCGACCGGCGTGGGTGCGCGACGCCGGCCGGCGTGGGTGCGCGACGCCGGCCGGCGCGATTTTGGCGCTATCATTCGCGGTTCACCGGGCCAGCGGCCCGTCAGCGAATTCTCACCGGGCGGCCCACGCCGCCCGTCATCGAAGCAATCCATGGATGTCATCGTCATCGGCGGCGGAATCAGCGGCGTCGCCACCGCCTACCAGCTGCGCGCGGCCGGCCATCGCGTGTGCGTGGTCGAACGCCACGCAACCGTCGCGCAGGGCGCAACCTACGGCGACGGCGGCATGCTGCTCCCGAGCCCGCTCGACGTCTGGTTCGGCCCGACCTTCATGCGCGGGCGCCAGCCGCGCGACACCGGCATCGTCTACAAGCCCGGCTTCAACGGCGGCGTGCGCCGCTTCGTCAAGCAGCTCGCCACGCTGCGCGAGCCCGACGCCTTCGCCGCGCAGTACGCGCGGCTGCGCCCGTTGATCGATGCGTCGCGCGACACCCTCGCCGACATCGAGGCGCGCTTCGGGCTCGAATTCGAGCAGAAGCCCGGCATCCTGCACGTCGTGCGCGAGCCGCGCGACTGGGATGCACTGCAGCCGGCGCTCGACCTGTTGCGCACGCTCGACCAGCCGTACCGCGTGCTCACCGCCGACGAATGCGCGGCGCTGGAACCGTCGGTGCCGGCCGAGCCCGGCTTCGCCGGCGGCGTGCTGCTCGACGCCGAACGCACCGGCAACGGCCCGTTGTTCGCGAAGCTGGTCAGACAGGCGCTCGACGAGCACGGCGTGCAGTTCCGTTTCGGCGCGGACGTCGCCGCGATTCGCGTCGACCACGGCCGCGTGGCGGTCGAACTCGCGCCGGCCGGCGGCGGCCGGCACACGGCGAAGGCACACGAAGTCGACGTGATTGCGGCCGATGCGATCGTGGTCGCGGCAGGCGCAGGCAGCCTGCCGCTGCTCGAGCGGCTCGGCTGGCAGCTGCCGCTGCATCCGGTGCGCGTCCATACGCTGACCGCGCCCGTTGCGTACGAAGAACATGCACCGCACCTGAGCGTCGTCGATTCGATCAAGCGGATCTCGAT
The DNA here is from genome assembly GCF_018148075.1 of Burkholderia sp. AU19243. Classification (NCBI taxonomy): domain Bacteria; kingdom Pseudomonadati; phylum Pseudomonadota; class Betaproteobacteria; order Burkholderiales; family Burkholderiaceae; genus Burkholderia; species Burkholderia sp. AU19243. The sequence goes on from NZ_JAGSTV010000007.1 coordinate 50,067, forward strand.
CACGCGGAGCCACCAGCGGCTGCGTATCGGGGGCGCCGCCGTGCTGCAGAGCGCAGCCGACACCGCGAAGCCCCTGCCCGAGCACCTATCCGAGACCACGCTCGCGCTGCTGAGCCAGGCCGTGCACGACTGGGTGCCGGGCGCCGCGCGGATCTCCGCCGCGCTGTCGTGGCAGGGCACGCAGCTGCTGTCGCCGGACGGCCTGCCGGTCGTCGGTCCGACCCCGCATCCGCGCGTGTTCGTCAATTTCGGCCATGGTCCGGCGGGTTGGGGGCTCGCATGCGGCTCTGCTAGAGTGGTGACCGATTACGTCGGCGGCGACACGCAGCAGTGGCCCGCCGATACGCTGGCCGCACTGAGCGCCGCGCGCTTCGCGACCTGACCGCCGCGGGCGCTTGCCGGGGCGGCCCCCTCTTCCCGCCGCCATGATCCCGCGATGACGAACACCCGCCCGCTTCCCGACTCCACCGCTCCGCTGCCGCTGCTGCGCGTCGCCGACCTGCGGGCGGCCGAAGCCGCCGCAGCCGCCGGACTGCCGCCGCACACGCTGATGGGCCGCGCAGGCGCGGCGGCCGCGCGCTGGCTGTCCGAGCGTGTGGCCGGCGACGACCGCGCGGTGTGGTTCGCGGTCGGCCCCGGCAACAATGGCGGCGATGCGCTGGTGGCCGCGGTGCAGCTGCAGCAGCTCGGCGTAGCCACGCAGGCGTGGATGCCGGTGCCGGTCAAGCCCGACGATGCGCAATGGGCGCTCGAACTCGCGCGCACCGCCGGCGTACCGCTGTCGGCCGAGCCGCCCGCGTCGCTCGACGATTACGCGTGGGTCGTAGACGGCCTGTTCGGCATCGGCCTGGGCCGCCCGCTCGACGGCCCGTTTGCCGAGCAGGCCGCGCGCATCGCGGCGCACACGCGCGGCGGCGGCCGCGTGCTCGCGCTCGACGTGCCGAGCGGGCTGGACAGCGATACGGGCCGGGTCGTCGGCGCGGGCATTGCGGTCGCGGCCACGCACACGCTCACCTTCATCGGCGCGAAACCGGGCCTGTACACCGGCGACGGCCGCGACCTCGCCGGCCACATCGACATCGCGACGCTCGACGTTGCGCCGCCCGCCGCGCCTGCGGTCGTGCTGAACGCGCCCGCACTGTTCGCCGCGGCGCTGCCCGCGCGTGCGTTCGCGTCGCACAAGGGCACGTTCGGCAGCCTCGCCGTGCTCGGCGGCGACACCGGCATGTGCGGCGCGCCGATTCTCGCCGCGCGCGCGGCGCTGTTTGCGGGTGCCGGCAAGGTGCATGTCGGTTGTCTCGGCTCCGGCGCGCCGCCGTACGATCCGCCGTTTCCCGAACTGATGCTGCATCCGGCCGGCAGTCTGACGCTCGATGCGATGTCCGCGATCGCCGCCGGCTGCGGCCTCGGCACGCGCGACGCCGCCGCGGCGCTCGTGCGCGACGTGCTTGCGCACGACATCGCGACGCTGCTCGATGCCGATGCGCTGAATCTCGTCGCCACGCACGCCGACCTCGCGGCAGCGGTCGCCACGCGCGGCGCGCGCGGCCATGCGTGCGTGCTGACGCCGCATCCGCTCGAGGCCGCACGCCTTCTCGGCTGCGACACCGCGGCGATACAGCACGATCGCCTGGCCGCTGCACGCTCGCTCGCCACGCGCTACGCGAGCATCGTCGTGCTGAAGGGTTCGGGCACGGTGATTGCGGCGCCCGACGGGCGCCTGACGATCAATCCGACCGGCAATGCCGCGCTCGCGACCGGCGGCACCGGCGACGTGCTCGGCGGCCTGATCGGCGCGTTGCTCGCGCAGCGCGTGGCCCCGTACGAAGCAGCGCTCGCGGGCGTCTACCTGCACGGCCTCGCGGCCGACACGCTGACCGCGAAAGGCACGGGGCCGGTCGGCCTCACCGCGGGCGAACTCGCGCCGATGGTGCGCACGCTGGTCAATCGCCTTTTTTACCCGTCGCGGCGCGCCGACATATAACGCCGCTATACTGAGTGCCCCGCCGCACGGCGGGCCCGCTCGTCCGCCGGCTTTACGCTCCCGATGCGCCGGCGCGGCATTCCTCCCGATTCACGCTTCACTCGAACCGCCATGACGCTGAATTCGCTCCCCGCCTGGACTGCCCTTCAATCCCACTTCGAACAAATCCGCCATGCGCGGCTGCGCGACTGGTTCGCGCCGGAAAACGACCGCGCGCCGACCCGCGCCGAACGCTTCACGATTCCGGGCGGCGGCCTCGCGGCCGATTTCTCGAAGAACCGCATCAACGACGACACGCTGCGCCTGCTCGTGCAACTGGCCCGCGAAGCGGGCGTCGAAGCGCGCCGCGACGCGATGTTCGCCGGCGAGATCGTGAACCCGACCGAAGGCCGCGCAGCGCTGCATACCGCACTGCGCGCGACCGACCCGCACGCGCCGTTCCATGCGCAGGTCAGCGCGGAGCGCGCGAAGATGGCGACCTTCGCGCGCGCCGTGCGCAGCGGCGTGTGGACCGGTTACACCGGCAAGCGCATCCGCCACGTGATCAACATCGGTATCGGCGGCTCGGATCTCGGACCGAAGATGGTTACGCACGCGCTGCACCACGTCGCGACGCCGGAGATCTCGACGCACTTCGTGTCGAACGTCGACGGCGCCGATCTCGCGCGCGTGCTCGAGCAGGTCGATCCGGAGGAAACGCTCGCGATCATCGTGTCGAAAACCTTCACGACGCTCGAGACGATGACGAACGCACGCTCGCTGCGCGACTGGTTCGTCGCGCGCGGTTGCCCGGAGGATGCGCTCGCGAAGCACTTCGTCGGCGTGTCGGCGAATCCGGCCGAAGTCGTGAAGTTCGGCATCGCGGCCGACAACGTGTTCGAAATGTGGGACTGGGTCGGCGGCCGCTATTCGCTGTGGTCGGCGGTCGGCCTGTCGATCATGATCGCGATCGGGCCCGAGCAATTCGACGAACTGCTCGCCGGCGCGAACGACATGGACCGCCATTTCCGCGAAGCGCCGCTCGAGCGCAACCTGCCGGTGCTGCTCGGCCTGATCGGCATCTGGTATCGCAACTTCTTCGGCTCGCAGAGCTACCTCGTCGCGCCGTATTCGGAAGCGCTTCACTACCTGCCGTCCTACCTGCAGCAGCTCGAGATGGAAAGCAACGGCAAGTCCGCGCGGCTCGACGGTTCGTTCGTCGACTACCCGACGTCGGCGGTCACGTGGGGCGAGCCGGGCACCAACGGCCAGCACGCGTTTTTCCAGATGCTGCACCAGGGCCCGACGATCGTGCCGATCGACTTCATCGCGGTGCTGACGCCCGAACATCCGCTCGCCAGCCATCATCCGAAGCTGCTGGCGAATTGCTTCGCGCAGAGCGAAGCGCTGATGCTCGGCCGCACGCTGGAAGAAGCACGGGAGGTCGCCGGCCCCGGCAAGGAAGCGCTCGCGCCGCATCTGACGTTCCCCGGCAACCGCCCGACGACGACGCTGCTGGTAGACGCGCTGACGCCGCGCGCGCTCGGCGCGCTGATCGCGCTCTACGAACACAAGGTGCTGGTACAGGCCACGGTGTGGGACATCAATCCGTTCGACCAGTGGGGCGTCGAGCTCGGCAAGATTCTCGGCAAGGTCGTGGAAGCGGACCTGTCGGCCGAGTCGGTCGATCCGGCGAAGCACGATTCGTCGACGACCGCGCTGATCGAGCGCGCCCGCGCGGCGCTCAAGCGCTGACGCGACGGCGTCATGCGAACACCGGCCGCACGAGGCAATCTGCCCTTCCGTGCCGTGCGGCCGGCACGAAAACCCCGTGACTGCTACACCGCGTGCGGCGCAACGATGCGTCCGGCATCGATCGTGATCGTCGTCGCGCAGCGCCGCGCGAGTTCGGTGTCGTGCGTGACAAGCACAAGCGTCGCGCCGTGCGTGCGGTTCAATTCGAACATCAGGTCGATGACAGCATGACCGGTTGCCGCGTCGAGGCTGCCGGTCGGTTCGTCGGCAAACAAAATCGCCGGATGCGTGACGAACGCGCGCGCGAGCGCAACGCGCTGCTGCTCGCCGCCCGAGAGCAGCTTCGGATAATGTGCGGTGCGTTCGCCGAGCCCGACCTGCACGAGCAGCGCCCTCGCGCGATCGGCCGCTTCGCGCGCACTGATGCCGCCTTGCAGTTCGAGCGGCAGCATCACGTTCTCGAGTGCCGTCAGGTGCGGCATCAACTGGAACGACTGAAACACGAACCCGACCGCTCCGTTGCGCAGCGCCGCGCGCTCGTCCTCATCGAGCTGGTCGAGCGCGCGGCCGAGCAAGCGAACCGTGCCGCTCGTCGCGCTGTCCAATCCCGCAAGCAGGCCGAGCAGCGTCGATTTGCCGGACCCCGATGCCCCGACGATCGCGAGGCTGCTGCCCGCGCGTACGACAAACGAGATGCCGTCGAGGATCGTCAGCGCGCCCGTTGCATCGGCAACCTGCTTGCATACGTCATGGACTTCGATGATCGGATCGGTAATCTTGAACATGGACACGACATTCCGCTGGAAAAGACGCGCGGCGCTGGCCGCATTGCTTGGCACCGCGCTCGCAGCAACCATGCCTGCGCGCGCCGCGACCGCGGCATCGGGTCAGCCCGCGCTCGTCGTGCTCGGCGACAGCCTGTCGGCCGAATACGGACTGCCGCGCGACACCGGCTGGGTTGCGCTGCTGCGGCAGCGGCTCGCGGCCGAGCGAATCGATTATAGCGTCGCGAACGCGAGCGTCAGCGGCGACACCACGAGCGGCGGCCGTGCGCGGCTGCCTGCGGTGCTGCAGCGGCTCAAGCCGTCGATCGTCGTCGTCGAGCTCGGTTCGAACGATGCGTTGCGCGGCGTACCGCTTGCGACGACCGAGCAGAACCTGCGCGACATCATCGCCGACGCGCGCAACGCACACGCGAAGGTCGTGCTGGTCGGCATGTACGTGCCGCCGAACTACGGGCCCGACTATACGCAGAAATTCCACGCGGTCTATACGAGATTGTCGAAGGAGCTGGGCGTCCCGCTCGTGCCGTTCCTGCTGGCCGGCATCGAAAACAAGCCGGAAATGTTCCAGCCGGATCAGATGCATCCCGCGCAACAGGCACAGCACATCCTCCTCGACAACGTCTGGCCCGCGCTGAAACCGCTGCTCGGCAAGCCGCGCGGTTGAGCCGCACGCGTGGCGCCCCCCTGAAAGCAGAAAGCCCCGCGTCGAGCGAGGCTTTCTATCGTTGCGCGCGAAACCGGAAGCGGTGCCGTGCTTAGCTGCCGCCGTCCTGCGACTGGCTCTGCGTGGTGCCGTACAGCTTCACCTTCGAGCGGTCGCGCAGTGCGGCGAGATACGCTTCGCCTTCGCTTTGCGCTTCGACCTGCGCCATCTGCTGCTGCGCGGCCGCAAGTTGCTGCGGATCGACGGCCGTACCCGCGATCACCGCGTTCACGCGATAGATCGCATAGCCGTCTGCGCCGAGGTCGACGCCGACGTATGCCGGCAGCGTTTTCGCGTCAACCTTGTAGACGGCGCTCAGCGCAGCCGGCGTCAGTCCTTGCGATTGCGTGCGCGATACCTTCTGGACGGCCGCGAAGCCGTCGGTCGACTTCGATTTCTGCAGTTCGGCCAGCTTCGCCGCGCCGTCCTTCTTCGCGAGTGCGGCGGCCTGCTCGGCGACGACCTTCTGACGCACCGCGTCCTTGATCGCATCCAGTGCCGGCACGGCGGCCGGCTTGTAATCGGTCACGCGCGCGGAGATCAGCGTGTTGTTGCCCACGTCGATCGCTTGCGTGTTGTTCTGGTTCTTCACCGAGTCGCTCGCGAACACCGCAGCGAGGAATTTCGGATTGTTCAGCGGGCTCGTCGGCGGCAGTTGCGGATTCGGCGTCGGCGTGACGGTGGCCGTCTGGATCGTCAGCTTGTACTTGTCCGCCGCCGGCTGCAGCGACTTCGCCTTTTCATACACGGTCGACGTAAAGCCTTCCGCATTGTCCGAGAACGCCTTCGCCGCGTATTGCTGCTTCAGTTGCGCCGCGATCTGGTCCTTCACGTCCGCGAACGGCTTGACCACCGACGGCTTCACTTCCGTGGCCTTCAGGATGTGGAAGCCGAGATCCGACTGTACGACACCGCTCACGTCGCCCTGCTTCAGCGCGAATGCCGCATCGTCGAACGCCTTGCCGCCCGCCGTCGAGCCGCGCGTGATGAAGCCGAGATCGCCGCCCTTCGCTGCCGACGGCGCGTCCTGCGAGTTCTTCTGTGCAATCTGCGCGAACTGGTCCGGGTGAGCCTTCACGTCAGCCAGCAGCTGCTCGGCCTTCGCCTTTGCCGCGGCCTTGTCGGCGGCGCTGGCGTCGCTGGCTGCCGCGATGAAGATGTGGCTGATGCGCACCTGTGCTTCCGAACGGAAGTGCGTCGGGTTGTCGTCGTAGAACTTCTTGATGTCGGCATCGGTCGGCTGCGCGCTCGCAGCGGCAGCGGCCGGCGAATAGACGAGATACTGGATCGTTGCGGTTTCCGGCGTCGCGAAGCTCTGCTTGTGCGCGTCATAGTATGCGGCGAGCTGCGCGTCGGTCGGCTGCACTTTCGCCGCGTAGTCGCTCGCCTTCAGCACGAGCGCCTGCACTTCGCGCTGCTGCGCGGCGAGTGCCGACAGACGTTCGGCCGGACCCTTCGGCGTGAAAGCGCTCGAGACGATGCTCGCCGGGATCTGCTGCAGTGCGAGGCTGTAACGCACGCGCTCCTGGTACTGCTCGGGCGTCATCCCCTGGAACGACAGCAGCTGCGCATAGCGTTCGACGTCGATCGAGCCGTCGGGCTTCTTCAACGACGCGATCATCGGGTCGCTCATCAGCGCGTCGCGCACCGCGTTGTCGGACGCAGTGAGGTGCAGGCGTTGCGTCTCGTCGGCCAGCACGCGTTGCTGGATCAGGCCGTCGAGCACTTGCTTGCGATGCTCGGGCGTATCGAACATCTTGATGTCGAACTGCCCACCGAGCGCCTGGCGCGCCTGGTCGATCTGCTGACGGAACGCGCCGTCGAATTCGATCCGCGTGATCTTGTGCCCGTTGACCGCCGCGACGTTCGCGCTGTCGTCGAAGAAACCGCGGAAACCTTGGATCCCGACGAAACCCAGCCCCGGCAACACGATCAGGAGCAGGAGCGCCATCATCAGGCGCTGGTGATTACGGAAGAAATCGAGCATGCGTGACGGGAAAATTGGACAAAACGACCGATATTACAACATACGGGATGGGACGGGAAAAAACGCGGTACGCAACGGACGACGCAAATGAAAAAGCCCGCGTAACGCGGGCTTTTTCATTTTCTGGCGGAGCGGACGGGACTCGCCTACATCCCGCAGGCCGCGGTTGCGCGTGCACGCGCAACCCTTCGAGTCCCGCCGGAAGCCGCGCAGGCGGCTTCCTCCGCTCCGCGGTCACGCGCACGCAAGCGTGCGCCTCCGACGATACAAATGAAAAAGCCCGCACGAGGCGGGCTTCTTCATTTTTTGGCGGAGCGGACGGGACTCGAACCCGCGACCCCCGGCGTGACAGGCCGGTATTCTAACCGACTGAACTACCGCTCCTTGGTCTGGCTGAATCGTGAAACTGGTGGGTGCTGAGGGGTTCGAACCCCCGACCTACGCCTTGTAAGGGCGCCGCTCTACCAGCTGAGCTAAGCACCCGTTTCCGATTCGTTCTGGCTGCGATCTGCGTTTCGGCATCAACAACCAGCGAGCCCGCAAGTTTAATTCATCCCCGATCAATTTGCCAAGCCCGCACGCAAATTTTTTTATGCACCGACGAACGCGCGAGAACACCGAACGTCGATGCACATAAAAAAACCCGCGGCACGCACCGCGGGTTTTCGTCAACGACCGTCAACGACGGCGTTCAGGCTCTCAGTGTTTGACCACTTCGGTCGAGCCGGCATCCTTCGCCGCATCGCCAACCGGTGCCGCAGCCTTCGCCTCTTCTTCCGGCGGCAGCGGCGTCGGCGTACGTTCGAGCGCGAGCTCCAGAACCTTGTCGATCCAGCGGACCGGCACGATCTCGATCGCGTTCTTCACGTTGTCCGGAATGTCCGCGAGATCCTTCACGTTCTCTTCCGGGATCAGCACGAGCTTGATGCCGCCGCGATGCGCAGCCAGCAGCTTTTCCTTCAGCCCGCCGATCGGCAACACTTCGCCACGCAGCGTGATCTCGCCGGTCATCGCGACATCGGCACGCACGGGAATGCCCGTCAGCACCGACACCAGCGCGGTCGTCATCGCACCACCGGCGGACGGACCGTCCTTCGGCGTCGCACCTTCCGGCACGTGGATGTGGATGTCCTGCTTCTCGAACGCTTCGTCCTTGATGCCAAGACGCCGCGAACGCGAGCGCACGACCGAACGCGCAGCCTCTACCGACTCCTTCATCACGTCGCCGAGCGAACCCGTGCGAATCACGTTGCCCTTGCCCGGCATCACCGCGGCTTCGATCGTCAGCAGGTCGCCGCCGACTTCCGTCCATGCAAGGCCCGTCACTTGCCCGACCTGGTTCTCCTTCGCCGCAAGACCGAAATCGTACTTGCGCACGCCGAGGAACGTATCGAGGTTCTCGCCGTCGACCTTGATCGCGCCCGATGCCTTCTTCAGCAGCAGCATCTTCACGACCTTGCGGCAGATCTTCGACACTTCCCGCTCGAGCGAACGCACACCGGCTTCGCGCGTGTAGTAACGGATGATGTCGCGGATCGCCTGCTCGGTGACCTCGATCTCGCCGTCCTTCAGGCCGTTGTTCTTCTTCTGCTTCGGCAGCAGGTAACGCTGCGCGATGCTGACCTTCTCGTCTTCCGTATAGCCCGACAGACGAATCACTTCCATCCGGTCGAGCAGCGGCGGCGGGATGTTCAGCGAGTTCGACGTCGCGACGAACATCACGTCCGACAGGTCGAAGTCGACTTCGATGTAGTGGTCGGCGAACGTGTGGTTCTGTTCCGGATCGAGCACTTCGAGCAGCGCCGACGACGGATCGCCGCGGAAATCCATGCCCATCTTGTCGACTTCGTCGAGCAGGAAGAGCGGATTGCGCACACCAACCTTCGCGAGGCTCTGCAGGATCTTGCCCGGCATCGAACCGATGTACGTACGGCGGTGACCGCGGATCTCGGCTTCGTCACGCACGCCGCCGAGCGCCATCCGCACGAACTTGCGGTTCGTCGCGCGCGCGATCGACTGGCCGAGCGACGTCTTGCCGACGCCCGGAGGCCCGACGAGGCACAGGATCGGCGCCTTGACCTTGTCCACGCGCTGTTGCACCGCGAGGTATTCGAGAATGCGTTCCTTCACCTTCTCGAGGCCGAAGTGATCCTCGTCGAGCACCTGTTCGGCGTTCGACAGATCGTTGTTGACCTTGCTCTTCTTGCGCCACGGCAGGCCGATCAGCGTGTCGATGTAGTTGCGCACGACGGTCGCTTCCGCCGACATCGGCGACATCAGCTTCAGCTTCTTCAGCTCGGCATCGGCCTTTTTCTTCGCTTCCTTCGGCATGCGCGCGGCGTTGATGCGCTTCTCGAGTTCCTCGAGATCCGCACCTTCCTCGCCTTCGCCCAGTTCCTTCTGGATCGCCTTGACCTGTTCGTTCAGGTAGTACTCGCGCTGGCTCTTTTCCATCTGGCGCTTCACGCGCCCGCGGATGCGCTTTTCGACCTGCAGGATGTCGATCTCGGCTTCGAGCTGCGCGAGCAGGTGCTCGAGGCGCTCGATGACCGGGAACATCTCGAGGATGTGCTGCTTCTGGTCGAGCTTCAGCGGCAGACGCTCGGCGATCATGTCGGCGAGGCGGCCTGCCTCGTCGATACCCGACAGCGACGTGAGAATCTCCGGCGGGATCTTCTTGTTCAGCTTCACGTACTGGTCGAACTGCGACACGATCGCACGGCGCAGCGCTTCGGTTTCAGCGCTGTCGGCATGGTCGGGTTCGAGCGGCATCACTTCGCAGGAGAACTGCGTCTCCTGTTCTTCGATCGACAACGCCTTCGCGCGCTGCAGCCCCTCGACCAGCACCTTCACGGTGCCGTCCGGCAGCTTCAGCATCTGCAGAATGTTGGCGATACAACCGACCTCGTACATGTCCTTTTCGGTCGGTTCGTCCTTGGCCGCGGTTTTCTGGGCGACGAGCATGATGTGCTTGCCGCCTTCCATCGCTGCTTCGAGGGCCTTGATCGATTTCGGCCGGCCCACGAAGAGCGGAATCACCATGTGCGGGAAAACGACGACGTCCCGCAGCGGCAGCAGCGGGAGCGTGATGCGTTCCGGCGGGAGAAGTTGGGTGCCTGACATTTCATTTCCCCATGAGTGGAATCAATTGTTCGGTAATTGAGGCCGCCACAACGAATTGCAAGCCTTCAAGTGCGGGAAATATTCGGTAAGAAAGTAACCACCGCGTGTCGAGTCAGAGTTACCCACAAGATAAACGAAAAAAAGCCGCCCACGGACTCATGAACGGCCTTTTTCGCAGAACATCGTCGGCAAGCCGGTCAGTTCGAACCCGCCACCTTCGGCGTGTCCTCGTAGATCAACAACGGTTTGCCGTCGCCATCGATGACGTTCTCGTCGATGATGACCTTGCTGACCCCTTTCATCGTCGGCAGTTCGTACATCACGTCGAGCAACGCCTGTTCGATGATCGAACGCAAACCGCGCGCGCCGGTCTTGCGGCGGATCGCCTTGCGTGCGACTGCCTGCAGCGCGCCCGGCCGGATTTCCAGCTCGACGCGCTCCATCGCGAACAGCTTGTGATATTGCTTGACGAGCGCATTCTTCGGCTCGACGAGGATCTTCATCAGCGCGGCTTCATCGAGCTTGCCGAGCGTCGCGACCACCGGCAGGCGGCCGATCAATTCGGGGATCAGACCGAATTTGATCAGGTCTTCCGGTTCCGTTTCGCGCAGCACTTCGCCCGCGTCGCGCTCCTGCTTGCTCTTGACCGTCGCGCCGAAGCCGATGCCCGTCTTTTCCGTACGATCGGTGATTACTTTCTCGAGGCCGTCGAACGCGCCGCCGCAGATGAACAGGATGTTGGTCGTGTCGACCTGGATGAAGTCCTGGTTCGGGTGCTTGCGGCCGCCCTGCGGCGGCACCGACGCCATCGTGCCTTCGACGAGCTTCAGCAGCGCCTGCTGGACGCCCTCGCCCGACACGTCGCGCGTGATCGACGGGTTGTCGGACTTGCGGCTGATCTTGTCGATTTCGTCGATGTAGACGATCCCGCGCTGGGCCTTGTCGACCTCGTAGTTGCAGTTCTGCAACAGCTTCTGGATGATGTTCTCGACGTCTTCGCCGACATAGCCGGCTTCGGTCAGCGTCGTCGCGTCGGCGATCACGAACGGCACGTTGAGCAACCGCGCGAGCGTCTGCGCGAGCAGCGTCTTGCCGGAGCCCGTCGGGCCGATCAGCAGGATGTTGCTCTTCGACAGCTCGACGTCGTCCTTCTTGTCGAGATGCTTCAGGCGCTTGTAGTGGTTGTACACGGCCACCGCGAGGATTTTCTTCGCGCGCTCCTGGCCGATCACGTACTGATCGAGGATGTCGCGAATTTCCTGCGGGCTCGGCAGATCGGACCGGGACAGGCTGGCCTCGACGCCGGCGGCAGCCGCCTCGTCGCGAATGATCTCGTTGCAGAGATCGATGCACTCATCGCAGATGAACACCGACGGGCCTGCGATGAGTTTCTTCACCTCATGCTGGCTCTTCCCGCAAAACGAGCAATACAACAGCTTCTCGCTGTTCGAACCTTTTTTGTCCGCCATGAATGTAGAGCCTCCGGACAGGTAAATGACATGATACGCCGATTGCTCCGAACGCCGCGCCTAGGGCGCGACCGGAGCCGGCTGGATGCGCTTGCCGCAGATGCTCAGGGCACTCGGGACATTGCCGGGGCACCGCGCAAATCGGGGCGGCACCCCACTTAAGCTCACGGGCGCTTCAGCAGCACCTGGTCGATCAGCCCGTACGCCTTCGCGTCCTCGCTCGACATGAAGTTATCACGGTCGGTGTCGCGCGCGATGCGCTCGACGTCCTGGCCCGTGTGCTGCGCGAGCAGGTTGTTCAACCGTTCCTTCAGGTAAAGGATTTCGCGCGCCTGGATCTCGATGTCGGACGCCTGGCCGCGTGCGCCGCCGAGCGGCTGGTGAATCATCACGCGCGAGTTCGGCAGAGCAAAACGCTTGCCTTTCGCGCCCGATGCGAGCAGGAACGCGCCCATGCTGGCCGCGAGACCCATGCAGAGCGTCGACACATCCGGCTTGATGAACTGCATCGTGTCGTAAATCGCCATGCCCGCCGACACCGAGCCGCCAGGGCTGTTGATGTAGAGGCTGATGTCCTTGTCGGGATTCTCGCTCTCGAGGAACAGCAATTGCGCGACCACGAGATTGGCGGTCTGGTCGTTCACTTCGCCGACCATGAACACCAGGCGCTCCTTCAGGAGACGCGAATAGATATCGTACGAACGCTCGCCGCGGCCGCTCGTTTCGACGACGATCGGCACCAGCCCCAGCGCTTGCGCCTCGAAACCCTGCGGCGCGTTCGAAGCAAGCATGTCCAGCAATTCAGCGCGAGTGATCATTCAATGAACCTTGTTCGAATGGAAAATTGAACGGAGGGAAGCCGCCCGCTCAATCGCCATATTAATGGCAACCGTGCGCTTGACGTAAAAACGGCGTGCGGGCCGTCGCTCCGACAGCCGGCACGCCGCTAGAGCGACACTTACGCTTGCGCCGATGCGCTCGCGAGTGCCTCGAAGCTCACTTCCTTGTCCGTCACCTTTGCCTTGCCCAGCACGAAGTCGACGACGTTGCTTTCAACGACGAACGCTTCCATCTCGGCGAGGCGCTGCTGGTTCGAATAATACCAGCGGACCACTTCCTTCGGGTCTTCGTAGCTCTTCGCGAACTCGTCGACTTCCGCGCGGATCTGCTCCGGCTTCGCTTCGAGACCGTTCGCCTTCACGAGTTCGGCCAGCACGAGGCCCAGCTTCACGCGACGTTCGGCCTGCTCGGCGAACATTTCGGCCGGGATCGGTGCGTCCTTCGCGTTCGGCACGCCGCGCTGCGCCAGATCCTGGCGAGCCATTTCGACGAGGCGTTGCTGATCCTGCTCGATCAGCGCCTTCGGCACGTCGAGTTCGGAAATCTTCAGCAGTGCGTCCATCACCTGGTTCTTGACGATCGCCTGCGTGCGACGCTTCGCTTCGCGCTCGAGGTTTTCCTTGATTTCGGCGCGCATCTTCGTCAGATCGCCGTCTTCGATGCCGAGCGACTTCGCGAATTCGGCGTCGATTTCCGGCAGGTGCGGCCACTCGATCTTCTTCATCGTGACCGTGAACTGCGCCGTCTTGCCGGCCACGTCCTTGCCGTGATAATCGTCCGGGAACTTCAGGTCGAACGTGCGCGATTCACCGGCCTTCAGGCCGAGCGCCGCCGTTTCGAATTCCGGCAGCATGCGGCCTTCGCCGAGCACGAACGGGAAGTCTTCGGCGGTGCCGCCCTGGAACGCGACGTCGTCGATCTTGCCGACGAAGTCCACCGTCACGCGGTCGCCGTTCTTCGCCGCGGTGTCCGCGCCGCCGTCGCCGTGCTCGCCGGCTTCGCCGCGTGCGTGGTAGTGCACGCGCTGCTTGCGCAGGATGTCCAGCGTGCGGTCGATTTCAGCATCGCCGATCGTCGTCGTCGAGCGCTCGACTTCAGCCGTCGCCAGATCGCCGATCTTCACTTCCGGGTAGACCTCGAACGTCGCGTTGAATGCGTATGCATCGTCAGCTTGCTCCTGCTTCGGCTCAAAGCTCGGCTGACCGGCGACGCGCAGGTTTTCCGCGCGGCTGATCGTGAAGAATTCCTGGCCGATCTTGTCGCTCAGCACTTCCGCTTCGACCTGACCCGCGTATTGCTGGGCAACCATCTTCAGCGGCACCTTGCCCGGGCGGAAACCCGGCATGCGAACGTTCTTCGCGAGTTTCTGGATACGGGCGTCGATTTCCTTCTGCACGGTGTCTTTCGGCAGGGAAATCGTCACGCGGCGTTCAAGCTTGCCGAGGTTCTCAACAACGTTAGCCATGGCTTCAATCGTCCTAAAATTATTCGAGCGAATCGGGTTTTCCTTGCCGTGCCTGCCTGCGGCGTGAAGTGACGGTCACGTTCACACGCCGCGCCGGAGCGCCACGCCATCCCTGCACGCGCCGGATGGCTAGCGCAAGCGGCTCGGAGCACGGCTTTGGCCGGAAGAATCGACTATTCTAGCAAACAATTTTCCTCGTACCGCCAGATCGGCTCGACGTACGCACATACCCGCCTTACCGCCCGGCCCCTTTTAGCGACCACGCGCGCGGATCGCCGCTATGCCGCACACCGTATCCTCCGCGGCCCCGTCATCCTGTAAGCTCCAAATGACGGTGCGCCGCGCGCGCGGCGCACATTGCCCACACCAATCACGCCTTCCGGAGACACCATGCCGCACCATCCGTCCGCGCCTGTCGTCGTCATCGCGCCCGATTCGTTCAAAGGCTCGCTTTCCGCCGAGCAGGTCGCGGACGCGATCGCCACCGGCATCCGCCGCGCCCGCCCCGACGCGATCGTGCGCTGCTGCCCGATGGCCGACGGCGGCGAAGGTACGCTCGACGCGATGCTGGCCGGCGGCGGCACGCGGCGCACGCTGCGCGTCGCCGGCGCATCGCTCGCGGCGCGCGACGCGGCGGTCGGTGTGATCGACGCGCGCAGTGCGATCGTCGAGACGGCCGAGATCGTCGGGATCACGGATCCGATCGGCATGAGCGTGCCGGTCGATGCGCGCAGCACGCGCGGGATGGGCGAGGCGATCCGCATGCTGCTCGACGAAGGCGTGCGCCGCTTCTTCGTCGCGCTCGGCGGCAGCAGCACCAACGACGCGGGCGCGGGCCTGCTCGCCGGTCTGGGCTTGCGGTGCTTCGACACGGCCGGGAAGCCGATCGAACCGGTGCCCGCGCGGCTCGCCGATATCGCACGAGTCGACGTGTCGGCGCTCGATCCGCGCCTGAAGGACGCGGAATTCATCGGCATGTCCGACGTCGACAATCCGCTGACCGGATCGCACGGCGCGACCGCGGTGTTCGGCCCGCAAAAGGGTGTGACGCCGGCGCAGGTCGCGACGCTCGACGCTGCGCTCGGCCGCTTCGCCGACCTGCTCGAGGCCGCGCTCGACCGGCGCGGCCGCGATTTGCCAGGCGCAGGTGCCGCGGGGGGGCTAGGATTCGCGCTCCACATGCTGGGCGCGCAGTTCGAGGCCGGTGCGGAGGTCGTCGCGCGGCAGGTCGGGCTCGATGCGGCGCTCGCGGGCGCCGATTGGCTGATCACCGGCGAAGGCCGCTCGGATGTGCAGACGCTGCACGGCAAGGCACCGTTCATCGCATGCCGCCACGCGCGGGCAGCGGGCGTGCCGGCGTCGCTGCTGTCGGGCGCGGTCGACCCGGCCGCGCTGCCGCGCCTGACCGAACATTTTTCCGGCTGCTTTTCGCCGGCGCCGGGGCCGATCACGCTCGACGTCGCGATCCGCGACGCCGCGAATCTCCTTGCGAACGAAGCGGAACAGTTGACACGGCTGAAGTACGGCGCACACTGACCGTTGACCCGAGCGCGCGATACAGGAACAATCGGGCCCGCCCTTTTTCTTCAGGATTCGACATGAAAGGCCGTCAAGCCGGGCTCGATCAGTTTCTGACCTATCGCCTCCATGCGCTCACGAAGCGATCCGACCGCGGGATCGCTGATGTCTATCGGCGCAAGCTCGACATTTCGCTGCCCGAGGCGCGCGTGATCGCCGCCGTCGGCGCGTTCGGGCCGTTTTCGATCATGGATCTCGCACGCCACACCAACCTCGACAAGAGCCAGGCGAGCCGCGCGGCCGAGGCGCTGCTGCGCCAGGGGCTGCTCGAGCGCAGCGCCAGCGACGAAGACGGCCGAATCGTGCTGATCGCGCTGACCGCCGACGGCCGTGCGCTGCATCGCAAGATCATGCCGATCGTGCGCAAATGGAATGAAGGCTTGCTCGCGTGTCTGTCCGACAGCGAGCGCCAGACGTTCGAGCGGCTGCTCGACAAGGTGGTCGCGCACGCGGTCGAACGCGACGAGTGACGCGGCGCACGGCGCGCGGTTCATGCCGCGACCGCGTCGCACCGGTGTGGAACCACCCGCCGCAAACGTTTTACGCACTGTCGTGCGACTCGGCTACTTTCTTTTTATTCAGACGAATCCTGCAGATCACCGGCATCGGACGCCAGCATGACGGCGCGAGCGCGGCGATCTTCCACCGCAGCGCACGCAACGAATCCCTGCCCGCCGTTCAGGCGATTTCCGCTGCTGCGCCGCGCTTCCACTATAGCCCGCTGTTCGCCGCACGCTGACGCAATAGCCCCAGCACCGCATCGCAGTACGGTGTCGGCACGTCGAGCTTGCGCCCGAGTTCCGGAAACACGCCGAGGATCGGCCCGATCTCGAGGGCTCGGCCGGCTTCGAAATCCTGCAGCATCGACGTCTTGAACGCGCCGAGCTTGCGCGTGACCGCGATTCGCTCGGGGCCGCTCATGCCCGTATCGAGGCCGAGTTTCGCGCCGATCGCTGCGGCCTCTTCCATCATCCGCAGCGCGAGCGCCTGCGTGAATGGATCGTCGAGCAGTTGTTCGGCCGTCGACCCCGTCAAAGCGCTGAGCGGATTCATGTTCATGTTGCCCCAGAGCTTGGCCCAGATCTCGGTGCGAATCGCCGACGTGGATTCGACGTCGAAGCCGCCTGCGGCGAGCGCCGTCGCGAACCGCGCGGCCGGCGCGTCGAGCCGCGCAGCGGGCGCGCCCACGATCAGCCGGTTGCCGCGGCCCCGCCGCACGACGCCCGGCGCATCGGTGCTCGACGACAGATGCACGACGCAGCCGATCGCCTGCGCGGGCGGCAACGCCGCCGAAACCGCGCCACCCGGATCGACCGCGTCCAGCGGCACACCGTCGACCGGGCCGGCGAGCCCGTGCGTGAACCACCACGGCAGCCCGTTCATCGCGGCGACGATCACCGTGTCGGGGCCAACCAGCGGCGCAATACGCGCGGCCAACGCCGGCAGTGCGTGCGCTTTCAGCGCAATCACGACGTAGTCCTGCACGCCGAGCGCGCGCGCGTCGTCGGTCGCGCGCACCGGAACGGATGACACGGTCCCTGCCTCGTCGATTACGCGCACACCGTGCGCGTTCAGTGCGTCGAGCGTCGCGCCGCGTGCGTACGCGCTCACCGCCATGCCAGCCCGCGACAGCGCGGACGCCAGCAATCCGCCGATCGCGCCGACACCGACCACCGCCGCGCGCACCGACCCTGAATTCGTGTCGTTCATGATGAAAATCCGTCCACCGGGAGATGACGAGCATAGCGCCCAATGGTTGCGGATACAACTATTCATCGACGTGCGGCACGCGCATATGCACGGCGTTTCTGCCACGCTGCCGTACGACCGATTCAGCGTGACATACCGCTCGCCTTTGCCGGTTCGTCGCGAGTCGCGGCACCCGGCGCGGCCGCGGACAGCCTGGGCGGCGCGATCGATCGGCGGCGCGGCCGCCCGATGCGGGATCACTTCTTCGAAACGGCTCGCGTCGACGTCGCTGAATCGGCGATTCAGGGCCCGCCGGTAAATCGACATGAACGTGAGCGCGCACGCGCACATCAGTTGCCCGAGCCCGTATTTCACACACCGGGCCCGAAGCCGTGCGTCGACGCCCGGCTCGCTGACCAACCAGCTCACCGCGCGGCCGCGCGCGCCGAGCAGCGCGCGATTCGCGAGCGGACCGCGATCGCACACGCGCTTCCAGTCGCTGAAGAACGCGTGCGGCAGCCGGTACGGGACGCCGCGGCTCTTGCGCGATTCGTGCGGATGGGGTCTCCTGTGCCTTTACATACGTCAGGCTTTGCCCCTCCTCAGATGAACTCGTCTCAGCGCGATCCCGACACCAACGACAAAGCGCGCCGCCAGCCGTCCAGGCTGGCACTGAATATCGCGGCCGTGCTGGTCGGCCTCATCACGTTCGCGATCGGCGCGGGGTGGTTGATCTACAGTTGGATCGTCGATCGCGAAGCGCAGTACTTCGCGATACCGCTGGTGTTCTCGGTACCGGTGATCGTGGCGGTCGCGGTGCGGAGTTTCTGGGATTAGGCGAGCCGGAAACGACGAAGCGCCTCGGTCGGGCAACGCACGGCGCTTCGTATCGTGTTTGTTGCAAGCGCCGCGCCGCGCTTTGCTTGCGGGGGCATCACAGACCAGGAGGGGGGCACGGATTGGGGGCTGCCCCTTGATAACCGCCAGCGACGCCAGCCAGCGCGGCGGTGGCCAACGACGTGCCGACCGCTTTCAACACGCTCTCGGCCGACAACGGCTCGCCGCTCGATATCATGCGTCCTGAATACGCCGAGCATATGGACGACGAGGCAACCGTCTTCGCTGGGCTGGCACTCCAGGCGATATTGTCGGCAGGTGTACTAGCGAAGGCCGGCGCGGCCAGCAGCGGCGCCAGCATGATTGGAATGCGTGCGATGTGCTTCATCGGCAGATCCTCGGTGCGGTTATGCTTCTTTGTTGTAGGCAAAGTGAACACGATTATTACACGCGGCTGATTTTTCAGGCGCCCCCCGGAAGCGTGACAAGAAAACCCGTATCAATAAAAAGTAAAAGGCGCTGCGATCAGCCGACAGGCAGCGCTTTTTCGCCAATGCCCGGCGACACGGGCGCGCTCGACTTCTGGTGACGCGATGAGTCGCGCACCGGGCACCGGAAATAGTTCTCGCTCGAGCAGCTTCATCGCCGGGGCAGCGTGTCGCTCGCTCACCGCGCCCTTCTTTTGCTTATACAACTTCCGTGCGAAAGGCTCCACCGAGTTCGAGCAGTCCAGGCTGCGCCGAGTCTTCGCGCGCCTCCATTCAAGCGATGAGTGGAGGCCGGCGCGCAATTTGTCATTACTCTATCACTGGCCTTCCAGCGGCCAACAAGGTCACCGTCGGATAGAACCAGGCGGCCATCCGATTCTCCTGCTCATCAATGCGATACATCACCTGCCAGTACTTCGAGTCGTTGGGCATACCCACAAGATATATGCCGTTGCCGGCGGCCCGCTTGTAGGACTTTCGCGGGACTTGGCCGCTCGGACAGCGACATCGCGGGCATTTGAGCGCGGAGGCATTTGGATCCCCCTGATCGGGAAAATTGCCCCCCCCTGCGATGCCGCCGGGTTACCCGGGTCAGAACAGGGAACGTCGGGCACGGCTGACACCAAAGAGTCCGGCAAGTGTTCGACTCACCGGGCTTTGGGGCCAAACATTGAATGCTTGGGGACATATGTGGCGCGTGAGGCCGGACTCGAATCAATGCGCAGTATGGTACGTCTGCAGGCGCGCGACGAATATTTGAGAGAACGCACGCGCCTCTCGCAGTCACCCCGTGATGTAACATCCTGCCTGATCATAAAATCTGAGGACAGCATGAAAGGGCCGAATACCCGGCTGGAATACCTTGACGCGCTACGCGGCTGGGCAGCATTCGCGGTTATCGTGACGCATGTGGGCAGCCAGATGGGCGGCGACATTAACCTGCTGACGATGGACGGCGCGCGCGGCGTGCAACTGTTCTTCATGCTCAGTGCCTTCACCCTGTTCCACACACACAACCGTCTCCATGCCAGCGAGCGGGCCGCCAGCTTTTTCATCCGGCGGTTCTTCCGGATCGCGCCAATGTTCTATGCGATTGTGGCGCTCCTCGTCGTCTTTCCGCTCGTGCCGCGTCAGCATGTGACGGACGGCCATGCGCTCGCGCTCCTGACTTTTACGCACGGGTTCTTTCCGTCCTACATCGGCAGCTTCATGGACGTCGAATGGTCGCTTTCGCACGAGATGGTGTTCTACGCCTTCGTGCCGCTGCTGTTCCTCGCGATCCGCAGTCTACCGGTGGCGCTCGTCTGGATTGTGGGCGCACTTCTTGTCGGCGGCTACGCGACGGACGGACTTGTGGCACACCCAAGCCTGTTTGCGAGCAACGTCGGCTTTCCCTTCTTCTGGTTCCCCAACCAGTTTGCGGCGTTCTTCTTCGGCATCGCGCTCTATTTCACTGCGAGAAAGCCGATCGGCCGAGAATGGGGCTTGCCGCTGCTGATCGTTGCCGTCTGGTTCGGTTGGGCACTGCACGTCGGTGGCGATATCTACACCTTCCCGCGCCACCAGCTCTGGAACGTCGCATTCTTTGCGCTCGTTCTGGCATTGCATGCGCGTCCGTTCGGGCTGCTCGTGAACCGGGCGACGGTGCATTTCGGCAAGGTAAGCTATAGCGTGTATCTGCTGCATCTGCCCGTCCTGTTCTCGGTCGAGCATTTCACGATGCATCAGGGAATGGACAGGCCCGTGACCGCAGTCGTCAATCTCGTTCTGACGACTGCGATCGTCTGGCCACTGGCGACGCTGACTTACCGCGCCGTCGAGTTGCCAGGCATTGAACTCGGCAAGAGGATCATCGCGCGGCTGTTCGGTCGCGCTTCGACCCCTCGACCTCAGTCTGAAGGACTTGAACCGCTTTCGAGGGAATCGCGTTCGTCTCAGCATAGTTGACGCGCAGCCTCTCAAGATCGCTTTTGTCGATGCCGCCGAATTCGACACCCGCTCCGGTGACGGCCGCATCCACGTCGCGAGCGATGACGCCCAGTACCGCTTTTTGTCGCCATGCTCGCAGTGGTAGGCCTGCGGCGCTCCCGGCATGAAGATCGGGAGCGTCGACGGCAGCGGCTTGAAGCCCTCCTTTTGCCTGCGATCGGATGTCTGGATCATGCCGTGTGCGGCCCATGTCGCCGACCAGCGCGGCCCCGTATTCCCGAGCACATACGCGTGTCGAATTTGGGCGCCAAGGCGTTGTTCATCTGGATCAACCCGACGCCCGTACCGGCGATCCAGACGTGACTACTGCTGTCGAATGCGACGTTGTGAAGTGGGCCGTCGTTGTCTTGCGCAGTCAGCCAAACGCGGTTCGGGATAGCCGTTCAGGCGGCCGACGAAAGCGGCGTGACGCCCGTGAAATGGATGCCGACCGCATGGGTGGCTGCGCGCCGCGCACCGTAGGCGAATTGCTCCTTTCGCAGTAGCACGTTCCGGCGGTCTGCGGCGAATCCGCGCAATCGGGCATCACGCCATTCCGCGAGATCGGGAGTCGTCACATGGACTAGTGTCTTGTCGGCCAGGCTGGGAAGCGGCCGATGAAACCACGCAGCCGCATCGATCCGGGCATGCGCCGCGTTTCGCCGGGACTATCTCACCGGTGTAGCGACCGAAGATGGCTCGGAAGGTGTAGCCGTTGTGCGGCCCGCTCGCACAATTCACGCTCGGGCGCCGCCGCTCATGCCGTGGCTCGCGCTGCGTTCGAAAGGTCTGTTGATCGCGAGCCGTTGGCTGGCCGAATCGGGCTTAACCGAAATCGCGCACGCCAACCGTCTTTGCAAGAAGTAGTGGAGGCACCGGGGCAGTGCGTTGAGGGATCTTGCATACTCGACCGCCCGACTATCACCCGAGAGCGTGATTCGTGCTGTACCTCCGTACAGCGGCGCGAGCGCTAATCCGTTGATTTACCGAGCATCGACATATGCTGTCGAACCCGTTCAAAGCTGATGGTGCGTGAGGCCGGACTCGAACCGGCACACCCTTGCGGGCGTCAGGACCTAAACCTGGTGCGTCTACCAATTTCGCCACTCACGCGATTTCCGTCACCCGACCGCGCGGCACGCAAGATGCGCTCTCCACGCGCCCGCGGCGCCATGCCGATACGAAACCGGCATGCCCGATCAGGCGAGCGCGAGATTCTACCCGATCTCCGCCGCATTGTCTCGTCCCGCCGGCACGCGCGAAAGCGCGGTGCTAGAATGCCGCGCTCAACGTGCCGGCTACGCGCCCGCCCGCGTCCCCCGAACCCGTCCGCGACGATCCCATCCGTGAACTTCGACGACTACTGTCAGCAAAAGGCCGCCCCCGCCGGCTCAAGCGCCTACTACGCGCTGCGCCAGGCGCCGCTCGCGACGCAGGCGCGCGTCACCGCGCTATTCGCGCTGCGTCGCGAACTCGAGGAAACCGTCAAGGAAACCAGCGATCCGACCGTCGGACACACGAAGCTCGCGTGGTGGCACAAGGAACTCGCGGCGCTCGCCGCCGGCGAACCATCGCACCCCGTTACGAAGGCGCTGGCGCACCACCATCCGGCGATCGCCACCGAAGCCGACGCGCTGCGCACGCTCGTCAACGGTTACGGAATGGACCTCGAACAGGCGCGCTATCTGGATTTTGCGAACCTGCAGCGCTACATCGCGCAGGTCGGCGGCACGTTCGCGTCGCTCGTCGCGCGCGCGAGCGCCGCGAATCCGGCAGAGCCGCAACCGTGGGCAGCGAACGCCGGCCACGCGCTGATGCTCGCGCAGTTCGTGCAAGAGCTCGGCAACGATGCGCGCCACGGCCGCATCTATCTGCCGATCGACGAACTGCAGCGCTACAACGTGACCGCTGCCGACCTGCTGAACCGTCGCTACAGCCCCGCCTTCACCGAGCTGCTGCGGTTTCAGACCGCACGCGCCCGTGACGCGCTCGCGGCCGCCGACGCGGCGATTCCCGCATCGGAACGCCGCGCACAGCGCACGCTGCGCGCGCAGATCGCACTAGCCCGCGCACTGCTCGACGAAATCGAGCGCGACGGCTATCAGGTGCTGCATCAACGCATCGCGTTGACGCCGATCCGCAAGCTGTGGATCGCGTGGCGCGCCGCGCGCCGCCGCTGATCGGCAGCGCAGCGCAGCGCGACGCCCCGCCCGTCACGCCCGGAGCAACGGCAGCGTATCGAAGCGCTGCTGCAGCACGCGCGTCGCATCGAGCCCCCACCACGGCCCAAGCACGGTCGCATAGAGCTGCCGAAAATCGACTGCGACCGGCAGGTTGCCATTGCCGTCGACACGCGCGAGCGCGGGCGGTGCGCCGTACAGCCCGCCCGCGACGCGCCCGCCCATCACGAAATGCGGCGCGGCGGTGCCATGATCGGTACCGTTGCTCTGGTTCTCGCGCACGCGCCGCCCGAATTCCGCATACGTCATCACGAGCGTCTGGTTCCAGCGTCCGAGCTCGATCAACGCGCCGCGCATCGCGCTCATCCCTTCTGCAAACTGCTTGAGCAGCGCGGCGTGCTGCCCCGGCTGATTCTGGTGCGTGTCGAATCCGTTGAGGGTAAGCCGCAGCACGGCGACGCCATCCTGCGCGCCCGGTCCGGACGCTTCGCAGGCCGCCAGCACCTGCATCGCGGTCTTCACCGACGTACCGAACGTGCCCGCTGGAAAGGCCGTCCTGAACTCGCGCATCCCGCCGCGCGGGCGCAGCCGGTCGGCCGCCTTCACGATGTCGTTCTCGACGTCGATGATGTGCGCAAGCGCCGGATTCTGCTCGCGCAGCGACGAAGGTTCGGCCAGCCGGGCCGCACGGATGAACTGCGCGGGATTGACGAGCGCGATCGCGCGTGCGCCGTTCGCGAGCGGCCCCATCTCGGCGCTGCCGAGCACGACGCCGTCCGCGGCGAAACCGGGCGGCACGGGCGCCTGCGCGAACGTGCGCGTGAGCCAGCCCTCGTGCAGGTACTGATCGGCGCGCGAAGCGGTATCCCAGATCTCGATCGAACGGAAATGCGACAAGTTCGGCTGCGGATAGCCGACGCCCTGCACGATCGCGACCTGGGCGTCGCGCCACAGCGGCATCAACGGCGCCAGCGCCGGGTGCAGCCCCGTCTGCGCATCGAGCTGCAGCACCTGGTCGCGCTTCACGCCGATGCTGCGCCGGACCTCGTAGTAAAGCGGATCCGCATATGGCACGACCGTGTTGAGACCGTCATTGCCGCCCTTCAGCTCGACGAGGATCAGCACGTTCGCGTACCCGGCTGCCGGTTGCCGCCCAGTCACGTCCGTCACGGCCGCCGCTCGCGCGGGCGGCTGCCACAACGATACGCCGGCCGCGGCGGCAGCGCCCGTCAGCGTCAGAAAATCACGTCGGTTCATCGTGCATCCTTCGGTTCGCCATGCGCGAGCGTCGCTGCTGCAACGCGACGGTCGATCGTCGTTTCCGTCATTTCAGTTGATAGGCCGGATCCATCAGCAACGCCTCCAGATACGCACTGCCGGTCGAATCCGTATCGATCGCCGCGACCGGCGACACCGGCAGCACCGCGTGCTGAAGCTGCAGCTCGGTCGACAGCCCTGCAATCGCCTGCGGTCGCGCGCGATACTGCGCGAGCCAGCGCTCGAGGTCGAACCGCAAGCCGCCGCGGGGGGGCCTGGTTGGCGCAGCCTGCATACCGACGACCGGAGCAGTATCCGCCACCGGTACCGGCGTCACGTGCGGCCGCGCATTCGGTGCATGCGGCGCACTGGACGCGATCGCATGCGCGGGTGCCCGCATGCCGACCGTCTCGGTCGCGCGAAACAATTGTTCGACGAACTGCTTGCGCGCGAGCAGCGTGGTGCTGTTGATCCACATCGCGCCGCCAGGCCAGCCCTTCACGTTCGGCGGATAGAAAAGGTTCTGCCCGAGCGTGCGCACGGTGTTTGCAAGCATCTGCGGATCGCCGTACGCGACGTCGAAGAGCCGCACCGATCCGACGACGAACTCCACCGGCGACTTGACGAGCACGCCGCGGTTGCGCGGATCCCAGAATGCGTCGGTCGACCACAGTGCGGCGAGCGCCGCGCGAATGTCGTAGCCGCTCGTGCGAAACCGTTCGGCCACGCCGTCGAGCACGTCGGCATCGGGCGTATCGGACACGAACTCGCGCCACAGCTTGCCGGCGATGAAGCGCGCGGTGCCGGGCTGCTTCAACAGGATGTCGAGGAATGCGTCGCCGTCGAACGCGCCGATCTCGCCGAGTATCGTCTTGTCACCCGCGTCGTGCCATTCGGGCCGCACCGTGAAACGAAGCGTGTCGGGATCCACGCTCCAGCCGGTCATCGCGCGCGCGGCTTCGGTCACGTCGTGCTGCGTGTAATGCCCTTCGCCGAGCGTGAACAGCTCCATCACTTCGCGCGCGAAATTCTCGTTGGGCCGCCCCTTGCGGTTGCTCGCGCCGTCGAGATACTGAAGCATCGCCGGATCTTTCGCGACCGCATGCAGCAGCGTGCCGAAGTTGCCGAGCGCCTCGCGGCGAAACAGCGCATGCTGCGCGGCCATCGTCTGCGGATACGGGACCTTGTCTTGCCCGGACGTGAAATGCCCGTGCCAGAACAGCGTCATGCGTTCGGTAAGCGGCGAAGGCGTCGCGATCATTTCGTTGACCCACGCCGCGCGCAACGCATCGTAGCGGCGATTGCGTTCGCGCTGCTCGTCGCGCCGCATGTCGGGCGTCATTGCCTGCCGCTGCGCACGGGTGGGCGGCAGCTCCGCGACCCAGTCGGGCCAGGTCGTCACGGGCTCGCGACGGACGTCGCCGAGCACGTCGGCCACGGCCTGCGCACGCGTGATGCCGACGATGCGTGCGACGTCGGCCGGTGCGGGAGTGAAGCCGGTACGGCTCAGGAAGAACAACGCATCGTCGGCGTCGAGCGGCGTCTGCATCGCGCGCGATGCCGCGGCGGCGGCGTTCGCTTTCATCGTCGTGGGCTCCCGGAACGCACCGGCGGTGCGGATGCCGGTTCAACGGCGGCACGCATGCGAAAGTTGACCGAAAAATTGCTACGGAATCTTTCCGCGGCAGCGGAACGCGCGCAGGGATCAGCGCTTGTACAGCTCGCGAACGGCGTCCTCGATGTGCTGGCGCAGCAGGTGGCGCTCCTCGGGGGTCATGTGTCCGTCGCGGCGGCGCTGTTCGAGATCGGGGGGCACCGCTGAACGGACCGCCGCGTCCGCAGCGCGGTCGGATTGCGGCGCCTTGCCGCGCTGCAGCTTGCGCGACGAGGCGCCCGGCTCCGGGCGCTGCGCATACGCGAAGTTCGACGCATATGGACCGGCAAGTGCGATCGTCAGCATCAGTGCAATCCGGGCAGATCGCATGACCGTCCTCGCTTCTCTGGTCGATTTGTTCCCTTCGTCACGCGGCAACCGGTTACCTCTGGTACTTGAAAAACCCTGCGGAATTCGGGCGTACAAAGATGAAAGATGGAGTGCAGGGGAGTATCTACCGAATTTCGGCTTCGAGTAAAGGAATCTCTATAGCGTGCCTTTACTCCGCGCGACACTACGGGTAAATTTTGTAACGGACTGTAACGCGCGAAAATACGCGACCGTGCGTAATTTCCCATTCGCGATAAGATGCCGCTCATGGAAACGAAAAACCCCTCCAAGATTCTCGTCGTCGACGACGACCCGCGCCTGCGCGATCTGCTGCGCCGATATCTCGGCGAGCAGGGTTTCAACGTATACGTCGCGGAGAACGCGACCGCGATGAACAAGCTCTGGGTGCGCGAGCGCTTCGACCTGCTGGTGCTCGACCTGATGCTGCCCGGCGAGGACGGCCTGTCGATCTGCCGCCGCCTGCGCGGCAGCAACGACCGCACACCGATCATCATGCTCACCGCGAAGGGCGAGGATGTCGATCGAATCGTCGGTCTCGAGATGGGCGCCGACGATTACCTGCCGAAACCGTTCAACCCGCGCGAACTGGTCGCGCGCATTCACGCGGTGCTGCGCCGCCAGGCGCCGGCCGAGTTGCCGGGTGCGCCATCGGAAACCACCGAGGTGTTCGAGTTCGGCGAATTCTCGCTGAACCTCGCGACGCGCACGCTGACGAAGTCCGGCCAGGAGATTCCGCTGACCACCGGCGAATTCTCCGTGCTCAAGGTGTTCGCACGTCACCCGCGCCAGCCGCTGTCGCGTGAAAAGCTGATGGAGCTTGCGCGCGGCCGCGAATACGAAGTGTTCGACCGCAGCCTCGACGTGCAGATCTCGCGCCTGCGCAAACTGATCGAACCCGATCCGGGCAGCCCGCGTTTCATCCAGACCGTCTGGGGCCTCGGCTACGTGTTCATCCCGGACGGCGCTGCCTGATCTCCCTTCTTTCCGGTTTCGCCCGCCCACGGCCCGTCCCATGCGTATCGACCGGCGCCTTCTGCAGCTCGCGTTCGGCGGGCTGTTCTGGCGCACCTTCCTGCTGATCGCGCTGCTGATCTCGGTCAGTCTCGCCGCGTGGTTCCAGAGCTTTCGCGTGATCGAGCGGGAGCCGCGCGCGCAGCGCGTCGCGCTCCAGCTCGTCGCGGTCGTGAAACTCACGCGCACCGCCCTGCTCTATTCCGATCCCGACTTGCGGCGCGCGCTGCTGCAGGATCTGGAGAGCAACGAGGGCGTGCGCGTGTACCCGCGCGAGAAAACCGACAAGTTCAAGCTCCAGCCCGACGAATCGCTGAACCGTCTGATCGAACACGACATCCGCAGCCGGCTCGGGGACGATACCGTGATCGCGCAGTCGGTCAACGACATCCCGGGCGTGTGGATCAGCTTCAAGATCGACGACGACGATTACTGGGTCGCGCTCGATCGCGACCAACTGGACAACGTCACTGGCCTGCAGTGGGCCGGCTGGGGGTTGTTCGCGCTCGCGCTGTCGCTGTTCGGCTCGGCGTTCATCACGAGCCTCGTGAACCGGCCGTTCTCGCGACTCGCGCTCGCGGCGCGCCAGGTCGGTTCCGGCCAGGCACCCGATCCGCTGCCCGAGCGCGGGATGGGCGTCGCGGCCGAGACCAATCGCAGCTTCAACCAGATGGTGCGCGACCTCGAGCAGCTCGAGGCCGATCGCGCGCTGATGCTCGCCGGCATCTCGCACGACCTGCGCACGCCGCTCGCGCGGCTGCGGCTCGAAACCGAAATGAGCCCATCCGACCAGGCGACGAAGGACGCGATGGTCGACGACATCGAGCAGATGGACCGCATCATCGCCGCCTTTATCGACTACGCGCGGCCGACGCAGCGCAAGCCGGAGCCGGTCGACCTGTCGTCGATCGCGCATGAAGTCGCCGCGCGCGTGTCGAGCGAGGATGGTGTCGAGATCCGCACGCGCCTCGCGCCGAGCGCCGTGATCGAAGCCGACGAAACGGACATGCGCCGCGTGATCGGCAACCTCGTCGAGAACGCGCGCAAATACGGGCAGAGCCGCGACGACGGGATTTCGCGCATCACGCTCGAGACGCGCGTAACGCACGCGCGCGTCGAGCTGTCGGTGAGCGACGAAGGTCCCGGGATTCCCGAAGATCAATTGCCGCTCGTGATGCGGCCGTTCTACCGCGTCGACACGGCGCGGACCAAGGCGGACGGCACCGGCCTCGGCATGGCGATCGTGCTGCGCCTTGTCGGCCGCTATCGCGGTGCGCTGCGCCTGCGCAACCGCAGCCCGGAAGCAGGCCTCGAAGTCACGCTGGAATTCCCCGGCGCCGGCAAGGCGCGTGCGGCGGCGTGACGCGCTCGCGCACGCTTCTTGCGCGCCACACTATCGGCGCGGTTGAAAAAAACTATGAGTTTCCTTAGTCAAAATCTATTGAATCGTTTTGGTAATAGTGTTATAGTCTGACCCATGCTGTCACATCAACGTTGCAGCACCGAGGTAGCTTGATTCAGTCTTCTTCCCAACTCACACAGGAGTATCCGCATGAAAACCGTGGGCGATAAACTCGAAGCATTCACCGTCGTAGCCGCGAAGCCGGGCTTCAACAATCACGAGGAAAACGGCCAGTCGGCGTTCGAGACCGTCACCGAAGCGTCGTTCCCGGGCAAGTGGAAGATCATCTACTTCTATCCGAAGGACTTCACGTTCGTGTGCCCGACGGAAATCGTCGAATTCGCAAAGCTCGCGAAGCAGTTCGAAGAGCGCGACGCCGTCCTGCTCGGCGGCAGCTCGGACAACGAATTCGTGAAGCTCGCATGGCGCCGTGAGCACAAGGATCTCGACAAGCTGAACCACTACTCGTTCGGCGACGTCAAGGGCGAACTGATCGACCAGCTCGGCGTGCGCGACAAGGAAGCCGGCGTGGCCCTGCGCGCGACGTTCATCGTCGATCCGGACAACACGATCCAGCACGTTTCGGTGAACAACCTGAACGTCGGCCGCAGCCCGGAAGAAGTGCTGCGCATTCTGGACGGCCTGCAAACGGACGAACTGTGCCCGTGCAACCGCGCAGTCGGCGGCGCAACGCTGTAAGCGCATCGATGCACGAAGCCCGCGGCGTACCTTCTGCCTGCGGGCTTTTTTAACGGCCAACCCATAGGAGATATCAATGGAATTCATCGACTCGATTAAAGCACGTATCCCCGACTACGCGAAGGACATTCGCCTGAACCTCGACGGCACGATTTCGCGTTCGTCGCTCGAGGGCAACGATGCGGTCGGCGTGGCGCTGGCGGCGGCCGTTGCGGCGAAGAGCACGGTCCTCGTGAAGGCGATCCGCGAAGCCGGCGTGCTGTCGCCCGAAGAGACAAACGCGGCGCTGACGGCCGCTGCGCTGATGGGGATGAACAACACCTGGTATCCGTATGTCGAGATGGCCGACGACGCCGATCTGAAAACACAGCGCGCCGAGCTGCGTATGGGCGCGTATGCGTCGCACGGCGGCGTCGACAAGCGCCGGTTCGAAATGTACGCGCTTGCCGCGTCCATCGTCGGCAAGTGCCACTTCTGCGTGAAGTCGCACTACGCGTTGCTGAAGAACGAGCAAGGCATGACGACGACGCAGCTGCGCGACGTCGGCCGCATTGCGTCGGTCATCAACGCCGCCGCGCAGGTGATCGCCGCCGAAGGCGAATAAGCGGCGGCGCGTCGCCGTACCGGCCGGCGCGCCAAACGAAAATGCCACGCAAGCGCGTGGCATTTTTTCATTCCGGCGACGCAATGGCCCGAACGCCGGGCGCCGTTTGCGGCCGGCGTCGAGCCGGCCTCGGGCGCTCACGCGTGCTGCTTCACCAGCAGCGCCGCGGCCTGTGCCTCGATCCCCTCGCCCCGGCCGAGGTAGCCGAGCTTCTCGTTGGTCTTCGCCTTCACGTTCACGCGATCGAGCGGCACCCCGAGATCGGCAGCAATGTTTGCGCGCATCCCGTCGATATGCGGCGCGAGCTTCGGCGCCTGCGCGATCACGGTGCTGTCGACGTTCTGGATCGCGAAGCCGGCCGCCTTCACGCGCGCCGCGCACTCACGCAGCAGCACGCGGCTGTCCGCACCCTTGAACGCCGCATCGGTGTCGGAGAAATGACGGCCGATGTCGCCGAGCGCCGCCGCGCCGAACAGCGCATCGGTGATCGCGTGCAGCAGCACGTCGGCGTCCGAGTGGCCGAGCAGGCCGCGCTCGTACGGGATCGTCACGCCGCCGATGATGAGGGTGCGCCCTTCGACGAGCTGGTGCACGTCGTAGCCTTGTCCGATTCTGAAATCCATGCGTATTCCGATTGAGATGAGATGAATGTCAGGAAGCGTTCGCGGGGCGCGCGAGAATCGCTTCCGCGAGCGCGAAATCTTCCGGGTACGTGACCTTGAAGTTGCGCAGGCTGCCCTGCACGACGCGCGGCGTATGGCCCGCCCACTCGATCGCGCTGGCCTCGTCGGTCAGGTCGTGCCCTTCCCGCTGCGCGCGCAGGATTGCGTCGCGCAGCATGCCGATGCGGAACATCTGCGGTGTCTGCGCCTGCCACAGCGCGTCGCGCGATTCGGTGCGCGCGATCGCGTCACCGCCGGCCGGCACGCGCTTGAGCGTATCGGCGACCGGCAGTGCGACGATTCCGCCCACCGGATCGTCCTTCAGCGTCGCGACCAGCGTGCGGATCAGCCCGGGCGTGATGCCGGGCCGGGCGGCGTCGTGCACGAGCACCCAGTCCTGGTCGGTCGCGCCGAATTCGGCCAGCTCGAGCAGCCCGTTGAGCACCGATGCCTGGCGCGAGCCGCCGCCGCAGCGGCGCACCGCGAAGCGCAGGCCCGCGAAGCGGCGCGCATCGAAGTGCGTGTCGTCGGGCGCGAGGACGACGAGCGTCTGCGCGAATTCGCTGCACGCGTCGAACGCGGCGAGCGTGTAATGCAGAAGCGCGCGACCGGCCAGCGTGCGATATTGCTTCGGCACGGCCGAACCGGAGCGGCTGCCCGTGCCGGCGCAGGGAATCAGGGCGAAAAGTCGGGGAGTCACGAAAGAAAACGCCGGAAAGGTGAAATCGAGAAGCGGATTTTATAATAGGTCTTTCGTCTCGACCGGCGCGCCGTGCCGCGCCCGTGCCCGCCACCCTGCCGTCCCTATGCCAGACAACGCTTCCATCCCGTTCGCCTCGCCCGTCGCCCGCGTCAAACCGGGCCAGCGGTTCGCCTTCGACGGCGCGCACGGCTCCGCCGACGCGCTCGCCATCGCCCGCTATCTCGCCGACAACCGCGACGCGGTCCCGCTTCTCGCGGTGATCTGCGCGAACGCGGTCGACGCGCAGCGGCTGTCGCAGGAAATCCGCTACTTCTCGCCGGACGCGCGCGTGCGCCTGCTGCCGGACTGGGAGACGCTGCCGTACGACACGTTCTCGCCGCACCAGGATCTCGTGTCCGAGCGTCTCGCGACGCTGCACGACCTCGGCGAGGGCCGCTGCGACATTCTGCTCGTGCCCGCGACAACCGCGCTGTACCGGATGCCGCCCGCGTCATTCATGGCCGCGTACACGTTCGCGTTCGCGCAAGGCGAACGGCTCGACGAAGCGAAGCTGAAGGCGCAGCTCACGCTCGCCGGCTACGAGCACGTGAGCCAGGTCGTGCGGCCCGGCGAATACTGCGTGCGCGGGTCGCTGATCGACCTGTATCCGATGGGCTCGCCGCTGCCGTACCGGATCGACCTGTTCGACGACCAGGTCGACTCGATCCGCGCGTTCGACCCCGATACGCAGCGCAGCCTGTACCCGGTCCGCGACGTGCGCCTGCTGCCGGGTCGCGAATTTCCGTTCGACGAGGCAGCGCGCACGGCATTTCGCAGCCGCTGGCGCGAAACCTTCGAGGGCGACCCGAGCCGCGCGCCGATCTACAAGGACATCGGCAACGGCGTGCCGTCGGCCGGTATCGAGTATTACCTGCCGCTGTTCTTCGACGAAACGGCTACGCTGTTCCACTACCTGCCGCAGGACGCGCATCTGGTGTTCGCCGGCGATCTGGAAGCGTCGATCCGCCGCTTCACCGCCGACACGAAGCAGCGCCACGCGTTCCTCGCGCACGATCGCGAACGGCCGATCCTCGAGCCGCAGCGCCTGTTCCTGTCGGACGAGGACTTCTTCGCGTTCGCGAAGCCGTTCGCGCGCGTCGTGCTGCCCGCGCAGCCGGCCGGCGGCTGGGCGACGGCGCTGCCCGAGCTGACCGTCGATCGTCATGCGGACGACCCGCTCGCCGCGCTGCGCACGTTCGTCGAATCGTCCGGCAAGCGCGTGCTGCTGACGGTGGAATCTGCCGGCCGCCGCGAAACGATCCTGCAACTGCTCGCCGAGCATCGCCTGCGCCCCGCGTCGAACGACCACTTCGCAGGCTGGCTGGAAAGCGACGCGCCGTTCGCGCTCGGCGTCGCGCCGCTCGCGAACGGCTTCGCGATCCCGGGCGAAGGCTACGCGGTCGTCACCGAAACCGAGCTGTACGGCGCGCTCGGCCGCCGCGCCGGACGCCGCCGGCAGGAACAGGCAAGCAACGTCGACGCGATGGTGCGCGACCTGTCGGAGCTGAAGGTCGGCGATCCCGTCGTGCACGCGCAGCACGGGATCGGCCGCTACATGGGCCTCGTGTCGATGGATCTCGGCGAAGGCGAGACCGAATTCCTGCACCTCGAATACGCGGGCGAAAGCAAGCTGTACGTGCCGGTCGCGCAGCTGCACGTGATCTCGCGCTACAGCGGCGCCGATCCCGACAGCGCGCCGCTGCACGCGCTCGGCTCCGGCCAGTGGGAGCGCGCGAAGCGCAAGGCCGCGCAGCAGATCCGCGACACGGCCGCCGAGCTGCTGAACCTGTATGCGCGCCGCGCGGCGCGGGAAGGCCATGCATTCGCGCTGGAGCCGCGCGACTACGTGAAGTTCGCGGAGAGCTTCGGCTTCGAGGAAACGCCCGACCAGGCCGCGGCGATCGCGGCCGTGATCGGCGACATGACGAGCGGCAAGCCGATGGACCGCCTCGTGTGCGGCGACGTCGGCTTCGGCAAGACCGAGGTGGCGCTGCGCGCGGCGTTCATCGCGGTCATGGGCGGCAAGCAGGTCGCGCTGCTGTCGCCGACCACCCTGCTCGCCGAGCAGCACACGCAGACCTTCGCCGATCGTTTCGCCGACTGGCCGGTGCGTATCGTCGAGCTGTCGCGCTTCAAGACGACGAAGGAAGTGAACGCGGCGATCGCGCAGATCAACGAAGGCAGCGTCGACATCGTGATCGGCACGCACAAGCTGCTGTCGTCGGACGTGCAATTCAAGCGGCTCGGCCTCGTGATCATCGACGAGGAGCACCGCTTCGGCGTGCGCCAGAAGGAAGCGCTGAAGGCGCTGCGCGCGGAAGTCGACGTGCTGACGCTGACCGCGACGCCGATCCCGCGCACGCTCGGGATGGCGCTCGAAGGGTTGCGCGATTTCTCGGTGATCGCGACTGCGCCGCAGAAGCGGCTCGCGATCAAGACCTTCGTGCGTCGCGAGGAAGAAAGCGTGATCCGCGAGGCGATGCTGCGCGAACTGAAGCGCGGCGGCCAGGTGTACTTCCTGCACAACGAGGTCGAGACGATCGAGAATCGCAAGGCGAAGCTCGAGGAACTCGTGCCCGAAGCGCGCATCGTGATCGCGCACGGCCAGATGCACGAGCGCGAACTCGAACGCGTGATGCGCGATTTCGTCGCGCAGCGCGCGAACGTGCTGCTGTGCACGACCATCATCGAAACCGGCATCGACGTGCCGAGCGCGAACACGATCATCATGCACCGCGCGGACAAGTTCGGCCTCGCGCAGCTTCACCAGCTGCGCGGCCGCGTCGGCCGTTCGCACCACCAGGCGTACGCGTACCTGCTGGTCCACGATCCGCAGTCGCTCACCAAACAGGCACAGCGCCGGCTCGAGGCGATTCAGCAGATGGAAGAACTCGGTTCGGGCTTCTATCTCGCGATGCACGACCTCGAGATCCGCGGCACCGGCGAGGTGCTCGGCGACAAGCAGTCGGGCGAGATCCACGAGATCGGCTTCCAACTGTATACCGACATGCTGAACGACGCGGTGAAGGCGCTGAAGAACGGCAAGGAACCCGACCTCACCGCACCGCTCGCCGCGACGACGGAAATCAACCTGCACGCGCCCGCGATCCTGCCGGCCGACTACTGCGCGGACGTGCAGGAGCGGCTGTCGCTGTACAAGCGGCTTGCGAACTGCGAGCACGGCGACGCGATCGACAGCATCCAGGAAGAGCTGATCGACCGCTTCGGCAAGCTGCCGCCTCAGGCGCACGCACTCGTCGAGACGCATCGGCTGCGGCTCGCCGCGAAGCCGCTTGGCATCGTGAA
Organism: Burkholderia sp. AU19243; assembly: GCF_018148075.1. Taxonomy (NCBI): domain Bacteria; kingdom Pseudomonadati; phylum Pseudomonadota; class Betaproteobacteria; order Burkholderiales; family Burkholderiaceae; genus Burkholderia; species Burkholderia sp. AU19243. The sequence continues at coordinate 84,585 of NZ_JAGSTV010000007.1, forward strand.
GATCGACGCGAGCGAAGCCGCGATCGGGCTGCAGTTCGAGCCGAATCCGCCGATCGATCCGATGCGCATCATCGAGATGGTGCAGAAGCACCGCCACATCAAGCTCGCGGGGCAGGACAAGCTGCGCATCGAAACGCGCTCGCCCGATCTCGCGATCCGTGTGTCGACGATCAAGGAAACGTTGCGCGCGCTCGCACCGCGCGTGGATGTGGCGAGCGCAGCACGTTGACCTCACGGCCGCGATGCTGCACCGCATCGCGGCCGGCGAAGGCGTGCAGACGCGTTTTTGAGTATGATTTTCCCATTCCTCAGACGGAGTTTTGCCATGTCCACTCTCGACGCGCCGGCGCCGTCCGCCGCCGACCAAGGCGACGCTTCGCTCGTCAGCCTGCCCTGGATCAAGCAGCTGGTGTCGATGGACACGACGAGCCGCGTGCCGAATCTCGGCCTGATCGAAACGGTGCGCGACGCGCTCGCCGCGCAAGGTATCGAGTCGACGCTCACGCACGATTCGCGCGAAGGCTGGGCGAACCTGTTCGCGACGGTGCCCGCGCACGACGGCTCGACCGACGGCGGCATCGTGCTGTCGGGCCACACCGACGTCGTGCCGGTTGACGGCCAGCAGTGGGACAGCAACCCGTTCGCGCCGGAGCTGCGCGACGGCCGCCTGTACGGCCGCGGCACCTGCGACATGAAAGGCTTCATCGGCGCGGCGCTTGCGCTGCTGCCCGACATGCAGGCGACGAAGCTCGCGAAGCCGATCCATTTCGCGCTGTCCTATGACGAGGAAATCGGCTGCGCGGGCGCACCGCTGCTGATCGCCGATCTCGTCAAGCGCGGCGTGAAGCCGTCCGGCTGCATCGTCGGCGAGCCAACCAGCATGCGACCGATCATCGCGCACAAGGGCATCAATGCGTACCGCTGCTGCGTGCGCGGCCACGCGGCACACTCGTCGCTGACGCCGAAGGGGTTGAACGCGATCGAATACGCGGCGCGGCTGATCTGCCACATCCGCGACATCGCCGAGCGCTTTCGCGCCGAAGGGCCGTTCGACGCGCTGTACGACGTGCCGTTCACGACCGCACAGACGAGCACGATCCAGGGCGGCAACGCAATCAACACTGTGCCGGCCGAATGCCGGTTCGACTTCGAATTCCGCAACCTGCCGACGCTCGACCCCGAACAGATCTTCGCGCGCATCGAAGCGTATGCGCAGGAAACGCTGCTGCCGCAGATGCGGCGCGAGCACCCGAACGCGGCGATCGAATTCTCGAAAATCGCCGCGGCGCCGGGGCTCGACGCGACCGAACAGGCCGCAATCACGCAGCTCGTGCGCGCGCTGACGGCCGACCAGGACAAGCGCAAGGTCGCGTACGGCACCGAGGCCGGGCTGTTCGAACGCGCGGGGATCCCGAGCGTCGTCTGCGGGCCCGGCAACATCGAGCAGGCGCACAAGCCGAACGAATACGTCGAGCTCGCGCAGCTCGCCGCATGCGAGCAGTTTCTGCGCAAATTCATCCGCAGCATGTCGGTCGACGCACACTGACTGCCCGCGCCGCCGCCTGCCCGCGTGCGCGGGCAGGCTCCCTCCCGCCCCCACCCGCCACGTCATGTCGAACGAACAACAGGGCACTGCCCATACGACGATCGACGGCGAGCCGATCCCGACGCTCGACGAAATCGCCGCGCAGCACTTCGCGTTGTCGCCGTGGGTCGCACGCACGCCGGTGTTCGAGCGCGCCGACCTGCCGTCCCTCGAGGGCACGCACGTCAACTTCAAGTTCGAGCTGCTGCAGGCAAGCGGCAGCTTCAAGGCGCGCGGCGCGTTCACGCACCTGCTCGCGCTCGACGAGGCGCGCAAGAACGCCGGCGTCACCTGCGTGTCGGCGGGCAATCACGCGGCAGCCGTTGCGTATGCGGCGATGCGGCTCGGCAGCAGCGCGAAGGTCGTGATGTTCCATACCGCGAGCCCCACGCGCATCGCGCAGTGCAAGCAGTACCGCGCGGAAGTCGTGCTCGCCGGCAGCGCATCGCAGGCTTTCGACCTCGTGCGGCGCATCGAGGCCGAGGAAGGCCGCTTCTTCATTCATCCGTTCAACGGCTATCACACGATTCTCGGCACCGCGACGCTCGGCTACGAATGGGCGACGCAGACGCCCGATCTCGACGCGGTGATCGTGCCGATCGGCGGCGGCGGCCTCGCGGCCGGCATGGCGACCGCGCTGCGGCTCGCGAATCCGCGCGTGCACGTATATGGCGTCGAACCGGAAGGCGCCGACGCGATGAGCCGCAGCTTTGCGGCGAATCACACGATCAAGATGAGCGCGATGCAAACGATCGCCGATTCGCTGATGGCGCCGCACACCGAGGAATACAGCTACCAGCTGTGCCGGCGCCACGTCGACCGCATCGTCACCGTATCCGACGACGCGTTGCGTGCGGCGATGCTGTTCCTGTTCACGCATCTGAAGCTGTCGGTCGAACCGGCGTGCGCGGCGCCGCTCGCGGCGCTGCTCGGCCCGCTGCGCGAAACGCTGCAGGGCAAGCGGGTCGGCATACTGCTGTCCGGCACGAACACCGATCCGGCGACGCTCGGCATGCATCTCGCGCACGCGACGCGGCAGCGCTGACGCCCCGCACGCCGGTGAGGGTTATCCCCAGTTTATGTTGACAGCCCTGTTGATAACCCCGCGCACAAGCACGCAAGTGATTGAGTGCGCAGCGTTTTATGCGCGCACGGCGCGCAGGCCGCGAAATAGGCAGATGCCGCCGCCGAATGCGCGTATCGCGGCACGGCAACGTGCAATGCGGCAAGCGCTCGGCAGGCGCGCCCCGGTCGGCATCACACTCATCCCGCCCTGTTCGTCGTCCTGATGCGGCGTCCGCCGCCTTGGCGGCTTGCCCGCCACGCGTGTGCGACACGCAAAAAAACGGGCGCCCGAAGGCGCCCGTCGTATCAGACCAATCCGCGTGCCGCTTACTTGCTCTCGAACATGTCCATGATCTGCTGCTTCTCCTGCTGCGTGACAGGCGGCGGCGTGAGGCCCGCAGCGCCGGCCGAGCCGAGCGCATCGTTCGCGCTGATTGCGTTGTCGGCCGGATTGATGTCCACGCTGCCGACGAAGCCGTTGCCCGGCGTGCGGTCAGAGTAGTACAGCTCGCCGTCGATTGTCGTCAGGCCGTCCGGCATCGGCATCTGCTGCTCGGGCACGCCGTTGAGCGCAGTGCGCATGTAGTTCACCCAGATCGGCAGCGCGAGCTGCGCGCCGAATTCGCGGCTGCCGAGGGTCTTCGGCTGGTCGAAGCCCATCCATGCGACCGCGACGAGCGACTGCTGGTAACCCGCGAACCAGCCGTCCTTCGCGTCGTTCGTCGTACCGGTCTTGCCCTGCAGGTCGCTGCGACCGAGCACGTTGGTGCCGGCACCCGTGCCGGCCGTCGCGACCGTATGCAGCAGGCTGTTCATCACGTACGCATTGCGCCCTTCGATCGTGCGCGGCGCGGTGCCGCCTGCGATGACCGGCTGCGCCTTCTGCAGCGGCTGGCCGCGCGCGTCGTCGACCTCCGCGATCAGATAGGGATCGACCTTGTAGCCGCCGTTCGCGAACACTGCGTAGCCGGCCGCGAGCTGCAGCGGCGTGACGAGCCCGGCGCCCAGCGCCATCGGCAGATACGGCGGGGTCTTCGCCGGATCGAAGCCGAAGCGCTGCGTCACGTACTGCTGCGCGTACTGCGTGCCGATCGACGCGAGAATCCGGATCGATACGAGGTTCTTCGACCGCTGCAGCGCGGTGCGCATCGACATCGGGCCGTCAGGCTGGTCGTCGTCCTTGGGCTCCCATGCAGTGCCGCCCGGCACGCTAGGCGGGAAGTACAGCGGCGCGTCGTTGATGATCGTCGCCGGCCCCATCCCCTTGTCGAGCGACGCCGAATAGATGAACGGCTTGAACGATGAACCCGGCTGGCGCCACGCCTGCGTCACATGGTTGAACTTGCTCTTGTTGAAATCGAAGCCGCCGACGAGCGAGCGGATCGCACCGTCCTGCGGCGCGATCGCGACGAGCGCGCCTTCGACCTGCGGCAGCTGCACGACCTGCCAACCCGTCTTGCCATCCTTCATCACGCGCACGATCGAGCCCGGCTTGATGCGCAGCGTCGCGTTCGCGCGCGGGCTCAGCGCGCCCGACACGAAGCGCAGCCCGGCCGGACCGATCGTCGTCGTCGCGCCGCCGACGAACTGCACGTCGACCGCGCTCGGCGACGCCGACAGCACCACCGCCGATTGCAGGTCGCCGTTATCCGGGTGATCGGCGAGCGCGTCGTCGATCGCCTCGTCGCGCTCGTCTCCGGCCGCCGGCAGGTTGATCGAACCTTCCGGCCCGCGATAGCCATGGCGGCGCTCGTAATCGAGAATGCCGCGGCGCACGGCCTGATATGCCGCTTCCTGGTCGGCCGAGTTGATCGTGGTCGTGACGGTCAGCCCGCGCGTGTAGGTTTCGTCCTTGTACTGCTGGTACATCATTTGCCGCACCATCTCGGCGACGTATTCGCCGTGCACCGCGTACTGGTTGCCCGGCGTGCGCACGTGGATCTCTTCCTTCACCGCCTGGTCGTACTGCGGCTGCGTGATGTAGCCGATTTCGAGCATGCGCTTCAGGATGTACTCCTGGCGCACCTTCGCGCGCTTCGGATTGACGACCGGGTTATACGCGGACGGCGCCTTCGGCAGCCCCGCGAGCATCGCCGCTTCGGCGAGCGTGATGTCCTTCAGGTCCTTGCCGAAATACACGCGCGCTGCGGCCGCGAAGCCGTACGAGCGCTGGCCCAGATAGATCTGGTTCATGTACAGCTCGAGAATCTGGTCCTTCGTCAGCGCGCGCTCGATCTTGTACGCGAGCAGCATTTCGTAGATCTTGCGCGTGTAGGTCTTCTCGCTCGACAGGAAGAAGTTGCGCGCGACCTGCATCGTGATCGTGCTCGCGCCCTGGCGCGCGCCGCCGTGCATCAGGTCGGCCACGCCCGCGCGCAGGATGCCGAGGAAATCGACGCCGCCGTGTTCGTAGAAGCGATAGTCCTCGATCGCGAGCACCGCTTTCTTCATCACGTCGGGGATGTCCTGGAAGCGCACGAGGCTGCGGCGCTCCTCGCCGAACTCGCCGATCAGCACGTGATCCGCCGAGAACACGCGCAGCGGCACCTTCGGCTGATAGTTGGTCAGCGCATCGAGCGACGGCAGTTGCGGCGCCATCACGACGAGCGCATAGCCGACGATCAGCGCGCCGACGACCGCGAGCGTCGCGAACAGGCCGACGAACCACAGCGCGACGCGCGAGCCGAACGAGGGACGGCCGCCGCTCCCGCTTGCGCGGCGCTGCTGCGCGCCGCGATCGTCGCCGTGGTCGTCATCGGGGTAATAGGCGCCCGACGGCGAACGGCGCAACGTGTAGTGAGGTTCGTTCCGGTCGGAAGGAGAAGACGGTCGTTTGATAATTGGCATGTCGGAATGGCGGGCAGACGAGGTGCCCTCGGACGCATGCGGAAATGCAAGCGGATGAATCAGAGTGGGTGCATCTGGCAACTGTCACGTCGACAGACCGCGCCGCGCGGCGATCCGTTCCCGCGACGTGACAGCGCATTTTAATGAAATCGACCGGGCGGCTTCGCGATTTTTTGTAAAAATTCCCGCGCGAGCGTGAAGGGTCGAACGTATTGGCCGCCTGCTCGGCCTATGATGGGCATGCAACCGTGCGCACGCGGCGGCGTTTCTTTCAGGTGCGAAAGGTTCGCATGCGCGGTGCACGCACCGCTTGAACTGCCGCGCTTAAGCCGTATTTAAGGGGCCGGCGGTGTAATATCCGCCAGCTCACGCGGGTCGGATCCGATTCGCGACGGGCACTGCCGCTCACGCGGCGCCTTTCAACCACGGAGGATTTCATGTCGCTTTTCGACTCTATTTCGCGCACGATCAAAGGCCTGCTGAACGACGCGGCCGACTCGGTACAGGATCCGTCGCGCGACGCACGGCAGATCGTGCGGGAGCTCGACGACAGCATCGGCCGCGCCGAGAATTCGCTGATCGAGATCGAAGCACAGGTCGCGACCCAGCGCAGCAAGCGCGATGCAGCCGACGACAAGGTGAAGAAGTACGAGGACGGCGCCAAGCGCGCCCTGCAGGCCGGCGACGAAGCGCTCGCGCGCGAGGCGCTCGCCGCACAGGCTAACGCCGAAGCCGAACGCGACGCGCTCGCGGCCGAACTCGCCACCCTCGAACCGTCGGTCGAGAAGCTGAAGGGGCAGATCGCCGACATGCGTCAGCGCCGCAACGACCTGAACGCACGCTCGAACATCCTGCAGGCGAAGCAGGAAATCGCGCAGGCGAAGGACGTCGCGGCAAGCGCATTGGGCGGCATCGGCGGCAAGAACCTGTCAGAAGACTTCCAGAAGCTCGAGGACAAGGTCGCGCTGCAGAACGCACGCTCGGACGCACGCCTGAATTCGGCCGACACGTCGAGCGGCAAGGCGCTCGACGACAAGCTCGCCGCGCTGAACAAGGGCCCGTCGGTCGAGGACCGCCTCGCCGCGCTGAAGAAGCAGCTCGACGCGCCCGCGCAGTAACGGCCACCGCGCCGCTGCCCATTGGGGCCGCGGCGCGCACCGATCGTCAGGAGACGGGCGCTCGCGCCCGGTTCGACCATGAAGAAATCTCTCGCCGCACTTGGCTTCTCGCTGATGCTGCTGTCGTCCGCCGCATTTGCGGTCCCGTCGCTGCAGCAAGTCGAGCAGTCGATCGCACAACGCGACTGGCAGCGCGCCGACACGCAGCTGTCGCAAGTCATCGACGCCCATCCGAACAACGCGCATGCGCGCTACCTGTACGCGCAGGTGCTGGACCGTGAAGGCCGCGCATCCGACGCACTCGCACAGCTGCAGAAAGCGAAGTCGCTCGATCCGCAATTGCGCTTCACCGACGCGACGCGCTTCGCGCAGACCGAATCGCGCATTCGCGCGGATGCCGCGCGCATCGCGGGCAACGCGCCGGCCGCGACACAGAGCGGTGCGTTGCAATCGTCGCTCGCGCCGACGGTGCCGCCGGCTAAACATGGCCCGTCGACCGGCATGTGGATCGGCCTCGGGCTGATCGTCGCGATCGTCGCGCTGGTGCTGCGCTGGACGCTGCGGCGTGCGCGCAAGGCCGACGACGGCCGCGCCGACGACGAACGCCGCACGCAGTTAAAGCGCGCGACCGACGTACTGAACGACATCCGTCCGCTGAAGCTCGATGCGAAGCTGTCGACGGCGCCCGGCGCCGCCGCGCTCACCGGCGAGCTCGAAGGCATCGAGAACGACGCACGTACGCTCGTCGAAACGCTTTCCAACGGCAAGAACCCGGTGCCGCCCTATCGGCTCGACGAACTCGAACAGCGTCATGCGAGCGTGAAGGCGCGCGTCGAAGGCCGGCCCGATCCGGCCGCGCAACCGGCGGCGCCTGCAAGCGGCAGCGGCTCCGTGTACGCGCAGGAAGCAGATCGCGTGACCGGCGCGCAAGGCCAGCCGTATCAGCAGCCACCGTACCCGCAACAGCCATATCCGCCGCAGTATCCGCAACAGCAGCCGCCTGTCGTAATCCAGCAAGGCGGTGGTTTCGGTGGCGGCATGGGCGGGCTGCTGACCGGCGTGCTGCTCGGCGAAGCGATGTCCGGCGGCCGCGAGCGCGTGGTCGAACGCGACGTGATCGTCGACGATCAGCGCCGGCGCCAGGAAAGCAACGATCCGGGCTTCGACCTCGGCCGCGGCGACGATTCGAACTGGAGCGACGGCAACGGCGGCGGCGTCGATCTCGGCAGCAACGACGACGGCTGGACCGACGACAACACCTGAGCATCGAGCATGCGGGCGCCGGCCTGTCACGCGGCGCCCGCTGTCGTGTACTCCGCGCTTCCTGTCAATTCCGCTCGGGCCGCCCCCCTGATTTGTCAATCATTTCAAGATGGGCTACCGGCAATGGGGCACGTTCGCTATCATGCGGCACATCGGCGTGCCTCCGATCCCACCAGACGCTTCGCAGCCCTGCGCGTCGCGGCACGCCTCCCGTCGCCCAACCAGGAGAAAGCCGCTCATGAGCATAATCAAGGAATTCAAGGAGTTCGCCGTCAAAGGCAACGTGATGGATCTCGCCGTCGGCGTGATCATCGGTGGCGCATTCTCGAAGATCGTCGACTCGGTCGTAAAAGACCTGATCATGCCGGTGATCGGCGTACTGACCGGCGGTCTGGATTTCTCGAACAAGTTCGTTCTGCTCGGCACCATCCCGCCGTCGTTCAAGGGTAATCCCGATTCGTTCAAGGACCTGCAGGCCGCGGGCGTCGCCGTATTCGGCTACGGCTCGTTCATCACCGTGGCGATCAACTTCGTGATCCTGGCGTTCATCATTTTCCTGATGGTGAAATTCATCAACAAGCTGCGCAAGCCGGAAGCAGCCGCACCGGCCGCGACGCCGGAAGACGTGCTGCTGCTGCGCGAGATCCGCGATTCGCTCAAGCAGCGCTGAGCATCGCGCCACGCCGCAGTCGCCGGGCCCGCCACGTGCGGGCCTTTTCGTTTTTCACGGGCACGCATCGTGCGTCGCCGCAAGCGGGCCTTCACACTTTTTTGTGACGCGCGAATGCACGCGCGGGAAAAGCAGGTCTATGATGGAGACTAAACGACAGTACGGGCGCCAAGACGCTGGCTGTGTCGATCATCGTGGCAGGCGGGTCGACGGGAGACATTGATCGTCGTACCGCACGAGTGCAGCATTTTCGTGTGCTATAAAGGATCGACATGCGGCGTACATAGCCGGGAGTGGGTCGCATGAAAGTGCCGCATTTCTTGCAATTGTTTTTGAGGCGAGTGTTTATGTCCTTCCCGAAAAAACGTCGACGTGCGCAACAGGATGGCCAGGAGTCATTCCTCGCGGTATTGCGTCACGCGAAACCGTTCGCACAGCTCGACACCAAGATTGCCCGCGCTCGTGCGCAGGACGAACCCGTCCTCTACGCGCATGTGCTGCCCGGCCTCGACGTGCTCCTGTGCAGCGTGCGCGGCGCGCAGCCGCCCTACCCGGCCATCGCCGAATTGCGCAAACGCTGCATCGAATCGATCGCCAACGCACTCGAGCAGCCGCTCGACGGCCTCGAGAACGGCGGCTACTGGTATGAGGCGAACGGCTTCGGCTTCCTCGTATTCGCGAGCCGCGCCCGCGCGCGCATCCTGCCCGAATTTGGTGCAGGCACGAAGGCGAGCCTGCGCGGCGGCCTCGGGCGTCAGAACGCAGGCGACACGACACCGCGTTCACTCGGCTGACGATACCGACACGATGGGCCGCCTCCGCGCGGCCCATCGGCCATTCAGGTTTCCCGTTTCGCCGTTGCCGCGATCATCACGCCCCGCCGCGCCGGTGGCCTGGCCGCACGATGTCGATGAACGCGGCGAAATCGGCACCGGCCAGTCCTTGCGCCGCCCCCAGCCGCAATACCTGCTGCACCGTCGCCGATACCGGCATCACCGCGCCCGTGTCCCGCGCCGCGTCGGCAATTGCATCGACGTCCTTCTGAAACGTGGCAAGCGCGCCGATCGACGGGTGGCCGCCCGACGTCATCCGCGGCACGAACGTCTGCAACAGCACCGAATCCGCCCAGCCGCCCGCGAGTGCATCGGCCAGGCGAGCGGCATCGATGCCGCTTGCCTGCGCGAGCCCGACCGCCTCGGCGATCGCGGTCACCGTCGCGGTGACGATCGCCTGGTTGCACAGCTTCGCGGTCTGGCCCGCGCCGGCGCCGCCCATGTGCGTAATGCGTGACGCGTACGTGTCGATCAACGGTCGCACCGCGTCGAGGTCGGCCGCAGCGCCGCCCGCCATCACCGCGAGCGTGCCTGCTTGCGCGCCGGGCACACCGCCCGACACCGGGGCATCGATCCAGCCGACGTTCAGTGCGGCCGCGCGCGCCGCATAGTCGCGCGTCGCGGCGGGTGCAATGCTCGAATGGTCGACGATGCGCGTCAGCCGGCGCGCATTCGCATCGCCGGCAAGGAGGCCGTGTTCGCCGAATACGACATCGCCAACCGCACGGCCGTCGAGCACGCATACGAACACCGTATCGACGCGCTCGGCCAGTTCGCGCGGCGTGTCGACCACCTGAGCGCCGTCCTGTTCCAGCGCTTCGGCCTTGCCGCGCGTGCGGTTCCATACGCTGACCCGATGGCCCGCGGCCAGCAAATGCCGAATCATCGGCGCGCCCATCAATCCCGGTCCGCAAAATCCGACTTCCACGATCGTCCTCGTCTCCAATTTGGGTTGCACTTGGCGCCCATCATACCTATCACTCAAGAAGCCGGACACGCGCGGCGCCGCTGCGGGCCCGCACCTTGCACCGGCTGCACACATCGACACACGTCGACATCACAGGGAGCGCATCATGAGCGACCACGTCTACAAGCTGATCGAACTGACCGGCTCGTCGCGGCAATCGTGCGACGACGCCATCCGCAACGCGATCTCGAAAGCAGGCAAGACGCTGCACAACCTGCACTGGTTCCAGGTGACCGAAACGCGCGGCCACATCGAAGGCGACCAGGTGATCCACTGGCAGGTCACGCTGAAGGTCGGCATGCGCATCGACGACTGACGCGCCGCGCGCGTCACGCGCGGCGCCGGACCTGCCGGATGCGTGCAACGCGCATCCGCACGACGTCGCGTCCGCCTGCATTCCACCCGTTCGGCCTTCTTCGCGAGGCCCGGCCGGTGAGCGTCTGCGGGTATCCATCTCTTGACGCTGGTTTTCGTTCATATTAAAAACCATATACCCACCTCCCCCCTCGATCAGCCCGGACATATAAACTGGAGAAACCATGAGTCAGCAACGCGAGGCGATCGACACGTACCTCTTGCGCGTCTTGCACACCTTGTTGATGGAGCGCAGCGTCACGCGCGCGGCCGTCAAACTGAACCAGTCGCAGCCGGCGATCAGCGCCGCACTGCGGCGCCTGCGCGACATCACCGGCGACCCGCTGCTGGTGCGCGGCAAGTCCGGCATGGTCCCGACCGAATACGGACTGCGCCTGCTCGAGCCGGTGCAGAATGCGCTGCGCGAAATCGAGCGCATCAAGTTTCAACAGCACAATTTCGATCCGGCCACGTCGATCCGCTGCTATCGGATCGGCTGTCCCGACTACCTGAACGTGCTGTTCGTGCCGACGGTCGTCGAACGATTCCGCCAGGCCGCGCCGAATGCGACACTCGAGTTTCACTCGCTCGGCCCCGCGTTCGACTACGAGCTCGCGCTGGAAGACGGCAAGCTCGACATCGTCGTCGGCAACTGGCCGGAGCCGCCCGAGCAACTGCACCTGTCGAATCTGTTCGTCGACGAAATCGTCTGCCTGATGAGCAATACGCACCCGTTCGCGAAGCGCGGCGGGCTCACGCTCGACCAGTACCTGAACGCGCCGCATCTCGCGCCGACGCCGTACTCGGTCGGCCAGCGCGGCGCGATCGACGTGCACCTCGCGCGCGAACGGCTCAAGCGCCACGTGGTCGTCACGCTGCCGTACTTCAACCTCGCACCGTACGTGCTGGTGAAGTCCGACCTGATCTTCACGACGACGCGCCTGTTCGCCGATCATTACGCGAAGTTCCTGCCGCTGTCGGTCGTGCCGGCGCCGCTCGATTTCCCGCCGATGCAGTACTACCAGCTGTGGCACGAACGCTGCCACTACTCCGACGAAGTGCGCTGGCTGCGCGGCCTCGTCGCGGAAGCGACCCGCACGCTGATCGAGGCGTGATCGCATCCGGCGCGCGCCGCGCGCACCGGTCGTGCGGTCGCGCAATGACCCGGTGCGCTGCGCGGCCGGTGGCGGCCGCAGTCGGCGGCCCGCGGTGCGCGCGCGCCGCGCAACGGCCGGCGGGACCGCCCCGCCGATGCATCAGCGCGACGCTTCCACCAGCGCGTGCGCGAGCGCGTTGTGACGTTCGATGATCGGAGGCAGATCGAGCGTCGCGACGCGCCCTTCACGTACCACCACCTTCCCGTTCACCACCGTGTACGCCGTCTGCGACGGCGCGCAGAACACCAGCGCCGCGACCGGATCGTGCAGCGCGCCCGCGAACAGCGGCTGGCGCAGGTCGAATGCGGCGAAGTCCGCAGCCATGCCGGGCTTCAGCGCGCCGATGTCGTCGCGGTTCAGCACCTTCGCGCCGCCGAGCGTCGCAATCTCGAGCGCCTCGCGTGCAGTCATCGCATCGGGTCCGAAGCCGACCCGTTGCAGCAGCAGCGCCTGACGCACTTCCGCGACCATTTGCGCGCCGTCGTTCGACGCGGAACCGTCGACGCCGAGGCCGACGGGCACACCCGCAAGCCGCATTTTCTTCACCGGCGCGATACCGGACGCGAGCCGCATGTTCGAGCACGGACAATGCGCGACGCCGGTGCCGGTGCGCGCGAACAGCCCGATGCCCGCATCGTCGAGTTGCACGCAGTGCGCGTGCCACACGTCGTGGCCGACCCAGCCGAGATCTTCCGCGTATTCGGCGGGCGTCATCCCGAACCTTTCGCGGCTGTACGCGATGTCGTTGGCGTTCTCGGCCAGATGTGTGTGCAGCGACACGCCGTAGTCGCGTGCGAGCACGGCCGCGTCGCGCATCAGGCCGCGGCTCACCGAAAACGGCGAGCACGGCGCAACGACCACGCGCAGCATCGCGTAGCGGCCTTCGTCGTGATAGGTCTCGATCAGGCGCTGCGCGTCGCGCAGGATGTCGGGCTCGCGCTCGACGACCGAATCCGGCGGCAGCCCGCCGTCGCGCTGGCCGACACTCATCGCGCCGCGGCTCGCGTGAAAGCGCATGCCGATCCGGTGCGCGGCGCCGATGCTGTCGTCGAGGCGGCTGCCGTTCGGATAGATGTACAGATGGTCGCTCGACGTCGTGCAACCCGACTGCAGCAGCTCGGCCATCGCGGTCAGCGTCGACACTTCGATCATCTCCGGTGTCAGATGCGCCCAGATCCGGTACAGGTTCGTAAGCCAGCCGAACAGCTCCGCGTTCTGCGCCGCCGGCACCGCGCGCGTGAGGCTCTGGTACATGTGGTGGTGCGTGTTCACGAGCCCGGGGATCACGAGGTGGCCGCGCAGGTCGAGCACTTCGTCGGCCGTGTCGGGCAGCTCGGCGCTCGAGCCGACCGCGACGATCCGGTTGTCTTCGATGTACAGCCCGGCATCGCGCAGTTCGCGACGCGCGTCATCCATGGTCACGAGCACGTCGGCGTGCTTGACCAGCAGGGTTTTCGGGCGGGATGAGGATGGGTGCGGCGCGCGTGCGCCGGCGTGCTGCTCGAGGTTCATGCGTTCTCCGCGTCGTTCCGCCCCCGGGAACCGCTCCCGGAGGCCATCACAAAGCCGTTCGAACGCTGATTCGCGGCACGCCCCGGTGCCTGCGTCCGTTCGAACGCGCTGGCCCGGTTACCCGGCGTGCATGCCGTCTTCGGGGTACACGCGGACTTGAGCCCGACGCGCACGGCCGCAGCATCGCGCAAGCGCGCGCCGCGCACAATGCGCGATCCGGAATACCGCGCTTCACGGATCCGATATGTTACGCCGCGCGCAGGCCGCGCCAGCCGCGGTAATGCGAGGCGATCCGCTGCCGCAACCGGATGCCCGGCGACCGTCGACAGCCGTTCATGCGCGGCGCATTATCTTTGATATCGCGCCCGTATTTGCGCGGGGAACCTTTTTACAATGCCTGCACGGCGCTCGCTTCAATCTCGCCGACGGGTATGTAGCCACGTGACGTGGAGCCTCGATCCGCCGCACAGTCAATGGATCGAGCTGCCGCCGAACCTCGCATTCACACAAGGACAACTGCGAATGGGAAAGCTCACTACCCACGTACTCGATACGGCACACGGTCGCCCTGGCGCCGCCATCAAGGTGGACCTCTACGCGCTCGACGGCGAATCGCGCCGCGCGATCAAGACCGTGCTGACCAATAGCGACGGCCGCTGCGACGAACCGCTGCTCGAAGGCGCGGCACTCGCCGCCGGCGAATACGAACTCGTGTTCCATGCCGGCGACTACTTCGCGTCGCTCGGCGTGAAGGTGCCGGAACCGCGCTTCGTCGACCGCGTCGTGCTGCGCTTCGGCATCGCGGACACTGCATCGCACTACCACGTGCCGCTGCTCGTGTCGCCGTGGTCGTACAGCACCTATCGCGGCAGCTGACACACGCATCGGCGCCCCGCATCAAACACAACGAATTGAGTCTGGAGGAGTTTCATGGAAGGCTTCATCACCGACTGGCTGAACCTCGCGCTGCGATGGCTGCACGTCATCGTCGCCATCGCGTGGATCGGCGAGTCGTTCTATTTCGTCGCACTGGACAACAGCCTGAAACCGCCGACCGACGCGAACCAGCGCAAGCGCGGGGTGTTCGGCGAGCTGTGGCACGTGCACGGCGGCGGCTTCTACAACATGCAGAAGTACACGGTCGCCCCGCCGGAAATGCCCGAGGACCTGCACTGGTCGAAGTGGCCGTCGTACACGACGTGGCTGTCGGGCTTCTCGCTGTTCTTCGTGCTGTACCTGCTCGCACCGAACACGTACCTGATCGACAAGAGCGTGCTCGACATGGGCCCCGTCGTCGCAGTCGCATCCGCACTCGGCTTCCTCGCGGCCGGCTGGATCGTCTACGACTCGCTGTGCCGGATCCTCGGCACCAACGATCGCGTGCTCGGCATCTGCGTCGGCGTCTACGTCGTGATCGCCGCTTACCTCGCCTGCCACATCTTCGCTGGCCGCGCGGCGTACCTGATCGTCGGCGCGATGCTCGCGACGATCATGTCGGCGAACGTGTTCTTCGTGATCATCCCCGGCCAGCGCAAGATGGTCGACAAGATGCTCAAGGGCGAAGAGCCGAACCCGATCTACGGCAAGCGCGGCAAGCAGCGTTCGGTGCACAACACGTACTTCACGCTGCCGGTCGTGTTCGCGATGCTGTCGAACCACTATGCGATGACCTACACGAACAAGTTCAACTGGGTCGTGCTCGTGCTGATCATGCTGGCTGGCGCGCTGATCCGCCAGTTCTTCGTGATGCGTCACCGCGGTCAGCAGCTGTGGTACCTGCCGATCGGCGGCGTCGCGCTGCTGTCGGGCGCGCTGGTGTGGACGATGCCGAAGCCGGTCGCGCCGGAAGCGCAGGCGGCGAACGCACCGAAGGTCGCGATCAACGACATCATGCCGATCCTGCAGCAGCGCTGTGTCGAGTGTCACTCGGCGAAGCCGACGCTGATGGGCAGTGCGCCCGCCGGCGTGATGTTCGATACGCCCGACGAAGTATCGAAAAACGCGCAGCGAATCTACGAACAGGCCGTGCGCCTGAAGGCGATGCCGATCGGCAACGTCACGCACATGACCGACGACGAGCGCGTGAAGCTCGCCGCGTGGTTCGAGGGTGGCGCGGCGAAGTAAGCGCTACGTTTGCACGTCGCCTGAACGACAGGCCCGCTTCGGCGGGCCTGTTTTTTTTACGTGGTCGTGCCGCCCCGACGGCAACGTCGAGCCGCACGGTCAGCCCGCCGCATAACGCGACGCGTAGCTTGCCTTGCGTGCAGCAAGCTGAGCGGCCCGCTCCGCCGGCGTGACATAACGCATCGTCGCAGGCAGGACCGAGCGCAGGTTCGCCAGCTTCACGAGCGTCGCATGCGCGGACGGCGCCGCGCCGGTCGACGCCGCGGGCACACCCTGCCAGCGCAGGTTCAGAAAGCCTGCGTGGATGCCGACCGTATCCACCCAGTTGTAGACGCCCGGATCGGTCGGTGACACGACGAACGTGAACGTACCATCCGGATTCGCCACCGCCTGGCGATTGTTCAACGACTGCGTGTGATCGACGTAGTCGGTCGTGATCAGCCAGCGGCCGTATGCGGGTGCGATGAAGTACTTCGCGCCGCCAAGGTCGACCTGCACCACCAGCGCTTCGTCGTCGGCAATCCGGAATGCGCTGTAGGTGGCCGCCTGCGTCGACAGGCGTCCGGCGGAACCGCCGAGCGACACGGGCGGAATTGTATTGACCGGCTGTGCGTTCGCGAGCGCGTTGTAGCCGGCGAACGTGCCGCCATTGGCGACTTGCGCGGCCAACCTGGCGATCATGTCGTGCCTGGTCGGCGCCGCTGCCGTCGAAGCGCCTGACACGCGTTCGACGGACAGATCGTCGAATTGCTGCACGCCCCATTCACCAACGGTATCGCGAATGAAAAACGACGACGCCGTCGTCGGCAACGTAACGTGATTGCCGGTGCCGTCCGCCGCGCCCGAATCGGCGGTGATGACGAAGCCGCCGTCCGCTTCGACGCGCAGTTGATCGCCGCTCAGATTCGACAGCGTCGTGTGACGGCCATCCCACAGGCTGACGTTGCTGTCGACCGGTCCGTCGCGATGCACCCTGCCGCGAATCACGTAACGCAGCGCGGGGTCGACCGGAAAGCTCCGATAAATCGTGTCCGGATTGTCGAACGTCGTGCGCGAGCCGGGTACGTCGATGCCGAACCACTTGTGCGGCGCGGCAAGCCCCGAGATCATCTTCGGTGCATTCGGGTCCTGGTTCGTGATCGCAAGTGCGCTCGACATCGCCGATTCATCGACAGCCGTCTGCAGATAGGCGAGCGACTCGTCCGGTACGCCGCCGACCGCCTGGGCGGCGGCCAGCCATTGCGCCTTCAGCGTCGCCTTCGCCTGCACGACCGCAGGCGCGTTCACCAGCTCGAGCGCGAGCTTTTCTGCGGCAATCTGGTCGGGTGTCGCGAGCGGATTCGCGCTGCGCGCTGCGTTCGTGCCTGTCGCGGCGAAGACGTCGCCGTCGCTGCCGCCGCAGCCGGCGAGCGTCAGCACGGCCGCCGCCATTGCAGCGGCCGCGACGATCGGGATTCTTCGGTTCATGTCGGGATGTTCGTGGGGCGAGGACGACGTTGGAGGATCCGGAACACATCGGCCCGACGGGCCGACAAAGCGCTCAAGATACCGGTCCCGGCCTTCGCGGCGAACCAACGATACGGAATATGCCAAGTCTCGGCGCGCGGCCCCAAAACGAACAAAGCCCGCGCATCATGCGCGGGCTCGCCGGACAACGCAGGTTCAAACTCAGGCCGTCACTGCATCGAGCGCGTCCTCGGTGAGCCACAGCGATTCAGGCAGGTCCTGCTCGTTCAGGTTCAACCCGTCGCCGCCGCGATCGACGACGATGAAGTCGCTGACGCCGCCCAGCGCGATCAACGGGTGATGCCACACGCCCTTCGCGTAGTTGACGCCCTGCCACCCGCTCGTCACGAACGCGCGAATCTTCGAAGGATCGAGATCGCCGGCGGGCGCGACGACGACCAGATACGGCTGGTCGTTCAGCGGCACGAACGCCTGGCTGCCAAGCGGATGGCGCTCGAGCATCTTCACTTCGAACGGCAGCGTGCGCGGCTGGCCGCGGAACAGGTTGATGAGCGTGCGGCCGTTTTCATCCGCCACGTCGACGTTCGCGAGATCGTGAAAGCGGGTCGTCGTGCCGAGATTGATCGGAATCTGCTTCGCGCCTTCGGTCTCGATCACGTCGCCGAACGGTGCGAATGCTGCTTTGGTCAGCGGTTCGATTGCAAGCGTCTTCATTTGTCCAGCGTCCCCCACAGACGCAAGCGCGACACGCCGCCGTCCGGAATGATGTTCAGGCGCACGTGGGTCACCGGGCCCAGCGATGCGATGTCCTGTTCGAAGTAATGCTGCTTGTCCATCTGGAGCTTCTGCTCGCCGAGCAGCACCGGCCAGAACATCGATTGCGTAATCAGCGAGGTGTCGGTGCCGCCGGACACATACGCCGCCTGGATCGAGCAGCGGTCCGGATAGTTGCCCTTGAAGAACGCGGTATCGACTTCGATCTTGCGGATCACGCCCGGCTGCGCGAGCGCGATGATCGCCCAGTCGTTGCCCGGTTCGCGGCGGCGGCGCGTTTCCCAGCCGTCGCCCATGTTCACGCCGCGGCCGGGCAGCAGCAGGTTCGACGCGACGCCGAAGTGCTGGTTGTTCGCGGCCACCACGTAGCCGCCGTTTTCCATCGCTGCGAGGTCGAACAGCTCGGTCGCGCTCGCGCCCGCCCAGTCGAGTTGCGGCTGACCGTACACGCGCAGGCGCGCGATGCCGCCGTCCGGGTAGATGTTCACGCGCAGATGCGTGAACGCACGTGCGTCGCTTGCCGCGACGTAGTGATGGCTGTTGCCCTGCAGCGTCGTCGACGGCACGATCTCGACCCACTCGGTCGCGTGCGTCGGCGCGCCGTCGGCCACGAAAGCGGCCTCGACCGATGCGGCCGGGGGGAAGTTGCCGGTGAAATGGCTCGTGTCGATGTCGAAACCCTTGATCACGCCCGGCCGCGCGAGCTTGACGATGCACCAGTCGTAGCCCGTCGTCCGCTTGCGGCGCGTCTCCCAGCCGTCCATCCACTTGCCATGGTCGTCGTACTTGCCCGGGATGAACACCGCCGGCTCCGGGTTCAGCATCCGCTCCTTCGGCGCGAAGAAGTCGTCGCTCGCCTCGAGCGCCTGCGCGCCGAGACGCGGGTCGGCAAGGTTCACGTAGCGCCGCGTGAAATCGGGGGCATCGGGATCGAGAAGCGGAACAGCCATGATGTTTCCTTGTTTCAGTGATGCGATCGGGCCGCTGCGACGCAGCAGCCCGCGTTGCGGTGTCACGCGTCGATCAGGTCGTCGAGGCGAAAGCGTGCGATCCGGTAGATCTGGTCGAGGCTGGCGCGCAATTCCTCGTCGCGCGAATGATTCACGCGCGACTCGAAGTTCGCGATGATGCCGTGGCGGTCGTAGCCGCGCACCGCGAGGATGAACGGGAAACCGAATTTCTCGCGATACGTGCGGTTCAGCGTCAACAGCTTGTCGAACTCTTCCTGCGTGCACTGGTCGAGGCCCGCGCCGCTCTGCTCGCGCGTCGACTCGGCCGTCAGCTCGCCGCGCACCGCGGCCTTGCCGGCCAGTTCCGGGTGGGCGTTGATCAGCGCGAGCTGGCGCGCGTCGCCTGCGGTTTCGACCGCGTCCGACATCGTCCGGTGCAGCGCGTCGATGCTCGCGAACGGCCGCTTGCCCGCCGCAACCTCGGCCACCCACGGCGAATGTTCGAAGATCCCGGACAGCGCCGCGACGAATGCGCCCGGCGCCATCGTGTTCAGTTGCTCCAACGTGTAACGCATCGCCTTCATGCTTTCCCTTCGTTTCGATGATTGGGCTGATACGGATGATGTTCGCGCCAGTGACGCGCGATATCGACACGGCGCGTCACCCATACGCGATCGTGCTTCTCGATGTGATCGAGGAAACGCTGCAGCCCGCGGAAACGCCCAGGCCGGCCCAGCAGCCGGCAGTGCATGCCGATCGACAGCATCTTCGGCGCATCGTCGCCCTCCGCGTACAGCACGTCGAACGCGTCGCGCAGATACTGGAAGAAGTGATCGCCCGTGTTGAAGCCCTGCGGCGTCGCGAAGCGCATGTCGTTCGTGTCGAGCGTGTACGGCACGATCAGCTGCGGCGTCGTACCGCCGCCCGACACTTCGACGTCCATCCAGAACGGCAGATCGTCGCCGTAGTTGTCGGAGTCGTACAGGAAGCCGCCGTATTCGGCGACGAGACGATGCGTGTTAGGGCTGTCGCGGCCGGTGTACCAGCCGAGCGGACGCTCGCCCGTCACGCGCTCGATCGCTTCCATCCCGAGTCGCATGTGCTCGGCCTCGAGCTCGGGCGTCATGCTCTGGTAGTGAATCCAGCGCCAGCCGTGGCACGCGATCTCGTGACCGAGTTCGACGAACGCACGCGCAAGCTCCGGATGACGTTCGATCGCCATGCCGACACCGAACACCGTCAGCGGCAGCCCGCGCTTCTCGAATTCGCGCAGGATGCGCCACACGCCCGCACGCGACCCGTACTCGTAGATCGATTCCATGCTCATGTGGCGGTCTGGATACGCGGCCGCGCCGACGATTTCGGACAGGAACTGTTCGGAGCCCGGATCGCCGTGCAGCACGCAGTTCTCGCCGCCCTCCTCGTAATTCAGCACGAATTGCACGGCAACACGGGCGCGCCCGGGCCAGTTCGCCTGCACGGGATGGCGGCCGTAGCCGATCAGGTCGCGAGGATAGTTGGGATCGAGTGACATGGGTTCGAAATGCGGCGAAAGCGCGCTGAAATAATGGGTTCGCATCGGCCGGCGCAGGCGCCGGAGGCCGGCCGCGCGGGCCGATGCGATGACGGCCCAGTGTAGCGAAAAGGTTCATACGCGCCCATACAGCCGCGCAGATAGTGCGTGTCAGACGGAGTGTATGTGCGGCTGCGGCAAATCCGGCCCGGGTTCCCCCACGCCGTTGCCGTTGCGCGCGGCGGCGTCCGGCGGCACGGCTGCCGACGCGTCGTCCGGCGGGCTGAAGCGTGCGAATTCGCCGTCATAGCGCTTCGGCAGCGGCCGCGCATAATCGCCGCGCTTCGCGGTCGCGAGGCGCAGCGACACGAGCGCCTCGGCCCATTTCACGGCTGCCGTGACGCCCTCGACCACCGGCGCGCCGATCTGCTGCTCGATCTCGTGCGCGAATTCGGCCATCCCCGCGCAGCCGAGCACGATCGCGTCGGCGCCGTCCTCGTCGAGCGCGCGCCGGCATTCGTCGACGATGATCCGCCGTGCGGCCGAACCTGGCCGGTCGAGCTCGAGCACCGCGACGTCGGTCGCGCGTACGTTGCGGCAGAACCGCTTCATCCCGTAGCGTTCGGCGAGATGCCACGCCATCCCGCAGGTGCGCGCAAGCGTCGTGACGACCGAGAAGCCCGGCGCGAGCACGCTCGCCGCGTGCATCGCCGCCTCCGCGATCCCGATCACGGGCCCGCGGGCGACCTCGCGCGCCGCGTACAGTCCGGGATCGCCGAAACACGCAATCACGTACGCATCGAAGCCGTCACGCTCGCCCTGCGCGATCTCGGCGAGCAGCCCGGGCGTCGCGAGCGCCTCGTCGTAATAGCCTTCGATCGACGGCGGCCCCATCGGCGGGCTCACCGCGACGATCGCCGTGCCCGCGGCCGCGACCTCGCGCGCGCAGCGGCCCATCGCATCGGTCATCCGCTGCGTCGTATTCGGATTGATCAGCTTGATCTTCATCGCGCGCTCCTCACGACTTCGTGCTAACGAGCAGCCGGTAGAACGCGAAACCGAGCGCCGCGCCGATGAACCACGAGAAGTTCGCGAGCGCCTCCCAGCCCGGCATCATCACGCAGATCACGGCAATCACCGCGGCCGGCAACAGCGCGGCGAGCGCGCGGCGGTTCACGCCGCCCGTGTACCAGTAGCTGCCGCTCTCCGACATCGTGTACAGGTCGTCGCGCACGAGGCGGCCCCGCTTCACGAGATAGAAGTCGGCGATCAGCACGCCGTACAGCGGGCCGATGAACGCGCCGAGCACGTCGAGCGTGTAGTGGATCACCGCCGGATTGTTGAACAGGTTCCACGGCGTGATGAAGATCGACGCGACGGCCGCGAGCATGCCGCCCGCGCGCCAGCTGATCAGCCGCGGTGCGACGTTCGAGAAATCGAACGCGGGCGACACGAAGTTCGCGACGATGTTGATGCCGATCGTCGCGATCGTGAAGGTCAGCGCGCCGAGGATCACGGCGGTCGGATGGTCGATGCGGCCGACCGTCGCGACGGGATCGGTGATCAGTTCTCCGAATACCGGCAGCGTCGCGGCCGTGGTGATCACCGTGACGAGCGAGAACGCGAGGAAGTTGACCGGCAGCCCCCAGAAATTGCCGCGCTTCACGTCGCCGAACGTGCGGCAGTAGCGCGAGAAGTCGCCGAAATTCAGCATCGGCCCCGAGAAATACGACACGACGAGCGATACGGCCGTGATCATCACCGGAATCACTTCCGCGCCGTGATATTTGACGCCGCCGAGGTTGATCCCGATGTTGCGCCAGCCCGCACGCCACACCATGTAGCCCGCCAGCATGAACATCACGACGTAGACTGCCGGCCCGGCGAAGTCGATGAACTTCTTGATCGTCTCCATCCCGTTCCAGAACACGAATGCCTGCAGCACCCACAGCAGCATGAAGCCGGCCCACCCGAGCGCCGACAACCCGAGAAAGCCGTAGCGATGGACGTCCGCGTAAGGCATCCATTGCGGAAAGAACTTCAGCACGACGATCACGAGCGCGCTGGACGCGAGATAGGTCTGGATGCCGTACCACGCGATCGCGATCAACCCGCGAATCACGGCCGGCACGTTCGCGCCGAGCACGCCGAAGGTTGCGCGGCATGCGACCGGATAAGGCACGCCGATTTGCTGGCTCGGCCGCGCGATCAGGTTGCACAGGCGGTTCACGATCGTGATGCCGACGATCAGCGCGATCAACACCTGCCAGCTTGTCAGACCGAGTGCGAACAGGCTGCCCGCGAACACGTACCCGCCGACGCTGTGCACGTCCGACATCCAGAACGCGAAGATGTTGTATGCCCCCCATGTCTGATTCTTCAGGGGTGCCAAATCTTCGTTGTACAGACGTGGACTGTAACCGTCCGGCAACGCGGGGCCGCCGCCCTCGCCGCCTTCTTCCGCCGGATACGCGCTGTCGTGCGCCACACTGAACTGAGCCATGACTTCTCCTTGATGCGGCCGTGCGGCCGCTCCACCGTCATCGATATCGCTCCGGATCGTCGCCCGGAGTCGGACTGGCGGCCGGCGGCGCAAACCGCCGGCCTGGATTGCTCTTGTCGTGTGGCGCGCGGCCGGTTCGCGTCGCCGCTCAGGCGCCGCCGAACACCTCGCGCAAATCGACCTGCCCTTGCGCGGGCCGGTCCAGCATCTTCAGTTCGACATGCTGCAGGTGGTGCGCCATCAGCGCCGCCGCCCGCTTCGCGTCCCCCGCTTCCAGCGCGGCCAGGATCTCGTTGTGATCGTCGAACGAGCACGGACTGCGGCCGTGCGATTCGTACAGTGCCGACATCAGCGTCGAGCGTGCGACGAGCCCGTCGAGGCACTCGCAGAGCGTCGCATTGCCGACCAGCGCGGCGAGCGCCGTGTGGAATTCGCCCGACAGGCGGATCCACGCCGCGAAGTCGTGCCGCTCGAACGCGCGACGTTCCTTTTCGATCAACGCGGCGACGCCCTTCAGCCGCTTCGCGCCCGGCCCTGTCGCGAGCCGCTCGACGACGGCCAGTTCGATGATCCGGCGCATCTCGAACACCTCGTGCACATCCTGCAGCGTCGGACTCGCGACGAACGCACCGCGGTTCGGTTCGAGATCGACCAGCTTGTCGGTCGCGAGCTGCGCGAGTGCCTGCCGGATTGTCCCGCGCTTCACGCCGAATACTTCGCAGAGCTGCGCCTCCGTCAGCTTCGCGCCGGGCGCGAGCCGATGCTCGAGGATCGCGGTGCGGATCCGCTCGGCGATCGCTTCGGGGCCGGGCGTGCCGGACGGAGGGGAATCGGGCGCGTTCATGTTATGCCTCGTGTGATGGTCCTCATCCTAGGACGGACATAAAGATTGTCAACAATTCTTTTGGCTTATTGCGCACAATCAGCGTGCATCCGGTCGTACGAAATGGGTGCGCAATGCACGAAATCCAGGCACGACAAGCCTTTGATGCTTGTCCATGGCCGTTCATGGTGTATACCCGCCCGTTATTTTGTTGACAAAATTGGTGCACACCACGAAGTCGACCCAGTTTGGATGGATCGAAATTTTGGACCGTTAGTTGCGTATCGTATTGAAGAAAAAGGCGGAAGTCCCGCCTTTCGATGGTATCCGCCAATCCGGCTCAACCGAGATGCGGATAGTCCGACAGCGTCAGCCGGAAACCGTGCGCGTTCGCGACGAGCTGCGCTTGGGCGCCGAACGGCAGCGTCAGCAGATCGGGCACATGACCGAACTGCAGCCCCGTGACGACGGGAATTCCGACCACCGAGCGCACCTGGTCGATCATCGCCTGCATGTCGTAGCCGTTGTCGTACTCGAACGGCCGGGCACCCGTGAACTGCCCGAGCACGAGCGCCTGCTGGCGCGCAAGCAGCCCCGACAGGTGCAGCTGGTAAATCATGCGTTCGATCCGGAACGGCTGCTCGTTCACGTCCTCGATGAACAGGATGCCGCCGTCGATGTCCGGCATGTACGGCGTGCCGATCAGCGACGTCAGGATCGCGAGGTTGCCGCCCCACAGCGTGCCCGTCACGTTCGCCGTCTGCACCTGCGGCGCGTCGGCGACGATCGTCGTGGTCGGCTGCGACAGCGTCTGCCAGAAATGCCGCATCGTGAAGTCGCTTGGCGTCTCCGCGCCGAAGTCGGCCGACAGCATCGGGCCGCCGAACGTCTTGATGCGCGCCTTCGCGTACAACGCGAGCTGGATTGCGGTGAAGTCGCTGTGCCCGACCAGCGCGATCGGCTGGTCTCGCAACCGGCGCTCGAGCCCGCGGTAGTCGAGGCCGTGCAGGATCCGCGCGGCCCCGTAGCCGCCCCGCACCGCGAGCGCGATGTCCGGCAGCGGCCGCTCCGGGTCCGCCAGACGGTTCAGGTCGCCGGCACGCTCGCCGTCGGTGCCGCCGAAGCGCTGGAAGCGCCGCTGCGTCGCCTCGAGGTTCTCGATGCGATGCTGCGCCACGCTCAGGCGCTCCAGCGCGCGATTGATCGCGTCGGGATCATGCGGATAACCGGACGGCGCCAGCAGGCGGATGGTGTACGACGCGGCGGACTGGAAGGACATGGCGGAAGGTATCGGGTTCGTCAAACCTGCTTAGAGGGCCTGAACCGTCACGGGTTCATCGAAGCGCACGCGCCGCCCGCTCGGGGCCACGGCCGCGGCCGGGACGGTCATGCCGCGCCGGCTTCGGCGTCGCGGGCAAGCCGGGCCTCACGCAGCGCGCGGCGGCGCTCGGCGAAGAACGACTTCAGCGCCGCACCGCATTCGTCGGCGAGCACGCCGCCAGCCACTTCGGTATGGTGATTGAGCTGCGGATTCGCGAACGCATCGATTACGCTCCCGCATGCGCCGGTTTTCGGATCGGAGGCACCGTAGACGACGCGCGCGATCCGTGCGTGCATGATCGCGCCCGCGCACATCAGGCACGGCTCGAGCGTCACGTACAGCTCGCAGCCCGGCATCCGGTAGTTCTGCAAATGCTGCGCGGCCATGCGCAGCGCAGCCATTTCCGCGTGGGCAGACGGATCGTGACCGCCGATCGGGTGATTGAAACCGCGGGCGATTACTTCGTCGCCGCGCACGAGCACGGCGCCGACCGGCACTTCGCCGGCCGCCCGCGCCTCTTCCGCGGCGGCCTGCGCGAGCCGCATGAAATGCACGTCGCGCGCCGACACCGGCGCGGCCTCGGGAACGGGAGAGTCGGAAGGGACAGCAGATGCAGCGGCCGCGTCAGGCAGCGTGTCGGCCCTCACATCGTCCCCGCTTCGGCGGACGCATCGTCGAGCCCGCGCTCGCACAGACGTTCCGCGATGCGCCGGCAATAATCGCGCGGCATCACCATCGGGCCGCCACGCAGCGATTCGAGCGCCATGTCGAGCGCGAGGATCTTCGCCTGCAGCCGGCAGCGTGCGGCCCGGTCGCTAACCGCCTGCAATTCGTCCTGCAGGTTGCGCAGCGCGCGCAGTTGTTCGACGGCCGGTGGCACGAACCCCGCATTCTTGAGGATACGGTTGGCCACGCGTACCTCCTCGGGTACGAGCAGGTCGTCATCCAGCGCCTGCGGCGCGCCGGTACCCGGCAAATCGTCGAACTCGCCCCGCGCGGCGGCGGCGGCGATACGTTGTTCGACCAGTGCGTCAAGCAATCTCATCAGTCAATCGGAGCAAATGCGGCAGGCGAATTCTAGCAGGGTGACGTGCGTATGACAGGCCCTTCGAATGCATGTTCGACATTGCGTTTTTAGGGCACGAATCGCCGCGCATGCGTGCCGATCGCGGCGACTTGCCGCTGTGCTGCGACGCAGCGGGCTCCGCGCGAATTCGATGCCGCGCATGCACGCGATGTCGGGCGCGATATTTTTAGTTTCGTCATGCCGGACCGGCGGTCGTCACCCCGCGGAACTCGTCGCTCACCACGGCCCGATCACGCGGCAACGGGCCGCCGGCGCTCGCGCGGGAACGGCCGGAACATCGTCGCCACGCCGCATGCGCCGACACCGATCGCGAACGATCCGACGTAAAGCCAGCCGTAGCTGCCGAATGCATCGACGATCAGCCCGCCCGCGACCGGCCCCGCCGCCATCCCGAGGCTGCCGGCCATCGCGCACCCGCCGATCACGGTGCCCATCATCCGCAGCGGGAAATTCTCGCGCGCGAGCACCGCGTAGAGCGGCATCACGCCCGCATAGATGAAGCCGAACAGCGTCGCGACCGCGTAGAAGCCGTCGAGCGTGCGTACGAAGTAGTAGCCGAGCGCGCCCAGCGCCTGCGCGAGCAGTCCGGCGACCAGCATGCGCTTCGCGCCAACGCGGTCGCCCAGCAGCCCGAATGCGATCCGCCCGCCCATGCCGGCGAGCCCCTCGACGCTGTAGATCGACACCGCGGCGATCAGCGGAATCCCGCAGCTGACGGCGTAGCTGACCGTGTGGAAAATCGGGCCCGAGTGCGTCGCGCAGCAGAAAAAGTTGGTGAGCAGCAAAACGATGAACTGCGGCGAGCGCAGCGCGGCGCCTGCCGACAGCGGCACGGCCGCCGGCCCGCCTGCGTTCGCCGGTTCGGCGTGCGCCGTATCCAGCGCGGGCGCGCGCCGCACGAGCAACGATGCAGGAATCATCACAACCGCTGCCAGCACGGCGATCAGCAGCATCGACGTGCGCCAGCCGTGCGCCGACACGAGCCACGCGGCGAGCGGCGACATCGTCATCGGCGCCATCCCCATACCCGCCGACACGAGCGATACCGCGAGGCTGCGGTGCGTGTCGAACCAGCCGGTCACGCACGCCATCATCGGCGCGAAGATCGCTGCCGTTGCGCTGCCGACGGCCAGCCCGAACATCAGCTGGAACGCGAGCAGCGATGGCGCGCGGCTCGCGAGCGCCAGGCTCGCCGACAGCAGCACGGCACCCGTGATGACCACCGCGCGCGTGCCGATCCGGTCCGACAGGCTGCCCCAGCCGATGCTCGCGAACGCCATCGCGACGAAGCCGAGCGTCATTGCGGCGGAGATGCCGGTCATCGACCAGCCGGTGTCGCGTGCGATGGCCCGCAGAAACACGGGCAGCGAAAACATCGCACCGATCGCGACGCAGCTCAGCACGCCGCCCGCGGCGACGATCACCCAACGGTAGCGGGAATCACGCATCTGGCATCTCCTTTCTCCCGGTCTGCCGCGGGCTGGATGACGAAAGGGCGAATCGCGCTCGGTTCGCAACCTGCCGTCGATACCGATACGACGCACCACATGTCGAAAAATCGACACGCTCGGCGTGCGCCGACGCAAAAATCCGCTCGTCGCCCCATCGGTGCGGCCGACAACCGGCAGATCGACGGGCTCTCGCCGGCTTCTCGGGAGCCGGCGCCGCAGTGATTCCCGCAACGATGCGAAAGCGCGGCATCAATCCGGCGATGACCGCGACGACCCCGCACCCGCCAACGGCCAGCGCTCGACGATGTCGTAGCGGGTTCGGCCGAGCCAGCTGTGGATCATCACGAATTCGGACACGATCCAGGAAATCGGCTCAATCCTGTAGCGGCCGAGCCGTCGCTGCCCGTACAGCAACGTCATGTGAGGCGTGAAACGCGCGCGCGACACGCGCAGCCCCGCTTCGCCGAGCGCACCGCGGAGCCGTTGCCGAAACGCAACCAATTGGTCGAGCCCCGCGTCGCCCGTCAGCACCAGCGGGCAATGCGCGGGCCGTCCGTTGAAACTGACTAACTGATCGAAGGTGACGCGGAACGACCGCGCATCGATGCGGCGAGCCGCGGCGCACGCGCGGGCGAGCGTGGCGCCCGGCAGACGAGCAAAATCGCCGAGCGAATACAGCGTCACGTGCAGCCGCCCGGCGTGCAGCAGCCCGCGCCCGCCCGCATTCTCGCCATGGAGCCGCTGCGCGATGCCGGCGAGCCGCACGGCAGTGTCCGGGTCCGGCATCGCCGCGAAGAAAAAGCGGTGCTCGGCAACGGGAGGCGGCACATCAAGGCCGGGAAAGGTCAGCTGGATCACGGCAGCATGGTTAATACGCCGATGAACGAGCGTCCATTATGATTAATCGGACGAATCTGCGCATCGCGCAAAAAAACGCCCGGCAGGTTTCCCTGCCGGGCGTTTGCAGCGTTCGACGCCGCGACCGCCTACCGGTGCGCGGCCCGGCGCCGGATCACTCCCACTCGATCGTCGCCGGCGGCTTGCCCGAAATGTCGTACACGACCCGGTTGATGCCGCGCACTTCGTTGATGATCCGGTTCGACGCCCGGCCGAGCAGCGCGTACGGCAGGTGCGCCCAGTGCGCGGTCATGAAGTCGGTGGTCTGCACCGCACGCAGCGACGTCACGTAGTCGTACGTGCGGCCATCGCCCATCACGCCGACCGATTTCACCGGCAGGAATACCGCGAACGCCTGGCTCGTCAGGTCGTACCACGTCTTGCCGACGTCGGTTTCGCCGCACAGGCCCGCCGCCGCGTCTTGCGCGGTAGCGGTCGTGCCGCGCAGCTCTTCGATGAAGATCGCATCCGCACGGCGCAGCAGGTCCGCGTATTCACGCTTCACTTCGCCGAGAATCCGCACGCCGAGGCCCGGGCCCGGGAACGGATGGCGGTACACCATCTCCGGCGGCAAGCCGAGCGCGACGCCCAGTTCGCGCACTTCGTCCTTGAACAGGTCGCGCAGCGGCTCCAGCAGCTTCAGACCGAGCGTTTCCGGCAGGCCGCCGACGTTGTGGTGGCTCTTGATCGTCGTCGCCTTCTTCGTCTTCGTGCCGCCCGACTCGACCACGTCCGGATAGATGGTGCCCTGCGCGAGCCACTTCGCCTTCGACAGCTTCTTCGCCTCGGCCTGGAACACCTCGACGAACTCGCGGCCGATGATCTTGCGCTTCTGCTCGGGATCGGTCACGCCGGCCAGATGGCCGAGGAACTGCTCGGATGCGTCGACGTGCACGACTTTCGCATGCAGGCGGCCCTCGAACATGTCGAGCACCATCTTGCCTTCGTTCAGGCGCAGCAGGCCGTGGTCGACGAACACGCAGGTCAGCTGGTCGCCGATCGCGCGATGGATCAGCGCAGCCGCCACGCTCGAATCGACGCCGCCCGACAGGCCGAGAATCACTTCCTCGTCACCGACCTGCTCGCGAATCTTCGCGACGGCTTCCTCGATGTGGTTCTTCATGATCCAGTCGGGCTTCGCGCCTGCGATCTGCAGCACGAAGCGTTCGATGATCTGGCGGCCCTTCACCGTGTGCGTGACTTCCGGGTGGAACTGCACCGCGTAGTAGCCGCGCGCCTCGTCGGCCATGCCGGCGATCGGGCAGCTCGGCGTCGACGCCATCAGCGCGAAGCCCGGCGGCAGCTCGGCAACCTTGTCGCCGTGGCTCATCCACACCTTGAGCATGCCGTGGCCTTCGGCGGTCTTGAAATCCTCGATGCCGTCAAGCAGGCGCGTATGGCCGTGCGCACGCATTTCCGCATAGCCGAATTCGCGGTGATCGCTCCACTCGACCTTGCCGCCGAGCTGAACCGCCATCGTCTGCATGCCGTAGCAAATGCCGAGCACCGGCACGCCGAGATCCCACACGGCCTGCGGCGCGCGCAATTGGTGGTCTTCGTACGTGCTTGCGTGGCTGCCCGACAGGATCACCGCCTTCGGCGCGAACTCGCGGACGAACTCGTCGGACACGTCGTTCGGATGGATTTCGCAGTAGACGTGCGCTTCGCGCACGCGGCGCGCGATCAGTTGGGTGACTTGCGAACCGAAGTCGAGAATCAGGATTTTGTCGTGCATGGCTGCGGACGGGATGAAGATGATAAGAAAAGCAGCGCACGAAGCGCTGCGTCAAAAGCATGGACAGCGGCGGCGCGCGGCAGGCGGCTCGCGCGACGCATGCCGGTCAATCCTGCGACGGCGGGCGCGCGTCGAACGCAACGCTGCCTGACGCTCGGTCGGATGCTGCCGACGGAGCTGCCGTGGCCGGCGCGGCCGGCGCCGGACGGCCGACCGCCGGCTCGACCCGCTGCGGCCGCGCTGCGGACGGCACCGGCTCGGCCGGACGCTTCGCGTCCCGAATCTCGAGCGCCTGTGCGCGTTCCGCCCGCTCGCGCCGCCGCACGGCCGATGCGAGCCGCACGCCGCCGAGCCCGAGCACGATCAGCACGATGCCCGCCATCGCCGACAGCACGCGGCCGGCGGCCGCGAGCGCGGGGCCGTTGCCGGTGCCGAGCGACCATACGACCGTCAGTACGCCGATCAGCCAGTTCACATGGCCGACCGCGCGCGCGACGGGCGCCGTGAGGTCGCCGTTGACCGCCGCATGGAACGCGAGCCACGCGAGCCCGAGCAGCGCAATGCCGAACGCCTGGCCGAGCATCGCCGGCTGGATGTTCGCGAGCCGCAGCGCGTCGAACAGCGCCTGCCACGGCGTCAGCACGAACAGCACGCCGAACGCCAGCAACAGCACGGCATCGACGATCAGCACGGCGCGCAACAGCGGTTTCATCGGCGATCAGTCCACGTGGTAGTTCGGCGCTTCCTTCGTGATCTGCACGTCGTGCACGTGCGACTCGCGCATGCCCGCCGCAGTGATCTGAACGAATTCGGCTTTCTCGTGCAGCTCGTCGATCGTGCGGCAGCCGCAGTAGCCCATGCTCGCCCGCACGCCGCCGACCAGCTGGAACAGGATCGCGTTGACCGAGCCCTTGTACGCGACGCGGCCTTCGATGCCTTCCGGCACGAGCTTGTCGATGTTCGCCGAGTTGTCCTGGAAGTAGCGGTCCGCCGCGCCGTCCTTCATCGCACCGACCGAACCCATGCCGCGGTACGACTTGTACTGGCGGCCCTGGTACAGGAACACGTCGCCCGGCGCCTCTTCGGTGCCCGCGAACATGCTGCCCATCATCACCGCGTTCGCGCCGGCCGCGAGCGCCTTCGACACGTCGCCCGAGAAGCGCACGCCGCCGTCGGCGATGCACGGCACGCCGGTGCCCTTCAGCGCTTCCGCGACGTTCGCGATCGCGCTGATCTGCGGCACGCCGACGCCCGCGACGATCCGCGTCGTGCAGATCGAGCCCGGGCCGATGCCGACCTTGACCGCGTCCGCGCCGTATTCCACGAGCGCCTTCGCGGCCGCGGCCGTCGCGATGTTGCCGCCGATCACCTCGACGTGCGGGAAGTTCTGCTTGACCCAGCGCACGCGCTCGAGCACGCCCTTGCTGTGGCCGTGCGCGGTATCCACGACGATCACGTCGACGCCGGCCTGCACCAGCAGCTCGACACGCTCTTCGTTGTCCGGACCGACACCGACGGCGGCGCCCGCGCGCAGCTTGCCGTGTTCGTCCTTGCACGCATCCGGATGTTCGGTCTGCTTCGTGATGTCCTTGACGGTCATCAGGCCGCGCAGTTCGAACGCGTCGTTGACGACCAGCACGCGCTCGAGGCGGTGGCTGTGCATCAGCGCTTTCGCTTCGGCGAGCGGCGTGCCTTCCTTGACCGTAACGAGACGCTCGCGCGGCGTCATGATCGACTTGACCGGTTCATCGAGGCGCGTCTCGAAGCGCAGGTCGCGGTTCGTGACGATGCCGACGAGCTGCGGGCCTTCGACGACCGGGAAACCCGAGATGCCATGCTGGCGCGACAGCGCGATTACGTCGCGCACCTTCATCTGCGGCGGAACCGTGATCGGGTCGCGCACGACACCCGATTCGAAACGCTTGACCTTCGCGACCTCGCGGGCCTGCTCGGCCGGCGTGAGGTTCTTGTGGACGATGCCCACCCCACCCTGCTGCGCCATCGCGATCGCGAGGCGACCTTCGGTGACCGTGTCCATCGCGGCGGACACGAGCGGCATGTTCAGGGAGATGTTGCGGGTCAGCTTGGTTTTCAGGCTGGTGTCGCGCGGGAGAACGTCGGAGAAGGCGGGAACGAGGAGCACGTCATCGAAAGTGAGTGCTTTTTGGATCAGACGCATGGCAAATCCTATGGGCGCAAAAGCGAATTATACGCGAAGCGCCGCGAATTTTCACAACACGAACAACGGGTTAGACGTCTCCGCGCGTAGAGGGGCCGAATCGTTCGGATCGCCGTTCGGATCGTTTTCGATCGCCTTTCGTTTCACGCCGCCATCGCCCCATTCGCGCAACCGGGCGAAATCGGCTGGAATCGGCCGGGATCGGCGCCGCCCGCGTGTCGTGGCACCACAACACCGTCTGCGGCATCGGCACCGCGCCGCGCACGCCCGCGGTCCCAGCCGCGCTAGATCGCCGCAGCCGCCGCGCACGCGGTCATGACCGCGCCGGCGCCGATCGCGACGCCCCCTACGATCCGCGCGACGCGTTCGCCGCCCGGCAGCCGTTCAGCTGCAATCGCCACGGTCACGATCGCCATCACGCACAGATCCGTCATGCCGGCCGCCAGCGAGACGGCCATCAGGTTCCCGCAGCAGGCGGCACACCACAGCGCGGCGCGCACGCCGTGCCACCACGCGCTCGCGGCTGCAAGCTCCGGCCGCCGCACGCACCGTTCGCCACCTGCGTGCCGGCAGCAAGCCAGCCGCCGCATCTTCCAGCCGGAAAACTGCAGCACGCCCGCACCGAACACGACGGCGCCAGCGGCAACCGGGATCGCGGCCGCCAGTGCGGGCGACCGGGCCGCCGCGGCCGCCAACGCCGTGCCGGCCGGAAACAGCAACGCGCCGAACGCCATCCATACGGAGAAATAGCCGACGCCCACGACCGCGACCCGCCATGCCGCGTGCGCGCCGCTCAATACGCCGATACGCTGCCGATATCGCCAGAGCACCGGCGCCAGCACCGGCAGCATCATCGTCACGACCATCGCGCCCCACATGCCGGCAAATGCGAAGAATGCGTGTGCCGGCCGCCATCCACATGGCGTGAGCCAACCGGCCGACAGCGTCCGGCCGTCCGCCATCGGCACTCCGGCCAGCGCGCCCATCGAAGCGTGCTGCGCAAGCATCGCCCAAACGGCGGCGGCGAACACCGCACCGAGCACGGCGCCGAACGACCGCCGGCCGCCGCCCGTAGCACTGCAGTCTGCCGCTTTCGCGACGGCTTCATCGTCCACGTCTGTCGCCGTCCTCATCGCCCGCTCCCCGCCGGCGGCCGGCTTGCGCTCAGCCGCGCGCGTACTCGTCATGGCGACGCCACCACACACCCGTTTCGTTGCGCCCGAGCGGCGCGCGGTCGAGCCACTGATACATCCCCCAGAGCCCGTCGAGCCCGCGCGCGTACGTCGAATACGTGTGATAGACGACACCGTCCTCGCGCACGAACGCGCTCATTCCCGGCCGGTCGCGTGCATACGTGGCGGCGTCGGTGCCGCAGGTCGCCGCGAACTGCGCGACGGCGGCAGGCGGCGGCTCCATGTCCATCGCGTGGCCGGCGCGTGCATAGTTGTACTCGACGTCGCCCGCGCGCTGCTGCGCTTCGGTGAACGACACGTTGAAGTCGAAGTTGAATTCGCCGCCGTCCGATGACACCCATGGAAAGCGCCACCCCATTCGCTGCCGGTAGGCGACGAGCTTCGCGAGCGGCGCGCGCGACACCGCCGCGAGCGTCACGTCGTGGTTCGCCAGATGCACCGCAAACCCGTCGAAGCCGTCGGCGAGCGCCGAGCACGACGGGCAACCGGCCTTGTAATCGGGGCCGAACATGAAGTGATAGACGAGCAGTTGCGAGCGGCCCTCGAACAGATCGCCGAGCGTCGCGACGCCGTTCTCGGTCTCGAACCGGTAAATCTTGTCGACACGAACCCACGGCAACGCCTGCCGGCGTCGCGCGAGCTCGTCGCTCTGCCGCGTCAAGTTCTTTTCTGCATCGAGCAGCGCGCGGCGCGCCGCGAGCCACTCGTCGCGTGTTCCGGTGAGATGGTTCGTCATTGCGAGGTCCTCCTTCGGACAGGGATTCGGGCACGGCACATCCGCCGTGTGCGTGGTGCTAGATTAGGGCCGGGCATCGAACCGAAGGGAGTGACAACTGTGTCGGGATTCGGATGGATTCGCTGATCACGGCCGCCGCGCGGGCGCTCGCGGCGGGCGACCCGCTCGGTGCACTGAACCGCGTCGCGCTGCGCAACGACGCACCGGCGCTTGCGTTGCGCGGCATCGCGATGGCGCAACTTGGCGACTTCGAGCGCGCACGGACGCTCGTGCGCGGCGCGGCGCGCGCATTCGGCGCGAAGGAAGCCGTCGCGCGGGCGCGCTGTGTGGTCGCGGAAGCCGAGATCGCGCTGGCGTCGCGCGATCTCGGCTGGCCGTCGCGGGCGCTCGATGCCGCATGCGCGACGCTCGACGCGCACGGCGACCGCGCGAACGCCGCGCATGCGCGCTATCTCGGCGTGCGCCGAATGTTGTTGATCGGGCATCTCGACGAGGCCGAGCAGCGGCTTGCGAGCCTCGATCCCGCGCCGCTGCCTGCCACATCGCGCGCGGCGCACGAGCTGATCGCCGCCGGAATCGCGATGCGCCGCATCCGCCCGCACGCAGCGCGCTTGGCCCTCGTCCGCGCCCGCGCAGCCGCACGGGACGCCGGCATCGCCGCACTGACGGCCGAAGTCGAGACGGCCGCGCGCGTGCTCGATACACCGGCGGCGCGACTGATCGCGCGCGGCACGTCGCGGCTTGTGTTGCTCGACGACGTCGAGGCGCTGCTGGCGTCGAACGCGCTGATCGTCGACGCATGCCGTCACGCGGTGCGCGACGCGCGCACGACCGTGTCGCTCGCGCGCCGCCCGGTGCTGTTCATACTCGCGCGCATGCTCGGCGAGGCGTGGCCCGGCGACGTGTCGCGAAGCGCGCTGGTCGCCGCCGCGTTTCGCGCGAAGCATGCGGACGAATCGCATCGCGCGCGGCTGCGCGTCGAGATCGGCCGCTTGCGCGCGATGGTGCGGCCGCTCGCGAACATCACCGCGACGCCCGGCGGCTTCGCGCTCGAGCCGCTCGGCCTGCGCGAAGCCGTCGTGCTCGCGCGCCCGGTCGACGATCGTCACGCCGCGGTACTGGCGCTGCTCGCGGACGGCGAGGCGTGGTCGAGCTCCGCACTGGCGCTCGCGCTCGACGCGAGCCAGCGCACCGTGCAGCGCGCACTCGACGCGCTCGCCGGCGCGAACAAGGTGCAAGCGCTCGGACGCGGCCGCGCGCGCCGCTGGATGACCCCGCCGCTGCCCGGATTCGCGACGA
Source organism: Burkholderia sp. AU19243 (assembly GCF_018148075.1). NCBI lineage: Bacteria > Pseudomonadati > Pseudomonadota > Betaproteobacteria > Burkholderiales > Burkholderiaceae > Burkholderia > Burkholderia sp. AU19243. The sequence continues at coordinate 120,008 of NZ_JAGSTV010000007.1, forward strand.
CCTTGTTACTCCCCGCACCGCTGCCCGGCGATTAGGATGGGTACACCCACGACGAGGTGACAAACATGAAACGCTCCACCGCAGACATCCTTCGCGAATACGGCCCGTTTCCAGGCGGCAACGGCGTGCACGGCGTCACGTTCGACGGCACGCACGTATGGTTTGCGTCCGGCGACAAGCTGAACGCGCTCGATCCCGAACGCGGCGCGACCGTGCGCACGCTCGACGTCGCCGCGCACGCGGGCACCGCGTTCGACGGGCGTCATCTGTATCAGATCGTCGAGGACCGGATCGAGACGATCGATCCCGACTCCGGACGCGTGCTCGCGACGATCCCCGCACCCGGCAGCGGCGGCGATTCCGGCCTCGCGTGGGCCGAGGGCACGCTGTGGGTCGGCCAGTACCGCGAGCGCAAGATTTATCAGGTGGACCCGCAATCGGGCGCCGTGCTGCGCACGATCGAATCGAACCGCTTCGTCACCGGCGTCACGTGGGTCGACGGCGAACTGTGGCACGGCACATGGGAAGCGGATGAAAGCGAACTGCGGCGGATCGACCCGCACACCGGCGACGTGCTCGAACAGCTCGACATGCCGGCCGGCGTCGGCGTGTCAGGGCTGGAATCCGACGGCCGCGACACGTTCTACTGCGGTGGCGGCAACAGCGGCAAGCTGCGCGCGGTCCGCCGCCCTGCGCGAGCGCGGACGACGGCCGAGCGCTGAGCCGCCAATCGTCGACAGGGGGCTTCCAGCCGATAGCGAAACTGAATCGCGACGGCGCCATCAGCCCAGCCCGATCGAACGCGACCCGCTTCGAGTGCAGGAATGAACAAGACGTGAGCCCGCCGCCGTCGCTAAGATGCGCGCTCGTCAGTCATTTGTTTGGAGCGGTCGATGCAGCGCGGTGTGGTGTATGGCGTCCTTGCGGGCGCGTTGTGGGGGATGGTCTTTCTCGTGCCGCGGCTGTTGACCGATTTCTCGCCGCTGCTGCTGAGCGCCGGCCGCTATGCGATGTACGGCCTCGTGTCGCTGGCCGCGGCACTGCCCGCCGCGCGCTCGCTGCTCGCGCGGCTGACCCGCGAGGATCTCGTCGCACTCGCGCGGCTCGCGCTGATCGGCAACGTCGCGTACTACATGTTGCTGTCCGCTGCGGTGCATCTGGTCGGCATTGGGCCGAGTTCGCTGATCGTCGGCGTGCTGCCCGTGACCGTCACGCTCGTGGGCCTGGGCGACCACGGCGCAGTGCCGCTGCGGCGCCTCGCCGCCCCGCTCGCGCTTGTGATCGCCGGCATCGCGTGCATCAACGTCGATCTGTTCACATCGGAAGCCGCGCACGCGACGACGCTCGGCCAGAAGCTCGCGGGCGTCGCGTGCGCGTGCGGCGCGCTCGCAAGCTGGACCTGGTACGCAGTCGCGAACGCGCGCTACCTGCAACGCCATCACCATTTCGGCGGCAACGAGTGGTCGGTGCTGTGGGGTGTCGTGACCGGCGCGATCGGCGGCATGTGCTGGCTCGTCATCCTCGCGCTGCCGGCCGGCACGCTGCAGGCGGCCGTGCCCGCATCGCGGTGGCAGTTGTTCTGGCTGCTGAACCTCGGGCTCGCGGTCGGCGCGTCGTGGCTCGGCAATGGGCTGTGGAATGCGGCATCGAAGCGGCTGCCGCTGACGTTGTCGGGCCAACTGATCGTGTTCGAGACCGTGTTCGCGATGCTCTACGCGTTCGTCTACGATCATCGGATGCCCCGGATGCTGGAGATCGCGGCGCTCGCGCTGCTGCTCGCGGGCGTCTACGGCTCGGTGCGCCGCCACGGCGACACGCGCAGCGACGCGCCCGCGAACGCGAACGTCACGGCCCACTAGCGCGGGCGCGCGGTCTGACGAATCGGAACGGATCAGGTCGTGCGGCGCGGGCGCGACGCGTCAGCGCGCGTCCTTGTGCATCCACTTGCGGCCCTCGATGGAGCCTTCGCGGCGGGTCTTGTCGACGCGCCGCTGGCGCGCGAGCTTCGGATCGACGATCAACGGACGATAGATCTCGACGCGGTCGTGGTCGGCAAGCGGCGCGTCGAGCGGCGCGAGCTTGCCGAATACGCCCGTCTTCACGTGCGCGAGATCGATCTCCGGGTGCAGCGCGAGCACGCCGCTCGCGTCGATGGCCGCGCGCACGGTCGCGCCTTCGGGCAGCGACACCGGAATCAGCGTCTGGCGATCCGGCAGCGCATAGCAGACTTCGATCGACAACATCGCGTCACCCCTTTCCGTAGCGCTGATCGGCGCGCTTCACGAACGAATCGACGAACGTGTTCGCGATGTGGCTGAACACCGGCCCGATGATTTTCTCGAGCAGGATGCTCGAGAACTCGTAGTGCAGCGCGAACTCGATCTTGCATGCATCGGCGCGCAGCGGGATGAAGCGCCACGAGCCCGTGAACTTCTTGAACGGGCCGTCCGCGAACTCCATGTCGATCCGCGTCGGACGCTGCTGGATGTTGCGCGTCGCGAAATGCTGCTTGATGCCCTTGAAGTTGATGTCGATGCGCGCTTCCATCCCGCTGTCGTCCTGACGTCGAATCTCGACGCCGCCGCACCAGGGCAGGAAATTGGGGTAGTCGGCCACGTCGGTGACGAGGTCGAACATCTGTTCCGCCGAATGACGGATCAATACGGTTTTCTGGACATCTGCCATAAATCGCGCGGCATCGCTTGAGGTGGGAACGCCAAGCCGGGCGATTCCCGCCCCGCTTTGCTAAAATCGTGATTTTAAACGAGTTGGCCCGATCCTTTCATGAGCATCATCGACAACAGGAAAGCGCACTTCGATTATCACATCGAGGAACGCTACGAGGCGGGGCTCGTGCTTGAGGGCTGGGAAGTCAAGGCGCTGCGCGCCGGGCGCGGCCAGATCAAGGAAGGCTACGTCGTGGTGAAAAACGCCGAGATCTTCCTGATCGGCACCCACATCAGCCCGCTGCCCGAAGCCTCGACGCACATCAAGCCCGACCCGGTGCGCACGCGCAAGCTGCTGCTGCATCGCGAGGAAATCAAGAAGCTGATCGGCAAGGTCGAGCAGCGCGGCTACACGCTAGTACCGCTGAACTTCCACTACAAGGGCGGCCGCGTGAAATGCGACATCGCGCTCGCGAAGGGCAAGAAGCTGCACGACAAGCGCGAAACCGAGAAGAAGCGCGACTGGGAACGCGAAAAGGCGCGGATCATGCGCGCCGGCACCTGACACGCACGATCCTCATCACAAAGCAATACGGCCCGCTTCGAGCGGGCCGTATTGCTTTGTGCGATGCATGCGAGCGTCACGCGGATCGTCCCTCTCCGCCGCCACGAATGCGCGTCTGCGTCGCGCACTTGTGGCAATGCAACTGGCGCTCATGCCGAGGCACGCGACGATTCGACGCATGCCGGGCGCGGCGCCGCTGCACCGCCAGTCCGCGCCGCCACCGCGAGGATGCCGACCAGTACGCCGCATTCAGCCCTTCGCGCCCGCGGCCGGCGCCGCGTTCTTGACGATCGTCAGCGCCGACGCGATCGCGGTGCCGAGGTCCGACAGGTTCGCCGGCACGATCAGCGTGTTGCCCTGTTTCGCGAGATTCGAGAACGCGCCGACATATTGCTCGGCGACCTTCAGGTTCACCGCGTCCATCCCGCCCTGCGACTGAATCGCGTTTGCGATCTTCTGGATCGCCTGCGCGTTCGCTTCAGCCACCGCGAGAATTGCAGCCGCCTCGCCCTGGGCCTGATTGATCGCGGCCTGCCGCTCGCCCTCGGACTTCTGGATCGCCGCCTCGCGCGCACCCGATGCGAGGTTGATCTGCTCCTGCTTGCGGCCTTCCGACGCGGCGATCAGCGCACGCTTTTCCCGCTCGGCGGTGATCTGCGCCTGCATCGCATGGAGGATCTCCTTCGGCGGCGTCAGGTCCTTGATCTCGTAGCGCAGCACCTTCACGCCCCAGTTCGCGGCGGCCTGGTCGAGCGCCGAAACGATGTTGTGGTTGATGAAGTCACGCTCCTCGAAGGTCTTGTCGAGCTCGAGCTTGCCGACCACCGAGCGCAGCGTCGTTTGCGCGAGCTGCGTGATTGCGAGCACGAAATTGCTCGACCCGTACGACGCCTTCATCGGATCGGTCACCTGAAAATACAGCACGCCGTCGACCTGCAGCTGCGTGTTGTCGCGCGTGATGCAGACCTGGCTCGGCACGTCGAGCGGAATTTCCTTCAGCACGTGCCGGTACGCGATCCGGTCGACGAACGGCAGCACGATGTTCAGCCCCGGCGACAGCGTCGCGTGATAGCGCCCGAAGCGTTCGAGCACCCATGCATGCTGCTGCGGCACGATCTTCACCGTCTTCGACACGATCACGATGGCGATGACGAGCAGGACGATCCAGACGATCAGCGAATCCATGAAATATTCCCTCCTTGTTTTATCGGTGGACGATCAGCCCGCGGGTTTCGCGACGACGACGAGACAGTTGCCGCGAACGGCACGCACCTGATACACGCGCGCATCGACGCGCTCGCCGGTCGCGAGTTCGACGTCCCAGTCGGCGCCGCGATACTGCACGCGCGCACGGCCGTCGTGCCACGCATCGACCGTGACGGTCGCGCCGATATCGAGATTGACGTCCGGATTCGTCGACGTGTCGCGCTTCTGCTTGCGCCCGAGCCCCGAACGGCGCAGCACGATCATCGCGACGATCGCGACCGCTGCGGCCGCGCCGATCTGCACGTGGGGCGCGACGCCCGCGAGCTGCAACACGCCGCCTGCGAGAAAGCCGAGCGCGATCATCAGCAAATAGAACGTGCCAGTCAGCAATTCGGCAACGACCAGCACGCCGACCCCGACCCACCAGAACAAATGCCCCGACATCATTGTGGTCTCCAGAAGAACGTCCCCGACGCTCACTATATTCGCTGCGCTCGCCGCTGTGCGAAGCGGTCGATGCTCGCGACGCGGCCTCGCACGTACCGACGAAAAAAAACACCCCGGCGCTTACCGGGGTGTTTATAGCATGAACCTTGCATTTTGCCTTCAACGAAAGCGCGGCGAGCCGCCCTTTCGTCGAAGCTGGATGACCGATCGTTACTTGCGGTTGGCGAGCGCCTGCCACGTGTCGATGATCGTGTCCGGGTTCAGCGAGATCGATACGATGCCTTCGTCGGTCAGCCATTGCGCGAAGTCCGGGTGATCGGACGGGCCCTGGCCGCAGATACCGACGTACTTGCCCATTTTCCGGCAGGTGTCGATCGCACGCTTGAGCAGGAACTTCACGGCCGGGTCGCGTTCGTCGAAGTCGACGGCCAGCAGCTCCATGCCCGAGTCGCGGTCGAGGCCGAGCGTGAGCTGCGTAAGGTCGTTCGAACCGATCGAGAAACCGTCAAAGTGCTCGAGGAACGCTTCGGCGAGGATCGCGTTGGTCGGGACTTCACACATCATCACGAGGCGCAGGCCGTTTTCGCCGCGCTTCAGGCCGAACTTCTCGAGCAGACCGACGACGCGCTCCGCCTGCTTCACGGTCCGCACGAACGGCACCATGATCTCGACGTTGGTCAGGCCCATGTCGTCGCGCACGCGCTTCAGTGCACGGCACTCCATCTCGAACGCCTGCGCGAAGTCTTCGGCGATGTAGCGCGATGCGCCGCGGAAGCCCAGCATCGGGTTTTCCTCGTCCGGCTCGTAGCGCGAACCGCCGATCAGCTTCTTGTACTCGTTCGACTTGAAGTCGGACAGGCGCACAATTACGGGCTTCGGATAGAACGCGGCGGCGATCGTCGCGACGCCTTCGGTCAGCTTGTCGACGTAGAACTGGCGCGGCGACGCATGACCGCGCGCAACGCTCTCGACCGCCTTCTTCAGATCCTGGTCGATGTTCGGATATTCGAGGATCGCCTTCGGGTGGACGCCGATGTTGTTGTTGATGATGAACTCGAGACGCGCGAGGCCGACACCGGCGTTCGGCAACTGCGAGAAGTCGAACGCGAGCTGCGGGTTGCCGACGTTCATCATGATCTTGACCGGGATTTCCGGCAGTTCGCCGCGCTGCACCTCGGTGACTTCCGTCTCGAGCAGCCCGTCGTAGATCTTGCCTTCGTCGCCTTCCGCGCACGATACGGTGACGAGCGCGCCGTCCTTCAGCACGTCGGTCGCGTCGCCGCAGCCGACCACCGCCGGCACGCCAAGCTCACGCGCGATGATCGCCGCGTGGCAGGTGCGCCCGCCACGGTTCGTGACGATCGCCGACGCACGCTTCATCACCGGCTCCCAGTTCGGGTCGGTCATGTCGGCCACCAGCACGTCGCCCGGCTGCACGCGTTCCATTTCCGACGGATCCTGGATCACGCGCACGGGGCCCGCGCCGATCTTCTGGCCGATCGCGCGGCCCGTCGCCAGCACCTGCGACTGGCCCTTCAGCTTGAAGCGCTGCTCGGCCTTGCCGCTCGCCTGGCTCTTCACCGTTTCCGGACGCGCCTGCAGGATGAAGATCTTGCCGTCGCGGCCGTCCTTGCCCCACTCGATGTCCATCGGACGCTGGTAGTGCTTCTCGATGATGACCGCGTACTTCGCGAGCTCGATCACGTCGTCGTCGGTGATCGAATAGCGGTTGCGCTGCTCGTGCGGCACGTCGACCGTCTTCACGCGGCCCGGCTCGCCCGGCTGCGTGAATTCCATCTTGATCAGCTTCGAGCCGATCGAACGGCGGATGATCGGGTACTTGTCCTGCGCGAGCGTCGTCTTGAACACGTAGAACTCGTCCGGGTTCACCGCGCCCTGCACGACGGTCTCGCCCAAGCCGTAGCTCGACGTGATGAACACGGCGTCCTTGAAGCCCGATTCGGTGTCGATCGTGAACATCACGCCGGCCGCGCCGACGTCCGAGCGCACCATGCGCTGCACGCCGGCCGACAGCGCGACCTCGGCGTGCGTGAAGCCCTTGTGCACGCGATAGGAGATCGCACGGTCGTTGTACAGCGACGCGAACACGTGCTTCATGCGGTCGAGCACGTCTTCGATGCCGACGACGTTCAGATACGACTCCTGCTGGCCGGCGAACGACGCGTCGGGCAAGTCTTCCGCGGTTGCGGACGAGCGAACGGCGAACGACAGCTCGCTCGGCGAGCCGCTCTTCAGGATTTCGAACTGTGCGCGGATTTCCTGCTCGAGGCGTGCCTGCAGCGGCGCGTCGACGATCCATTTACGGATTTCGGCACCGGCTTCGGCGAGCGCCTTCACGTCGTCGATGTCGAGCGACTCGAGACGCTTCGCGATGCGATCGGTCAGATCGTTGTGCTTCAGGAAATCGCGGAATGCGAGCGCGGTTGTGGCGAAACCGGTGGGTACACGAACGCCTGCCTCGGAAAGCTGGCTGATCATCTCGCCGAGCGACGCATTCTTGCCGCCCACGATCTCCACATCGGTCATCCGCAACTGCTCGAACGGGATTACATACGCCTGGTCCTTTGCGACGTTTGCTGCGTTAGTCATACAAGCCCCTAAGTGTGAAAAAAATGCTCGATTGCGCAAGTGGGCTCGAACGCGGGCGCTTGCAAAAAGGCGCGGCGCGTCTTGCGCAACCTGTTGGAGAAACAATCGCAGCAGCTGAAAAGCTTCCGACCCGATTTGAAAAAATCCCGGCAGAAGGGCGATATATTCAGATGAATCGCCGAACTTGCCGGGAGTTTTCGTTCAATGGCGACAAGCCGAAGGTGCCGTTCGCACCGCGCTCCCGCAATTGCTTATCCAACAGGTTGCCGCTATTCTACCGTGCCGGCTGCCGGATGTGGCGCGACCTTGTCACTGCGTGTGGAGGCGAACCTCCAGCGCGCCGCGCAACCGCCCTTCACGTTCGACGCCCTGTTCATGCTGCCTACCGTTTTCATCGTCTCCGACGGCACCGGGATCACTGCCGAAACCTTCGCGCACTCGATCCTCTCCCAGTTCGACCAGAAGTTCCGCCTCGTGCGCGTGCCGTTCGTCGACTCGCTCGACAAGGCCTTCGCGACGGTCGAGAAGATCAACGAGGCCGCGGTGCATGACGGCCGCCGCGCGATCGTGTTCACGACGCTCGTCGACAGCGAATCGAACGACATCGTCAAGCGCTCGAACGCGCTGGTGCTCGACATGTTCCAGCGCTTCGTCGAGCCGCTCGAGCAGGAACTGGAACTGAAGTCGAGCCACGCGATGGGTCGCGGCCACCAGAACGCCGATACCGAGGAATACAAAACTCGGATCGAGGCGATCAACTTCTCGCTCGCGCACGACGACGGCCAGTCGAACCGCAACCTGTCGGAAGCGGACGTGATCCTGGTCGGCGTGTCGCGTAGCGGCAAGACGCCGACGAGCCTGTATCTCGCGATGCAGTACGGCGTGAAGGCGGCAAACTATCCGCTGATTCCGGAAGACTTCGAGCGCGGCAAGCTGCCGTCGGCGCTGTCGCCATACAGCGAGAAGCTGTTCGGGCTGTCGATCGACCCGCAGCGGTTGTCCGAGATCCGCAACGAGCGCCGCCCCGGGAGCAAGTACGCGGCGCTCGAGAATTGCCGATACGAGATCAACGAAGCCGAGGCAATGATGCGCCGCGAAGGGATCAAGTGGCTGTCGTCGACGCACAAATCGATCGAGGAGATCGCGACGACGATCCTGCAGGAAATCCGTCTCGACCGGCAGTCGTACTGACGCGCGCGACGGCGCGGCCGCGAGGCCGCTGGCAGCAAAAAGGCCGCGTCGAACGCGGCCTTTTTTTATCGTACGGGCAGATCGGCGGACACGCAGTGCGCGCCGCCACTCCGTCATGCGCGCCGCTGCTGCCGCACCTGCTCGAACAGGCACACCGCCGCCGCGGCCGCGACGTTCAGCGACTCCATGCCGCCCGGTTGCGGGATCGTCACGCGATGCGTGGCCGCATCGCGCCAGAACGGCGACACGCCCGCGCCCTCATTGCCGAACACCCACGCGACGGGGCCGGACAGGTCGCAATCGTAGACGGGCTGTGCGCCGTGCGAATCGGTCAGCGCGACCGGCACGTCGAGACGTTCGGCAAGCTCTTGCGGTTCGACGTCCTCGTGGATCGACAGCAGGAAGTGTGCGCCCATGCCCGATCGCAGCACCTTCGACGACCACGCATACGCAGTGCCCGGCGCGCAGAACACGTGCCGCACGCCGGCCGCCGCCGCGCTGCGCAGGATCGAGCCGACGTTGCCGGCATCCTGCACGCCGTCGAGTACGACCGACGTATGCGTGACGCGCTCGGGCAGCGGCTGCGCCGGCCGGTCGACGAGCAGCAGGAAACCGACGCCGCTGACCACGTTCGACAGTTGCCCGAATAGTGTGTCGGGCAGTGTGACGACGCGCTGCGCGTCGATGCGCGCGACGATCGCCTGCGCTTCGGCATGCGCGAGCGCGCCTTCGGTCGCGACGCACAGCTCGGGCACGGCGCCCGTGTCGAGATATGCGCTCGCAAGATGGAAACCTTCGAGCAGCGCGTGGCCGCCACGGCGCTGCTGGGAGGTCGAGCCCGCGAGCGCCTTCAGGCGCTTGTACAGCGGATTGTCGCGGGAAGTGATGCTCTTCATCGAATCAGGTCAAGGGCCGCGCGCACGGGCGCGAACGAGCGCCGGTGCGCTTCGCAGGGGCCGTGCTCGCGCAGCGCGGCAAGATGTTTCTCGGTACCGTAGCCGGCATGCACGTTGAAGCCGTACACCGGATAGCGTTCGTGCAGCTCGACGAGCATCCGGTCGCGCGTGACCTTCGCGAGAATCGACGCGGCCGAGATGCTCGGCACGAGCGCGTCGCCGCTGACGATCGCCTCGGCTCGGACCATCAGGGTCGGGCAGCGGTTGCCGTCGATCTGCGCGAGCGTCGGCACGACGGACAGGCCTTCTACCGCGCGCTTCATCGCGAGCATCGTCGCGTGCAGGATGTTCAGCGTATCGATCTCGTCGACGCTGGCCGATGCGACGCAATACGCACGCGAGCGCGCGACGATCAGCTCGTACAGCGCATCACGCTTTTTCGCGGACAGCGCCTTCGAATCGTCGAGCCCGTCGATCGGCTGCGCGGGATCGAGGATCACCGCGGCGGCCACGACCGGCCCCGCGAGCGGGCCGCGGCCCGCTTCGTCGACGCCGCAGACGATCTCGTCGGGCCGCGTGAAGTCGAAACCGCCCTGCACGTCGTCGAACGCGCGACCGCGTGGAGCACGTGCGACCGTCATGCGCGCCCCTTGCGTTGCTCGAGCACACGCACGACCGCCTCGGCTGCCTTCGCGGCCGTGTTCTGCCGCAGCGACACGTGCATTTCCGTGAAAACCTCGGTCAGTGTGCGGCGGTTTGCGTCGTCGCGCAGTTGCGTGAGCGTTGCATCGGCGAGCGCCTCGGGCGTCGCGAAATGCTGCAGCAACTCGGGCACGACGAAACGCCCGGCCAGGATGTTCGGCAGGCCGACGTACGGCAGATAACCTTGGCGGCGCATGATCTGGCCGGTCAGCCAGGGCACCTTGTACGAGATCACCATCGGCTTTTTCAGCAGCGCGGCCTCCAGCGTGACGGTGCCGCTCTTCACGAGGATCGCGTCGGCGGCCGTCATCGCGACCTGCGAACGGCCGTCGGTGATCGTCAGTGCAAGTTGCGGATGTGCGTCGACGAGCGGCTGAAGCAGTTCGCGCAGTGCGGGCGTCGCCGCCGGCATCACGAACCGCACGCCGGGCTCGCGCTGCTGCATCAACGCCATCGCCGCGAAGAACGTCGGGCCGATCAGGGCGATCTCCGAACGCCGGCTGCCCGGCAGCACCGCGATCACCGGGCCGTCGGCCGGCAGGCCGAGCGCGATGCGCGCGCCGTGCGTGTCGGGCTCGAGCGGAATCTCGTCGGCGAGCGGATGGCCGACATACGTCGACGCGACACCCGCCTTGTCGAGGATCGCAGGTTCGAACGGGAACAGGCACAGCATGTGATCGACCGACTTCGCGATCTTCTTGATCCGTCCACCGCGCCACGCCCAGATCGACGGACACACGAAGTGGATCGACGGGATGCCCGCGTCGCGCGCCGCCTGTTCGACGTTGAAGTTGAAGTCGGGCGCGTCGACGCCGATGAACGCGTCGGGCCGCTCCGCGAGCAGCTGGCGCTTCAGCTCACCGCGAATCCGCAGGATATCGGGAATCTGGCCGAGCGCCTCGACGTAGCCGCGCACCGTCAGCTTGTCCATCTGCCAGTGCGAGTCGAAGCCGTGCGCGAGCATGCGCTGGCCGCCGATCCCGTAATACAGCGTCGACGCGGGCAGCCGCTCGTGAAGCCCGCCGAGCAGCGATGCCGCGAGCAGATCGCCGGACGGCTCGCCGGCGACCATCGCGAGCCTGAGCTGATTGGTCGGGAGCGACATCGCTTAGCGGATGATGCCGCGTTGGGACGCGTCGATGAACTCGACAAACGCGGTCACTGCCGCGTCGCCCTCGCCGCCCGCCGCCGCCAGCTCGCGCAGCTGCACCTTCGCTTCTTCGAGCGACAGGCCGTTCTTGTAGAGCAGCCGATACGCGCTGCGCAGCGCGGAAATCGCGTCGGGCGAGAACCCGCGCCGGCGCAGGCCTTCCACGTTGATGCCGTGCGGCTCGGCCTTGTTGCCCGCTGCGATCACGAACGGCGGCACGTCCTGCACGAGCGCCGATGCGCCGCCCAGCATCGCGTGCGCGCCGATGCGCACGAACTGGTGCACGCCCGACATTCCGCCGATGATCGCGAAATCGCCGATCTCGACGTGGCCGGCCATCTGTGCGTTGCTCGACAGGATCACATTGTTGCCGACGCGGCAGTCGTGGCCGATGTGCACATACGCCATGATCCAGTTGTCGTCGCCGAGCGTCGTCACGCCGGCGTCCTGCACCGTGCCGGTGTGGATCGTCGTGAATTCGCGGATCGTGTTGCGGTTGCCGATCACGAGCTTCGTCGGCTCGTCCTTGTACTTCATGTCCTGCGGACGGCCGCCGACCGACGCGTAATGGCCGATGCGGTTGTCTTCGCCGAGCGTCGTGTGACCTTCGATCACGCTGTGCGAGCCGATCGTCGTGCGCGCGCCGATCGTGACGTGCGGCCCGACGATTGCGTACGGCCCGATCTCGACGGACTCGTCGATCTGCGCGCCCGGTTCGACAATCGCGGTGGGATGAATCCTGGTCATGCGCCGTTGCCTCTCGATGTGATGTGTCGCGTTGCGTTATTCATGCTTGCCGCGTCGCTCAGGGCGCCGCGTCGGCCGTCTTGACCGTGCACATCAGTTCGGCTTCCGCCGCGACCTTGCCGTCGACTTCCGCCACCGCCTTGAACTTCCAGATACCGCGGATGTAGCGCTCGAACGTCACGTTCAGAATCAGTTGATCGCCCGGTTCGACAACACGCTTGAAGCGCGCGCCGTCGATGCCGACGAAGTAGTACAGCGTGTTTTCCGGATCCTTCGGCTGCTCTTCGGCAAACGTCAGCAGCGCGGCCGCCTGCGCGAGCGCCTCGAGAATCAGCACGCCCGGCATCACCGGCCGCTTCGGGAAATGCCCCTGGAAGAACGGCTCGTTGATCGACACGTTCTTCAGCGCTTTGATCCCCTTGTGCGGCTCGAGTTCGAGCACGCGATCGACGAGCAGAATCGGATAGCGATGCGGCAGCAGCGTGAGGATCTTGTGGATGTCGAGATTGATTTTTTCAGTGCTCATGATGGTTCGTCTCACGCAGAGGCTGCGCGGTGGTGATGCAAAGGCTGGAGCGGGCCGCCGCGCGGCCCAGTCTGGCGAACCGGGCCGGTAGCGCTGGCCGTGCCCGATTCGTGGTCTCGCATGGTGTCGGTCAGGCGTCCGTGCCGCCGTGGGCGGCGAGCGCGGTTTCGAGCGCCTTGATGCGGTCGCGCAGCTTGTCGAGGTTGCGCACGAGCGCGGCGCTCTTGTTCCACTCGCCGTGGTCGACGGCCGGGAACGCGCTCGTGTAGATGCCGGCCCTCGGCAACGACTTCGACACGCCCGAATTCGCGGTGATGATCACATAGTCGCCGAGCGTCACGTGGCCGGCGATCCCGGCCGCGCCGCCGATCATGCAGTGGCGGCCGATCGTCGTGCTGCCCGCGATGCCCGCCTTGCCGGCGATCACCGTGTAGGCACCGATCCGGCAGTTGTGGGCAATCTGCACCTGGTTGTCGATCTTCACGCATTCGTCGATGACGGTGTCCGCCATCGCGCCGCGATCGATCGTCGTATTCGCGCCGATCTCGACGTCCGGGCCGATGGTCACGCCGCCGACCTGCGGGATCTTGACCCAGGTGCCGGTGCGCGCGTCGCCGTCGCCGACGAAATCCGGCGCAAACCCGAAACCGTCGGAACCGATCACGGCACCCGAATGAATGATTGCGCGCGGGCCGATCTTGCAGCCGTGGTACACCGATGCGTTCGGATACAGGTGCGAGCCCGCGCCGATCGTCGTGCCACGGCCAATGAACACGTTCGCGTCGAGTTGCACGCCGTCTTCGATCACCGCGCCGGCCTCGACCGTCACGTGCGGACCGATCACCGCGGTTGCGGCAACCTGTGCGGCCGGATCGATCGTCGCGCTCGGATGCACGCCGGCCGCGCGCGGCGGCGCGGCGAGATCGATGAACATCTGCGCGACGCGTGCGAAGTACGCGTATGGATTCGGCGTCACGATAAAGCTGCGGCCGCTGGCCGCCGCGCCGAGCTTTTCGAGGTCCTTCGGTGCGATCAGCACCGCGCCGGCGCGGGTCGTCTCGACCTGCGACAGGTACTTCGGATTCGCGAGAAACGCGAGTTGCTGAGGGCCTGCCTGGTCGAGCGGCGCGAGGCCGCTGACCGTGCACTGGGCGTCGCCGGCGATCTCGCCGCCGAACCGCTTTACGAGTGCCTCAAGCGTCAATGCCATTCGTCGTCTGCTCCGTTCAGTTCGTCGAGCCGGACGCGAGCGCCTTGAGCACCTTGTCGGTGATGTCGATGCGCGGGCTGACGTACACGGCTTCCTGCACGATCAGGTCGTAATTCTGCTGCTCGGCGATCTGCTTGATGACCTTGTTCGCTCGCTCGAGCACCGCGGCGAGTTCCTCGTTGCGACGCTGGTTCAGGTCTTCGCGAAACTCGCGCTGCTTGCGCTGGAAGTCGGTGTCGAGCTGTGCGAGATCGCGCTGCTTCTGCGCACGATCGGCCGCCGACAGCGACGCTCCGTTCTTGTCCAGCGAGTCGGACATCGACTTCAGGCGCGCCGCGAGATCCTGCAGATCCTTGTCGCGCTTCGCGAACTCGGCTTCGAGCTTCGTCTGCGCCGCCTTGGCGGGCGCAGACTCGCGCAGGATCCGATCCGAATTGACCGCCGCAATGCGGGCGACGTCCTGAGCGTGTGCTGTCGCCGCGCCCAAGGCCAGCGCAACGGTCAGCGCACACATCACTCGTTTCGAAAACTTACCGGTTAGCAAAATTACCCTCTCGTTGCTGTTGTCATGCGTTCGATCAGAACGCCGTCCCGATCTGGAACTGGAATTTCTGATACTGGTCGCCTTCGTGTTTCTGCAGCGGGAAACCGAGGCTCAGCTTCAGCGGCCCGATCGGCGAAATCCACGCGAGACCCACACCGTAGCCGTAGCGCAGGCCGTTCGCGCCGGTACTCGTGCCGCCCGGCGCGTTGCCCCACACGTTACCGCCGTCGAGGAACGTGAACACGCGCAGCGTGCGGTCGTAACCGGTGCCCGGCAGCGGGAACGTCAGCTCGATGTTGCCGACCACCATCTTCGAGCCGCCGATCGGATCGTTCGTCTTCGTGTCGCGCGGGCCGAGCGAGCTCGGCTCGTAGCCACGCACGGAGCCGATACCGCCCGCGTAGTAGTTCTTGAAGATCGGGTACGGGTTGCCGATACCGTTACCGTAGCCGCCCTGCAGGTTCAGGCCGAGGATGAAGCCGCGCGAGAACGAATAGTAGTACTGCGCCTGCAGGTCTGCCTTGTAGTACTGAATCTTGCCGACCGGCACGCCGTATTCGACGTTCGCCTGCGTAAAGTAGCCGCGGCTCGGGATCAGCGCGCTGTCACGCGCATCGCGCGACCACGCGACCGTCAGCGGCACCGTGTTGGACACGCGGCCGAATTCGTTTACGTAATCCTGGTAGCTCTGCGGCGTGTTCGAGTCGACATCAAGACGGTTCTGCTCGAAGCCCGCGCCGAAATAGACGGTGTCGACTTCCGAGAACGGAATGCCGAATTTCAGGTTGCCGCCCGCGCTGATGATCCGGAAGCTCGAGCTCGTCGAGTAGTAAAGCGGCTGGTACGTGCGGTAGTACACGTCGGTGATCCGCTTGATGCCGTCGACCGTGAAGTAGGGATCGACCTGCGTGACGGTCAGCGTACGGTAGCTCTTGGCGGTGTTCACGTTCACCGACAGGCTCGTGCCCGAGCCGAACACGTTGTCCTGCGACACGCCGGCCGACAACACCACCTTGTCCGTCGACGAGAAGCCCGCGCCCAGCGTGATCGCGCCGGTCGGCTTTTCGTCGACCTTCACGTTCACGTCGACCTGGTCGTTCGTGCCTTCGACCGGCACCGTCGTCACGTCGACGTTGGTGAAGTAACCGAGACGGTTCACGCGATCCTTCGACAGCGCGAGGCGGTTCGAATCGAACCACGAGCTTTCGAGCTGGCGCATTTCGCGGCGCACGACTTCGTCGCGCGTGCGCGTGTTGCCGACCACGTTGATGCGGCGCACGTACACGCGGCGGCTCGGATCGACGACGAGGTTCAGGTTCACCTTGTGGTTCGCCTGGTCGATGTCCGGCTGCGCGTTGACGGTCGCGAATGCGTAACCGTATTCGCCGAGCTTGTCGACGATCGACTTCGTCGTCTGCTGCAGCTTTTCGGCCGAGAAGCGATCGCCCGGCTTGATCTTGATCAGCTTGTTCAGTTCGGCTTCGCGATCGAGCAAGTTGCCCGACAGCTTGATGCCCGACACCGTGTACGGCTCGCCTTCATGCAGCGTGACCGTCAGGTACATGTCCTTCTTGTCGGGCGAGATCGACACCTGGGTCGACTCGATATTGAACTCGAGGTAGCCGCGGTTCAGGTAATACGAGCGCACGGCCTCGAGGTCGCCCGTCAGCTTTTCCTTCGAGTACAGGTCGTTCTTCGTATACCACGAGAACCAGTTCGGCGTCGACAGCTGCATCTCGTCGCGCAGCGTGCTGGTGCTGAACGCCTTGTTGCCGATGAAGTTGATCTGGCGGATCTTCGCGCTCGGCCCTTCCGCGACCGCGAACAGGATCGACACGCGGTTCGCGTCGACCGGCGTGATCGTCGTCTTCACCTCGGCCGCGTAGAAACCGCGAGTCAGGTACTGACGCTTGAGCTCCTGCTCGGCCTTGTCGACGAGCGCCTTGTCGTAGTAGCGGCCGTCGGCCAGGCCAACCGCGCGCAGCGCTTTCGTCAGGTTGTCCTTGTCGAATTCCTTCGTGCCGGTGAAGTCGATCGACGCGATGGCCGGACGCTCCTGCACCTGCACGATCACGACGTTGCCTTGCGTCGCGATGCGCACGTCGTTGAAAAAGCCCGTCGCGTACAGCGCGCGGATTGCTTCGGATGCCTTGTCGTCGGTGAAGGTATCGCCCTGCTTGATCGGCAGGTACGCGAACACCGAACCCGCTTCGACGCGCTGCAACCCCTCGATCTTGATGTCTTGCACCACGAACGGTGCCGCTGCATGCGCCGCGAGGCCGTGCGCGGCGAGCGCGGCCGCTGCAACTGTCTTAGGTACAAAGCGATGAGGTTTGAACAACGTGCATCCCCAATATTTAGCTGCATCAAATCAGGCGGCGGCCGACCGGCCGCCGCCTGACGCTTCAGAAATGGATTAACCGAGCCAGGTCGTTGAACAGCGCGATCGCCGACAACGCGACGATGCAGATCAACCCGGCTCTTTGCAGAATCAGCTGCCAGCGCTCCGAGACGGCTTTCCCGGTCGCGGCTTCAACCAGATAATATAACAGATGCCCCCCGTCCAAAACGGGAATCGGCAGCAAGTTCAACACCCCGAGGCTAATGCTGACAAGGGCGAGGAACGACAGGAAGGCCGACGGACCGAGCCGCGCGCTCTTGCCCGCGTAGTCGGCGATCGTCACCGGGCCGGACAGGTTCTTCAACGACGCGTTGCCCGTGATCATCCGGCCGAACATCTTCAGCGAATAGACGGCGATGTCCCACGTGCGATGCGCGCCCAGCCGCAGGCTTTCGAGCGGTCCGTAGCGCACGTCGACCGACGGCGTGTGCATCGACAGCGCAGCGCCGATGCGGCCGATCTGCTGCCCCGTCTCGTCGTCGCGCTGCACCTGCGGCACGATCTGCACGGTTTGCGTGGAACCGCCGCGGTCGACCTGCAGGTCGACCGCCTGGCCCGCGTGGTGCTTCACGATATCGATGAAGCGCGATGCGCCGCCGATCGGCTTGCCGTCGAGCGCAAGCAGCTTGTCGCCGGCCTTCAGGCCTGCCTGCTCGGCCGCGCTGCCCGGCTGCACCGATGCGATCGACAGCGTGCCGCCTCCGGTCTCGAAGCCGAGGTGCATCATGAAATCGTCGTCGAGCTGGCTTTCGGGCACATTGCGCAGGTCGACGCGGAAATCGAACGTCGACGAACCGCCGTCGCGCGCGCCGAGCACGATCTCGCGATGATCGAACGCAGCAGCCAGCAGCTTCCAGCGCAGGTCCGACCACGAGCGGACCGGCGCGGCATCGCCGCCGTCGGCGTCGCGGATCGACACGATCGTCTCGCCGCCGTCGAAGCCCGCGCGAGCCGCCACCGTGCCGGCGGCCGGCGGCGCGACGACCGCGGCCGGCTCGGTCACGCCAGTCGCGAATACGGCGGAAAAGAGGACGATTGCCAACAGGAAGTTCGCGAGCGGGCCGGCGGCAACGATCGCGATACGCTTGAACACCGACTGCCGGTTGAACGCCTGGTCGAGTTCCTCTGGCTTCACGCCCGGCCCCGGCTCGCGCTCGTCGAGCATCTTCACGTACCCGCCAAGCGGCAACGCGGAAAGCGTCCATTCGGTGCCGGTCCTGCGGCTGACCCAGCGCGCGACGGGCCGGCCGAAGCCGATCGAAAAACGCAGCACCTTCACGCCGCACCAGCGCGCGACGCGATAATGTCCGTACTCATGCACGACGACCAGCACCCCGATCGCCACCGCAAACGCGATCAGTTCGACCAGCACGTTCATGAGCACCTCATTCAGACAGTACGCTCCACGCGTGGCGCAGGCGCTTTCGCAATGATCTCGGCGGCGAGGCGGCGAGCCTCGGCATCCGCCGCCAGGACGTCGTCGAGCCCGTTCGGCTCGCGGTTCGGCAATGCGTTAAGCACTGCGTCGACCGTTGCCGCGATCGCCATGAAGCCGATTCGGCGCTCGAGAAACGCTTCGACCGCGATTTCGTTCGCGGCGTTCAACGCGGCACTCGCGATACCGCCCTCTTCGAGCGCCTTCAGCGCGAGCGCGAGGCACGGGAAGCGCGCGTAATCGGGCTTCTCGAACGACAGCTGCGCGATCTGCGCAAGGTCGAGCTGCTCGACGCCCGCGTCGACGCGCTCCGGGAATGCCAGCGCGTGCGCGATCGGCGTACGCATGTCCGGATTGCCGAGCTGCGCGAGCACGGAGCCATCGCGGTACGACACGAGCGAATGGATCACGCTCTGCGGGTGAATCAGCACGTCGATCCGGTCGCCAGGCAGGCCGAAGATCCAGTGCGCCTCGATCACCTCCAGGCCCTTGTTCATCATCGTCGCGGAGTCGACCGAAATCTTGCGGCCCATCACCCAGTTCGGGTGTTTGCACGCCTCGTCCGGCGTCACGTCGGCGAGCGTCGCCGGCTCGCGGGTGCGGAACGGGCCGCCCGAGGCGGTCAGAATGATCTTCGAGATCCCGCCGTGCTCGTTCCCGTCGCGCGGCATGCACTGGAAGATCGCGTTGTGTTCGCTGTCGACCGGCAGCAGGATCGCGCCATGATCGCGCACCGCGTCCATGAAGATCGAGCCCGACATCACCAGCGATTCCTTGTTCGCGAGCAGGATGCGCTTGCCGGCACGTGCGGCCGCAAGGCTCGGCGCAAGGCCGGCCGCGCCGACGATCGCCGCGACGACCGTGTCGCAGCCGTCGCTCTTCGACACGTCGACGAGCGCCTGCGGCCCGTACAGCACCGTGGTCTTGCTGCCTGCCGCGCGCAGCCGCGCTTCGACGTGCGCGGCCGTCGCCGCATCGCCAACGACCGCGACTTCGGGGGCGAAGCGCAGGCACTGCTCGACGAGCTTGTCGCCATTACGGTGCGCGGTCAACGCGTAGACCGAGAAACGCTCGGGATGGCGCGCGACCACGTCGAGCGTGCTGTCTCCGATCGAGCCCGTGGAACCGAGCAGTGTCAGACGTTTTTGCATAACAGAAATAGTGGTTTAACCAAGCAGCAGCATCGCGAGCGGCAGCACGGGCAGCAGCGCGTCGACGCGATCGAGCACGCCGCCGTGACCGGGCAGCAGGCCGCTCGAGTCCTTCACGCCCGCCTGACGCTTGAGCAGCGATTCGAACAGATCGCCGATCACGCTGTAGACGACCAGCAGCGTCAGCGCGGCCCATGCGCCGGGCATCCCGTAGCGCACGGCAAACGCAGAAAACAGGGTCGGTTCGAACCAGTGCGCGGCCATGGCGACACCGGCGACAATCATCACGGCCAGCCAGCCGCCCACGGCGCCCTCCCAGCTTTTGCCGGGACTGATCGTGATCGCCAGTTTACGCCTTCCGAACGCCTTGCCCGCGAAGTATGCGCCGATATCGGCGAGCCACACGACGAGAAGTAGCGACAGCACGAACGGCACGCCCTGCGCACGCGCCGCGACGAGCGCGTGCCAGCAGGCCGCGAACACGACGACACCGGCCGCGAGCAGGAACGGCCGCCACACGCCGCCGGCGAGCGTGGGCTTGCGCCGCAACGAGTACGGGCCGACGAGTAGCCAGAACACGCCGGCCGCCATGAAAAGGGGACGGGACGAAGTCGCACCGACGCCGAGCGGCGTGGTGGCTGCCAGCCCGAGTGCCGCGACGATCGCATACATGACGGAGCCGGCGGCGCCGAGCTTCAACAGGCGCGCCCATTCCCATGCGGCGAACACGAGTACGACGCCGATCAGCGCGCCGAAACCGCCAAGCGGCGCGAACAGCGTCACCGGCAGCAGCACTGCCAGCATCACGACCGCCGTGATCACGCGGGTCTTCAGCATGAAAGGGAGTCGGCGTTCTGCGATTGCGGTTCGAGCTGGGCGCTGGTGCGCCCGAAACGACGCTCGCGCTCGGTGTACGACGCGATCGCGTCGGCGAGCGCCGCGCCGTCGAAGTCCGGCCAGTATTTGTCCGTGAAGTAGAACTCGGCGTACGCGAGCTGCCACAGCAGGAAATTGCTGACGCGCTGCTCGCCGCCGGTGCGGATGAAGAGGTCGGGCTCAGGCGCATAGGCCATCGCCAGGTGCGGCGCGAACGCTTCTTCGGTCACGTCGACCTCGCGCCCCTCGCGCACGGCCTGTTCGACGAGCTTCTTCGTCGCTTGCAGGATGTCCCAGCGGCCGCCGTAGTTCGCGGCGATCGTCAGGGTCAGGCGGGTATTGCGCGCCGTCTTGGTCTCGGCGCGGCGGATCAGCTCGCGGATGCGCGGCTCGAAGCGCTCGAGATCGCCGACCACACGCAGGCGGATCCCGTTCGCGTGCAGCTTGCCGATCTCGCGCTCGAGCGCGGTGATGAACAGGCGCATCAGAAACGACACTTCGTCGCTCGGGCGGCGCCAGTTTTCCGAACTGAATGCGAACAGCGTCAGGTATTCGACGCCGGCGCGCGCGCAGCCTTCGACCACCGCCCGCACGGCGTCCACGCCACGGGTGTGCCCCGCGACGCGCGGCAAGCGGCGTTCGGTCGCCCAACGGCCGTTGCCGTCCATGATGATCGCGATATGACGCGGCACGGCGCCGACGTCAGGCACGCGAACGGTAGAGCTGGTATAGGTCATGGCCGTTGAGACAGTGATGCGGGAAGAAGGCGGCGCGCGAGACGACGGTCGTCAGACCGTCATGATCTCGGCTTCCTTGGTCTGCACGAGCTTGTCGACTTCGGCGACGTGCTTGTCCGTGAGCTTTTGCACGTCGTCGCTCGCGCGGCGCTCGTCGTCTTCGGAGATTTCCTTGTCCTTCACGAGCTTCTTCAGCGCTTCGTTCGCGTCGCGGCGCAGGTTGCGGATCGCGACCTTGGCCGTTTCGCCTTCGCTCTTGACCACCTTGGTCAGCTCGCGGCGGCGTTCTTCCGTCAGCGCGGGCATCGGCACGCGGATCAGGTCGCCGGCCGTGGCCGGGTTCAGGCCCAGATCGGCTTCGCGGATGGCCTTCTCGACCTTCGCGACCATGTTCTTTTCCCACGGCTGCACGCCGATCGTGCGCGCATCGACGAGCGTCAGGTTCGCGACCTGCGAGATGGGCACCATCGAGCCGTAGTAGTCGACCTGCACGTGATCGAGCAGACCGGTATGCGCACGGCCCGTGCGGATCTTCGCCAGATCGTTCTTGAACGCTTCGATCGAGCGCTGCATCTTCTGCTCTACGCCCTTCTTGACATCAGCGACACTCATTTCAACCTCCGAACCTTCAAACCTTCAATGAACGCGGGCCCCGCCCGGCGCGCCACGCGCCGCGGCCGACGACCCACGCCGCTTGCCCGCATCCGCGGGAGTTTACACGTGGACGAGCGTACCTTCGTCCTCGCCCAGCACGATGCGCTTGAGCGCGCCCGGCTTGTTGATCGAAAACACGCGGATCGGCAGCTTCTGGTCGCGGCACAGCGCGAAGGCCGTCGCGTCCATCACCTGCAGATTGCGGCTGATCGCCTCGTCGAAGCTGATCGTCGTGTAACGCGTGGCCGACGGATCCTTCTTCGGATCGGCAGAATATACGCCATCGACCTTGGTCGCCTTCAATACGACCTCGGCGCCCACTTCCGAACCGCGCAGCGCGGCGGCCGTGTCCGTCGTGAAAAACGGGTTGCCCGTGCCGGCCGCGAAGATCACGACCTTGCCTTCCTCGAGCTGGCGGATCGCGCGCGGCCGGATATACGGCTCGACGACCTGATCCATGCGCAGCGCGGACTGCACGCGCGCGACGATGCCGGCGTGGCGCATCGCGTCCTGCAGCGCCAGCGCGTTCATCATCGTCGCCAGCATCCCCATGTAGTCGGCCGTCGCGCGGTCCATGCCGGCCGCACCGCCCGCGACGCCGCGGAAAATGTTACCGCCGCCGATCACGACCGCGAGCTGCGTGCCGAGACCCACGACTTCGGCGATATCCGCCACCATCCGCTCGATCGTCGCGCGATTGATGCCGAAGGCATCGTCGCCCATCAGCGCTTCGCCGGAGAGTTTGAGGAGGACGCGTTTATAGGCATTGGACATAGGGGCTTCCGAGCGACGAGAGGATGACAACCACGAACTGTAGGGGCGAAATACTGATTCGGGCAAGCGCCGGCGACCGGACCGGGGTTCCCGGCCGGCCGGCGGCGCCGCCGGCCGCGGCGGAGCGGACGCCCGCCGCGGATACTGCCTGACTGCTTACTGCTGCTTTGCTGCTGCGACTTGCGCGGCCACTTCGGCGGCGAAGTCGTCCTGGCGCTTCTCGATGCCTTCGCCGACGACGAACAGCGCGAACTTCTGCACTGCCGCATTCGCTGCCTTCAGCATCTGCTCGATCGT
Source organism: Burkholderia sp. AU19243 (assembly GCF_018148075.1). Classification (NCBI taxonomy): domain Bacteria; kingdom Pseudomonadati; phylum Pseudomonadota; class Betaproteobacteria; order Burkholderiales; family Burkholderiaceae; genus Burkholderia; species Burkholderia sp. AU19243. Next base: position 142,793 of record NZ_JAGSTV010000007.1, read on the forward strand.
CTGCTTGTCGTTCTTAACGAACGTCTGGTTCAGCAGCGACACTTCCTTCAGGTACTTCTGGACGCTGCCGTCGACCATCTTCGCGACGATTTCAGCCGGCTTGCCCGATTCGGCAGCCTTCTGTTCGGCGACGCGGCGCTCCGTTTCGATCAGTTCCGCCGGCACGTCGGCCGACGACAGCGCGACCGGCTTCATCGCGGCGATGTGCATCGCGACGTCCTTGCCGACCTGCTCGTCCGCGCCCGTGTACTCGACGATCACGCCGATGCGTGCGCCGTGCAGGTACGTCGCGATCTTGTTCGCGGTTTCGAAGCGCACGAAACGGCGGATCGAGATGTTCTCGCCGATCTTGCCGACCAGTGCCAGACGCACTTCGTCGACCGTCTTGCCGTCGAGCGGCAGCGCCGACAGCGCGGCCACGTCGGCCGGGTTCTTCGTCGCAACGAGTTCTGCAACCGTCTTCGAGAACGCGAGGAAGTCGTCATTCTTTGCGACGAAGTCGGTTTCGCAGTTCAGCTCGACCAACGCACCTGCGTTGCCGCCGACGAACGATGCGACGACGCCTTCGGCCGTCACGCGCGATGCCGCCTTGCTCGCCTTGTTGCCGAGCTTGACGCGCAGCAGCTCTTCAGCCTTGGCCAGATCGCCGTCGGCTTCCGTCAGCGCCTTCTTGCACTCCATCATCGGTGCGTCCGTCTTTGCGCGCAGTTCTGCCACCATGCTTGCGGTAATTGCCGCCATCATTCGCTCCTTGAGTCTGTATTCACAACGCCGCCCGCTTGGACGCGGACGGCCGAAAATCGTTTCCGGACCCGCGCAGATTCCGCGCGATCAGGTCCGGCGCACAAGCTTAAAAAAAGGGGGCCTGTTGAGAGCCCCCTTTTTGCGCCGGCTCGGGGCCAGTTACGCGTTTTCCTCGACGTATTCGTCGTCGCCGCGCGCGGCCTGGACCACTTCGTTGACCGCGTTCGCACGGCCTTCCAGAATCGCGTCGGCCACGCCTTCAGCGTACAGCGCGACAGCCTTGCTCGAGTCGTCGTTGCCCGGGATCACGTAGTCCACGCCTTCCGGCGAGTGGTTCGTGTCGACCACGGCGATGACCGGCACGCCCAGCTTGTTCGCTTCCGTGACGGCGATCTTGTGGTAGCCGACGTCGACGACGAAGATTGCGTCCGGAATGCCGCCCATGTCCTTCACGCCGCCGATCGACTTCTGCAGCTTGGCGATTTCGCGTTCGAACAGCAGCGCTTCCTTCTTGCTCATCTTCTCGAGCTCGCCCGCCTCGACTGCGGCTTCCATGTCCTTCAGGCGCTTGATCGATACCTTCAGCGTCTTGAAGTTGGTCATCATGCCGCCGAGCCAGCGTGCGTTGACGTACGGCATGCCCGCACGTTGCGCTTCCTGGGCGATCGTGTCACGCGACTGGCGCTTCGTGCCGACGAACAGGATCGTGCCGCGGTTCGCTGCCAGCTGGCGCACGTACTTCTGTGCGTCCGTGAACATCGGCAGCGTCTTTTCGAGGTTGATGATGTGAATCTTGTTGCGGTGACCGAAAATGAACGGAGCCATCTTCGGGTTCCAGAAGCGCGTCTGGTGACCGAAGTGGACACCCGCTTCCAGCATTTGGCGCATCGTAACTGCCATGTAAATTCTCCACGAGGGTTGGGTCTTAAGCCGGCTGCCGTACCGCCGCGCGAACGCGCCGTGAGGCCTTCGTTCCGCGCGGCCGGCACCCTGGTTGCGCCGGCTTGCGATTCGGCACGTGCGAAAATGCGCGTGCCGCAAGCCTTTCATCGCGATACCGCCCCACATCACCCCGGATGGAGCATGTTCGGCATTTGGATGTCGACTTAGCCAGAGAGTATAGCACGCCGATTTGTCGGCTCTCAAGTCGCTCGCCATTTCCGACTGCCGCCCGCGAGCCCCGCGGACAATCCGCGAAAACCCGCACCAGGGCGAGCCGCAGGGGCTGCGATACCCGCCATAAGGTGCGATAATCCTTTAATTCACCGCATTCCAGGCATACCTCGATGGCTATTACGCTCAAAAACGAACACGACATCGCCGAGATGCGTGTCGCCTGCCGTCTCGCGAGCGAAGTGCTCGACTTCATCACGCCGCACGTCGTCGCGGGCATCACGACCGCCGAGCTCGACCGGCTCTGTCACGAATTCATGGTCAACGAGCAGGGCACGATCCCCGCGCCGCTGAATTACCAGCCGCCCGGCTATCCGCCGTACCCGAAAGCGACCTGCATTTCAGTCAACGACGTGATCTGCCACGGCATTCCGGGCGAGAAGGTGCTGAAGAACGGCGACGCGCTGAACATCGACGTCACCGTCATCAAGAACGGCTATTTCGGCGATACCAGCCGGATGTTCATCGTCGGCGAGGGCTCGATCCTCGCGAAGCGCCTCGTGCAGACCACCTACGAGTGCATGTGGCTCGGGATCGACCAGGTCAAGCCCGGCGCGCACCTTGGCGACATCGGCTATGCAATCCAGAAGCATGCGGAAGCGCAGGGTTACAGCGTCGTGCGCGAGTACTGCGGCCACGGCATCGGCACCGTTTTCCACGAAGATCCGCAGGTCGTCCATTATGGCCGGCCGGGCACCGGCATCGAACTGAAGGCCGGGATGATCTTCACGATCGAGCCGATGATCAACGCCGGCAAGCGCGACATCCGCACGATGCCCGACCAGTGGACGGTCAAGACGCGCGACCGCAGCCTGTCCGCGCAATGGGAGCACACGGTGCTCGTCACCGACACCGGCTACGAAGTGCTGACCGTGTCCGCCGGCACGCCGGCGCGGCCGGTGTTCGCGCAACCGGCCGCCGCGGTCTGAGCGCCGCCGCGTTACTCGTCACTCCCGTCCACCCGCACCTGACCTGAACGGCCGCCCATGAGCGCTCACGCCGCCCCCTCGCCCCAAGCGCTGTCGCGGCGCGCCGAATTCAAGGCCGCCAAGGCCGACATGCTCGAGCGCTTTCGCAGCGCGACGAACGTCGCATCGCTGATGCACGCGCTGTCGAAACTCACCGACGACGCGCTCAAGCGCGTATGGGACGACTGCGGATTGCCGGCGACGCTCGCGCTCGTCGCGGTCGGCGGCTACGGGCGCGGCGAGCTCGCGCCCCACTCGGACGTCGATATCCTCGTGCTGCTGCCCGATGCGCACGATGCAGCGCTCGACGCGCGGATCGAGCGCTTCATCGGGATGGCATGGGATCTCGGGCTCGAGATCGGCAGCAGCGTGCGCACGGTCGCGCAATGCATCGAGGAAGCGTCGCAGGACGTGACCGTGCAGACCTCGCTGCTCGAGGCGCGGCGCATCGTCGGCAGCACCGCGCTGTTCGAGCGCTTCACCGTGCGCTATCACGAGGCGCTGGACGCGCGCGCATTCTTCACCGCAAAGGTGCTCGAGATGCGGCAGCGCCACGCGAAGTTCCAGGACACGCCGTACAGCCTGGAGCCGAACGTGAAGGAAAGCCCCGGCGGGCTGCGCGACCTGCAGACGATCCTGTGGATCGCGCGCGCGGCCGGCTTCGGCAGCAGTTGGCGCGAGCTCGACACGCGCGGCCTCATCACCGAGCGCGAAGCGCGCGAGCTGCGCCGCAACGAAGGGTTCCTGAAGACGCTGCGCGCACGGCTGCACGTGATCGCCGGCCGCCGCCAGGACATGCTCGTGTTCGACCTGCAAACGCAGGCGGCCGAGAGCTTCGGCTATCAGTCGACGCAAGGCAAGCGCGCGAGCGAGCAGCTGATGCGCCGCTACTACTGGGCCGCGAAAGCGGTTACGCAGCTCGCGACGATCCTGATCCAGAACATCGAGGCGCAGCTGTTCCCCGCAACGAGCGGCATCACGCGGGTGCTGTCGCCCGATCGCTTCGTCGAGAAGCAGGGCATGCTCGAGATCGTCGACGACGGCGTGTTCGAACGTCATCCGGACGCGATCCTCGAGGCGTTCCTGCTGTACGAAACGACCCGCGGCGTGAAGGGGTTGTCGGCCCGCACGCTGCGCGCGCTGTACAACTCGCGCGAGATCATGAACAACACTTGGCGGCGCGATCCGCAGAACCGCCGCACGTTCATGCAGATCCTGCAGCAGCCCGAAGGCATCACGCACGCGTTCCGGCTGATGAACCAGACGAGCGTGCTCGGCCGCTATCTGCTGAACTTCCGCCGCATCGTCGGCCAGATGCAGCACGACCTGTACCACGTGTACACGGTCGACCAGCACATCCTGATGGTGTTGCGCAACATTCGCCGCTTCGCGGTGGCCGAGCATGCGCACGAGTACCCGTTCTGCAGCCAGCTGATCGGCAACTTCGAGCGGCCGTGGGTGCTCTACGTCGCGGCGCTGTTCCACGACATCGCGAAAGGCCGCGGCGGCGATCATTCGACGCTCGGGATGGCCGATGCGCGGCGCTTCTGCCGCGAGCACGGGATCGCAGGCGACGATGCTGCATTGATCGTGTGGCTTGTCCAGCATCACCTGACGATGAGCCAGGTCGCGCAGAAACAGGACACGAGCGATACGGAAGTCATCAAGCGCTTCGCGGAAGTCGTCGGCAACGAACGGTATCTGACCGCGCTCTACCTGCTGACCGTCGCCGATATCCGCGGCACGAGCCCGAAGGTATGGAATGCGTGGAAGGGCAAGCTGCTCGAGGATCTCTACCGCATCACGCTCGCGGTGCTTGGCGGTGCGAAGCCCGACGCGCACTCGGAACTGAAATCGCGGCAGGAGCAGGCGCTCGCACTGCTGCGCCTCGAGACCGTGCCCGACGACGCGCACCGCGCACTGTGGGATCAGCTCGACGTAGGTTTCTTTCTGCGTCACGACGCGGCCGACATCGCATGGCAGACGCGCGTACTGTACCGGCACGTAAACGCCGAAACCGCGATCGTGCGGGCGCGGCCGTCGCCGATCGGCGACGCGTTGCAGGTGCTCGTATACGTGAAGGACCGCCCTGACCTGTTCGCGGGCATCTGCGCGTACTTCGACCGCAACGGGCTGTCGGTGCTCGATGCGCGCGTCAGCACGACGCGGCACGGCTATGCGCTCGACAACTTCATCGTCACGCAGACAGAGCACGACGTGCGCTATCGCGACATCGCGAATCTCGTCGAACAGCAGCTCGCGGCGCGCCTCGCTGAAACCGCCCCGCTGCCGGAGCCGTCCAAGGGCCGCCTGTCGCGGCTGTCGCGGACGTTTCCGATCACGCCGCGCGTCGACCTCCGGGCCGACGAGCGCGGCCAGTACTACATCCTGTCCGTGTCCGCCAACGACCGGCCGGGCCTTCTCTATTCGATCGCGCGCGTACTGGCCGAGCATCGGGTCGGCGTCCACGCGGCGCGGATCAACACGCTCGGCGAACGTGTCGAGGACATTTTCCTGCTCGACGGTACCGGCCTGTCCGACAACCGCCTGCAGATCCAGCTCGAAACCGAATTGCTGCGCGCGATCGCAGTCTGAATGAACTCCAGCGTTTATGCGCACCAAACTCACCGTCAAGAATCCGAAGCCGGCATCGCCGACCCGCGCCCCTGTCCGCTCCGGCAGCCTCGTCGCCCGCAAGCCGGTGCGCGCCGCCGCGCCGCCCGCAGCCGACAAGCCTCCGCGCCCCAAAAAGGCCGCCGCGCCAGCAGCTGCCGGGGAACGCGCGTTCAAGCCGCGCGGCACGGACCGCCCCGGTGCGGACCGCGCGCCGGCGAAACGTGTGCCGCGTGACGGTGGTGCCGAACGTGGCGACGCGCGTCCGTATCGCAGCGGCGACGATGCACGCCCGCGCCGCGCAGTCGCCGAAGGTGGCGCACGCGCGCCCTATCGCGACAAGGCCGACGGCTACGGCGACAAGCGCAGCTTCGGCGAACGCCGCGCCCCGTCCGATCGCCCCGCACGCCGCAGTGACGACGATGCACGCCCGCGCCGCGCAGTCGCCGAAGGCGGCGCACGCGCGCCGTACCGCGACAAGCCGGCCGGCGACGGCGCGAAGCGCAGCTTCGGCGAACGCCGCGCATCGTCCGATCGTCCCGCACGCCGCAGCGACGACGATGCTCGCCCGCGCCGCGCAGGCGCCGAAGGCGGCGCACGCGCGCCGTACCGCGACAAACCGGCCGGCGAAGGCGCGAAGCGCAGCTTCGGCGAACGCCGCGCATCGTCCGATCGCCCCGCACGCCGCAGCGACGACGATGCACGCCCGCGCCGCGCAGGCGCCGAAGGCGGGGCACGCGCCCCGTACCGCGACAAGCCGGCCGGCGACGGCGCGAAGCGCAGCTTCGGCGAACGCCGCGCCCCGTCCGATCGTCCCGCCCGCCGCAGTGGCGACGATGCTCGCCCGCGCCGCGCAGGCACCGAAGGCGGCAGCACCGAGCGCCGCCCGACCGGCACTGCGCTAAAGACCGCCCAACCGGTCAAGCGCCGCGCCGCCGACGTCGATCACGGCGACGAAACGGGCCTGATGCGCCTGTCGAAACGGATGTCCGAACTGGGCCTGTGCTCGCGCCGCGAAGCCGACGAATGGATCGAAAAGGGCTGGGTGCTGGTCGACGGCGAACGCATCGACACGCTCGGCACGAAGGTCCGTCCCGACCAGAAGATCGAGATCGACGAGCGCGCTAGCGCTGCGCAGGCTGCGCAAGTGACGATCCTGCTGCACAAGCCGGTCGGTTATGTGTCGGGGCAGGCCGAAGACGGCTACGAGCCCGCATCGGTGCTGATCACGCGCGCGAACCAGTGGAGCGGCGACCGCTCGCAGATCCGGTTCTCGCCGCAACACCTGCACGCGCTTGCGCCGGCCGGCCGGCTCGACATCGACTCGACGGGCCTGCTCGTGCTCACGCAGAACGGCGTGATCGCGAAACAGCTGATCGGCGAGCAATCGGACATCGACAAGGAATACCTGGTGCGCGTGCGCTTCGGCGATCGCCTGATCGACATCGACCAGCACTTCCCCGCCGAATCGCTCGCGAAACTGCGCCATGGTCTCGAACTCGACGGCGTGCCGCTGAAGCCGGCGATGGTGAGCTGGCAGAACGGCGAGCAGCTGCGCTTCGTGCTGCGCGAAGGCAAGAAGCGCCAGATCCGCCGGATGTGCGAACTGGTCGGACTCGAAGTGATCGGCCTGAAGCGCGTGCGGATGGGTCGGGTGATGCTCGGCGCGCTGCCGCAAGGCCAATGGCGCTACCTGTCAGCCGACGAATCGTTCTGATTGCCGGCACGCACTACGTGCCACGCAATGGCGAAGCCCGCGCAAGCGGGCTTCTTTCGTTTACAGGACAACGGCGGGGACAACGGCGACGCTCGACGCCGCGCGCCGCCGGCGTCCGGTCAGTCGTCGCCGGTCGGATCGAGCCCCGGGAACAGCACCTCGGTGAAGCCGAACCGCGTGAAGTCGGTGATCCGCATCGGATACAGCTTGCCGATCAGGTGGTCGTATTCGTGCTGGACCACGCGCGCGTGGAAGCCCTCGGCGACGCGATCGATCTTCGCGCCGAACTGATCGTAGCCGCTATACCGCACCTTCGAATAGCGACTCACGACCCCGCGCATGCCAGGCACCGACAGGCAGCCCTCCCAGCCCTCCTCCATGTCCGGCGGCATGTACTCGATCTTCGGGTTGATCAGCACGGTCTCGGGCACGGGCGGCGCGTCCGGGTAACGGTTGTTGCTGCCGAAGCCGAAAATGATGATCTGCAGCCCGATGCCGATCTGCGGCGCGGCGAGCCCCGCACCGTTCGCGTGGTGCATCGTCTCGAACATGTCCGCGACGATCTCGTGCAGGTCGGGCGTATCGAATCGCTCGACCGGCTTCGCGACTTCGAGCAAGCGCGGATCGCCCATCTTCAGGATCTCGCGAATCATGGCGTATTGCCCTCCAGGAGTTGATGCAGTCCGTCTTCGTCCAGTACGGGGATCCCGAGTTCCTCCGCCTTCGCGAGCTTGCTGCCCGCTTCGGCGCCCGCGACCACGTAATCCGTCTTCTTCGATACCGACCCGGCGACCTTCGCGCCCGCCGCTTCGAGCATCTCCTTAGCCGCGTCGCGCGTGAGGTTCGGCAGCGTGCCCGTCAGTACGACGGTCTTGCCGGCCAGCACGCCCTGCGGCGCCTTCGGTGCGGGCGGGCCTTCCGGCCACGTGACCTTGCCGGGCGCGCGCAGTTGCTCGATCACGGTGCGGTTGTGCTCTTCCGCGAAGAACTGATGGATCGACTCGGCGACGATCGGCCCGACGTCGTTTACTTCGAGCAGTTCGTCGATCGACGCATCCATGATCGGATTCAGCGACCCGAAGTGCTTCGCAAGATCCTTCGCGGTCGACTCGCCGACATGGCGAATGCCGAGCCCGTAGATGAAGCGCGCGAGCGTTGTGTGCTTGGCCTTCTCGAGCGAGTCGAGCAGGTTCTGGGCGGATTTCTCCGCGAACCGGTCGAGCTCCGCGAGCGTCGCGAAGCCGAGATTGAACAGGTCGGCCGGCGTGCGCACGAGATTCAACTCGACGAGCTGATCGATGATCTTCTCGCCGAGCCCGTCGATGTCGAGCGCGCGGCGCTGCGCAAAGTGCCACAACGCCTGCTTGCGCTGCGCCGGACAGAACAGGCCGCCAGTGCAGCGCGCGATCGCTTCGTCCGGCAGACGCTCGATCTTCGAGCCGCACACCGGGCACTCGGTCGGCATCACGAACTCGGCCGCGTCCGCCGGACGTCGGTCGAGCAGCGCGCCGACCACTTCGGGAATCACGTCGCCCGCCCGCCGCACGATCACGGTGTCGCCGATCCGGATGTCCTTGCGGCGCACTTCATCCTCGTTGTGCAGCGTCGCGTTGGTCACTGTCGCGCCTCCGACGAACACCGGTTCGAGGCGCGCAACCGGCGTGATCGCACCGGTGCGGCCGACCTGCACGTCGATCGCGACGAGTTTCGTCAGCGCTTCCTGTGCGGGGAACTTGTGCGCGAGCGCGAAACGCGGTGCACGCGATACGAAGCCGAGCCGATCCTGTTCGTCGCGCCGGTTCACCTTGTAGACGACGCCGTCGATGTCGTACGGCAGCGAATCGCGCTTCTCGCCGACCTTGCGGAAGAAGCCGAGCAAGCCATCGGCACCGTGCACGACCGCACGTTCGCGGTTCACCGGCAGGCCGAGCGACTCGTACCAGTCGAGCAGCGCGCTGTGCGTGTCCGGCATCGGCATTCCGTCAAGCACGCCGATCCCGTACGCGAAGAACGACAGCGGACGCTGCGCGGTGATCTTCGGATCGAGCTGGCGCAGGCTGCCGGCCGCGGCGTTGCGCGGGTTTGCGAATTCGCGCTGCTCGGCCGCGCGCTGGCGTTCGTTCAGGCGTGCGAAATCGCGCTTGAACATCAGCACTTCGCCGCGCACGTCGAGCACGGCGGGTACGTGTGCGCCCTTCAGCTTCAGCGGGATCGAGCGGATCGTGCGGACGTTCTCGGTCACGTCCTCTCCGGTCGTGCCGTCGCCGCGCGTCGCGGCTTGCACGAACACGCCGCGCTCGTAGCGCAGCGAGATCGCGAGACCGTCGAACTTCAGCTCGCATGCGTATTCGACAGGGTCCATCACCGAGCCGGCGAGATCGGTCGTCTTCGCGAGCGCATCGGCGACGCGCTTGTCGAACGCGACGATGTCCTCATCGGCAAAGCCGTTGTTCAGCGACAGCATCGGCGCGTCGTGGACGACCGGCGTGAACCCGCTCGCCACTTCGCCGCCGACGCGCTGCGTCGGCGAATCGGGGGTCACGAGTTCGGGATGATCGGCTTCGAGTTGCTGCAGCTCGCCGAACAGCCGGTCGTATTCGGCGTCGGGCAGATCCGGCTGATCGAGCACGTAATAGGCGTAGTTCGCCCGCTCGAGTTGATCGCGCAGCCACGCGGCACGCGCGTCGGGCTGGCTGGCTGGCGGTTCGGCTTGGGTTCGGGCCATGCTGGCGGCGGATTCGTTCTGAAAAATCGGATTTCCGATTATCTCAGTTTGACGCCGCGGCGGGGCACGCGATGTGCGTTACGCGGGCCTGCTGCAGTGCGCGCACAGCGTGTGTGCACTGCAGCAGCAACGTGCGGCAGCGTAGCCCCCGCACGCGACACGCGTTACTGACTGAACAACCGCCGCGTGACCGGCGACCCGGCCGGGATGCCCGCTTCCTCGAGCTTCGCGTACAGCTTCATCAGTTGCTGGTCGATCGCGACCAGCGTCGATTCCGGCAGCGGCCGGCGCGAATCGTCGACGACTCGCGCGCCGATTCGCTCCGACAGCGACTTCGCGTAGTCGCACATCAGCCGGAACGGCAGGATGTCCTCTTCGGCGACCGGCACGTCGAGCACCAGCGTGATCATGTTCCCGCCCTTGTAGGTGAGATCGTCGCGCAGGAAGTTCGTGTCGCCGAACTGCAGCATGAACACCGGATTCTGCTTCGCGTCGAGCTTCACGAACCGCGTGCCGTCGCGCGACAGCAAGAGCCCGTCCTGCGACGCGACGGCCTGCACGTAGTTGGCGGACCACGGCGCACCGTCCGACATCACGTTGATCGACAGCTGCGCGTCGCACTGCGCGGCAAAGCCGTCAAGCTCGCGCGCCATCGCGACGGTCTCCATCATGTCCGGGAATTCGGGCGCGCCGTCGATTGCGTCGGCGAACTGCTGGACGCCGGTGACAAACTCCGAGAATTCGAGCTCGTTCAGCGCGCCGCTGCGGTTCGCGAGCTGCGCGGCCGCGCGCAGCTCTTCATAGCGCACGCCGTTCTGCAGCAACTCCCAATGGCCGCCTTCCGGCTTGCCCTCGATGTGCACGGGCTTGGTGCCCGCGCGGCGCAGCCGCTGCGCGATCGGCAGGATCTTGTCGCCCGGCAGCGGCGCGCCCAGGCGGATCGGCACGATGCAGTCGATCCGGCGGTCGACGATCGCCGGCGGCGCCGACGAAATCGTCGTCGCGGCCGGCAGCACGGGTTCGGCCGGCTCGCTCGCCACGTCGGCCGGTGCTTCCTGCGTTGCAGTGACCGTACCTTCGCCGACGGCCTGCCCGGCGGACTCGGCGGACTCCGACGGCACGTCGGTGCCGGTGGCCTCGGCCTGCAGATCGGCCGGCGTGTCGGCAGGCGCCGCACCGCTTGACGCTGAGCCGCCGAAGGTCGGTTCGACGCGTGCGGCTTCGGCCGATGCAGCCGCCGCGGCGGCCGGTGCCGACGCCGCCGGTTCGCGGCGCACGGGCTGGCGCACCGGCTCGATGAACGGCAGCTCGTCGTCGCGCTCGGGGCGATTCATCGCCTCAGCCGCCTCCTCCGGCATCGGGCGCGGCATCCTGCGCCGCACCTTCGCGCCCTGCCATGCGTTGTAGACCACGACGCCGCCCACCACGACGGCGCCGGCGCCGATCAATCCGAGTGTCAACTCGTCCATGCATGCTCCATCAGCAATTCTTTGTCGTCGGAACCGCGAACGGGCGCCCATGCGCCGCGCGAACGCGGTCCGGTTTCGTCAAACGTCAATTCTGGGCAAAACCCGCGGCGGTTTCCATGTCCACCGCGACGATCCGCGACACGCCCTGCTCCTGCATCGTCACGCCGATCAGCTGCTGCGCCATCTCCATCGCGATCTTGTTGTGCGAGATGAACAGGAACTGCGTCTTGTCGGACATCGCGCGCACGAGGTTCGCGAAACGCTCCGTGTTCGCGTCGTCGAGCGGCGCGTCGACCTCGTCGAGCAGACAGAATGGCGCCGGGTTCAACTGGAACATCGCGAACACCAATGCGGTCGCGGTCAACGCCTTTTCACCACCCGACAGCAGATGGATGGTCGCGTTCTTCTTGCCCGGCGGCTGCGCCATCACCTGCACGCCCGCGTCGAGGATCTCGTCGCCCGTCATGATCAGCTTCGCCTGACCGCCGCCGAACAGGCGCGGGAACAGATCGCTGAAGTGACGGTTGACCTCGTCGAACGTGCCCTGCAGCAGCGTACGAGTTTCCTGGTCGATCTTGTGGATCGCGTCCTCGAGCGTCGTGATCGCGTCGGTCAGGTCGGCGGATTGCGCATCGAGGAACACCTTGCGCTCGCTCGCGGCCTTCAGCTCGTCGAGTGCAGCCATGTTCACCGGGCCAAGCGCATTGATCGCGTTGTTCAGGCGCGTGACCTCGCCCTGCAGGTACGACGGTTTCAGGTCCGGCGTCAGCTTGGCGCGCAGCGCTTCCTCGTCGACCTCGGCGGCGGTGAGCTGCTCGGCGAACTGCTCGACGGCCAGGCGCGCGGCCTGCTCCTTCAGCTGCAGCTCGGTAATGCGGTCGCGCAGCGGCTGCAGCGAACGTTCGGCGACGAGACGCTGTTCGTCGGACGCGCGCAACTTCGCGGTCAGGTCGTCGAGTTCGATCCGCGCGGCCTGGAGCGCCTCCTCCTTCACCGCGCGAATTTCGAGCGCATCCTGCAAGCCCGTGTGCGCGGTCTGCTCGTTGATCGTTTCAAGCTCCGCGCGCGCATCTTCCAGCGACGCGGCCACACGTTCGCTCTGCTCGTGCGCGACCTGGATGCTGCGCTTCAGTTCGTCGATCCGCGTGACCGCGTTGCGTGCGGCGAAACGCGCGTCGTTCGCGCCGCGCTCGAGGTCACGCGCTTCCTGACGTGCCTGCGTCAGCGATTCGTCGAGCGCCTCGAACGCAAGCTGGTTGTCCTCGAAGCGCGCCTGCAGTTCCGCGAGCTCGCCGTCGAAACGCTCGAAGTTCGCTTCGGATTCCGCGCGCAGCGCGCGCTGCTCGTCGATCTGCGCGCCGATTTCCTCCAGCTCCTCGCGGATCTGCGTGCTGCGCTGCGTGTAACGCTCGTGCGCCTGCGCGAGCTTCAGCACCTCCATCTGCAGCGCGTGCACGCGCTGTGTCGCGCGTTCGGCCTGCGCACGCAGATCGCCGAGCGCCTGCGTGGCCTGCGTGTGCGCGGCTTCCGCGCGCACGGCTGCCGTGCGCGCGTCGTCGGCGAGCAACGCCTGCGCGCGCACCTGGCGCGTCAGGTTTTCGATTTCCTGCTGGCGGGCCAGCATCCCGGCCTGCTCCGAATCGGCCGCGTACAGCTGCACGCCGACACGCGTGACGATATGGCCGGCCTTGACGACGAACGCGCCGCCCGCCGGCAGTTGCGCACGCGTCGCGAGCGCCTGCGCGACGTCGTCGGCGACGTACACGTTGCCGAGCCAGTCGTTCAACACCGCGCGAATCCCCGCATCGTCGATGCGCACGAGCGACAGCACCGGGCGCAGGCCCGCCGGGGCGGCCGGCGCCTCACCGGCCATCGGCGGCGCGTAGAACGCAAGCTTCGCCGGCGGCGCATCGGTCGCGAATGCCTTCACCCAGTCGAGATTCGACACTTCAAGCGCGGCGAGGCGCTCGCGCAGCACGGCTTCGAGCGCCGCTTCCCAGCCGGCTTCGACATGCAGCTTCTTCCAAAGGCGCGGCAGCGCGCCGAGCTCGTGCTTGTCGAGCCACGGCTGGATCTTGCCTTCGGTCTGCACGTTCTCCTGCAGTTGCTTGAGTGCGGCCAGCCGCGCCTCGAGCTGGTGGATCTGCGCGCTTTCCGCCTGCACGCGCTCCTGCGCGGCACGGCGCTCGCCGTCGAGGCGCGGCAGCGCCTCCTGCGCATCGCTCAGACGTGCCTGCGCTTCCGCGAGAATTTCCTCCTGCTCGGCGAGCTGCATGCGCAGTTCCTCGAGCTGCGCTTCATCGGGTGCGTCGAGGCCGCCCGCCTCGGCCTTCAGGCGCTCGTGGCGCTGCTGGAGCTGCTGGAGCTGCTGGTCCGCATTGCGCTGGTGCGCGGCTTCGAGCTTCAGCGACTGTTCGGTCTGCGCGATCCGCGCGCGCTCATCGTTGAGCTGCGCCTGCGCGTCGCGCCATTTCGCTTCGAGCGCCGGCAGCGCGTCGTGCTTTGCGGCGGCGGCGTCTTCCGCGAGCGCGGCCTTCTCGTCGGCGATCGCGCGTGCCTCTTCGGCTTCCTCGAGCTCGTCCTGCGCTTTCTCCGCCTGCGCACGCCATTGCTCGCGCTGCGCGTTCAGCGCGGCGATCTGCGCCTGCACGCGATTGCGCGATTCGACGATGAACTTGATCTCGGCCTCGAGGCGGCTCACTTCGGCGTTCGCTTCGTACAGCGCGCCCTGTGCGCCCTGCATCGCGTCGCTCGCCGAATAATGCGCGACCCGCAGCGTTTCGAGCTGCGCCTCGACCTCGCGCAGCTTCGCCGTCTGCGCGTCGAGGTCGATCTGCGCCTGCTCGATCGCGCGCTGCTGCTTCTGCTGCTCGCCCGCGGCCTCGTTCTTGCGCAGCAGCCACAACAGGCGCTGCTTCTCCTCGCCGTCGGCGACGAGTTCCTTGTACTTGGTCGCGACGACGGCCTGCGCCTCCAGCTTCTCGAGGTTCGCGCCGAGTTCGCGAACGATGTCCTCGACGCGGGTCAGGTTCTCGCGCGTGTCGTGCAGGCGGTTCTCGGTCTCGCGGCGGCGCTCCTTGTACTTCGACACCCCCGCGGCTTCCTCGAGAAACACGCGCAGCTCTTCCGGCTTCGCCTCGATGATCCGGGCGATCATGCCCTGCCCGATGATCGCGTAGGCGCGCGGCCCGAGCCCCGTGCCCAGGAAGATGTCCTGGATGTCGCGGCGGCGCGCCGGCAGGTTGTTGATGTAGTAGCTCGACGTGCCGTCGCGCGTGAGCACGCGCTTGACGGCGATCTCGCCGTATTGCCCCCACTGTCCGGCCGCACGGCCGTCGGAGTTGTCGAAGATCAGTTCCACGCTCGCCCGGCTGCCGGGCTTGCGGGCGGTCGAGCCGTTGAAGATCACGTCCTGCATCGACTCGCCGCGCAGCTCGGACGCCCGCGACTCGCCGAGCACCCAGCGCACGGCATCGATGATGTTGGACTTGCCGCACCCGTTCGGGCCTACCACGCCGACCAGCTGGCCCGGAACCTGGAAATGCGTGGGATCGACGAAGGATTTGAAGCCAGCGAGTTTGATCGAGCTCAGACGCACGGCGGTATCGGATGTGAAGAAGGTGTGAAACGGACGGGGCCGCGTCGCGCGGGGCCGAGCGGCCCGTACGCGCGATGCGCCCCGGAATTCAAAAACGGGGCCGCGCGCATCTTAAGCGTTGGGCCCCGCAAACGGCTTCCATCATACCATCGCGCGTGCGCCGTCCCGACCGCCGCCGGGTTTGCCCGATGCGGGCGCGGCGCGATGGACCCGGCTCGACAGCAGCGTCGCCAGCACGATGCACGCGCCGCCCGCCCACTCGCGCGCGCTCGGCAATTCGTTCGCGAACACCCACGCGGACAGCGCGGTGATCACGATCTCGAACAGCATGATGATCGACGCGCGGTTCGCGGGCACGCGCGCGAGCCCGTACTGCACAAGCAGATTATTTGCGGCCATCGTCACGCCGATCGCGACGATGATCAGCGCGGCCGGACCGACTTGCCCGCCGGCGGGCGCCGCCGGCAGTCCTTCGACCAGCGACGCGGCCGCGCCGAACACCGCCGCGCCGCCGAACAGCGTCGCGGTGCGCATCTCGGCGCGCATCTCCGGAAGCTCGCGACTCGCCTTGATCACGAGCACGTTGCTCATCGCGAAACTGAGGCCCGCAGCAAGGCCCGCCCATTCGGCCGGATTGGCCGGCAGCGGCACGCCGAGCTTCGGCGACCACAGCATCAGCATCGCGCCGCCGATCGACAGCGCCGCGAGGCCGGCGCCGGCCCACGTCAGCCGCTCGCGCAGCAGGAAGTGCGCATAGATCGCGGTCCAAGCCGGCGTCAGATAGAACAGCAGCATCACGCGCAGCACTTCGCCGTGAATCGTGCCCCACACGAACCCCAGGTTGGTCACGCCAGCCGTGATCGCGATGCCGGGCAGCACCCAGTGCCAGCGCAGCGTCGCGATCGTGCGGTGCCGGGCCACGATCACGAACAGGAACGCGACCGCGCTCGTCAGCGCGCTGGCCAGCGTGCCGGTCAGCCCGAGCGACGCGAGAATCCGCAGCGGATACCAGATCAGGCCCCATACCGACGCGCCGATCAGGATGGCCAGCGTCGGCAGGCTGCCGCGTACCGCGTTGTTCATTTGATTCGATACCCTTTATTCGACCGGCCCGGCCGCCGTTGCGGCGGGCCGTGACCGCATTGCATCACGCTATAATCGTCCGCTGCGACCTGCGCGCCGCCGGCGCCTGCTCGCAGACGTGCGGCACCCGCGCCGCCCCTTTCGCTCCAACCGGCCGCGATGGCCGCTTCGCCCGTGAACCCTCGACTCGATTCGCTCCAGCCCTATCCCTTCGAAAAGCTGCGCGCCCTGTTCAAGGACGTGACGCCTTCCGGCGAACTCAAACCGATCAGCTTCGGCATCGGCGAGCCGAAGCACCCGACGCCCGCGCTGATCCGCGACGCCGTGGTCGCCGCGCTCGACGGCCTCGCGTCGTACCCGGCCACGGCCGGCTCGGACGCACTGCGCACGTCGATCGCGCAGTGGCTCGAACGCCGCTACGGGCTGCCGGCGATCGATCCGGCCACGCAGGTGCTGCCGGTGTCAGGCTCGCGCGAGGCGCTGTTCTCGCTCGCGCAGACGGTGATCGACGCGCGGGCGCGCACCGACGGCAAGAAAGCGATCGTACTCTGTCCGAATCCTTTCTATCAAATTTACGAAGGCGCGGCGCTGCTCGCCGGTGCCGAACCCTATTTCGCGAACAGCGACCCGGCGCGCAACTTCGCGTGCGACTACGCGGCCGTGCCCGACGAAGTGTGGGCGCGCACCCAGTTGCTCTACGTGTGCTCGCCCGGCAACCCGACCGGTGCCGTGCTGACGCTCGACGACTGGCGCGAGCTGTTCGCGCTGTCGGACCGTCACGGCTTCGTGATCGCGTCGGACGAATGCTATTCGGAAATCTACTTCGACGAAGCGGCGCCGCCGCTCGGCGGGCTCGAGGCCGCGCATCGCCTCGGCCGCGGCTTCGAGCGGCTCGTGATGCTGTCGAGCCTGTCGAAGCGTTCGAACGTGCCCGGTATGCGCTCGGGCTTCGTCGCCGGCGACGCCGCGCTGCTGAAAAAATTCCTGCTGTACCGCACGTATCACGGCGCCGCGCTGTCGCCGGTGTGGCAGCACGCGAGCATCGCCGCGTGGAACGACGAGGCGCACGTGCGCGACAACCGCGCGCTGTATCTGCAGAAGTTCAGCACGGTCACGCCGATGCTCGCCGACGTGATCGACGTGAAGCTGCCCGACGCCGCGTTCTACCTGTGGGCCAACGTCGCGCGCACCGGCCTGTCGGACACCGAGTTCGCCCGCCGACTGTACGCCGACTATAATGTGACGGTTCTGCCCGGCTCGTACCTGGCGCGCGACGCGCACGGCACGAATCCGGGCCGCGATTTCATCCGGATCGCGCTCGTCGCGGGCACCCCCGAATGCGTCGAGGGCGCGCAACGCATCGTCGATTTCTGCCGCTCACTCGCGCGGTAAGACGTCCATCCCGATCAATTCCATCCATCTCCTGCGAAAACGAACATGTCGCAACAACTTCAGCAAATCATCGATACCGCCTGGGAAAACCGCGCCGAGCTGTCGCCGAAGGCCGCGCCCGCCGAAGTCCGGGAAGCCGTCGCTCACGCGATCGAGCAGCTCGACAAAGGTGCACTGCGCGTCGCCGAGAAGATCGACGGCAACTGGACCGTGCACCAGTGGCTGAAGAAAGCCGTGCTGCTGTCGTTCCGCCTGGAGGACAACGCACCGATGCCGGCCGGCGGCTACTCGCAGTTTTACGACAAGGTGCCGTCGAAGTTCGCAAACTACACGGCCGAAGACTTCGCCGCGGGCGGCTTCCGCGTCGTGCCGCCGGCCATCGCGCGCCGCGGCTCGTTCATCGCGAAGAACGTCGTGCTGATGCCGTCGTACACCAACATCGGCGCGTACGTCGATGAAGGCACGATGGTCGACACGTGGGCGACGGTCGGTTCGTGCGCACAGATCGGCAAGAACGTGCACCTGTCGGGCGGCGTCGGCATCGGCGGCGTGCTCGAGCCGCTGCAGGCGAACCCCGTCATCATCGAAGACAACTGCTTCATCGGCGCGCGCTCGGAAGTCGTCGAAGGCGTGATCGTCGAGGAGAACTCGGTGATTTCGATGGGCGTGTACCTCGGCCAGAGCACGAAGATCTACGATCGCGAAACCGGCGAAGTCAGCTACGGCCGCATCCCGGCCGGCTCGGTCGTCGTCGCGGGCAACCTGCCGTCGAAGGACGGCTCGCACAGCCTGTACTGCGCGGTGATCGTGAAGAAGGTCGACGCGAAGACCCGCGCGAAGGTCGGCCTGAACGAGCTGCTGCGAGGCGACTGATGGCCAAGCCGCGCACCGTGGTCGTCTACGGCATCCCGAACTGCGACACCGTGAAGAAGGCCCGCGTGTGGCTCGACGAGCACGGCGTCGAGTTCGAGTTCCACGACTTCAAGAAGCTCGGCGTCAGCGCACCGCTCGTCGAAGACTGGCTGAAGGACGTGTCGCTCGACGCGCTCGTGAACAAGCGCGGCACGACGTGGCGCGGCCTGGACGACGCCATGAAGGCGGCCGCGGAAACGAAGTCCGGCGCGGTCGCGCTGATGATCCACAAGCCGTCGGTCATCAAGCGGCCCGTTCTCGTCGTCAACGGTCGCGTGAAATCGCTCGGCTTCGTCGCCGACCAGTACGCGGCGCTGTTTGCCGCCTAGGGGCGCGCTGCGCGGCCGCGCAAGACGCCTCATCGCTGCCGGCCCCGCGCCGGCATTTTTTATCGAAAGTGGTCCGAACCATGTCCGCCACCCTAGCCCTTACCGAACAGCTGATTGCCCGTGCGTCCGTCACGCCCGACGATCAGCACTGCCAGCAGATCATGACCGAACGCCTCGAGGCGCTCGGCTTTGAATGCGAGACCATCGCGTCGCATGGCGTGACCAATCTGTGGGCCGTCAAGCGCGGCACCGACGGCCGCGATGGCAAGCTGCTCGCGTTCGCGGGCCACACCGACGTCGTCCCGACCGGCCCGCTCGAACAGTGGACATCGCCGCCGTTCATTCCCGCGCATCGCGACGGCAAGCTGTACGGCCGCGGCGCGGCAGACATGAAGACGTCGCTCGCGGCGTTCGTCGTCGCGTCCGAGGAATTCGTCGCGGCCCACCCCGGCCACCGCGGCGCGATCGCATTCCTGATCACGAGCGACGAGGAAGGCCCGGCCACCGACGGCACCGTGAAGGTCGTCGAACTGCTCGAAGCGCGCGGCGAACGTCTCGACTACTGCATCGTCGGCGAGCCGACGTCGACCGCCGCCCTCGGCGACGTCGTGAAGAACGGCCGCCGCGGCTCGATGTCGGGCGAACTGATCGTCAAGGGCGTGCAGGGCCACATTGCGTACCCGCACCTCGCGAAGAACCCGATCCACCTGCTCGCACCGGCGCTCGCCGAGCTCGCCGCCGAACAGTGGGACGAAGGCAACGAATACTTTCCGCCGACCACGTGGCAGGTGTCGAACCTGCACGCGGGCACCGGCGCGACCAACGTGATCCCCGGCCATGCGGAGCTCATGTTCAACTTCCGCTTTTCGACGGCGAGCACCGTCGAGGGCCTGCAGGCGCGCGTGCATGCGATCCTCGACAAGCACGCGCTCGAATACTCGCTGAAGTGGTCGGTGAGCGGCTTGCCGTTCCTCACGCCGCGCGGCGAACTGTCGAACGCACTCGAAAACGCGATCCGCGCGGAGACCGGCCTCACGACCGAGCTGTCGACGACAGGCGGCACGTCCGATGGACGCTTCATCGCACGTATCTGCCCGCAGGTGATCGAATTCGGGCCGCCCAACGGCAGCATCCATAAAATCGACGAGCACATCGACGTGCGCTTCATCGACCCGCTGAAGAACATATACCGCGGCGTGCTCGAACAACTGATCGCCTGACGGAGCCCTGCATGACCACACCTTTTGCAACTGTTCGCGATCTGCTGCGCTACGCGGTCACCCGTTTTTCGAAGGCGAAGCTCGCGTTCGGTCACGGCTCGGACAATGCGTACGACGAAGCCGCATACCTCGTACTGCATACGCTGGACCTGCCGCTCGACACGCTCGAGCCATTCCTCGATGCCCGCCTGCTGCCCGACGAAATCGACGCCGTGCTCGCGGTGATCGAACGACGCGCGACGGAGCGCGTGCCGGCCGCGTATCTCACGCATGAAGCGTGGATGCATGGACACCGCTTCTACGTCGACGAGCGCGTGATCGTGCCGCGGTCGTTCATCGGCGAGCTGCTCGACGACGGGCTGCAGCCGTATGTCGCCGACCCCGAGCAAGTTGGCGCGGTACTTGAGCTGTGCACCGGCTCCGGCTGCCTCGCGATCCTCGCGGCCAGCGCGTTCCCGAACGCCGAGATCGACGCGGTCGACCTGTCGGACAAGGCGCTCGAAGTCGCAGAAATCAACGTGCGCGACTACGGCCTCGACGATCGCATCACGCTGCACCGCGGCGACCTGTACGCACCGCTGCCCGCGTTCCGCACGGAACCCGGCGCACGCTACGACGTGATCCTGACGAACCCGCCGTACGTGAACGCGGCGTCGATGGCGGCGCTGCCGGCCGAGTACCGGCACGAGCCCGAAATGGCACTCGCCGGCGGTGACGACGGGATGGACATCGTGCGGCGAATCATCGCGCAAGCGCACAAGTGGCTGCACGACGACGGCGTGCTCGTCGTCGAAATCGGCAACGAGCGCGAGAACGTCGAAGCCGCGTTCGGCGGCCTCGAACTCACGTGGCTGCCCACCAGCGCGGGCGATGACACCGTATTCCTGATCCAGGCGTCCGACCTGCCGCGCAAGGCCTGACCGGCACGCTGCGACCGAACCATGCGGCACGGCGCCCCGCTGTCCCGCACGGTTCGGTAAGATGCGCGTGAGCGGCCGCCGCGCCGCCTGACTTCAGGAGTCCGTCACGCGCCTATGACCCTCGACTGGCTACATCTGGGCACCCTGATCCTGGCCATCCACGTGCTCGGGATCGTCGCGGCGTGTCACGCGCTCATGAACACGCGCACGTCGCAAGGCGCGATCGCATGGGCCGTGTCGCTCGCCGCGATGCCGTACCTGACGCTCATCCCCTACCTGTTCCTTGGCCGCAGCAAGTTCTCCGGCTACGTCGACGCGCGGCGCCAGGAAACGAAGGCGCTGCGCACGCACACGCCGCGCGCACCGTGGCTCGATGCGGGCGCAACCGACGGGCCGGCCGCCGACGCGATCGGCCGCGCCGCCGTGCTCGCGCTCACGCGGCTCGGCGGCATGCCGTTCGTCGGCGGCAATGCGGTGCGCACGCTGGTGAACGGCGATGCGACCTTCTCGGCGATCCTGTCGGCGATCGATGCCGCGCGCGATTACGTGATCGTCCAGTTTTTCATCGTGCGCGACGACGCACTCGGCCAGATGCTGCGCGACGCGCTGCTTGCGCGCGCGGCGGCGGGTGTACGCTGCTACGTGCTGTACGACAGCATCGGCAGCTTCGACCTGCCGCACAGCTACGTCGATACGCTGCGCCGCGGCGGCGTCGAAGTGTCGCCGTTCGCGACCCACCGCAAGTTCGTCAACCGCTTCCAGCTGAACTTCCGCAACCATCGCAAAATCGTCGTCGTCGACGGCAATCGCGCGTTCGTCGGCGGCCACAACGTCGGCGTCGAGTATCTCGGCGCGAACCGGCGCCTGTCGCCGTGGCGCGACACCCATATCGAGATTCGCGGCCCCGCGGTCGCCAGCATCCAGTACGTGTTCGCCGAAGACTGGCACTGGGCCACGCAAACGCTGCCGCCGCTCGCCGGACCGCCGCCGGCGCTCCCCGACGACACGATGCATTGCCTTGCGGTGCCGATGGGGCCGGCCGACAAACAGGAAACGGGCTCGCTGTTCTTCGTCGAGGCGATCAATGCCGCGCGCGAACGGGTGTGGATCACGACACCTTATCTCGTACCCGACGAGGCGGTAATCGCCGCACTGAAGCTTGCGGTGATGCGCGGCGTCGACGTGCGCATCCTGATCCCGAGCCGGCGCGATCACTACGTCGTGTTCGAGGCGTCGAAGCTGTACGCGCGCGACCTCGTCGACGCGGGCGTGAAGGTGTTCCGCTACCGGCCCGGCTTCCTGCACCAGAAAGTCGTGCTGATCGACCGCAGCGCGGCCGCGGTCGGCAGCGCGAATCTCGACAATCGCTCGTTCCGCCTCAACTTCGAGATCATGGTGCTGACCGTCGACCGTGCGTTTGCCGACGAGGTCGCAGCGATGCTCGATGCCGATTTCGCGCAGGCCTACGAGGTCGATGCGAGCGAGTACCGGCTCTCGCCGGCGTGGCGGCGCATCGCGATGCACGTCGCCCGTCTGTTCGCGCCGATCCTGTAGCACCGGCCCAAGCCGCGGATTCGCCCCCGCGGCCGGCACCGCGGCGCACGCTCGAATGCGCTGCAATCGTACGGGGCGAGCGCGGCACGCCTGCCCCGCCCGGCTCTGTCACCGCGCGCGCCGTTTCAAACGCTCAAAGCAGCTTCTCGATGTCCGCGGCGATTTCGTCGGGCTTCGTCGACGGCGCATAGCGCTTGACGATGCGCCCTTCGCGGTCGACCAGGAATTTCGTGAAGTTCCACTTGATCGCCTTCAGGCCGAGGATGCCGGGCGCCTCGTCGGTCAGGTAGCGGTACAGCGGATGCGCGTGCTCGCCCTTCACGTCGATCTTCGCGAACATCGGGAACGTGACGCCGTAGTTGCGCTGGCAGAACGCGCCGATTTGCGCGGCATCGCCCGGCTCCTGCTTGCCGAACTGGTTGCACGGGAAGCCGAGCACGAAGAAGCCGCGCGCAGCGTACTGGTCGTACAGCTTCTGCAGGCCCGCATATTGCGGCGTGAAGCCGCACTCGCTCGCGGTGTTGACGATCAGCAGCACCTTGCCGCGATACGCATCGAGCGACGCCGGCTGGCCGGCGAGCGTGTCGGCTGTGAACGAATACAGGGTGGACATCGGGCACTCCTTTTACGAAACCGGATCGACGTGGAGTCTAGGCGAAATCGCGCCGTCGCGGGATCGGCCGAACGGCCGATATCCGGCGCGACCCGCGCGCGGTCTAGAATAGCGGTTTTGGCCAGTCATCCCCGCCGTGATCCGTTTCAATCAGTTCAGCCTTGCGCGCGGCACCAAGCCGCTGTTCGAGTCGGCCTCGTTCGTGCTCAATCCCGGCGAGAAGGCCGGCCTGATCGGCGCGAACGGCGCCGGCAAATCGACGCTGTTTTCGGTGCTGCGGGGCGAGCTGCATTCCGACGGCGGCGATTTCTCGATGCCGCCGTCGTGGCGGATCGCCCACGTGTCGCAGGAAACGCCCGCCGTCGACCGCTCGGCGCTCGACTACACGCTCGACGGCGACACTGCCCTGCGCGAGATCGAGGCGCGCATCGCCGCCGCTTCGGCCGCGCATGACGGCGCCGCCGAAGCCGACGCGCATGCGGCGTTCGCCGATGCAGACGGCTATACCGCACCGGCGCGCGCGGAAGCGCTGCTGCTCGGCCTCGGCTTCACGCTCGCGCAGACGCGCGAATCGGTCGCGAGTTTCTCCGGCGGCTGGCGCATGCGGCTGAACCTCGCGCAAGCGCTGATGTGCCGCTCCGACCTGCTGTTGCTCGACGAGCCGACCAACCACCTCGACCTCGACGCGATCGTCTGGCTGGAAGACTGGCTGCACCGCTATCCCGGCACGCTCGTCGTGATCTCGCACGACCGCGAATTCCTCGATTCGATCTGCAACGTCACGCTGCATCTGGAAAACCGCCAGGTGAAGCGCTACGGCGGCAACTACTCGCAATTCGAGGTGTTGCGTGCGCAGCAATTGGCGCTCCAGCAAAGCGCGTACGAAAAACAGCAGAAGACGATCGAGCACCTGCAGAGCTTCGTCGACCGCTTCAAGGCCAAGGCGACCAAGGCCAAGCAGGCACAGAGCCGGATGAAGGCGCTCGAGAAGATGGAACTGATCGCGCCTGCGCACATCGCGTCGCCGTTCACGTTCGAGTTCCGCACGCCCGACGCCGCGCCGAACCCGATGATGGTGATGGAAGACGTGCGCTGCGGCTACCATGCCGACGACGGCACCGAGATCCCGATCGTCGAGCGCGTCACGCTGTCGATCCAGAACGGCCAGCGCATCGGCCTGCTCGGTGCGAACGGCCAGGGCAAGTCGACGCTGATCAAGACGCTGGCCGGCACGCTCGCGCCGCTGTCGG
This sequence comes from Burkholderia sp. AU19243, assembly GCF_018148075.1. Lineage (NCBI taxonomy): Bacteria > Pseudomonadati > Pseudomonadota > Betaproteobacteria > Burkholderiales > Burkholderiaceae > Burkholderia > Burkholderia sp. AU19243. Next base: position 167,073 of record NZ_JAGSTV010000007.1, read on the forward strand.
GGCATGTGCGCGATGGCAAGGGCCTGACGATCGGCTATTTCGCGCAGCACCAGCTCGAAACACTGCGCGAAGACGATTCGCCGCTCGCGCATCTTGCGCGGCTCGCACCCGACACGCGAGAACAAGAGTTGCGCGACTTCCTCGGCGGCTTCAATTTCTCGGGCGACATGGCGACGAGCCCGGTCGGCCCGTTCTCCGGCGGCGAGAAAGCACGGCTCGCGCTCGCGCTGATCATCTGGCAGAAGCCGAACCTGCTGCTGCTCGACGAACCGACCAACCACCTCGACCTCGAAACGCGCCACGCGCTGACGATGGCGCTCGCGCAATTCGAAGGCACGCTGATCCTCGTGTCGCACGATCGTCACCTGCTGCGTGCGACCACCGACCAGTTCATGCTCGTCGCGAAGCATCGTCTCCAGCCGTTCGACGGCGACCTCGACGACTACCGCGACTGGCTGCTGCAGCATGCGGCCGAGCAGCGCGCGGCCGCGAAGGCCGACAGCGTGTCCGCGGGCGCCGACCCGGCGGTGAACCGCAAGGACCAGAAGCGTCAGGCGGCCGAGGAGCGCCAGCGCTTGTCGCAACTGAAGAAGCCGCTGCAGAACCGGATTACGAAGCTCGAGAAGGAAATGGAAACGCTGCACGCGGAGAAGGCGCGACTCGACGCGTTCGTCGCCGATCCGGCGAGCTACGACGCCGCGCGCAAGACGGAACTGACCGAAGCGATCCGCAAGCTGGGCGAGGTCAATACGCGGCTCGAAACGGTCGAGGCCGACTGGCTCGCGGTGCAGGAAGAACTCGAGCAGATCGGCTGATCCTGGCCCGGGCACGGTCGGCCGGCGCGCGATTGGCGTAGGCGCGCTCGCCGGTGCGTCGGCGGCGGCAAGCGGGGCCGCTCGCGCCCGACACGGCGCCAAACCCGGAAACGACAAGACCGGGCGCCCTGGCCCGGCCTTGTCTTCGTTGCTTCGCCGATACAGCGGCCCGCGATGCGCTTAGCGCCGCGGCAACGTATCGCGCGGCATCTGCTCGTCGTCACCCATCAGGTGACGCCGCCCTTCGGTCGGCCGGCGGATTACCGCTACGACCTCGGCTTCAGTCACGTCCTCGGACACGACGCGGCGCGCGAGACGCCCGTCGTCGTCGATCCACTCGACGATCCGGCATCCACCGCCCCACGGCTGGACGATCGGTTCGGATACGCGGCAGCCGCGCAGGTTGTAAAGGCGTCCGCCCGGCGTTTCCCCATACTGTTTCAACATAGGTTCCCTTCGCATTGCGCGGTTCGACAATCCGGCAAAGGATAGGGAAAAGCGATGTCCGGCGGGTTACAGCACCCTACATATTCTTTACAGCCAATTACGCGATAGAACACCCCCGGCAGGAGCGCGGTGCAGCCGCCCGCCTGCGGTCATTCGAGATCGCGCACGCGGTCGATTGCCTGCTCGAGCCGCTCGACGGCCATTACGTTCAGCCCGTCGATCGGCTGCTTCGGCGCGTTCGCCTTCGGGATCAGCGCGGCGGTGAAACCGAGCTTCGCCGCCTCGCGCAGCCGCTCCTGGCCACGCGGCGACGGCCGGATCTCGCCCGCCAGCCCGACTTCGCCGAATACGATCAGCCCTTTCGGCAGCGCCTTGTTGCGCATCGACGAATGAATCGCGAGCAGCACCGCGAGGTCGGCGGCCGGCTCGGTGATCTTCACGCCGCCGACCGCGTTCAGGAACACGTCCTGGTCGAAACAGGCGATGCCCGCGTGCCGGTGCAGGACCGCGAGGAGCATCGCGAGCCGGTTCTGCTCGAGCCCGACCGCGAGCCGGCGCGGATTCGGCACGTGGGCCGTATCGACGAGCGCCTGGATTTCGACGAGCAGCGGACGCGTACCCTCCTGCGTGACAAGCACGCACGAACCCGGCACTACCTGCTCGTGCTGCGACAGGAACAGCGCAGACGGGTTTGCCACGCCGCGCAACCCGCGCTCGGTCATCGCGAACACGCCGAGTTCGTTGACGGCGCCAAAACGGTTCTTGAATGCGCGCACGAGCCGGAACGACGAATGCGTATCGCCCTCGAAGTACAGCACCGTGTCGACGATGTGCTCGAGCACGCGGGGTCCGGCGAGGTTGCCCTCCTTCGTCACGTGCCCGACCATGATGATCGCGGTGCCCGACTGCTTCGCGATGCGCGTGAGCTGCGCCGCGCACTCGCGCACCTGCGCGACCGAGCCCGGCGCCGACGTCAGCGCATCGGAATAGACGGTCTGGATCGAGTCGATCACGGCGACGTCCGGCCGTTCGGCGTCGATCGCGGCCTGGATCTTCTCGAGCTGGATTTCAGCGAGCAGCTTCAGCTCTGCCGCCGGCGCGCCGCCGTCGAGCAGTGCCAGCCGTTGCGCGCGCAACGCGATCTGCGCGGCCGATTCCTCGCCGCTGATATAGAGCGCACGCCGCTCGCTCGCGATGTCGGCCAGCGACTGCAGCAGCAGCGTCGACTTGCCGATGCCCGGATCGCCGCCAATCAGCACGACGCCGCCCGGCACCAGCCCGCCACCCAGCACGCGATCGAATTCGCCGATGCCGGTCGAGAAGCGCGGCACGTCGGCCGCCTCGATGTCGACGAGGCGCTGCACCGGCGCGCGTTTCGCGAGCGACTGGAATCGATGGGCGGCCGGCGACTCGGCGACCGATTCGACGAGCGTGTTCCACGCCTGGCATGACGGGCACTGGCCCTGCCACTTCGGAGTTTGTCCGCCGCACTCGCTGCAGACGTACACGGTTTTCTGTTTGGCCACGCGTGCTGCCCTTATTCCGTTATTCCGCGCGCACCGGTACGCGGGCGGCGACCGCGCACATCAGTTCATAACCGATGGTCCCGCAATGCCGCGCGACGTCGTCGATCGGCAGCGCGTTGCCCCACAGCTCGACGCGCGCGCCGACGCCGGCCTGCGGGCACGGGGTCAGATCGACAGTGAGCATGTCCATCGACACGCGGCCGACGATCCGCGTGCGGATGCCGTCGACGATCACCGGCGTGCCCTCCGGCGCGACGCGCGGATAGCCGTCCGCGTAACCGCACGCGACGACGCCGATGCGCATCTGCGTTTGCGCGAGAAACGTCGAGCCGTAGCCGATCGCCTGCCCCTTCGCGATGGTCTGCACGGCAATCAGCTCGGACGCGAGCGTCATCGCCGGCTTCAGGCCCGTATCCGCGATATCGGCCGACACACCCGACGGCGATGCGCCGTAGAGTACGATCCCCGGCCGCACCCAGTCGAAGTGCGTATCCGGATGCCACAGCACGGCGGCCGAATTCGCGAGGCTGCGCGCACCGGCAATGTTTTCCGCACCGCGCTCGAACGTCGCAAGCTGCTCGGCGACGCCGCGCTCGTTATCGGCATCCGAAAAATGGGTCATCAACGTGATCTGCCCGATGCCCGGGCACGCACGGGCGCGCTCCCACGCCGCGCGATATTTTTCCGGCGTATAACCCAGCCGGTTCATCCCGCTGTTCATCTTCAGCTGCACGTTGACGGGCTTCGACAGCCGCGCCGTCTCCAGCATCCGCATCTGCTCGTCGTTGTGGACGGTCGTCGTCAGGCTGTAACGGTCGATCACGTCGATGTCGGTCGAGCGGAAGAACCCTTCGAGCAGCAGGATCGGGCCGGCCCAACCGAGCTCGCGCAGCTTCACCGCCTCGTCGAGGTCGAGCAGGCCGAAGCCGTCGGTACCGCGCAAGCCCGGAAACACGCGCGCGAGACCGTGGCCGTACGCATTGGCCTTGACGACCGCCCAGACCTTGGACGGGCCGGCAAGGCGGCGGACGACGGAGAGATTGTTCGCGAGAGCGGCGGTATGGATGGTGGCGGAGATCGGGCGCGGCATGGGAAATTTACGTAAAGACGCTTGCGAATCATCAGCTTACCGCGCCTTTTGAGCACCGAAGCCGACAATTTGCGGAACGATCGGGGAATCTTGCTAGTCCGAACTGCCGTATTTTCGTGTTATAAAGCCGTGCGCACAACCCATTTCGAACGGAATAAGCCGATCGCATACCAGGCGGCCTACGCGGCCCTGCCGCAGCGACGAAAGCATCGCATCAGATGAAAAAAGGTTTTTACACCATCATGGCCGCGCAGTTTTTCTCGTCGTTGGCCGACAATGCGCTTCTCATCGCCGCCATCGCTCTGCTGAAAGACCTCCACGCCCCGAACTGGATGACACCGCTGTTGAAGCTGTTCTTCGTGTTGTCCTATGTGGTGCTCGCGGCATACGTCGGTGCGTTCGCGGATTCGCGTCCGAAGGGCCGTGTGATGTTCATCACCAACACGATCAAGGTCGTCGGCTGCCTGATCATGCTGTTCGGCGCGCATCCGCTGATCGCATACGGGATCGTCGGGTTCGGCGCCGCCGCCTACTCGCCAGCGAAATACGGGATTCTGACCGAGCTGCTGCCGGCCGACCGGCTCGTCGCCGCGAACGGCTGGATCGAGGGCACGACCGTCAGCTCGATCATCCTCGGCACCGTGCTCGGCGGCGCGCTGATCAGCCCGCACATCGCGTCGCACGTGATCGCGCACACGCCCGCGTGGATCGGCACGCCGGCCGAAGCCGCGATGGCGATCATCATGGCGATCTACGTGATCGCCGCGATCTTCAACCTGCGAATCCCCGATACCGGCGCGCGTTATCCGAAGCAGGAGCGCGGCCCGGTCAGGCTGCTTACCGATTTCGCCGACTGTTTCATGGTGCTCTGGCGCGACAAGCTCGGCCAGATCTCGCTCGCGGTCACGACGCTGTTCTGGGGGGCCGGCGCGACGCTGCAGTTCATCGTGCTGAAGTGGGCCGAAGTCTCGCTGAACATGTCGCTGTCGGAGGGCGCGATCCTGCAGGCGGTGGTCGCAGTCGGCGTCGCGGGCGGCGCGATCGCCGCCGCCGCGCGGATTCCGCTGAAGAAATCGCTCACCGTGCTGCCGGTCGGGATCATCATGGGCATCGCGGTAATGCTGATGGCGTTCTACACGCGCGACCTGTTCCCGGCACACTGGGCCGTGCACTTCGGCCACCTGCGCCTGCCCGTCTACCTGATCGTCGCGTACATCTTCCTGATCTGCGTCGGCGCGCTGTCCGGCTACTTCGTGGTTCCGATGAATGCGCTGTTGCAGCATCGCGGCCACGTGCTGCTGTCGGCCGGCCACTCGATCGCGGTTCAGAACTTCAACGAGAACCTGTCGGTGCTCGTGATGCTGTGCCTGTATGCGGTGCTCGTCTGGCTCGACGTGCCGGTCGGCGTCGTAATCGTGCTGTTCGGCACGTTCGTGTGCCTGACGATGTGGCTCGTGATGCGCCGCCACCAGGCGAACCAGCGGCAGTTCGACTCGGTTGCGCTGATCGGCGAGTCGCGCCACTGACGCTACACTTGCGTTTCATTTCGCTTCCGCCCGCCGGCGCCGGTCTGTGCGCCGGCGCGCTGCCATCATGACGCATTCCATCCCCAACATCCTGACGATCGCCGGCTCCGATTCCGGTGGCGGCGCAGGCATCCAGGCCGACCTGAAAACCTTCTCCGCGCTCGGCGCGTACGGTGCGAGCGCAATCACCGCACTGACCGCGCAGAACACGCGCGGCGTGACCGGCGTGCACGCGCCGGACGCCGCGTTCGTGACCGCGCAGCTCGACGCGGTGTTCGACGACATCCGCATCGACGCAGTCAAGATCGGCATGCTCGCGAACGCGGCGATCGTACACGCGGTGGCCGACGCGCTGCGCCGTTATGCGCCGCGCTTCGTCGTGCTCGATACCGTGATGATCTCGAAGAGCGCACATGCGCTGCTCGCGCCCGATGCAGTCGACGCGTTGCGCGACGCGCTGATGCCGCTCGCGACCGTCGTCACGCCAAACCTGCCGGAAGCGGCCGCGTTGCTCGGCGATGCGCACGCAACCACCGAAGACGACATGGTCCGGCAAGGCCGCGCGCTGCTGAACACGGGTGCGCGCGCCGTGCTGATGAAAGGCGGCCATCTGCCGGACACGGCCGCGAGCCCCGACTGGCTCGTGGATGCGGCGCACGCGGTGCGACTGGACGGCACGCGCATGCTGGTCAGCAATACGCACGGCACCGGCTGCACGCTGTCGTCGGCGATCGCCGCACTGCTGCCGCAGCAGCCCGATCTCGACAGCGCGGTACGCGAAGCGAAGGCGTACCTCACCGGCGCGATCGCCGCAAGCGGCGAACTCGACGTCGGCCGCGGCGTCGGCCCGGTCCATCACTTTCATCGCTGGTGGTAGGACGCGTCTGACGCGCGCTGCACGCTCAACGGTCCTGCGCGGCGAACGCCTGCGCACGGGCCGGCCAGTCGTCCGGCACGATGAAGCCGCGCGCGGTCTCCCGCCATACGCCGTCGTCGTACCGGCGATACACGCCAATCAGCGCGGGCGCCTGCCGAGCATTCAATATCGACGGCAGCGTCAGCGAATGCGCGAGCGGTTCCAGCGCGGCGTCGGCGCCCGCGCGCCGCGGCGCGAGCCAGGCGAGCCGCGGCAGCACGCTCCACGCGGCGCCGCCGGGCTGTGCGGACGCCCAGCGCGGCCATTGCGCATGCGTGAGCCAGAAGCCGTGCGAATGGTCGGCGGCGATTTCCGCGGACACCGGCGGCAGCGGCACGCCATGCGGATAGAACAGCCAGCCGCGTATGAACATCTGCGCATCGGACGGCGCGCCGTAGCCGAGCAGCGCGAACCCGTGGCGATCGCTGAGCCGCAACTGATGGTCGAGCAGGCGGCTGCGCTTGCGGTCGAGCCGGTCGACGAGATTCGGGCCGACGAAGTCGGCGAGCGAAGCGTCGCCCGGCACCGGCGCGCATAAATAGCACTTCACCGCCAGTTCCCAGTGCAGGCGCTGGCCGCCCGGCGCATCGACGAGGAAATCGACTTCGCCGAGCGTCTTGCCGTTGCTGCGCAGCGGCAGGTTCGCGGCGACGAGCCGCAGCGACGGCCCGTGTATCAGGAAATACTCGAGCAGGCATTCGGCGTAACGGCCGAGCCGCACCGGCCTCACTGCGTCGAGCGCGCGGTGCAGCGGCTCGGGCGCGGCATCGAGCGCGACGAGCCACGCTTCTGCGGCCACGCGTTCGACCGCGTCCGCCCACGGACGCGCGAGCGGCGCGCCAGGCGCCGCGGTCAGCAGGCTCGGGCTCGCGAGGAGCCAGCCCAGATCGCGCACCGCGGCGTCGCGCAGCGTATCGACGAACGCGAGCGCCGCGCCGTGCGTCATGGCCCGGCCGGCCCGTTCGGATCGGCGCCGCCGGCCCGCTCGAACGTGTCGCGCGCGAGGCACAGGTCTGCCCACGCTTTCGACTTGTCCTGAAGGCTGCGCAGCAGGTACGCCGGGTGGTAGGTGACGATCACCGGCACGCCTTCGTACGTGTGCACGCGGCCGCGCAGCGACGCGATGCTCGAATCGGTCTTCAGCAGCGTCTGCGCGGCGAAGCGGCCGAGCGCGACGATCAGCTTCGGCTTCACGAGCGCGACCTGGCGCTGCAGATACGGCTCGCAGCGCGCGACCTCGTCCGGCTCCGGGTTGCGGTTGCCCGGCGGGCGGCACTTGATCACGTTCGCGATGTAGACGTTGTTGCCACGCTTGAGCGCGAGCGACTGCAGCATGTTGTCGAGCAGCTTCCCGGCCTGGCCGACGAACGGCTCGCCCTGCTTGTCCTCGTTCTCGCCCGGCGCTTCGCCGATCAGCATCCAGTCCGCTTCGCGATCGCCGACGCCGAACACGGTGTTGGTGCGCTTTTCGCACAGGCGGCAGCTCGTGCAGCCGGCCACTCGCTCGGCGAGCGCGTCCCAGTCGAGCATCGCGACCGGCGTCGCGCCGGCGCGCGATTCGGTAGGCGGAAGCGGATCGGCGGGCGGCGCTGCGTCGAACCACGCGAAATCGTCTTCGGCAGGCGGCGGGATGTCGTCCGCGGTAGCGGCAGACCCGCGATCGCCGTCCATCGCGCTGCGTGCAGTCGCTCCGGCCGCTTCGCCGGCCGGCGCCGCAGCGGGTGCGGCCGCGCCAACCGGCGGGGTATCGTCACGTAACAACGTGCGTGCAGACAACTGCGTGCCGTGCGGGCGCGGCGGCTCCGGCGCCGCCGCGACGGCCGGCAATTCGTCGGTCGCGCCCGTTTCCGCAGCCGACACGTGCGCAGCTTCCTCGCACGGCGCGTGCTGTCCGCGCCGCACCCAGATCTGCGCGAGCCCCAGTTCCTCGAGCGCTGCTTCAGCCCACGCCATGCGCATCACCTTCGTCCTTGTTCAGCGTCAGACGCATCACCAGCGCGTCTTCACGGCTGCGATGCCGCGCCGGATAGTAATTCTTGCGCCGGCCGATCGTCACGAAGCCGAAGCGCTCGTATAAATGAATCGCCCGCGGATTGGACGGCCGCACCTCGAGCAGCACGCCGTCGAGCCCTTCCGCGCGCGAGATGCGCACGGCTTCGCGCAGCAGCGCGAGCCCCGCGCCGGACTGCTGGGCGGCCGGCGCAACGCACAGGTTCAGCAAGTGCATCTCGTCGATCACCGGCATCAGCACGCAATAGCCGACGAGCGCGCCCGTCACGTGCCGCAGGCATACGCCGAAATAGCCGTTGCGCAGCGAATCCTCGAAGTTTCCGCGACTCCACGGAAACTCGTACGCGACCTGCTCGATCGCGACCACTTCATCGAGATCGGCATCGGTCATCGGCGACAGATAACGATCGCTCAACAGTACGCCCGTCATCCTGTCGCTCCGCCCGTCTGCGCGGCGCGTGCCGCGACCCGCTCCGCGGTCGTCTGCGCGACCTTGTCGCGCACGTATTCGGGCGCGGCCTGATCGGCCTGCACCGTACGGCCGGCGCGGAACGCACGCAGCGCCGCATGCGCGACCGCCAGCGCATGGGGCAGCGCGTCGCCGTCGATCACGGCCGCGGCGGCTGCGGCCGGCAGTTGTGCGCCGAACGCGGCCGCCGCGTTGCCCGCAAGCGTAAACGGCACGTCGGGCACGCCGACGGCGCCCGGCGCATCGAGGGATGCGGGATGGAGCGTGCGCCAGTCGCCCGCGTCGTCGTCCCATCCGAAGTCGGCCCAGTACGCTTCGTCCATCCGCGCGTCGAGCGCCGCCAGCACGCGCGTCGTGCCGGGCGCGCGCAGCCGCGCATGCTCGGCGCACGCGAGCAGCGTGCCGATCGGCACGACGGGCAGCCCGCGTCCGAACGCGAGACCTTGCGTGATGCCGGTCGCGGTGCGCAGCCCGGTGAACGAGCCGGGGCCGGCCCCGAATGCGATCGCGTCGCAGTCGGCGAACGTCAGGCCGGATTCGGCGAACAGTTCCTGGATCGCCGGCAGCACGCGCGTGCTCGACACGGCGCCCGTCAGTTCGTGGCGTACCCAGGTTTGCGGGGTGGAAACGGCGTCACCGGCCGAAGCCGAGCGCAGCAATGCGACCGAGCAGTATTCGGTCGACGTATCGATGGCGAGGAGCACTGTTTGCGTCATGGCCGACATTGTAATGCGGCGCCCCGCTCTGACGGGCGATCGGCCCCGATCGCGACGCACGCGCCGGCCGGCCGGCGGTTTGGAAGGATCGCTCGACCCCGCACGGCGCGCCCCTTGTTAAGATCGGCCGATCTGAAACCGTCACGGAGACACACGATGAGCGAACTCGCCGCCCGCTTCGACCAGGCTCAGGTCGACGTCAAGCAACTGACCGAGCGACCGGGCAACCTGACCCTGCTGCGCCTGTACGCGCTCTTCAAGCAGGCGACCGACGGCGACGCGCACGGCGACAAGCCGGGCTTCACCGACATCGTCGGCAAGTACAAGTACGACGCGTGGGAAGCGCTGAAGGGGACGCCGCCGGATGCAGCCAAACAGCAGTACATCGAGCTCGTCGAATCGTTGAAGAACGGCACGGCGTCCTGATCGCCCGCCGCTCGCCGTAAGATGTAATCAAATCGGTGGCGCAGCGCAGCAAATTTCTCTATAATGCTGGCTGCGTCATCTCCGCGCTCGGCTCGCAAGCCGTTCCGGCCCGACGCCTCGTAGCGTTAAGCTCCAATCCGGTTTAGAACCTGTCCCCTCCTGCTTCGACCCTCGCGGTCGTCAACTAGGCTGGCGGCCCCGCTCCAGAAGCGCGCCGCACCCAAAACAGCTTCTAATGCCTCATCCGCCGAAGGTTCGGCGGATTGCACCCGTTTCCCGATTTGCTCGCTGAATCCGACGACTTGGGTATGCGCGATTGGCGCCGACGTTTCACCCACTGTGTTTCAAGGATTGTTATGACTTCGAGCATCAACACCAGCCCGCTCAACGCGATCGCCGACCAGGCGCTCGGTCTCGACGACGCCGCCGCACCGGCCGCGGTCGAACCGGCGTCGGACGAACCGACTTTCGCGTCGCTCGGGCTGTCGCCGGAGATCGTCTCCGCGCTGGAGGCCGCCGGCTACGCCAAGCCGACGCCGGTTCAGCAGCGCGCGATTCCGGCCGGCATCGCCGGCCGCGACCTGCTGGTATCGAGCCCGACCGGTTCGGGCAAGACCGCCGCATTCATGCTGCCCGCGATCGAGCGTTTCGCGCAGCTGCAAAAGGCGCAGGCGCAGCAGCCGCGCGCGCCGCGTGAACCGAACCAGGGCGATCGTCGCGCGCGCCGCCCGCAACCCGTCGCGCGTCCGGGCCTGCTCGTGCTGACGCCGACCCGCGAACTCGCGATGCAGGTCACCACGGCCGCGTCGACGTACGGCAAGCATCTGAAGCGCCTGCGCACGGTCAGCATTCTCGGCGGCGTCGCATACGGCCAGCAGCTGATGCTGCTCGCGAAGAACCCCGAAATCCTGGTCGCCACGCCGGGCCGTCTGCTCGACCACCTCGAGCGCGGCCGCATCGACCTGTCCGAATTGAAGATGCTCGTGCTCGACGAAGCCGACCGCATGCTCGACATGGGCTTCATCGACGACATCGAGACGATCGTCGCGGCAACGCCCGAGTCGCGCCAGACGATGCTGTTCTCGGCTACGCTCGACGGCAAGATCGGTTCGCTGACGAGCCGCCTGCTGAAGGATCCGGAACGCATCGAGATCACCGCCAAGATCGAATCGCGCGCGAACATCGCGCAGACGGTGCACTATGTCGACGACCGCGACCACAAGGACCGCCTGCTCGATCACCTGCTGCGCGACAACGCGCTCGACCAGGCGATCATCTTCACGGCGACCAAGATCGATGCGGACCAGCTCGCCGGCCGCCTCGCCGACGCCGGCTTCCAGTCGGCCGCGCTGCACGGCGACCTGCCGCAGGGCGCACGCAACCGCACGATCCGTGCGCTGCGCGAGCGCCGCGTGCGCGTGCTGGTCGCGACCGACGTCGCAGCCCGCGGCATCGACATCCCCGGCATCACGCACGTGTTCAATTACGACCTGCCGAAGTTCGCGGAAGACTACGTCCACCGTATCGGCCGTACCGGCCGTGCCGGCCGTTCGGGCACCGCGGTGAGCCTCGTGCACCACGCCGAACAAGGTGCGCTCAAGCGCATCGAGCGCTTCGTGCGTTCGCCGCTGCCGGTCAACGTGATCGAAGGCTTCGAGCCGCGCAAGGCGCCGCCGCGCAACGAGCGCGCAGGCGGCCGCGGCCGTCCGGGCGGCGGTAACGGCGGTCGTCGTTTCGGCGGCAAGCCGGGCGGTGGCTACGGCGGCAACAGCGGCCGCAGCTACGGCAGCGGCAATGGCGGTGGCTGGAGCGGCAAGCCGGGCGGCAGCCGCGACGGCGGCCCGCGTCGCGATGGCCAGCGCAGCAGCGGCCCGCGCCGCAGCAATTCGGCGTCGTAAGTACGCGCGGGCGGCTCGGCCGCCCAGCCCATCCGGCAGACCGGCGCCTCCGCGCCGGTTTTTTTTCGCCCTCCGTCAAATTTCACGATACGAAAAATTTTTTTGCGTCGTAAAAAACCATGCTGCGTGGCACAAGGGTGCGTATTGCGGGATGGGAAAGTGCGTTTCTTATTGTGAAACACACTACATAAGTAATTGATTTTAAATCAATAAAAAATCTCGATATCCCTGAACCACCCCCTGTTTCGCTCCCTGCGGTTTGCCTAGACTCTTATACAAGACTTCACGAAACGGAAACGCATTGCACCCGCTTCGAGAACGGCATCATCACCGTCCGATTCGACTCACAGGCAACACACCGCATCAAGGAGCTCATCATGTCGCGACAGCAACAGGCACAGGAACTGCAAAAGCAATGGGAAACGGATCCGCGCTGGAAAGGCATCAAGCGCAACTACACGGCTGAGGACGTGGTCCGCCTGCGCGGCTCGATCGCCGTCGAACACACGCTCGCGAAGCGCGGCGCGGAAAAGCTGTGGGCGCTCATCAACGAGGAGCCGTTCGTCAACGCGCTCGGCGCACTGACCGGCAACCAGGCGATGCAGCAAGTGAAGGCCGGGCTGAAAGCAATTTACCTGTCCGGCTGGCAAGTGGCCGGCGACGCGAACGTCGCGGGCGAAATGTACCCCGACCAGTCGCTGTACCCGGCCAACTCGGTGCCGCTCGTCGTCAAGCGCATCAACAACACGCTGACCCGGGCCGACCAGATCCAGTGGTCGGAAGGCAAGAATCCGGGCGATGAAGGCTACGTCGACTTCTTCGCGCCGATCGTCGCCGACGCGGAAGCCGGCTTCGGCGGCGTGCTGAACGCGTTCGAACTGATGAAGGCGATGATCGAGGCCGGCGCATCGGGCGTTCACTTCGAGGACCAGCTCGCGTCGGTGAAGAAGTGCGGCCACATGGGCGGCAAGGTGCTCGTGCCGACGCGCGAAGCGGTCGCGAAGCTGACGGCCGCACGTCTGGCCGCCGACGTGATGGGTACGCCGACCGTGCTGGTCGCGCGCACCGACGCGGAAGCGGCGGACTTGATCACGTCCGACATCGACGACAACGACAAGCCGTTCCTGACCGGCGAGCGCACGGTCGAGGGCTTCTTCCGCACGAAGCCCGGCATCGAGCAGGCGATCTCGCGCGGGCTCGCGTATGCGCCGTACGCCGACCTCGTCTGGTGCGAAACGGGCAAGCCGGATCTCGAGTATGCGAAGAAGTTCGCCGAGGCGATCCACAAGCAGTTCCCCGACAAGATGCTGTCGTACAACTGCTCGCCGTCGTTCAACTGGAAGAAGAACCTCGACGACGCGACCATCGCGAAGTTCCAGAAGGAACTCGGCGCGATGGGCTACAAATTCCAGTTCATCACGCTGGCCGGCTTCCATGCGCTGAACTACTCGATGTTCAACCTCGCGCACGGTTATGCCCGCACGCAGATGAGCGCGTTCGTCGAACTGCAGCAGGCCGAGTTTGCGGCGGCCGACAAGGGCTTCACGGCCGTCAAGCATCAGCGCGAAGTCGGCACCGGCTACTTCGACGCGGTGACGCAGACGGTCGAGCGCGAAGCGTCGACGACCGCGCTGCACGGTTCGACCGAAGACGAGCAGTTCTTCGACGGCAAGAAGGTCGCGTAACGCGTGCAAGCGCGACGCCGCTGCGCGCGCGTCACCGGGGCGCGCGGCATCGGCAGCACCGGACAACAATCAGGGAGGAGACGGCAGGCGCGCGGCGAACGTCGCGCGGCCGGCCGCGCGCGGCTGCGGCCGCCTGCAACGATGCGCGCCGGCTTCGTCCGGCGCGCCCTTTTTTCAGCGGCACAGCCGTGCCGCCGCCCGGGCGGCACCGGACGCCGCCACGACTACCGATAGACGATCACCGGAATTTTCGTATGGGTCAGCACGCGCTGCGTTTCGCTGCCGATCAGCAGGCTGCCGAGCCCGCGGCGTCCGTGGGACGCCATGAAGATCACGTCGCAGCCACCGCGCTCGGCCGCCTCGATGATGCCGAGGTACGGCGACGGATGCACGCTCGTCCAGCTGTCGCAGACGACGCCGGCGGCCGTCGCGGCCGCCTGTACGTCGTCGAGGTGCGCACGCGCCTCGCGTTCGCTGCGCGCGCGGAAATCGGCGGGCGGCTCGATGATCACTTCGGAAAACGGCGAATACGGATACTGCGGCAGGCACGCATAGGCCGTGACCCGCGCGCCGACCGCGCGCGCGAGATCGATCGCGCCGTCGATCGCCTTCTGCGACAGTTCGGAACCGTCGGTTGGAACGAGGATGTGCCTGAACATCGCGCCCTCCTTCGTCAGTCGCACCGCGCGCGCCGCGAACCCATGCGGGCCGGCCCCGGCGCGTCGCGCATGCCTGTTTCGATTGTAGTGCGCGAAACACGCCGGCCGGCGCCGGCAGCGGGTTCGTCCTCATATCGGAAACACGCGGGCGAGCGCCGCTTACTCGCCCCAGTATCCGGGCCGCTCGTACGTATGTTTCAGGTAATCGAGAAACAGCCGCACGCGCAGCGGCAAGTGGCGGCGCTGCGGAAACACCGCGTGGATGCCGATCGGCGGCGCGGCGAATGCGTCGAGCACGCTGACGAGGCGGCCGGCCGCGATGTCCTCGCCGACCTCCCACCAGGATCGCCACGCCAGGCCATAACCGGCGAGACACCACTCGTGGAGCACCGCGCCGTCCGAACACTCCATCGTGCCGTTCACGCGGATCGACACGACCTTGCCGTCCTCCTGGAACGACCAGCCGCGCTGCTGATTCGCGTTCGCGGCGAGCGCGAGGCAGTTGTGGCGCGCGAGCTCCGCGAGCGTGACCGGCGTGCCGCGCCGCGCGAGATACGCGGGCGAGCCGACGCACACGCGCCGGTTCTCGCCGAGTTTCAGCGACACCAGCGACGAATCGGGCAGCTCGCCGAGCCGCACCGCGCAATCGAACCCTTCGTTGACGAGGTCGACCATCCGGTCCGACAGATCGAGCGTCACCGACACGTCCGGATGCGCACCGCTGAATTCGGGGACGAGCGGCGCGACGTGGCGCCGCCCGAAGCCGGCCGGCGCGGAAATGCGCAGGTGACCGCTCGCCTTCACGCCGCCGGCCGACACGCTCGCCTCCGCGTTCTGCATGTCGTTGATGATCCTCTGGCAATCCTCGAGGAACGCCGAGCCTTCGAACGTCAACGTGAGCTTGCGCGTGGTACGCACCAGCAGCTTGACGCCGAGCCGCTCCTCCAGGGCGTCGAGGCGGCGGCCGATGATCGCCGGCGCGACGCCTTCCGCATGCGCGGCCGCCGACAGGCTGCCCTTCGCCGCGACCGCGGCGAACGTTTCGATCTGTTTGAACCGGTCCATGAATCGACAGGACGGCGTGCCCGCCCCGCATATTGACTGAAGCCGCTCAAGATTAGGTATATGAAAGTAAAAGATCAAGTGATGATTAGCGTCTTTTTTAGCACCTGTGATCACTAATAGAATCGACTTGACCTCTGAAACTGGAGCGCAAGGCTATGTCGGCCACAACGACACTCTCCTCTCCCGACGCAATCCTCTTCGACGCATTCGGCACGTTGTTCGACGTGCATGCGGTCGTGGCCGCGGCGGAGCAGATGTTTCCCGGTCACGGGGAGCGGTTGTCGCAGCTGTGGCGACGCAAGCAAATCGAATACTCGCAGTTGCGCACGCTCGCCGATCCGTCCGGCGCCCGTTATCGCCCGTTTCGCGACATCACGCTCGATGCGCTGCGCTTCGCCGCGCGCCGGCTCGGGCTTACGCTGAACAGCGCAGCCGAGAAGCGGCTGATGGACGAATATGCGTGCCTGTCCACCTATCCCGACACGGTGCCCGCGCTGCGCACGCTGCGCGCGCTCGACCCGCGGCCGCCGCTCGCGATCCTGTCGAACGGCAATCCGGACATGCTCGACATCGCGATCAAGAGCGCCGGCATGATCGGCCTGTTCGACCGCGTGCTGTCGGCCGACGCGGTGCGCGCGTACAAGCCGAGCCCGGTCGCGTACGCGCTCGGCACCGCCGCCTTCGGCCCGAACCCGCGCAGGATCGTGTTCGTGTCGTCGAACGCGTGGGACGTCGCTGGGGCCGCGTGGTTCGGCTACACGACGTTCTGGCTCAACCGCACGGGTGCGCCCGCCGAAGAACTCGGCGTGCCGCCCGACGGCACCGGCAGCGGCATGGCCGATCTGCTCGCATTCCTCGCCACCCCGGCTCCGTCCGGCAAACCCGCAAACCGCACGCGCCCCGGCCCGGGCGCATGACGACCGCGGCGCTGCCGCCTTACCCCTTCACCGAAACCGCAACTGACCGACCAAGGAGATGAGACTCATGAGCACCCCGATCACGCTGCCGCAAGGCATGGCGATCACCGGCGAAATCAAGCCGGGTTATGAAGCGATCCTGACGCCCGACGCGCTTGCGCTCGTCGCGGCGCTGCACCGCGCGTTCGAACCGCGCCGCCAGGCGCTGCTGCAGGCGCGCGTCGAACGCACCCGCCGCCTCGACGCCGGCGAACGTCCGGACTTCCTCGCCGAAACGAAAGCGATCCGCGAAGGCGACTGGAAGGTCGCACCGCTGCCCGCCGACCTGCAGTGCCGCCGCGTCGAGATTACCGGTCCCGTCGAGCGCAAGATGATCATCAACGCGCTGAACTCGGGCGCCGATTCGTACATGACGGACTTCGAGGATTCGAACGCGCCGAACTGGACGAACCAGATCGACGGCCAGATCAACCTGAAGGACGCAGTGCGCCGCACGATCTCGCTCGAACAGAACGGCAAGTCGTACAAGCTGAACGACAAGGTCGCGACGCTGATCGTGCGTCCGCGCGGCTGGCACCTCGACGAGAAGCACGTGACGGTCGACGGCCAGCGCGTGTCCGGCGGCATCTTCGATTTCGCGCTGTTTCTGTTCCACAATGCGAAGGAATTGATCGCACGCGGCTCGGGCCCGTACTTCTACCTGCCGAAGATGGAAAGCCACCTCGAGGCGCGTCTGTGGAACGACATCTTCGTCGCGGCGCAGGAGGCGGTCGGCGTGCCGCGCGGCACGATTCGCGCGACGGTTCTGATCGAGACGATCCTCGCCGCGTTCGAGATGGACGAAATTCTGTACGAACTGCGCGAACACAGCTCGGGCCTGAACGCCGGCCGCTGGGACTACATCTTCTCGGCAATCAAGAAATTCAAGAACGACCGCGACTTCTGCCTGGCCGACCGTTCGAAGATCACGATGACGGTGCCGTTCATGCGTGCGTATGCGCTGCTGCTGCTGAAGACCTGCCACAAACGCAACGCGCCGGCGATCGGCGGGATGAGCGCGCTGATTCCGATCAAGAACGATCCGGAAGCGAACGAGAAAGCGATGGGCGGCGTGCGCTCGGACAAGCAGCGCGACGCGACCGACGGCTACGACGGCGGCTGGGTAGCGCACCCGGGCCTCGTGCCGATCGCGATGGAGGAATTCGTCAAGGTGCTCGGCGACAAGCCAAACCAGATCTCGAAGCAGCGCGACGACGTGCAGATCGAAGCCGCTAACCTGCTCGACTTCCAGCCTGAAGCACCGATCACCGAAGCGGGCCTGCGCAACAACATCAACGTCGGCATTCACTACCTCGGCGCATGGCTCGACGGCAACGGTTGCGTGCCGATCCACAATCTGATGGAAGACGCAGCGACCGCCGAGATCTCCCGCTCGCAGGTGTGGCAGTGGATCCGCTCGCCGAAGGGCGTGCTCGACGACGGCCGCAAGGTCACCGCCGAACTCGTGCGCGAATTCGCGAAGGCGGAGCTCGACAACGTGAAGCGCTCGGTCGGCGGCAACACGCAGCCGTACGAGCGTGCCGCGGCGATTTTCGAGCAGATGTCGACGTCGGAAGGCTTTACCGAATTCCTGACGCTGCCGCTGTACGAGGAAATCTGAGCGCGAGGGCAGTCTTCCCCGAACGGGCCGTCGCAGCCTTGCTCGCCGCAGGTCGCGCGGCCCGGTCCCGGCGACATGAAAAAAAGCGCCCGGCGGGCGCTTTTTCTTCGTCGGCGTGGACGGCCGCCGAATCGCTCAGGCGGCTTCCCGCTCGCGCCGATGCTGCACCCAATCGCCCGATTCGATCCGTGGACGGTCGGCCGCCGCATGCGCGGCGACCGGATAATAAACGCACGCATACGAGCGCCCGCCGAGTTCGACGGTAACCGGCTCCTGCCGGAACAACGTGTCGACGCCAGGATAGATGCGCTCGATCTCGTCGAGCACGGGCACCAGTTGCTCGTCGATTTCGTAGACGTCGCCCCATACGAGCGACTGGCTGTCCGACCCGGCGATCATCCCAGGGTACGTACCGAAATCGTATAGTTCGCCGGGCAGCGCTGCCGCACCCAGCAACGTCGGCGCGGCGATTCCGTGCCGTGCGGCCGCACGGGCGATGTCGTTCGCTTCTCCTGCCCTCAACGTGCCGTAGACGAATACGTAACGCATCTTGGTTCTCCTCTTCGATTCAGCCGATGCCAAGCCAGGGCCGTCGCGGCCGGAGCACCGCTCGCGCGACACCGCGCCCGCCTTGGCGGATCGAAATCGCGGCCCGATGGTTCATTGCGTCCGCGCAAGCCGCGCAGTCTGAATACCGCTCGCACGAGCCGGCATACGCGCGGCCCCATATAAAGTTCATTTGAACGGTGCATTATCGGCCGAAAAACCGCCGCATGCGCGTGCGCGGCGCCTTCTAAAATGACGGCATCGCCGCCCGCGCCGACCGAATCGCCCATGAATCCGCCTGACCAAGCCGACGCATCGAACCCTTACGACGTCATCGACATCCCGCCCGAGTTCGCGCCGACCCGCGTCCATCCGATGCGTGTGCGGGCGCGGCAGGTCGATGCCGGGCGCCGGATTCCGCTGCACACGCACGCGTGGGCGCAACTCGCGTATGCGTCGCGCGGCGTGCTGCGTGTCGCCACGACCGGAACGACGTGGATGGTGCCGCCGTCCCGCGCGATCTGGGTGCCGCCGCACGTGACGCACGAGGTGGCGATCGTCGAGGACGCGTATTTGCGCACGCTGTACATCGACGAATCGATCGTGCCGGACGGACTCGATGCGTGCCGCGTGGTGGAGGTGACGGGGTTGCTGCGCGAGCTGATCATCGCGCTCGACGCGCGTGAACTGAGTGATGCGCGCGAACGGCTGCTATGCGGGCTTGTGCTCGACGAACTGAGTCACGCCGAGCCGCTGCCGCTTGCGGTACCGATGCCTGACGAGAAACGGCTGCGCATGCTGTGCGAGTCGGTGCTCGCGCAGCCGGCGCACGCGGAATCGCTCGAACACTGGGCGAGCGAAGTCGGTGCGAGCACGCGGACGATATCGAGGCTGTTCAGGCAGGAACTGGGCGTGAGTTTCTCGCAATGGCGGCAGCAGGCGCTGCTCGCGCGCGCGATCCCGCTGTTGAACCAGGGTCGTCCGCTGTCGCATATCGCCCGCGAGTTGGGCTACCAGAGCCAGAGCGCGTTTTCGGCGATGTTCCGGCGCGCATTCGGCGAAAGCCCGCGCGCGTTCATGCTGCGCGGCTACGAACCCCGCAGCGCGGGAAGCCGCGCCGCGGGCGACGAAACGGCCGGCGACGACGCGACCGGCGTCACCCGCTGACCACCGCGGCGGCGGACGCGGCGTTGTCCCGCCCGGCGCTCAGACCGGACGCACCATGTGACGAATCGATCCGAGCTGCGCGAGCCTCGGCCCCGTGACACGATAGCCCATCCGCTCGTAAAGCTTCGCGGCCGGATTGTCGACGAATACGCGCAATTGCAGTTCGTGCAGCCCGCGGGCACGCGCCCAGCGGTGCGACATGTCGAGCATGTACGTGCCGGCGCCCTGCCCGCGATGGCCGGCGGCGATCTGCACGTCGCGGATGTGCAGCGAATCGCCCTCTTCTGTCACGCGCAGCACGCCGATGCGCTCGCCGTCCGCTTCCAGGATGAAGTTCTCGGATTCGCGCCAGCTCGCATAGAAGAGGTCGCTGCGCCAGACAAGCCCGTGTCGCTTGTAATAGCCGCCCATGTTGCCGTGGGTCAGCGCCTCGGCAAACGGAAAATCGCCGGGCTCCGCGGGCCGGAGCTGATACAGGAGTCGCAGGTCGGTCGGATCGAGCATCGCGCAAGGGTCGAGAACGCATCCCGCCACGATAGCGCAGTCGCGAGCGGATGCAATCACGAATTTCTCGTAGCGGCGTACGGGCCAGCGACGCAGTTGAGAAGCCGACGGCGTGCGCCTCCGACGATACAAATGAAAAAGCCCGCACGAGGCGGGCTTCTTCATTTTTGGCGGAGCGGACGGGACTCGCCTACATCCCGCAGGCCGCGGTTGCGCGTGCACGCGCAACCCTTCGATTCCCGCCGGAAGCCGCGCAGGCGGCTTCCTCCGCTCCGTAGTCACACGCACGCAAGCGTGCGCCTCCGACGATACAAATGAAAAAGCCCGCACGAGGCGGGCTTCTTCATTTTTGGCGGAGCGGACGGGACTCGAACCCGCGACCCCCGGCGTGACAGGCCGGTATTCTAACCGACTGAACTACCGCTCCAGTCTTGCTTCTTGCCTGGCAGGCGTCGGTTACTTCCTGCCGGCGCATCGTTTGTTCGAACGACGCCGAAATCTGGCGTCCCCTAGGGGATTCGAACCCCTGTACTCACCGTGAAAGGGTGATGTCCTAGGCCTCTAGACGAAGGGGACAACGTACTGCTTACATCTTTAACGCAAAAGCCCGTTCAAAACGTTCATTTGAACGGGCTTCGTTCTGGCGGAGCGGACGGGGCTCGAACCCGCGACCCCCGGCGTGACAGGCCGGTATTCTAACCAACTGAACTACCGCTCCAGCTTTTCTTACCCCACCTGCAGACCACGTTCACGATCTGCAAGCGTTGCGACACTTCTACGAAACGCCGCTGAATCTGGCGTCCCCTAGGGGATTCGAACCCCTGTACTCACCGTGAAAGGGTGATGTCCTAGGCCTCTAGACGAAGGGGACAACGTACTGCTTACATCTTTAATACAAAAGCCCGCTCAAAAACGTCTTGAACGGGCTTCGTTCTGGCGGAGCGGACGGGACTCGAACCCGCGACCCCCGGCGTGACAGGCCGGTATTCTAACCGACTGAACTACCGCTCCAACTTTCTGCACCGTTACCTGCAGGACGTCGGTTACGTTCCTGCAAGCCTCGCGACACTTCCATGAAACGCCGCTGAATCTGGCGTCCCCTAGGGGATTCGAACCCCTGTACTCACCGTGAAAGGGTGATGTCCTAGGCCTCTAGACGAAGGGGACATGATCTTTTCAGACCTGTCTGACTTTCGCTATTCACTCATCGTCAACAGCGAAGGCCGAAATTTTAACTGCTTTAAATCATTTTGTGAAGCATTTATTACCACTAGCACTGCTTCACAAATCAATCATTTTGTTCTGATGGTGGAGGTAAGCGGGATCGAACCGCTGACCTCTTGCATGCCATGCAAGCGCTCTCCCAGCTGAGCTATACCCCCTTGCAGAACAGATATGAGATTATATGGACCGAATTTGAACTTGTAAATACCCTTTTTGCGATTCGAGCGAAATTTTTTGCGAAGCCGCCGCGACGTCACGCGCAACCGGCTTCGCGCTACCGCGACCTCAAGCCAGCGCGGCCTCGATACGCGATACCACGACATCGCGACCGAACAGCACGAGCACCGCGTCGATCGACGGCGTATGTGTGGTGCCCGCCACGAGCAGGCGCACCGGCATCGCGAGTTGCGGCATCTTCAGCTTGTGCGTCGCGAGCGTCGCCTTCAGCGCCGCGGATACCGCCTCCTTCGTCCAGTCGGCCGCCTTGAGCGCGCCGGCGAGATCGGCGAGCGCGGGGCGCACCGCGTCGGTCACGTGCTGCGCGAGCGCATCGGGCTCCGGCGCCGGCACACGGTAGAACATCGCGGCGCCTTCCGCGATTTCCTTGACCGTCGTCGCGCGGTCCTTCATCAGACCGACCACCGCATCGAGCGCCGGGCCCGTTGCGATCGCCGCGTCATCGATGCCGAGCGCATCGAGGAACGGTTTCGCCAGGCCGGCGAGGCGCGCATTGTCGGCTTCCTTGATGTAGTGCGCGTTCAGCCAGCTCAGCTTGCTGTGGTCGTACTGCGCAGGCGACTTGCCGAGATGCTCGAGGTCGAACCATTCGACGAACTGCTCGCGCGAGAAAATTTCCGCGTCGCCGTGCGACCAGCCGAGACGCGCGAGATAGTTGACGACAGCCTCCGGCAGGAAGCCTGCGTCGCGATAGGCCATCACGCTCATCGCGCCGTGCCGCTTGCTCATCTTCTCGCCCTGTTCGTTCAGCACGGTCGGCAGGTGCGCATAGACGGGCGGTTCGCCGCCGAGCGCGCGCAGGATGTTGATCTGCCGAGGCGTGTTGTTGACGTGGTCGTCGCCGCGGATCACGTGCGTGATGTTCATGTCCATGTCGTCCACGACCACGCAGAAGTTGTAGATCGGCGTGCCGTCCGGACGCGCGATCACGAGGTCGTCGAGTTCCTCGTTCGAGATCTCGACACGGCCCTTCACCGCGTCGTCCCACACGACCGTGCCGGTCAGCGGGTTGCGGAAACGCAGCACCGGCTTCACGCCGGCCGGCGGTTCGGGCAACACCTTGCCCGGCTCCGGACGCCACGTGCCGTCGTAGCGCGGCTTCAGGCCGGCCGCGCGCTGGCGTTCGCGCAGCGCGTCGAGTTCCTCGGCCGACATGTAGCACGGGTAAGCGAGACCTTGGTCGACCATCTGCGCGAGCACTTCGCGGTAGCGATCCATCCGCTGCATCTGGTAGATCGGGCCTTCGTCGAAATCCAGCCCGAGCCATTGCATCCCTTCGAGGATCGCGTCGACCGCTTCCTGCGACGAGCGCTCGACGTCGGTGTCCTCGATACGCAGCACGAACGTGCCCTTCATCTTGCGGGCGAACGCCCACGGATAGAGCGCAGAGCGGATGTTGCCGAGATGGATGAAGCCGGTGGGACTCGGCGCGAAGCGGGTACGGACAGGACGGGTCATAAACGGTAACTCGAACGCCTGGGGCGCATGAATGATTCGACGCGGGATCGACGGCGGCAGCCCGGACTGCAACGGGGCCGGCCGCGCCCGGAACGGGAAAGAAGCCGGAATTATACTCGCGCCCGCCTTCGCGCCAAGCGCACCGCTTGCTTTATGATGTGCGCGCCGCGGCTGCCAGCAGGCGCCGCGCCGGCCGCACGGATACCGCCGCGCGGCCGCTCGGAAACTATCGCCGCCGCGGGCTCCCCCGCTCGCCGCCAAGCCGCCGGAGAACCATTCGATGTCGTCCCCTCGCCTGTCGCGCCGCCACTTCACGATCGCATGCGCGTCCGCCAGCCTCGCCGCCTGCACGTCGTTCGGCGACAAGTCCCGTCCCGGCAACGCCGTGAATTCCGCGCAATCGCACGAGAAGCCCGTGAAGATCGGCATCGCACTCGGCGGAGGCGCCGCGCGCGGCTTCTCGCACATCGGCGTGTTGAAAGCGCTCGAAGCACGCGGCATCCCGGTCGAGATCGTCGCGGGTACCAGCGCGGGCTCGGTAGTCGGCGCGCTGTACGCATCGGGAATGACCGGCCTGCAGATCAACAAGATCGCGCTCGACATGGACCAGGCGGCGATCAGCGACTGGGCGCTGCCGTTCCGCTCGCGCGGGCTGCTGCAGGGCGTCGCGCTGCAGAACTTCCTCAACAAGACGCTCAACAACCGGCCGATCGAGAAGATGGCCAAGCCGCTCGGCATCGTCGCGACCGACCTGCAGAACGGCCAGCCGATCCTGTTTCAGCAGGGCAATACGGGGCTCGCGGTGCGCGCGTCGTGCAGCGTACCGTCGGTGTTCGAGCCCGTGAAGATCGGCAGTCGCGAATATGTCGACGGCGGCCTCGTGAGCCCGGTGCCGGCTTCGTTCGCGCGCAGGATGGGCGCGAGCTTCGTGATCGCGGTCGACATCTCGTCGCGGCCGGACGGCGCGGCGACCAACAACCCGATCGATATGCTGCTGCAAACCTTCACGATCATGGGCCAGACGATCAAGACCTACGAGCTCGACAAATACGCGGACGTCGTGGTCCGCCCGAACCTCGCGGCGATGGGCGGCAGCGATTTCAATCAGCGCAACGCGGCGATACTCGCGGGCGAGGAAGCCGTCGCGCGGATCATGCCGGAACTGCAACGCAAGCTCGCGGCAGCCCGCGGCGTTGCGGCCGCGTAAGGTACACGCATCGCGGCGGGCGGTGCGCGACCGTGCACGCCGCCGGCGGCGCACCCTTTTCCCGTGCCCTGAAAACAAAAAACCCTGCCGCCTTCCGGTGACAGGGTTTCGTCGCTCCGGCGCAGCGCCGGCGAATGTGTCAGTTGCTGCCGTTCGACGAGTCGTCGCCGATCGTCGCGCGCACGCGCTGGCGGAGGTCGTCGGCCTTCATCGGAAACTCCGACTCGAGCCGGCGTGCGCCGGTGAACCGCTTTTCCCAGTAGCCGCTGTCGAGATCGTCGACGCGGATCGTGCTGCCCGTCGACGGCGAATGCACGAACTTGTTGTCGCCGATATAGATGCCGACGTGTGAGAACGTGCGGCGCATCGTGTTGAAGAACACGAGATCGCCCGGTTTCAGGTTGCTCATGCTGACCTTCTCGCCGACGCGGCTCATCTCTTCGGCGCGGCGCGGCAGCGACATGCCGAGCGTGTCCTGGAACACGTAGCGGACGAAGCCGCTGCAGTCGAGGCCCGAATCCGGCGAGTTGCCGCCCCAGCGATAGCGCACCCCGATCATGTTGAGCGCACCGACGACGACGTCGCCGGCTTTCCCCGCCATGCCGGCGAGGAACGACTTCGCACCGCCCGACGGCTGCGCGGTGGTCTGCTGAGTGGCGGAAGTCGACCCGATTTGAGTCGAATTCGTGACATTTTGGTTGAAACTGCTGACTTCATCGGCGAACGCGCCGGGAGCTGCTGCGAACAGGGCGCCGATGAACAGCCCGGCGACGGTGCGCGCGCATGCCTGGGTCAGGGATCGATGCTGCATTGGTCGATGGAATTTGCTTAAAAATCAGCTGATTGGCGGAAAATTTCGGTCGATACTAGCCAGCGCGTAATCGTTTGTCAAAACAAATTAAAAAATACAATCGAGATGGTCAGACCATTGGACGCCTATCACGCTTTCCAGACCGCTTTCAACAGCTTTTGTGTGTAAGGATGTGACGGCCTCGTGAAGATGTCGGCGACCTCGCCGGACTCCACGATCGCCCCGCCCTGCATCACCGCGACGCGGTGGGCCATCGCGCCGATCACCTCGAGGTCGTGGCTGATGAATACATAGCCGAGGTTGTATTTCTGTTGCAAATTCGCGAGCAGCTTCAGCACCTGCTGCTGGATCGACACGTCGAGCGCCGACGTCGGTTCGTCGAGAATCAGGATGCGCGGCTCGAGCACGAGCGCGCGCGCGATTGCGATCCGCTGGCGCTGGCCGCCGGAGAATTCGTGCGGATAGCGATGCAGCACCGTCCGGTCGAGGCCGACTTCGCGCAGCACGGCGAGCGACTTCGCGCGGCGCGCATCGGGCGTCAGCTCGGGCCGATGCAGCTCGAGCCCCTCGCCGACGATGCGCTCGATCGTGTG
Organism: Burkholderia sp. AU19243; assembly: GCF_018148075.1. NCBI lineage: Bacteria > Pseudomonadati > Pseudomonadota > Betaproteobacteria > Burkholderiales > Burkholderiaceae > Burkholderia > Burkholderia sp. AU19243. The sequence goes on from NZ_JAGSTV010000007.1 coordinate 192,645, forward strand.
ACGCGGCGACAGCGAGCTGAAGGGGTCCTGAAAGACGACCTGCATGTTCGAGCGCAGCGCGGTCTGCTCGCGGCCGCGGTAGCTCGACAGCGCGCGCCCCTGAAACTCGATCTCGCCGTGCGTCGTCTTTTGCAGTCCGAGCAGCGCCATCGCGAGCGTCGACTTCCCGGAGCCGGATTCCCCGACGATACCGAGCGTCTCGCCCTGGCGCACCGATACGGACACGTCCGCGACCGCCGTCACCGGCGCCGTGCCGAACCATCCCGCGAAACCCGGCCGCTTGCGCGCGAACTGCACGCTCACGTGGCGCGCATCGAGCACGACGGGCGCAATCGGCATGACCGGCGCGACCGCGCGCTGCGGCCGGCTGTTCAGGAGCCGCCGCGTATACGGATGCTCCGGCTCCGCGAAGATCCGCTCGACCGGCCCGCTTTCGACCAGCCGACCGCGTTCCATCACCGCGACCCGCTGCGCGAAGTGCCGCACTAGGTTCAGGTCGTGCGTGATCAGCAGAATCGCCATGCCGCGCTTTTCCGCCTCCTCGCGCTGCAGTTCGAGCAGCAGATCGACGATCTGCGCGCGGATCGTCACGTCGAGCGCGGTAGTCGGCTCGTCGGCGAGCAGCAGGCGCGGCCGGCACGCGAGCGCCATCGCGATCATCGCGCGCTGGCGCTGGCCGCCCGACAGCTGGTGCGGATAGCTGTCGACGCGCTTCTCCGGCTCGCCGATACCGGTGCGCGCGAGCAGCGCCACCGCGCGTTTGCGCGCTTCGGCCGCGGACACGCCGTCGTGCAGCACGATCGTCTCGCCGATTTGCGCGCCGATCGTGTAGAGCGGGTTCAGCGCGGTCATCGGCTCCTGGAAAATCATCGCAATGTCCGAGCCGCGCAGCCCGCGCATCTCGCGCTCGCTCTTGCCGGCAAGGTCCTGGCCGGCGAAGCGGATCGTGCCGCTCACGTCGGCGTCGCGCAGCAACCGCAGGATCGAGAGCGCGGTCACGCTCTTGCCCGACCCCGACTCGCCGACGAGCGCGATGCGCTCGCCGCGGCCGATCGCGAGCGTCACGTCGTCGACGGCAACCGTGTCGCCGAAGCGCACGTGCAGATGCTCGAGCGACAGCAGCGGTTCGTCCGTATTCGATACGACCGTATCGCTCATCGCTGCCCTCCCGCCGCGCGCACCGAGTCGGCGATCCGCGTGTCGAGCGCGTTGCGCAGCGCGTCGCCCATGAAGGTCAGCAGCAGCAGCGTCGCGACCAGCACGCCGAACGTCGATAGCGAGATCCACCACGCGTCGAGATTGCCCTTGCCCTGCGCCAGCAGCTCGCCGAGGCTCGGCGTCGGCGGCGGCACGCCGAGCCCGAGAAAGTCGAGGCTCGTGAGCGCGAGGATCGCGCCGCTCATCCGGAACGGCAGGAACGTGATCACGGGAGTCATGCTGTTCGGCAGCACGTGGCGCCAGATGATCTGCCAGTTCGTGAGGCCCATCGCGCGTGCCGCGCGCACGTAGTCCTGCGTGCGGTTGCGCAGGAACTCGGCGCGCACGTAGTCGGCGAGGCCGATCCAGCCGAACAGCGACAGCAGCACGATCAGCAGCAGGAAACTCGGCTCGAAGATCGACGCGAAGATGATCAGCAGATACAACTCCGGCAGCGAGCTCCAGATTTCGATCAACCGCTGCCCGACGATGTCGATGCGTCCGCCGAAGAAGCCTTGCACCGCGCCCGCCGCAATCCCGAGCAGCGTGCCGATGGCCGTAAGGATCAATCCGAACTCGACCGACACACGGAACCCGTACACGAGCCGCGCGAGCAGATCACGCCCTTGCGCGTCGGTGCCGAGCCAGTTCGCGCGCGACGGCGGCGCCGGATTCGGCACGTCCGAGAAGTAGTTCAACGTGTCGTAGTAATAGCGGTTCGGCGGGTAGACGACGAAGTTGCCCGGCGCATCGAGCCGCTTGCGCACGTATGGATCGAGATAGTCGGCCGGCGTCGGGAAGTCGCCGCCGAAAGTCGTCTCCGGGTACGCATGGAACATCGGGAAATAGTAGTGGCCGTCATAGCGCACCACGAGCGGCTTGTCGTTGGACCACAGCGGCGCCGCGAGACTCGCGGCGAACGCGACGACGAAGATCACGAAGCTCCAGTAGCCGAGGCGCTGCTGGCGAAAACGCCGCCACACGCGGCGTGCGGGCGATGGCGACACGCGCGCCCGCGCGGCGTCGATGCGGGACGACACGACGGCCCGGTTCATCGCGCACCTCGTGTGGCGAGCGCGGGTACGCAGGCCGATGCGCGGGCAGGCAGCGTGCGGACGGACGGTTTCATGTCAGCGCTCCAGGTTGTCGAATTGAATGCGCGGGTCGACCCACACGTAGCAGAGGTCGGAGACAAGCTTCGTTGCGAGCCCGATCAGCGTGAACAGGTACAGCGTGCCGAGCACCACCGGATAGTCGCGCCGCACGACCGATTCGTACGACAGCAGCCCCAGGCCGTCGAGCGAGAACAGCGTCTCGATCAGCAGGCTGCCGGTGAAGAACGCGCCGATGAATGCGGCGGGGAACCCGACCATCAGCGGCAGCATCGCGTTGCGGAACACGTGCTTCCACAGCACGGTGCGCTCGGCGAGCCCTTTCGCGCGTGCGGTCAGCACGTATTGCTTGCGGATTTCGTCGAGGAACGCATTCTTCGTGAGCATCGTGACGACCGCGAAGCTGCCGACGACCGATGCGGTGATCGGCAGCGCGATGTGCCACAGGTAGTCGAGCACCTTGCCGCCGAGCGATAGCTGCGCGAAGTTGTCCGACGTGAGCCCGCGCAGCGGGAACAGCTGCCAGAACGAGCCGCCGCCGAACAGCACGAGCAGCAGCACGCCGAGCACGAAGCCCGGAATCGCATAGCCGACCAGTACGACGAGACTCGTCGCGACGTCGAACGGCGAGCCGTTGCGCACGGCCTTCGCGATGCCGAGCGGCACCGAGATCAGGTACGTGACGAAGAACGTCCACAGCCCGATGCTGATCGACACCGGCAGCTTCTGCACGATCAGCGACCACACGCTTTGATGGCGAAAGTAGCTTTCGCCGAGATCGAAGCGCGCGAAGCGCTTCAGCATCAGCCAATAGCGCTCGAGCGGCGGCTTGTCGAAACCATACAGCGCCTTGAGCTGCGCGAGCTGCTGCGCGTCGACGCCCGTATGCGCGCGCATGCCGAACGGTGTCGCGCCCTGCTCCGTCGCGCCCTTGCGCAGCTCCTGCACGGCCTGTTCGACCGGCCCGCCCGGCACGAACTGAATCACGGCGAACGTGAGCGTGAGCACGCCGACGAGCGTCGGGACCATCAGCAGCAGGCGTTTGAGGATGTAGCTCCACATAAGGCGTCGACTCGCGATCGTCAGGCTGGATTGAATGAAAGCAGGCGGCTTCAGTGATCGGGCTTGGCCCACCAGGTCGATACGACCCAGCCCTCGGCCGAATAGTACAGCGGCAGCGTCTGCGGATAGGCAAGCGTGCGCTTGTACGCGATCCGGTGCGTCCCGCTGTACCACTGCGGCACCGCGTAGTAGCCATGCATCAGCACGCGGTCGAGCGCATGCGTCGCGTCGAGCAGTTCTTCGCGCGTCTGCGCGGTGCCGAGTGCGTGCAGCAACGCGTCGACCGCAGGCGACTTCAGGCCGATCAGGTTGTCGGAGCCCGGTTCGTCCGCGAACTTGCTCGCGTAGCGCGAATATTGTTCGGCGCCCGGCACCTGCACGCCCGGCAGGCGGATCGTCGTCATGTCGTAGTCGAATGCGTCGAGCCTCTTTTGCAGCAACGCGAAATCGGCCGTGCGAAAGCGCGCGTCGATGCCGAGCTTCGCGAGATTGCGCTGATAGGCGGTCACGACGCCCTGCATCGATCCGCCGGAATCGTCGAGGATCTCGAACGCGAACGGCTCGCCCTTCGCATTGCGCAACGCGCCGTCGCGATAGGTCCAGCCTGCCTGCGCGAGCAGCGCGCGAGCCTTCAACAGGTTCGCGCGCAGCGAGCCCGGCGGATTCGTGCTCGGTTGCGTAACCATCGGACCGAACACGGCCGGGTCGAGCTGCGCGCGCAGCGGCTCGAGCAGCTTCAGTTCACCCGGGCCCGGCGTACCGGTTGCCTGCAGGTCGGTGTCCGCGAAATAGCTGTCGAGGCGCGTGTACGCGCCGTAGAACAGCTGGCGATTCAGCCATTCGAAGTCGAACGCGAGGTCAAGCGCCTGACGCACGCGCACGTCGCGAAACAGCGGCCGGCGCAGGTTCATGAAGAAGCCCTGCATGCCCGCGCCATTGTGCTGGCGGAATTCGCGCTTGACGAGCTCGCCGTTGTCGAAACGCTTGCCGACGTCGCGGCGCGCCCAGTTGCGCGCGATGTACTCGACCAGCACGTCGTACTCGCCGGCCTTGAACGCCTCGAGCCGCGCGACGCCGTCGCCGTACAGCTTGTAGACGATCCGCTCGAAATTGTTGGTGCCGACCCGCACCGGCAAGTCGGCGCCCCAATACGCGGGATTGCGCCGGTACGTGATCGTGCGGCCGTTGTCGTAATGATCGATCAGGTACGGGCCGCTGCCGATCGGCTGCTCGAACGCAAGCTGGTCGAACGGGATGCGCGAACCGTCCGCGCGCAGCCCCCACTTGCGCGAGAACACCGGCACGCCGCCGGCAATCAGCGGCAACTCGCGGTTCGCGCTATGAAATTCGAAGCGCACGGTCGCCGGATCGACCACCACGGCCTTCGTGATTTCGGCGAAGTACGCGCCGAACTGCGGCGCGGCCTGCTTGCTCTTGAGCGTGTCGAACGAGAACTTGACGTCGTCGGCCGTGACGCGATCGCCGTTCGAAAAGCGCGCGCGCGGATTCAGGTGGAACGTGACCGAGCGGCGGTCCGGCGCGATGTCGATGTCGTCGGCGAGCAGGCCGTACGCGGACGCCGGCTCGTCGGAACTGCCGGTCGCGAGGCTCTCGAACAGCATGTCGATGCCCGGCGCGGGGTTGCCGCGCATCGTGAACGGATTGAATTTGTCGAACGACGTCAGCCGGTTCGGGTTCGCGAGCACCAGCGTGCCGCCCTTTGGCGCATCCGGGTTCACATAGTCGAAATGCTTGAAGCCCGGCGGATATTTCGGCTCGCCGTACTGTGCAATCGCATAGGCCGCGTGCGCGGCCGTCGCGGCCAGCAGCGCCTGTATTGCCCATACTGCCGCCGCGCGGCCGGCGGCCCGTACCGCCTGCGCGGCGCCGAAGCGGATGCGCGCGGCCGTGGCCCGGGGCGAACCCTTCGTCATAGTGGCCCTGTCGGTCGATTGTGGAATGGAACGAGGGTCGATTCTACCCATTGAACTCGACGTCGAGCCAGACCGCGGCTTTCCATGCGTGGCGCCGGAGCGTCGCGCCGATCGCGTGTACGTTGGAGGCGCAAAAGAAAAACCGCCACGCGGGCGGTTCTTCTTTCGGGGCACGCGCATCGCGCGTGCGTCGCAGTTCGATCAGCGCCAGCCGTTGTGACGGCCGTTATCCCAGTGACCATGCCCACGATCCCAGCCGCGGCCATGATGGCGGTACCACTCGTCGCGCGCCCAGTAGCGGCGGCCGTCCCAGTAGCGATCGCCGTGCCAGCCGATCACGATAGCCGGTGCCGGCCCGTACACGGGCGCAGGTGCATAGACAGGCGCCGGCTGGTAGACGACCGGCGGCGGAGGCGGCGGCGCGTACACGGGCGCAGGTGCGACGTAGACCGGAGCCGGCACGCCGACGTTGATCCCGACATTGACTCCCGCCATTGCTGCGCCCGACACGAGCAAGGCTGTCACACCGGTCAAGAGCGAGGCAACACGCAAAGTCTTCATGGATTCCTCTTCGAGTTGTTTCATGTGTGATTCGACTATAACGGCCGGCGCCATCTCCGCATATTTCAAGTTTGTAAGAACTGATGCGCGGCATCGCGCCGGGGACGGCTCGCTAACGTCTTGTAACAATTGACGGCCCTCAGCGGGCGGTCGTGGCTTGGCCGGCCTGCCCGCGCGCGGCTTGCGCGCCGCTATCGCGCCGGATACGCGGCCGCAGCGCACGCAGGGTGCGCGCAATCATACTGCTTCCCGTGCGCGCCGGTGCAGTCCGCCGGACAACGCCGAACGTGGCCGACGGCAGATGGCCGATGGCAATCGGCGGCAGGCAGGCGAAAAAAAAAGCGGCACGCGCGTGCCGCTTCTCCGTGGCCGGCGCACTGCGCCGCGATGCTGCTCAACGCGACATCATGTTCATGCTGACGTTGTGCATCACCCACAGCGTGCCGACGATCAGGATCGCCGCGGTGAGCACCGTGTAGCTGAACGCCATCACGTTCCAGCGCTGACCGGACGAACCGTTCATGTGCAGGAAGTACACGAGGTGCACGACGATCTGCACGAACGCGAGCGCGGCGAGCGCGATCAGCGACGCGTGCGGCGACAGCACGCCGCCCATCACGAGGCCGAACGACGCGGCCGTGAGCAGCACCGACAGGATGAAACCGGCGACATAGCCGCCGACGCTGCCGTGCCCTTCTCCGAGTTGAGACGAATGCGAATGGGCCATTTAGATCACGCTCGCGAGGTAGACGAAGGAAAACACGCAGATCCACACGATGTCGAGGAAGTGCCAGAAGAGACTCAGGCACGTCAGACGCCGCAGGTCGCGGTCGGTCAGATCGCCGCCGCGCAACACGATCTGCCCGGCCAGCACGATCATCCACAGGAGGCCTGCGGTTACGTGCAGCCCGTGCGTGCCGACCAGCGTGAAGAACGCTGACAGAAACGCGCTGCGCTGCGGGCCCGCGCCTTGCGCGATCAGGTGCGAGAACTCGCGCAGCTCCATTGCAAGAAACGCCGCGCCGAGCACGAACGTCACCGCGAGCCACGCAAGCAGCGCGCCGCGACGCTGCTTGTACGCGGCCAGCATCGCAAAGCCGTACGTGATGCTCGACAGCAGCAGCGCGGCGGTTTCGACCGCGACGCCCGGAATGTCGAACAGGTCCTTCGCGGTCGGGCCGCCCGCGTACTGGTTGCCGAGCACCGCGAACGTCGCGAACAACGCCGCGAAGATCACGCAGTCGGTCATCAGGTACAGCCAGAAGCCGAACACCGAATGCGACGGAGGATGGTCGTCGTGCTCGACCAGGGTCGCGCTCAAGGTTTTCTGCAACATCAGTTGGCCTCCAGTTCCACGTCGTCGACGCGCGTGGCCACGCGCGCCGCCGGTTGCTTCTCTTCGATCTTGCGCACCTTCGTCGCAGGGATGTAGTAGCCGTCGTTGTCGCGCGAGCTGTAGATCACGAGCGTCGCGACGATACCCGCCAGCCCGCCGATCGCCATCCACCAGATGTGCCACACCAGCGCGAAGCCGAGCACCAGGCTGAAGACCGCGACGACGAGACCGGCACACGTGTTCGACGGCATGTGGATGTCGCGGATCGCTGCCGGGTCGGGGCGGCCGTCGCCGCGCGCCTTCATGTCCGCGTACGCATCGAGCGCGCGCACCTGCGGAATCACCGCGAAGTTGTAGTCAGCCGGCGGCGACGACGTCGCCCATTCCAGCGTGCGGCCGCCCCACGGGTCGCCCGTGGTATCGCGATAAGCCGGCAGGTTGCGGTTGCGAATGCTGACCACCAGTTGCAACAGCTGGCACGCAATGCCGATCGCGATCAGCACCGCGCCGAACGCGGCGACGAGCAGCCACGGATGCCACGCCGGGTTGTCGTAGTGGTTCAGGCGACGCGTCATGCCCATGAAGCCGAGCACGTAGAGCGGCACGAACGCGACGTAGAAGCCGACCTGCCAGAACCAAAACGCCGCCTTGCCGAGCTTCTCGTTCAGCTTGAAGCCGAACGCTTTCGGAAACCAGTAATTGAAGCCAGCGAGATAACCGAACAGCACGCCGCCGATGATCACGTTGTGGAAGTGCGCGATCAGGAACAGGCTGTTGTGCAGCACGAAGTCCGCGCCCGGGATCGCCATCATCACGCCCGTCATGCCGCCGAGCGTGAATGTGACCATGAAGCCGATCGTCCACAGCACGGGCGTCGTGAACTGGATCCGGCCACGATACATCGTGAACAGCCAGTTGAACACCTTCACGCCGGTCGGGATCGCAATGATCATCGTCATGATCCCGAAGAACGCGTTCACGTTCGCACCCGAGCCCATCGTGAAGAAGTGATGCAGCCACACGAGGAACGACAGCACCATGATCGCGCAGGTCGCGTACACCATCGTCTTGTAGCCGAACAGCGGCTTCTTCGCGAACGTCGCGATGACTTCCGAGAAGATCCCGAACGCGGGCAGGATCAGGATGTACACCTCCGGATGGCCCCACGCCCAGATCAGGTTCAGATACAGCATCGCGTTGCCGCCGGCTTCGTTCGTGAAGAAGTGCATGCCGAGGTAACGGTCGAGGCCGAGCAGCGCGAGCGTCGCGGTCAGGATCGGGAACGACGCCATGATCAGCACGTTCGTGCAAAGCGCCGTCCACGTGAACACCGGCATCTTCATCAGCGTCATGCCGGGCGCGCGCATCTTGATGATCGTCACGAAGAAGTTCACGCCCGTCAGCAGCGTGCCGACGCCCGAGATCTGCAACGCCCACAGGTAGTAGTCGACCCCTACCCCCGGGCTGAACTGCAGCTCCGACAGCGGCGGATACGCGAGCCAGCCGGTCTGCGCGAATTCGCCGATCACGAGCGACACGTTGATCAGGATCGCGCTGACCGCCGTCATCCAGAACGACAGCGAGTTGATGAACGGGAACGCGACGTCGCGCGCGCCGATCTGCAGCGGCACGACCAGGTTCATCAGGCCGACCATGAACACCATCGCCATGAAGAAGATCATGATCACGCCGTGTGCCGTGAAGATCTGGTCATAGTGGTGCGGCGGCAGATAGCCGGGCGCGTTGTACGCGAGCGCGAGCTGCATGCGCATCATGATCGCGTCGGCGAAGCCGCGCAGCAGCATGATCATCGCGACGATGATGTACATCACGCCGAGTTTCTTGTGGTCGACCGTCGTCAGCCATTCCGTCCACAGCCACTTCCAGCGGCCGGTGATCGTCAGTGCGGCGAGTATGCCGAGCACGACCAGCCCCATGAAGGCGCCGGCCCCCATGATGATGGGCTGATCGAACGGGATCGCCGAAAGTGTGAGTTTGCCGAACATGCGTTACCCCTTCGTGCCGCAGGCGGCGTCCTTCAGGTCGAGGACGTGGCCATCGTTGTATTTCGCGATGATGTTGTGGAAGAGCCGCGGATCGACCGACGAGAAGTAGCGTACGGGCGCCTTCTCGCTTGGCTGCGCGACGGTGCCGTACGCAGTTGCGTCGAGCCGCTCGGGCGATGCCTTCACTTTCTGCACCCACGCGTCGAATTGCTCGCGCGGCTCGGCGAGCGTGCGGAACTTCATGTCGGAGAAGCCGCGCCCGCTGAAGTTGGCGGACGTGCCTGCGTAGTCGCCGGCTTCGTCGGCGATCAGGTGCAGGCGCGTCTGCATGCCGGCCATCGCGTAGACCTGGCCGCCTAGCTGCGGAATGAAGAACGAGTTCATCACCGAATCCGACGTGATACGGAAATTAACCGGCGTGCCGACCGGAATCGCAAGCTGGTTCACCGACGCGATGCCGAGTTCCGGATAGATGAATAGCCATTTCCAGTCGAGCGCGACGACCTCGACGTCGATCGGCTTCACCGACGACTCGAGCGGCTTGTACGGATCGAGCTCGTGCGTGGTTTTCCACGTGAGCACGCCGAGAAAGAGAATGATCAGCGTCGGCACCGTCCAGATCACGACCTCGATCGCGGTCGAGTGCGACCAGTTAGGTGCATACGTGGCGTTGCGGTTCGATGCGCGGTAACGCCACGCGAACCACAGCGTGAGCAGGATCACCGGCACGACGACGATCAGCATCGCCCAAGTCGACGTCGCGATCAGCGCCTTCTCGGCAGCGCCCACGCTTCCTTTCGGATTTAGTACATCTAAATTACAGCCTGACAGGCTCAATGCCGCGCCGATCGATATCAGCGCCGTCCAGCCTTTTGAAGCTTTTCTATTCATCACACAGCCCGAGGGTCATTGAATCCGTTGCGTATGCCCGATGCGCATCCGATCCACGAAAGTGGCCGAATCATACGTCGCGCGGGCGCGATGAAAAACCGGCGATGACGGCAAATCATCATTGCAAAATCTGTTGTGAGACAGATTGTCGCGGGGCAATTCACGCGACCGGAAGATGGCTGCGAACCACCGGGAGAGTGGCCGCCGGCTTGCGATCGCGCGCGTCGCTACACCGATGGATGTGCGCGCAACGACGGCCCGCATCGTCTCGCGATGCGGGCTGCCGCACCGTGTCGCGCGATCAGCCGTGCGCCGATGCCATGTATGCGGGTTGCGCGGGCGCGCCGCCGTCGCCGGCCGGCAACTTCGAATGGCTGGCATCCTGAATCAACCGGCCGACCGTGGGATCGATCGCGTCGGTAAACGGCTTCGGATCGACGCCGACCATCAGCACGATCAGTGCGAGCGACGCAAACATCACGATCTCGCGGCGGCTGAGATCGGCGAGCTTCGCAACATGCGCGCTCGCGACCTTGCCGAACACGACGCGCTTGATCATCCACAGCGTGTACGACGCGCTGAGGATCAGCGTGAGCGCCGCAATCGCGCCAATCCAGAAGTTCACGCGAATCGCGCCCATGATGACCATGAACTCGCCGACGAAACCGGACGTGCCCGGCAGGCCGACGTTGGCCATCGCGAACAGCACCGAGAACATCGCGAAGCGCGGCATCACCCCCGCCACACCACCGTATGCGGCAATCTCGCGCTGCTTCGTGCGATCGACCAGCACGCTCACGCACAACAGCATCGCACCGGCGACGAAACCGTACGACACGAGCTGCACGATCGCGCCCTCGACGCCGATCCGGTTGAACAGGAACAGCCCGAGCGTGACGATCCCCATGTGTGCGACCGTCGAATACGCGAGCAGCTTGCCGAGGTCGGTCTGCGCGACCGCGATCAGGCTCGCATAGACGATCGCGAACAGCGACAGCGCGATCACGGCCGGCGCGAAGAAGTGACTCGCGTCCGGTGTGATCGGCAGTGCAAAGCGCAGGAAGCCATAACCGCCGAGCTTGAGCATCGCGAGCATCAGCGCAGCGCCGGTCGGGCCGTCCGTGTAGACGTCGCGCAGCCACGTGTGGACGGGCCACATCGGCACCTTCACCGCAAACGCTGCAAAGAAGCCCAGGAACACCAGCAGCTGCGGCGCGAAGCCCAGCTGCAGCGTGCGCCATGCGTTCATGTCGAACGTATGCGACTTCGCGAACAGGTACAGCATCGCCATCAACAGCAGCAGCGAACCCGCGAACGAGATGAAGAAGAACTTCACGGCCGCGTACACGCGATGCTCCCTGCCCCATGTGCCGATCAGCAGGTACAGCGGGATCAGCGTCGCCTCGAAGAAGATGAAGAACAGCAGCCCGTCCTGTGCGACGAACACGCCGACCATCAGCCCCGACAGGATCAGGAACGACGCGTAGTACTGCGCGACGCGCACTGTCACCGATTCCCACGACGCGATTACGACGACCAGCGTCGTGAAGGCAGTCAGCACGACGAGCCACAGCGACGCGCCGTCGATCCCGACACGCCAGCCGGCATTGAACGCGGCCAGCCAGTCGCGCGTTTCCACGAACTGCATCGCGGCCGAGTGCGAATCGAAGCCGGCGACGAGCGGGACGACGGCGGCCAACCCCGCCAGCGCGCCGACGAGCGCGATCAGTCTCGTGCGATTCGGATGACGGTCGGAACCGGCGCGCAGCAGGCACGCGCCGAACAGGATCGGAGCCCAGATCGCCAGGCTCAGAAAGGGAAAGTCTTGCATGTCAACAGCCTTGAGAAGGTCGCGCACTGCATCGGGAAACAGGCGTGACGAAGGGAACGAAATCAAATCGACAGATAGATTTCGTGGATCGCCAATGTTGGCAAAATGTAAAGCGGAATCAGGACGATGCTTGACGCCGCTCAAGCGCTATCGGGTTAACGAGCATACGGTGATTGAATATTTTTTGCAGCGCAGCAGAGCCGTGTTTCGCCGTACTTCGATAGGCAGTTGATTTTTCTGCGTAATATTTTGTATTGCTGTGCGGAGCAGACGGCCCGAATCGACGCGACGCCGCATTTTTGACGAAATGTCGCCGTTGCGACGCGCAAGAACAAAGCGAACGGAACGATAGTCGCGCGCGCATCTTTCCTTACATCGATGCTTTCATTTTTATTTCATCGCATGCGATCGTTACGATCGGGACGCACGTCAGCCGCCACGCCAACCGCGCGTCAGCGCTCGCGGCTGAGCCTGTCCCATACGCGCATCGTGACTGCACGATAGTGGTTGTGCTGCGCAGGGAAATGGACGAAGCGGCTGTCGCGGGTCGCATACACGGGCGAGCATGCGAGCGACATCGCGTCGACGACGTAGCGCGCGTCGATCATGCCGGCGTGCAGCAGTTCCACATAGATCGCCTGCTGGTCGCCGCCGCTCGCATAGACGGACGACCGGTCGTCGAGATGCTCGATGCGTGCGCAAATGCGGTCGACCAGTTCACGCATCGGCGCGACGTTGCGCACGCCGATCATGCACGAGTTGATCGCCCACGCGGTGTGGTCGGTCCCGATCACGAAATCCCGCCCGTCGATCACGCGCTCGACCGTCTGGCGCTGGTCGATCGCAAGTATGTCGGCGTCGACCCAGAACACGAATGCGTGGCCCGGCAAATGTTCGCGGATCAGGTGCAGCTTCGCCCAGTTCGCATCGACGCCGGCCGGCACGAACGCAGGCGGCTCGCGGTACGCGTGATACGCGTAGCCGTGTCGCATGCAATAGCGAACGAAGTTGTCTTCGTGAATATCACCGTAACCGGCGATGTGCGACGTGTGCAGGCTCACGAACGCGATGTCGGCGTGCGGGTTCAGATGGCGCGCCGGCTCGCGCGTGCGTTGCTGCGCGGCGCGCCAGGCGTCCATCGCGCGCGGCTGCTCGCCGTACCGGAGGCGCCCGGCATCGTGGACGAGCGCGAGCACGTAGCGAAAGTCGTAGTCGGGCGTCGGCGTCCAGACGCCGTCGATCTGCCGCCATTCGGGCGCTTGATGTGCGACGAGCGGCTGCGCGCCGACAACCACGTCGATCGCATGACCGTCACCCCACACTGTCTGGGCCGACGCGTAATGGCCGTTCGCAAGCGGCCGGTCGAACGGCAACGGCGGGAAGTGCACGGCAAGGAGCGTCGCCTCGCACTCGCGCTGTCGCTCGGGCAGGTGCATTGCCCACTGGCCGAGCTCCACGGCCAGCGCACGCAAGCGCTCGCGCACGTCGGCGACATTGCGAAAGATCATGCCGCTCGCCGCAGGCAGCGCCGACTTCGGCGTCTGCGTCGTGACGATCGCATCGTAACCGGCCGCGACATCGGCAAGCGCATGCCGGCCGAACACGACCGAAAACGGATCGAGCACGAGCAGCAGCGCGCCCTCCTCCATCGCGACGAGCTGCGCGATGATCGCGTGATACTTGTGCAGCACCTGCTGGCGCTCGCCGTACACGTGCATGCCGTCGACGATCGCATGCCGGTAGCCGTGCTCTTGCGCGTAGCACGCATGATTTGCGACGAGCCCGTCGACAAGCCGATGCGAAATGATGGTCAGGACGGAATGCATGCGTGCCGGAACTCCGACGTGAGCCATGCGAGGCGATACGCGTATTTAGCCCATCGGCATCGCTGAAGTCGAGCATTGATTGGCTGTCCGGACGAAGCGCGGCGCCGAGCGGCGCATCGATGCAAATCGGAAAAGACGGGGAAACGAAGCGAGAAAAAGAAAAAGCCCCGCAAGTCCGAGAACTTGCGGGGCTTTGTCACCGCTTTTGGCGGAGACGGAGGGATTCGAACCCTCGATCCAGGTTTTGGCCCAGATGCTCCCTTAGCAGGGGAGTGCCTTCGACCTCTCGGCCACGTCTCCCAAACTTTCGCTCGCACCAGGGAGGCAGTGCGACGAGAACGAGATAATATAGGGTTTCGAACCGCGCGTCAATTTCCGTGATGCATTTTCTTCAATGCATCACGGGAAACTCACGCGGCCTGGTCGAGTTCGAATGCCTTGTGCAACGCGCGGACGGCCAGTTCCATGTATTTCTCGTCGATCAGCACCGAAATCTTGATTTCGGACGTCGAGATCATCTGGATGTTGATGCCCTCTTCCGACAGCGTGCGGAACATCTTGCTCGCGACACCGACGTGCGAGCGCATGCCGACGCCGACGACCGACACCTTCGACACCTTCGGGTCGCCCTGCACGCGCTCGGCGCTCACATGGCCCTGCACCTGGTTCGTGAGGATGTCCATTGCCTTCTGGTAGTCGCCGCGCCCGACCGTGAACGTGAAGTCCGTCTTCCCTTCGACGCTCTGGTTCTGGATGATCATGTCGACGTCGACGTTCGCATCGGCGACCGGGCCGAGGATCTGATACGCGATGCCCGGCTTGTCGGGCACACCCATCACCGCAATGCGTGCTTCGTCGCGCTGGAACGCGATGCCGGAAATGACTGCCTTTTCCATGGTCTCGTCTTCTTCAAAAGTAATCAGGGTGCCCGAGCGCATTTCTTCGTCGAGCGCAATCAGCGGATCGGTCAGGCTCGACAGCACACGCGTCTTCACCTGGTATTTGCCGGCGAATTCGACCGAGCGGATCTGCAGGACCTTCGAGCCGAGGCTTGCCATTTCCAGCATTTCCTCGAACGTCACGCGATCGAGGCGTCGCGCCTCTTCGACCACGCGCGGATCGGTCGTGTAGACGCCATCGACGTCCGTGTAGATCAGGCACTCTTCGGCATCCAGCGCGGCCGCCACCGCCACCGCGGAGGTATCCGAGCCGCCACGGCCCAGCGTCGTGATGTGGCCGTCCGGATCGACGCCCTGGAAGCCCGTGATGATCACGACCTTGCCGGCGTTCAGATCGGCCTTCACGCGCTCGTCGTCGATCGAGTGGATGCGCGCCTTCGTGAATGCGCTGTCCGTCTTGATCGGCACTTGCCAGCCGGCATAGCTCACGGCCTCGACGCCGATTTCCTGCAGCGCGATCGACAGCAGGCCGACGCTGACCTGCTCGCCGGTCGACGCGATCATGTCGAGCTCACGCGGGCTCGGCTGGCTCGAAATCTCTTTCGCGAGACCGAGCAGGCGGTTGGTTTCGCCGGACATCGCGGACGGCACGACCACCATCTGGTGCCCGGCCTGATGCCATTTTGCGACGCGTTTCGCGACGTTCTTGATGCGCTCGACCGAGCCCATCGAAGTGCCGCCGTATTTGTGTACGATGAGTGCCATTGTCGTTCTGAACTGAAGGAGAAGCCGCACGGGCGCGCTGGGCAGGCCGCGTTGCCGTTCGGTCACGCGGCTTGTGGCTGTGGACGGACGACGAGGGGGACGGCTGGGACGCAACACGCAAGCGTGACGGATTTTGCCCGGAAGGCCGATCAGGCCGCGCAAACCGGGTACGTCACGCGGAAAACCTGCACAAATCGCTCAAAAATCGAGCCGAGCAAACGACCGAGCGTACCCGATAGAGGGCGGCTTGACAAGCCGCTCGCCCGTTGGCAAGCGTTCCGGCGCCGTTTACCAAATGGTGAAAACCGGCGTTCGATCACGCGCCGCGGCGCATACCGGCGCTACGCGATCAGCACGTCGGGACGCCATTCGATCCGGCGCCACCGGGCGTCGCCGGAAAGCCCGTTGCCGGTAAGCCCATCGACATGATTCACGCCGAGCCGCGGCACGTACACGAGCCGGTCGCCCGCGAACAGCAGCGGCACGTCGCGTTGCCATGCCGGCACGCCACGCTCCTGGAACAGGTTCTTCAATGTGCGCCCGGGCCCGCCGGGCGACGTCCGCAGCCGCTCGCCGCCCGCACGGGCGCGTGCGACGAGCGCCGCGCTGCGCAACAGCGCCTCCGGCACCGCGCCGGCGCTGTCCGCGTCGGCCGGCGCAAACACGAACGTGCCGCGCCAGGCCGGCACGTGCCAGACTTCCTGGCCATCCCACGCCAACGAGGACTCTGGATGCGGCGTGCCGGTACCGTCGTCGGCCGGATCGGCGCTGTCGCCGGCTTCCCAGTAAACCATGTCGCGATAGAGCCGCAGGCACTGCCCCGCGTGGTCGACGCGCAGCGCATGCGCGTCGTGCGCGGCGCGCAGTTGCCGCATCATGTTCGCGAGCCGCGCTGCCGACGCGCCCGGCAACCCGAGCCGGCGCATCCAGAAACGCAACAGGTTCGCACCGCGCGTGTCGTCGAACGCCACGAGTGCATCGCGCGACAGCGCACGACCTTCGTCGCGCGCGGCGCCGGCGAAATCCAGTTCGGCCAGATCGTCGAGCAGCCGCTGCGCGGCAGCCGCGTGCTGGGCCGCGCGACCGAGCGCATCGCGAAAGCCCGGAAAGTGCGCAGCCAGCGTCGGCAGCACGTCGATGCGCAACGCGTTGCGCGCATAGCGCGTGTCGCCGTTCGATTCATCGTCGATCCAGGCGAGCCCGCGCTGAACCGCGTAGCGTTCCAGTTGCGCACGCAACAATCGCAACAGCGGCCGCACGCGCTCGACGCTTGCACCATCCGGACGATAGCGCGGCGCCATCGCGGCCAGACCGGCAATCCCCGCACCGCGCAACAATTGCAGCAGCACGGTCTCGGCCTGATCGTCCGCATGCTGCGCGATCCAGAGCGCCGCCACGCCGCGACGCTCGCACATCGCGTCGAGCGCAGCATATCGGCGCTCGCGTGCGGTCGCCTCGACGCCGAGGCCGCTGTCGTGCGGCACGTCGACACGCTCGGATTCGAACGCGACGCCAAGCCGTTCGGCCGTCGCCTGCGCATGCGCGACCCAGGCGTCGGCGTTCGCGCTAAGTCCGTGATGCACGTGCAGCGCGATGCAACGTTCTGCGCCCGCGACGCGCACGGCCGCGTCGAGCAGTACCGTCGAGTCGAGGCCGCCGCTGTACGCAATCGCGATCTGAGCATCGGACGGCATGTCGGAAAGCGCAACGCCGATCGCGTCGAGGACGACGCGATCGGCGTTGAGTTGGGTCGGAGGGATCACGATCGAAACGCGCGCCGGATGGCGCGCGAGGTGCACATGCCGGTCACGCGCCGGGCGTGGTTTCCTTGAACTTGCCGTAGGCCATCAGGCGCTCGAAGCGACGCTCGCGCAGCGCATCGATGCTCATGCCCTGGAACTGGCGCAGCGAATCCGCAAGCGCGCGGCGCAGCAGCGCAGCCATGCCCTTCGGATCGCGATGCGCGCCGCCGAGCGGTTCGTTGACGATCTTGTCGATCAGCCCGAGCGCCTTCAGGCGATGGGCGGTGAGGCCGAGTGCTTCGGCAGCCTCGGGCGCCTTTGCGGCGCTCTTCCACAGAATCGACGCGCAACCTTCCGGCGAGATCACCGAGTAGGTCGAAAACTGCAGCATCATCACCGTATCGGCCACCGCGATCGCGAGCGCGCCGCCCGAACCGCCCTCGCCGATCACCGTCGTGATGATCGGCGTCTTCAGCTCCGCCATCACGTACAGATTGCGGCCGATCGCTTCCGACTGGCCGCGCTCTTCCGCACCGATGCCCGGATAGGCACCCGGCGTGTCGACGAACGTGAAGATCGGCAGACCAAACTTCTCGGCGAGGCGCATCAGGCGCTCGGCCTTGCGATAGCCTTCCGGGCGCGGCATCCCGAAGTTGCGCGCCGCGCGTTCCTTGGTGTCGCGGCCCTTCTGGTGGCCGATCACCATGCACGGATGGCCGCCGAAGCGCGCGAGACCGCCGACGATCGACAGATCGTCCGCGAACGCGCGGTCGCCATGCAGTTCGTGGAAATCGGTAAACAGTTCCGCGACGTAATCGAGCGTGTACGGACGCTGCGGATGCCGGGCGATCTGCGAGACCTGCCACGGCGACAGGTTCGCGTACAGATCCTTCGTCAGTTGCTGGCTCTTCTTCGACAGCCGCTCGATTTCTTCCGAAATATCGACAGCCGAGTCGTCCTGCACGAATCGCAGCTCTTCGATCTTGGCCTCGAGTTCGGCGATCGGCTGTTCGAAATCCAGAAACGTGGTCTTCATGTGTTCGAATCCTTGGGTCTTGCGGCAGCGCGTATTCTACCCGCGCGGGCGATGTGCAAAACCGGCTCTCAACTATTGATGTTTAAAACCTGATAGCCGTCAGTCTGCGTCAGTGTCGGGCACGTCGAGACTGCGCCACATATACCAGGTCGCGACAGTGCGCCACGGCTCCCAGTTGGCGGCCACTTCGCGGGCCTCGCTGCGTGTGACGGGCTCCCCGCTAAAGTAATTGACGCTGATCGCGCGGATCAGGCCCGGATCGTCGAGCGGCAGGACGTCCGGTCGCGACAGGTTGAAGATCAGGAACATCTCGGCCGTCCAGCGGCTGATGCCGCGGATCTGCGTAAGTTCCGCGATCACATCCTCGTCGTCCATCGACGTCCATTTGTCGACGTGCAGTGCACCGGACACGAAGTGCTGCGCAAGGTCGAGAATGTATTCCGTCTTGCGCTTCGACAGCCCGCATCCGATCAGTTTGTCCGCACCGAGCCGGATCACCGGCTGCGGCGCGAGCTTTGGACACGCATCCTCGATGCGCGCCCACAGCGCCTGTGCGGACGGCACCGAAATCTGCTGCCCGACGACCGAGCGCGCGAGTGTAACGAACGGATCACCGCGCTTCACCAGATGCGCCGGGCCGAACTTCGGGATCAGCTTCTTCAGGATCCGGTCGCGCTTGACGAGATCTGCGCACGCCTTGTCCCAATATGCGGGACGCACGATACCATCCGCGGCGTCGGCTGCCGGATCGGATGCGCGCGACTTGCGCGCCGGGTCCGCAGCCGCCATCGCGACCTCCGGCTGCGCCGCATCCGCGCCCTTCGCGCGGGCGGGCTTCGCATGACCGTTCATCGCGCCGTTCGGCATGGCGCGCGCAGCGTCCGCCTTTGCCGTTGGCGAGCGCTTGGCTGCCGGACGCGCGGCGAGCGGAGTCGCACGCCTGACCGGCGCTTTTCTGGCCGTTGCCATCTTGCCTCCTACCTGACGGATCGGTCAGTGGAACGCACCGCGCTCATACGCGACGCCATTCGGTCGATCCGCCCGGTTTGTCTTCAAGTGCGATGCCGGCATCGAGCAGTTCCGCCCGAATCCGGTCCGCTTCGGCATAGTCCTTCGCTTGTTTCGCCGCGACGCGCGCGGCGATCCTCGCCTCGATTTCATCGGCTGCGAGCCCACCCGCCTGCGCGGCGCCGGTGCCCTGCTGCAGGAACGCGCGCGGCTCGCGGCCAAGCAGGCCCAGCAGACCCGCCAATTGCTTCAGCTGCCGCGCGAGCGACGCATCGCGCGTGCGGTTGACCTCGCCGGCCAGCTCGAACAGCGTCGCCACCGCGACCGGCGTATTGATGTCGTCGTTCATCGCGGCCGCGAAACGCTGCGCATGCGGCTCGTTCCAGTCGAGCGCGAGCGTGTCGGGTTCGACATCCTTCAGCGCCGTATACAGACGCGTGAGCGACGCACGCGCATCGTCGAGGTGCACGTCGCTGTAGTTGAGCGGCGACCGGTAGTGCGTGCGCACGATGAAGAAGCGCATGACCTCGGCGTCGTACCGCTCGAGCACTTCGCGGATCGTGAAGAAGTTGCCGAGCGACTTCGACATCTTCTCGTTGTCCACTTGCACGAAGCCGTTGTGCATCCAGTAATTGACGAACGTCTGGCCGGTCGCGCCTTCGCTCTGCGCGATTTCGTTCTCGTGGTGCGGGAATTGCAGATCCTGCCCGCCGCCGTGAATGTCGAAATGCTCGCCGAGCAGCGTGCAACCCATCGCGGAGCACTCGATGTGCCAGCCCGGCCGGCCCATCCCGTACTTCGACGACCACGACGCGCCTTCAGGCTCGCCCTCCTTCGCGCGCTTCCACAGCACGAAGTCGAGCGGATCCTGTTTTGCATCGTTCGCGGCGACGCGTTCGCCCGCGCGCAGGTCGTCCAGCGACTTGCCCGACAGCTTCCCGTAGTTCGCGAACTTGCGCACCGAATAATTGACGTCGCCGTCGCCCGCCTGATACGCGTAGCCGTTCGCCTCGAGCTTCTCGATCATTCCGAGCATCTGCGGAATGAACTGCGTGGCGCGCGGCTCGATGTCGGGCCGCTGAATGCCGAGCGCCGCCTCATCCTCGTGCATCGCGTCGATGAAACGGTCGGTCAGCGACTTGATCGTCTCGCCGTTCTCGACCGCGCGACGGATGATCTTGTCCTCGATGTCGGTGATGTTGCGCACGTACGTGACCCGATAGCCGATCGCACGCAGCCAGCGCTGGACGAGGTCGAACACGACCAGCATGCGCGCGTGGCCCACGTGACAATAGTCGTAGACGGTGATCCCGCATACGTACATCCGCACTTCGCCGGACTGGCGCGGCACGAAAACTTGCTTGTCACGCGCGAGCGTGTTGTAGATGCGCAGTGATTCCATAGAGATGAACCGTGAGCCGAAGGAAACCGCCCTGGCGAAGCTCGCCCAGCATGCGACACGGACGGACCGCCTGTTACGGCACGACGCCGCGCGTCCTCGATATCACATGGGGCGGTCAGGCTGCAAGCACAGCGGTGACGGCCACGAGAGGCAAAGAAAGACTGTCTGCGGCTCGCCGGAACGCGCAGACGTTTTGTTAGAATGGGTCGGAGTATAACATTCCGATTTACGCCTATGAAACCTCATCGCGGCCGTGCGCCGAGCGCTGCGACCCTCGTTGCGACCGCCGTCGTGGGCGTCGCACTGACGCTTTTCGCGGCCCCCGCGGCGCATGCGCAAAAGGCTCCGGCCACCGCCGACGGCACGCCCGAAATCGACGCGTCGATCGCCGGCAAGCAATGGAAGCAGGCGCTCGCGCAACTCGACGCGCGCATCGCGGCGAATCCGCACGACGTGCAGGCGCAGTTCAAGCGCGGCACCGTGCTCGCCCGCCTGAACCGCGACGACGACGCGATCCAGCAGTTCGTCGCGATCACGCAGGCCTACCCCGAACTGCCCGAGCCCTACAACAACCTCGCGGCGCTCTACGCGAAGCACGGCCGCTACGACGAAGCGCGCAGCGCGCTCGTCACGGCGACGCAAGCGAACCCGAGCTACTCGCTCGCGTACGAGAACCTCGGCGACCTGTACCTGCGGCTCGCGGCCGAGTCGTACAAGCGCGCGCAATCGCTCGGCCGCACGAGCGGCGCGACCGCACAGCGCCTCGCCGACGTGCAGAAGATCGTGTCGCCGCCGAAGCCGGCCGCCGGCGCGCACAACGTCACGCCCGCCACGCGCGCGTACACCGACCGTGCCGCCGCAAACGTGAGCACCACCACGCTGCCGATGTCGCCGACGTTCCAGTTCAACGGTCCGTCCGGTGCGCTGGCGGCGCCGTACGTCGCGCCGTCGCAGTAAAGCGGCGCAACCTTCCCTCCCTCCCAACCTGAGGATCGCAATGAAACGTCTGTTGCTGGCGCTTGGCGGCGCCGCCCTTCTCGCGACCGCGCCTGCCTTCGCGCAATCGGCCACCGCGCACCCGATCGTGCAGCTCAAGACCTCGCAGGGCGACATCCGCGTCGAGCTCTACCCGGAGAAGGCGCCGAAGACGGTCGCCAACTTCCTCGATTACGTGAAGGCCGGCCAGTACAACGGCACGATCTTTCATCGCGTGATCAAGGGCTTCATGATCCAGGGCGGCGGCTACAAGACCAACTTCGAGGAGAAGCCGACCCGCGCGCCGATCCCGCTGGAAAGCCGCAATGGTCTGAAGAACCTGACGGGCACGATCGCAATGGCGCGCACCAGCGATCCGAACTCGGCCACCGCGCAGTTCTTCATCAACACGGTCGACAACAACGGCCTCGACTACCCGAACCCGGACGGCAACGGCTACGCGGTGTTCGGCAAGGTCGTGTCTGGCCTCGACGTCGTGAAGAAGATCGAAGGCGTGGCGACGACCTCGCGCGGCCCGATGCAGGACGTGCCGGCCCAGCCGGTCGTGATCGAATCCGCGAGCATCGTCTCGAAGTAAGCACCTGCCGGCACGTCCGGCGCCACACGCGGCCGCGTCGTACGACCGGCCGCGTGCCATTTAAACCGCCATACCGAAGGAATTCATCATGGTTGAACTGCATACGAACCACGGCGTGATCAAGCTCGAGCTGGACGCCGCGAAGGCACCGAAGACGGTCGAGAACTTCCTCAACTACGTGAAGAAGGGCCACTATGACGGTACGGTGTTCCACCGCGTGATCAACGGCTTCATGATCCAGGGCGGCGGCTTCGAGCCGGGCCTGAAGCAGAAGCCGACCGACGCGCCGATCGACAACGAGGCGAACAACGGCCTGAAGAACGACAACTACACGATCGCGATGGCGCGCACGAACGATCCGCATTCGGCGACCGCCCAGTTCTTCATCAACGTCAACGACAACGACTTCCTGAACCACTCGTCGCCGACGCCGCAAGGCTGGGGCTACGCGGTGTTCGGCAAGGTCGTCGAAGGTCAGGACGTCGTCGACAAGATCAAGGCCGTGAAGACGGGCAACGCGGGTTTCCATCAGGACGTGCCGACTGACGACGTCGTGATCGAAAAGGCCGTGGTGGTCTAACGCACCAGCCGTAACGGAGGCACTTCGATGTTGCAGGAGAGTCCGCCGCGAAGCGTCTCCGCGGGCGTGCCGGGCGAGCGCGAATACGCGCAAGCCGCACGCCCGTTCCTGTTTCTCTCCGATCTGCATCTGAGCGAGGCGATTCCGAAGACGGTCGCCGCGTTCGAGCATTTCGTGAAATACACCGCCGACAGCGCCGACTCGGTGTTCATTCTCGGCGACCTGTTCGAATACTGGATCGGCGACGACGTGCTCGACGACGATCCGTTCGCGGCCCGCATGGCCGCGCTGATGCATACGTTCTCCGAACGCGGCATTGCGCTCTACGTGATGCACGGTAACCGCGATTTTCTGCTCGGGCGGCGCTTCATGAAGGCGGCCGGTGCAATCCTGCTGCCCGACCCGGCGCTGATCGTGGCATTCGGCCAGCGCATCGTGCTCGCGCACGGCGATGCGCAATGCACGGCCGATCGCGGCTACCAGGTGTTTCGGCGATTTGCGCGCAATCGCGTCGCGCAGGCGCTGTTCCTCGCATGGCCGTTCCGCTGGCGTCGCGCGCTCGCGCAGCGGATGCGCTCGAACAGCGAAGCGGGCCGGATGCGCGCTGCTTCGTCCATCTACGATGTCACGCGTGAAGGCGTGGCCGCGCTATTCCGGAAAAGCCGCGCGAGCGTGATCATTCACGGCCATACGCATCGCCCTGCCCGCCATCTGGAACCGGGCGGAATTCGCTGGGTGCTGCCCGACTGGGATCTGGATCACGGCACGCCGCGCGGCGGTTACTTGCGCGTCGATGCGGAAGGCATCCACGCGATGCCGCTCGAGTAACGCATTCGACTGCATTCCGCTGACGGCGCTCGACGCGTCTGGCGCCGCCGGCATGCGGCGCGTTACGACTGCCGTTCGACTGCGTTGCCTTCCAGCACAGCCGACAGCCGGCGCAGGTCGAGTCGCGCTGCGTCGGCACCCTGCAGCGTTTCCAGATGCGTGCCGAGCCGCTCCAGCGCCGCGACGATCTCGTCGACGCGCCGGCTCTCCTTCGCCGCGTGATCGATCAGCCCGTGGATCGCGAGCGACATCGGGTCGTCCGCGTTCGGCGTGATCCCGTATGCGCAGAATGCGGCACGCTCGGGTTGCGGCTTCGGTTGCGCCGGCATCACGATGCGCGCCGGATTGCCGACCGCGGTGCCACCCGCCGGCACCGGCTTCACCACGACCGCGTTCGAACCGATCTTCGCGCCCGCGCCAACCGTAAAACCGCCGAGCACCTTCGCGCCCGCGCCGACGATCACGCCGGGTTCGAGCGTCGGATGGCGCTTCGCGCCGCGCGTGAGCGATGTGCCGCCGAGCGTCACGCCCTGATAGATCGTGCAGTCGTCGCCGACGATCGCGGTCTCGCCGATCACGACACCCATGCCGTGATCGATGAACACGCGCCTGCCGATCGTCGCGCCCGGATGGATCTCGATCCCCGTCAGGAAGCGGCCGACCTGCGACGCGAAACGGGCGAGCCAGTAGCGTTTCGCGCGCCAGCATGCATGCGCAAACCGATGCAGCACGAGCGCATGCAGGCCCGGATAACAGGTCAGCACTTCCCAGGCACTGCGAGCGGCGGGATCCCGCTCGCGTATCGTCGCAACGTCTTCGCGCAGTCTAGTGAACATGATCGGATCTGGGCTGAGGAAAAGGCCGGCGGGCGCCGCCGGCAATGGCCGGTCGTTATCTTGCCGGGTAATTTGCTTATGACGTCCGGCGATTGTAGGGCCACTCGCGAGCGGCCGCTCGGCGTCGCGCGTTCACCCCGCCGGCGGCACGGGTATTCGACGGAAACGACCGTTCCGGCGGCCCGACAATGACTGCTTGCAGGCACCGCAAGATGCATGGGCCGCCATCCCCGCCAACCAGTGCACCGCGACGGACGCAAGCGGCGCCACCCCATCACAGCCGTCGAACGCGAAAGCGCGCGGCAGCCGCCGCGCCGGACGCCTACGCGTCGCCTTCGGCCGTTCCCGACTTCAGCAGGATGTGCTTCGCGATGCCGCGCAGGATGTTGACTTCCTCGCGCTCGAGACCGGTGCGCGCGAACAGGCGCCGCAGCCGCGGCATCAGCTTCTTCGGGTTGCGCGGATCGAGAAAATCCAGCGCGATCAGCGCGTTTTCGAGGTGCGCATACATCCGCTCGATCTCGTCGCTCTGCGCGAGCGTGCCGACGTCGACGTGCGCCGCGGGCGACGCCTCGCTTGCCTGCGCCAGGAACGCGACGCGCAGTTCGTACGCGAGCACCTGGATCGCTTGCGCGAGGTTCAGCGAGCTGTAGGCCGGATTTGCCGGGATATGGGCAAGCGCACTGCATTGCTCGACGTGCTCGTTCGCGAGACCCGTACGCTCGTTGCCGAACACCAGGGCGATATCGCCGCCGCCCACCTGCGTGCACGCGTGCTCGGCGGCCGCGCGCGGCGCGAGGCGCGGCGGCCCGTATTCGCGCGTGCGCGCGGTCAGCGCGATCGACCAGTGGACGCCGGCCAACGCGTCGCCGAGCGTGGGCACGACATGCGCGGACGCGAGGACGTCGTCGGCGCCGCTCGCCATCGCGATCGCGTCGGGATCGCTCTGCACGTGCGGCACGCGCGGCGCCACCAGCACAAGGCGAGAGAAACCCATCGTCTTCAGCGCGCGGGCGGCCGCCCCGACATTGCCGGGATGGCTGGGCTCGACGAGCACGAAACGGGTTGATGTGAAGCCGCCGGACGGCGGCGGAGACGAGGCGCCACCCGATTCGGACGGCGCGGTGGGGTTCTGCGGAGTTTCCACTACATACGGCTCGGTTCATCGGAATGGCAGTATGGTATCGCCATCGTCGCGACAAACCCACTCGTCCGGACGGCCAGTGGGGTTTCCCCGTATTCGGAGCCCCCGAAACGTTCGAAAATCGGGTAAAATCATGCGCTTACGCGTCGCACACCGCGCGGCGCGGGTCGTACCCCGCTCTTTGTCAATTCGCGTCTCATTTCGCCCGGCACGTTCGCGCTGCTCCGGGCGGTATGTTCCACTTCGTGGCGGCCCGTGCCGTCGGCTACAGGATCCAGGCTCATGCATCCCATGCTCAACATTGCTGTCAAGGCTGCGCGCCGCGCCGGACAGATCATCAATCGTGCATCCCTCGATCTCGACCTGATCGAGATTCGCAAGAAGCAGCAGAACGACTTCGTCACCGAAGTGGACAAGGCCGCCGAAGAGGCGATCATCGAGACGCTGAAAACCGCTTACCCCGACCACGCGATCCTTGCGGAAGAATCGGGCGAATCGGAGAACGAATCCGAATTCAAGTGGATCATCGATCCGCTCGACGGCACGACGAACTTCATCCACGGCTTCCCGTACTACTGCGTATCGATCGCGCTCGAACACAAGGGCATCGTTACGCAGGCCGTCGTCTACGATCCGAACAAGAACGACCTGTTCACGGCCACGCGCGGCCGCGGCGCTTACCTGAACGACCGCCGCATCCGCGTCGGCCGGCGCGACCGCCTGGCCGATGCACTGGTCGGCACGGGCTTCCCGTTCCGCGAAAAGGATGGCCTCGACGCATACGCGCGCCTGTTCACTGAAATGACGCAAGCCTGCACGGGCCTGCGCCGCCCGGGCGCGGCCGCACTCGACCTCGCGAACGTCGCAGCGGGCCGCCTCGACGCGTTCTTCGAGCAGGGCATCAACGTGTGGGACATGGCGGCCGGCAGTCTGCTGATCACCGAAGCCGGCGGTCTCGTCGGCAACTACACGGGCGACGCCGATTTCCTGCATCGCCACGAGATCGTCGCGGCGAACCCGAAGATCTACGCGCAGATGATCCCGATCCTGAACCGCTACAGCCGGCTGCATCCGGCAGCGGAATAAGCCCGCGCCGCGCCCGTGCGGCGCGGCCTTTGCGTCAACCACTCGCTGGCACCGTCATGATGAAGCGCCTGCCGCCTTCCGGTCGTCCGGAGCGCGAAGTAGTCTTCTTCTCGCGGGAGTCGCTTCAGGCGCCCGTGCCGAGCTTGCCCGAGTGGTCCGGCGTGCCGCCGCGCGTCGCGCGCTTTCCGTCGCCTGACGATCGGCTCGCGACATGCGCGCGCGACGGACGCCGCCGCGGGCATGCCGGCCGCAGCCCGTTTCAACACCGCCACGGCTTCGTGGCGACCGTATCCGACTACTCATGTTACGGCTAAGCGAAATCAAACTCCCGCTCGACCATCCCGAGAGCGCCCTTGAAGCCGCGATTCGCGCGCGCCTCAAGGAGCTCGGCGTGGCCGCGGACGGGCTCCTCCGTTACACGGTGTTCCGCCGTGCGCACGACGCGCGCAAGCGCTCCGACATCAAGCTCACGTATATCGTCGATGTCGAGGTCAAGGACGAAGCCGCCGTGTTGCCGCGGCTCGCCGGCACGCCGCATTGCGGCGTGACGCCCGACATGACGTACCACTTCGTTGCGAAGGCGCCCGAGCACGGCAACTTTCTGCGTCCGGTCGTGATCGGCATGGGCCCGTGCGGGCTGTTCGCCGGGCTGATCCTCGCGCAAATGGGCTTTCGCCCCATCATCCTCGAGCGCGGCAAGGCCGTGCGCGAACGCACCAAGGACACGTTCGGCCTGTGGCGCAAGAGCGTGCTCAATCCGGAGTCGAACGTGCAGTTCGGCGAAGGCGGTGCCGGCACGTTCTCCGACGGCAAGCTGTACAGCCAGATCAAGGACCCGCACCACTACGGCCGCAAGGTGCTCGACGAATTCGTGAAGGCCGGCGCGCCCGAGGACATCCTGTATCTGAGCCGGCCGCACATCGGCACGTTCCGCCTCGTCAGCATGGTGGAAAAGATGCGCGCGAGCATCCATGAACTGGGTGGCGAAGTGCGCTTCGAAACCCGCGTCGAGGATATCGACATCGAACACGGCAAGGTGCGCGCGCTCAAGCTGTCGAACGGCGAAACGTTGCGCTGCGATCACGTGGTGCTGGCCGTGGGCCATAGCGCGCGCGATACGTTCCAGATGCTGCACGATCGCGGCGTCTACGTCGAAGCCAAGCCGTTCTCGCTCGGTTTCCGGATCGAGCATCCGCAGGGCGTGATCGATCGCAGCCGCTTCGGCAAGTTCGCGGGCCACAAGCAGCTCGGCGCGGCGGACTACAAGGTGGTTCACCACTGCAGCAACGGCCGTGCGGTCTACAGCTTCTGCATGTGCCCGGGCGGCACGGTGGTCGCGGCAACGTCCGAGCCGGGGCGCGTGGTCACCAACGGGATGAGCCAGTATTCGCGTGCCGAGCGCAACGCGAACGCCGGCATCGTCGTCGGCATCACGCCGGAAGATTATCCGGGCGGCCCGCTCGCGGGTATCGCGTTCCAGCGCAAATGGGAAGAGCGCGCGTTCGAGCTCGGCGGCGGCGACTACAGCGCGCCGGGCCAGCTGGTCGGCGATTTCATCGCGGGCCGGCCGTCGACGTCGCTCGGCTCCGTGGTGCCGTCGTACAAGCCGGGCGTGCGCCCGACCGACCTCAGCACCGCCCTGCCCGACTATGTGATCGAAGCCATTCGTGAAGCGCTGCCGCAGATCGACCGCAAAATCGCCGGCTTTGCGATGCACGATGCGGTGCTCACCGGCGTGGAGACGCGCACATCTTCGCCGATCCGGATCCGGCGCAAGGACAACTACCAGAGCGTGAACGTCGAAGGGCTGTATCCGGCGGGCGAAGGCGCCGGGTATGCGGGCGGCATTTACTCGGCAGCTATCGACGGGATCGAGGTCGCGCAGGCGGTGGCGCTCGATCTCGTGTCGGCGCAAAAGTCCTGATCGGGTCCACCCGCCCGGCGCGCGCAGTGGCGTGCGCCGGGGGATACCGGCCCTTCAACGCCCGAGCGGCGACGCGAATGGATCGCCGGGTGCCGTCGGCTGCGATCTGCTGCACCTCGCTACACGGCGATCTTCGCGCTTGTGCATAGAAGCGGCTGGTAAATTCGGAGCACCCGGGCAGCAACTTTACGCCGGACCTATGACCACGCTGTCGTCCGAGCCCTTTGCTCGCCACACTCAAACGATGCAGCGGTACCTGCTCGTTATTGGACAAAGGTCGGCGTAGAAAGCTACGTCAAGAGCTACGCCGATAATTTTGGCGATGGACCGCCACCGGACCCCGATGTTCGTCTCGGACGCTCCCCGGCAATCCACGATGGACCTTGTTTGCCTGGACCGGGTTACGACGGCGCAGCATGCAGTGTCGGCGGGTGACCGGTAACACCCATCGCGTGCTTCGAATTGCAGTTGCAAGGGCGGCACAAATTCGCACCTTCCTTGAGCCGACCTGCGCGCGGCAAACATGCACTGGTGAAAACCGGGCGTTGTCACATTCGCATGTCGACGCAGGCTATTTTTTGCCGGGCAGCTCGCTGGCGCGCTGCACCCGAAACGTGGGCAGGCGCCAGCCAAACCGAAGCGAAGCGAGCCGAATGGCGACGCAGACGATCGTCGCGCACCATGGAGTCCACCACTGCGTCCAATGCGCGGACGAGAACAGAACCTGCGTGCCCGCACCGGCGAGCGCAGCCGTCGCATAAACCTCGCGGTCCAAAATGGCAGGCAGGCGCGAAAGCACGACGTCGCGCATGACACCGCCGCCGACCGCAGTCACGATGCCGAGCACAATGGCGAGCTCCGCATTGTGTCCGAAGCTCAGCGCCTTTTGCGCACCGGCCACGGCGAACAGGCCGAGGCCAATCGCATCGAAGAAGAGGACGGGCTGCCGCAGACGGCGTACCGGCGCATACGCGAAAATTGCGACTGCGGTCGCGAGCACGGAAGCCGCCAGATATCTCCAGTTTGAAAGCCCCGCCGGCGGGATCGCGCCAATGCAGACGTCACGCACGATTCCGCCGCCGCATGCCACCATGAACGCGATGGACAAGATGCCGAACAGGTCCAGCCGCTTTTGGCGCGCAGCCACCGCGCCGCTCATGGCAAATACGAATGTCCCGACCAGATCGAGAGCGAAGTACGCCGCGTGCGAATTCACGCCGACGGATCTCGCTTGTCGAGCCACGCGCCGGCCGCGCATAGCATCGCTTCCAGCCCCGTACGCAGCGTCGGGTCGAGTACCGGCGCGAACTTCGGCGAATGGTTACTGGGAATTTCGTTGAGCTTTTTCTCTGCCAACGCCTTTGCGAATGTATCCGGATCGGTTCCGCCGATGAACCAGAACACATATGGCACGCCCCATTCGCGGCCGAATACGCTGAAGTCCTCGCTCGCCGCCGCCGGGGGCGTTTCGTAGGCGCGTTCGCCAAAGTGCGCTTCGAACGCCGCCTGCACACGCTCGCTTGTCTGCGCGTCGTTGATCGTCAGCGGATAGCTCGAGAGCGTCGTGAATTCGGGCTCGCGTGGTGCGTTGGACGCCATGCACTCCGCACAGCAGATGCGCCGGATAGCACCCAGCATGTATTCGCGCACGTCTTCATCGAATGTGCGCATGTTGAGCTTGAGCGTCGCGTCGTCGGGGATGATGTTCTCTTTCGTTCCGGCCTGCAGCGCACCAATCGTCAGCACCGCACTATCGCGCGGGGAGATTTCCCGCGATACGATTGTCTGCAGGCGGAGCGCGGTCGACGCCGCCATGATGACCGGATCGATCGAGGTTTGTGGCTGCGATCCGTGCGAACCGCGCCCAAACAGCCGTACCTTCAAACTGTCTGCCGCCGAAAGAATCGTGCCGCTCCGGTAGCCGACCGTGCCCGCTGCGCCAACCATGACGTGCTGACCAAGGATCACGTCAGGCTTCGGGAAGCGCTCGGCCATGCCGTCGTCAATCATGCTGCGGGCGCCGCGCGCCACTTCCTCGCCCGGCTGAAAGACCGCCATCAGCGTTCCGCGCCACGCGTGCCGGTGCGCGGCCATCAGGTGCGATACACCCATCAGCCACGTCACGTGCATGTCGTGGCCGCACGAGTGCGCGACGCCCACTTCGAGGCCATCCTCGTCCTTCGCCGTCACCGTGCTGGCATAGGGCAATCCGGTCGCTTCTGCCATCGGCAGCGCATCCATGTCGGCGCGCAGCATTACAGTCGGACCGTCGCCGTTGCGTAACACTGCCACGACGCCAGTCCCGCCGACACCCCGCGTGACGTCATAGCCGACATTCTCGAGATAATCGGCTGCAATACGTGCGGTGCGCACTTCTTGCATCGACAGTTCGGGATGCTCATGCAGATCCTTGTAGATCGCTTCGAGTTCGGGCAAGAGGCTTTCGACGGCGCCCTTGGTCGCTTCCACCAATGCAGGCATGATCGATCCTTTCAAATGGTTCGTTGCGGTGGCCGATGTCGCATTGCACGCGCCGGCCGGCGGTGAAGCCCGGAAGCACTTGCAGCCGATCTGGCGGCCCGGCGGCGGGAACGACGTACGCATTTCGCCGACCAGCGTCATCCGATGCATGCGACAAGGTGAAACACGGAACATCCGGGCGAGTCGCCTCTGCCCTGACACTTCGTATGACGTTTCCGTCAGATCGTCTACTGCCCCGAAGCGGGACAGGAATACAAGGGAACCATAGTCCGAGTAGCGGCAATCCGAAAGCTCCTGTCGAGTCATCGGACAGAGCGGTCGCCCGCAGGGCCGTGTCGCCGAGACCGCGCATGGCGCCTTCCGGCCGAAAGGCGAACTTCGCGCTCGCGCGTCAGGGCCGCTGGTAAACTCTGGCGGCCAAAGCAACTTTTCGCGGCCACATGAGTATGCAAGCCACCGCAGCACCTGCACCCGGGCTCGAGATAATGCAGCAGTATCTGCGCCGTGTCTGACAACGCAAAAATCAAAACCTGCGCCAAAACATGCACCGTTATGCAATGTTGACGGAGTCGCTATGCCATTAACCGTGGGCATGCTCGCCCGGCGTTGCGGCATTACTGTTCGTGCGTTGCACTACTACGATCAGACAGGCTTATTGAAGCCGATCGGACGCTCCACTGCAGGCTACCGGTTGTATGACGAAGCCAGCGTTTCGACAATCAAGACGATCCAAGCACTGCGCGGTCTGGGCCTTACACTAGACGCGATTGCACGAATGCTGCACACCCGGCAGATTGCTTTGGCGGAAGTGATCGTCGAAAGCCGCCGGGCGATCGCCGCGGAGCTGACAAGATTGAATACGCTGAACGAGCGACTCGCGGTCCTGCAAGCCGCCTCCGATTCAGGCATGACTTGGCGTGACACCGACTGGCCAGACACCCTCGCCTTGCTCGATCGATATCGGGAACACTTCAACACGGCCGAAATCGCGGAGATCCTCGCGCGTTGGAAAGGCATGGAAGCCACCTTGTCGCAGTTGTTCACCGACGTGCGCGACGCAATGGATCGACGTGTGCCGCCCGATGCCCACGAAGCGCAGAGGCTCGCATATCGCTGGTTAGGCGCCGCGATGCAATGGATGGACGGCGACGTCACCATTACGCGGCGCTGGCGGAAACTGCACGGCGAAGCAGCGCAAGCTCCGGACCATGCGGGGCTTGACCATACGCTGATCGCCTACATCGAACCGGCGACTCGTCTGCATCTGGCGGCCTTGAGGCGTCACCTCACCGATGATGATTTGCAACGCCTGGACAAGACGCTGTCGGCAGAATGGCTCACGCTAGGCGCAGATGTCGAACTGGCGATTGCTTGCGACGCCACCGCCGATTCATCCGCGCTCGTGAGCCGCTGGCGCTCGCTGCTCGACCGAACGACACGTGGGGACGCAGCGCTGCGACGCAAGCTGCTGGATGCCCTGTCTGAAGAGCCCATGCTGCAAGCGGGCCATCCGATGAGCCCCGACGTACTCACGTGGCTGCAACGCCAAGAAGCAGTTGACGCCGAACATGCCAATAATGGGCCCGGAGCTTGACCCTCACGTGAACGTCAGGGTTCATGCTGGCTCCCTTTCAACGGAGAAAGCGCATGAACCCCATCCCGGACGATCGACTCGCGTTCCGAATCGGTGCTCGCCCCGTTCGATCGAAGCGGCTGGAAGGCGGCATTCTCGCCACACAGGTAGGAAACGAACCGCCCGCCGTCGTCGTGCTAAACGGTGGACAAGCCTTCGTCGCGAAGACGACCTTGCGGCGGTTGCGGCGCGACGTGCGCCGCGTTGCCGGTATTCTGCCTGCCGGCACACCGTTCGTATTGCTCGGCTATCCTGACGCGCCCGGTACTCAATACCGGATCGCCGACATCGCAGAGCAAATTGCCCGCGGCATCGCCGCGCATTGGAAGTGCACGACGCTCATGGGCATCTCGTTCGGAGGTGTCGTCGCGGCGCGCCTCGCGGCTTCCCACCCGACGCTCGTTTCCCGACTCGCGCTGGTCTCGAGTGCGCATCGCCTGTCCGCTGGAGGCTGCCGGCTCGTCGAACAGCAGATCGTCCACGCGGCTCGCTCCGATTACGTGAGGCTGCTCGAAACGATGTCCGGGTGCTTCCGCGCATGCTGGCGCAATGTGCTTCTCCGTTCGGCGTTGTTCGGTCGACGCCACGCCATCGCATCGTTGGTGAACGAAAGAGACGTCATTGTGCGTACCTTGCGTGCGTTGCGCGACGATGCGGACGACGATTCGCCTTGGCCGCGGAAAATCCGCGCGGATACGTTAATCGTCTGTGGCGCCTCGGATCCGATCTTCGCCGACGCAATCCATGAAACGTCCGCGTGGGTGCCGGCTGCGACCCGTCACACGCTCTCAGGCGAGGGGCATATGGTGATGATCGAGCGCCGGCGGCAGGTTGCCCGCCTCATCGGTAAATGGCTCGATCCGCGTTCTTGAACCGCATGCCTCAGTACGTCTGGTCTTTGTTACCGTCAGACGCGGGTCGGGGCGGTAAAGCCGTGTGATAACGCGCGCTTGCTCACGCGAGCACTCGGCGTGAGCTTCACGCACAGATATTGACAAATTTCACATACTTTGCGTGCAACGAATTCACTAGGATGATTACCTTGCTTTGCTGATTCAATTTTTCGCAAGGAATGAATGAAAAATGAACACATCTGTTCGACATGCGGCCACTGCACTTACGCTTTTGATGAGCGCACAACTTTCGCACGCGCAAGCCATCGCGGCTGACGCACCCCAATCCAATGGCGCCCTTCCAGTAACCGTGCCTCAACCTGACTACACTTCGCAACGCGTAAAAGTCGGTTTGTCGAGCGCAGAAACGACGCTCGTCCTTCCCTGGTTCGTGGAAGACCTGATCGCAACAGCCAACGCCAGCCGTTCACTGGACGAAGCTGCCCATGATTATGCAGGGCGTCTTAAGCGCGGCCTATAAACAATAGTCCGTTGTCGATCCTCGAACGCAGAGGCTTGCGGCCTCATCGGCGAAGCTCACTTTCTGCATCGCCACGAGATCGTCGCAGCGAACCCGAAGATCGACGCGCAGATGATCGCTGAACCGGTACCGCCGCGCACATCCGGTAGCCCGGCAATCGCCGCCGTGCGTGGCGCGCAATTCGACGGCCCGTGTCCGCTTCATGCGGCACGGGCCGTCGACGTCTGAAGCGGGACGATGCGCGGTGTGCATTTTCCACGCACGTGCGTTGGCGTTCGAGCGCCGCAACGGTCGGCCAATCGACCAATCCGGAACGCCATCGTCGACGCCGCTGGTAAACTCGGGCAACTCAAGCAACTTTACGCCGGATCTATGACCACGCTGTCGCCCGAGGCCTTTGCTGGCCACACTCCAATGATGCAGCAGTACCTGCGCATCAAGGCCGATCACCCCGACACGCTCGTCTTCTACCGGATGGGCGACTTCTACGAGCTGTTCTTCGAGGATGCCGAGAAAGCGGCACGTCTGCTCGACCTGACCCTCACGCAGCGCGGCGCATCGGCGGGCAACCCGATCAAGATGGCCGGCGTCCCGCATCACGCGGTCGAGCAATACCTGGCGAAGCTGGTGAAGATGGGCGAATCGGTCGCGATCTGCGAGCAGATCGGGGATCCGGCCACGTCGAAGGGTCCCGTCGAACGCAAAGTCGTGCGCGTCGTCACACCCGGCACGCTGACCGATGCGGCACTACTGTCCGACAAGAGCGACGTCTACCTGCTCGCGATGTGCACGGGCCACAACAAGCGCGGCGTCGCGGTCAACATCGGCCTCGCGTGGCTGAACCTCGCAAGCGGCGCACTGCGGCTCGCAGAAATCGAGCCGGACCAGCTCGGCGCCGCGCTCGAGCGCATCCGCCCCGCCGAAATCCTGACCGCGGACGGCGCAACCGACACCGTGCCCGCCGGCGCTGGCGCAATCAAGCGCGTACCGGCATGGCACTTCGACATCGCATCGGGCACCCAGCGGCTGTGCGACCAGCTCGACGTCGCGGGCCTCGACGGCTTCGGCGCGCATTCGCTGACGAGCGCATGCGGCGCAGCCGGTGCGCTGCTGCTGTACGCGGCGGCCACCCAGGGCCAGCAGCTGCGTCACGTGCGCAGCCTGAAAGTAGAAAACGAAACCGAATATATCGGGCTCGATCCGGCGACACGCCGCAACCTCGAATTGACCGAAACGCTGCGCGGCACCGAATCGCCGACGCTGTATTCGCTGCTCGACACCTGTTGCACGACGATGGGCAGCCGGCTGCTGCGTCACTGGTTGCATCATCCGCCGCGCGCATCGGTCGCCGCGCAGGCGCGCCAGCAAGCGATCGGCGCGTTGCTCGATGCGCCCGCGAATGCGAGTCTCGATGCATTGCGCAGCGCGCTGCGCCAAATCGCCGACGTCGAGCGGATAACCGGGCGTCTCGCGCTGCTGTCGGCGCGGCCGCGCGACCTCTCGAGCCTGCGCGACACGTTCGCCGCGCTGCCGGCATTGCGCGAACGCATCGGTGCGATCGTTGCAAACGCGGACGCGCTCGCCCGCATTGACGCGGCGCTCGCGCCACCCGCGGAATGCCTGGACCTGCTGACGAGCGCGATTGCCCCGGAGCCCGCCGCGATGGTCCGTGACGGCGGCGTGATCGCGCGCGGCTACGATGCGGACCTCGACGAGTTGCGCGACATCTCCGAGAACTGCGGGCAGTTTTTGATCGATCTCGAAGCACGCGAACGTGCGCGCACCGGCATCGCGAACCTGCGCGTCGAATACAACAAGGTTCACGGCTTCTACATCGAGGTCACGCGCGGCCAGACCGACAAGGTGCCCGACGACTATCGCCGTCGCCAGACGCTGAAGAACGCGGAGCGCTACATCACGCCCGAACTGAAAACCTTCGAGGACAAGGCGTTGTCCGCGCAGGAACGCGCGCTGGCTCGCGAGCGCGCGCTGTACGACGGCGTGCTGCAGGCGCTGCTGCCGTTCATTCCCGAGTGCCAGCGCGTCGCGTCCGCGCTTGCGGAACTCGACGTGCTCGCCGCGTTCGCCGAGCGTGCGCGCACGCTCGACTGGGTCGCGCCTACGTTTACCGACGAGATCGGCATCGAGATCGAACAGGGCCGCCACCCGGTCGTCGAAGCGCAGGTCGAGCAGTTCATCGCCAACGACTGCCGGTTCGGCGCCGAGCGCAAGCTGCTGCTGATCACCGGCCCGAACATGGGCGGTAAATCGACGTTCATGCGCCAGACGGCGCTGATCGCGCTGATGGCGTACGTCGGCAGCTACGTGCCCGCGAAATCGGCCTGCTTCGGCCCGATCGACCGCATCTTCACGCGAATCGGCGCGGCGGACGACCTCGCCGGCGGCCGTTCGACCTTCATGGTCGAAATGACCGAAGCCGCGGCGATCCTGAACGACGCGACCCCGCAAAGCCTCGTGCTGATGGACGAAATCGGCCGCGGCACGTCGACTTTCGACGGCCTCGCGCTCGCGTGGGCCATCGCGCGCCATCTGCTCGCGCAGAACGGCTGCTACACGCTGTTCGCGACGCACTACTTCGAACTGACACAACTGCCGGCCGAATTCCCGCAAGCGGCAAACGTTCACCTGTCGGCGGTCGAGCACGGCCACGGCATCGTGTTCCTGCACGCGGTGAACGAAGGTCCCGCAAACCAGAGCTACGGGCTGCAGGTCGCGCAGCTGGCGGGCGTGCCGGCGCCCGTGATCCGCGCGGCGCGCAAGCATCTCGCGTATCTGGAACAGCAGTCGGCCACGCAGCACACGCCGCAGCTCGATCTGTTCAGCGCGCCGTCGGTGGCGGGCGACGCGTTCGAATGCGCGGATGCGCCCGCGGCATCCCCCACCCCGCATCCTGCGCTCGAAAAGCTGCGAGGCATCGATCCCGACGACCTCAAGCCGCGCGACGCGCTCGACCTGCTGTATGAATTGCGCGCGCTGGTTCGCTCGCACGATGCCGACGGGCGCGCATAAACGCGTCGCGTCGGGCGTACCCGCCCGCGCCGCCGCCGCCGCGCTGATCGCGGCGGCGCTCGCACTGGCCCAGGGTGAAGCGCGGGCCGCACCGCCGAAGCGCTCGGCCGCGCCCTACTCGTTCGCGGTCGTGTCCGGCGTAATCGACGCACCGGCTGACGAGCCGACTGCCCAGCGGCTGCTCGATGCGATCGCGCGGGAGCGTGGCCTGGCGTTCGTCGTCTATGCCGGCGACCTCAAGGGTGCGAGGGAAGCATGCCGCGACGCGCTATACACGCAGCGCGGCGCAATCCTGAACGCGGCGCGCGCGCCGCTGGTCTTCGTGCCCGGCCACGATGACTGGGTGACCTGCGGCACGACGGCCGGCGGCGGCTACGATCCTGTCGAGCGGCTGGATTTCGTGCGGCAGTCGCTGCTTGCCGACGCGGCGCTGCCCGATCCCGGCGCACTGCCGATCACGCGCGAAAGCGAGGTCGCGCGCTTCCGGCCGTATCGCGAAAACGCGCGCTGGATGCATGACGACGTCGTCTACGTCGCACTTAACGCACCGGCGCCGAACAATCATTTTTTGACGGCCGGCGGCCGCAACGGCGAGTTCGAGGACCGCGTGGTCGCAAACGGCTTCTGGATCGACCATGCAGCCGAATTTGCGAAGCGGCGCGATGCGCGTGCGATGGTGGTGATTTTCGAAGGTGATCCGCAATTCGATCGCTACGAACGCGCCGAACGTTTTGCGTGGCTGCGCTTTAACCGGCCGCGCGTGCGCGACGGCTTTCGCGAGCTCAAACGTACGTTGGTGAAGGCAGCGGCGACGTTCCGCGGCCCGATACTGGTGATGCACGCGAGCAGCGTGCCGCTGCCGAACGGTTTTCTGATCGATCGGCCGCTGCATGCGGACGACGGTGTGCTGGTCGGGAATGTGACGCGGGTCGCGATCGGACCGCGTCATCCGGCGACTCAATGGGTGAAGGTGAACGTATCGCCGGCACGGCAGACGATCTTCAACGTGAGCCTGCAGGAGGTACCGAAGAACCTGCCGGTTCCGCCCGCGCTGCCGGCCGTACCGCGCGACGACGTGCCGCTGCCCCAGATGCCCGAGATCCCTGCGCTGCCTGCATTGCCGGACTCGTCGTCGGTTGCGCCGCCGCTGCAAGGCGACGGTACGCCGCCGAGCGGTGCTGCGTGGCCCGCGCCGCCCGCTGCTTCGGGGCCGGCGCCGGGCCTGCCCGCCAGTTCAGTGCAGCGTACGCCCTGACGGCGTGTCGCCGTCGTCGTCTTCGTCCTCGTCGACGATTTCGAGGCCTTCCGCGCCGTGCGCGTGCTCATGCTCGATCTCGTCGTCGGTCGCTTCGCGCACGTCCTTCACCGTGAGCGCAAACCGCAGCGCCATGCCTGCGAGCGGGTGATTGCCGTCGAGCACGACCTTGTCGTCGGCGATGTCGGTGACCGTATAGATCAGCGAATCCACTTCCTCGTCGCCGTCTTCCGGCGTGCCTTCGAACTGCATGCCCACTTCGAGCGGCTCGGGAAAACGATCGCGCGGCTCGATCTTCACGAGTTCGGGATCGTAGTCGCCGAACGCGTCCTGCGGCTCGAGCTGAATCTGCGCCTGGTAACCGGGCTCCTGGCCGTCGAGCTGTTCCTCGATCTTGGGGAACGTGCCATCATAGCCGCCGTGCAGATAAACCATCGGCTCGTCGCTTTCCTCGATCAGATTGCCTTGCGCATCCGACAGCTTGTAAGCGACCGACACGACGGTGTTTTTTGCGATTTTCATCCAATTCTCCCAAATACAAGTCTCATTATACGATGCGCAACCGGTCTCAAGCCGAACCGCGGGACGCCGCTGCCGCCCCGCTCGGCGCGCCGCCCCCCGATCATCCCACACCGCTGCTCGGCGGCCTCACGCCCGCGCAATTCATGCGCCGCTACTGGCAGAAGAAACCGCTGCTGATCCGTCAGGCTATCCCCGGCGTGAAGCCACCGGTCACGCGCGATGCGCTGTTCGAGCTGGCAGCCGACTATGACGCCGAATCGCGACTCATCACCCATTTTCGTAACAAGTGGCAACTGGCGCACGGTCCATTCGAACCGGGCG
Organism: Burkholderia sp. AU19243; assembly: GCF_018148075.1. NCBI lineage: Bacteria > Pseudomonadati > Pseudomonadota > Betaproteobacteria > Burkholderiales > Burkholderiaceae > Burkholderia > Burkholderia sp. AU19243. Next base: position 231,840 of record NZ_JAGSTV010000007.1, read on the forward strand.
CACTGCCGGCCGTGTCGCGCAAGTCATGGTCCCTGCTCGTGCAAGGGCTCGACCTGCACGTCGACGCCGCCCGGGCGCTGCTCGACCGGTTCCGCTTCGTGCCGGACGCGCGGCTCGACGACTTGATGATTTCCTATGCGACGGACGGCGGCGGCGTGGGCCCGCACTTCGACTCGTACGACGTATTCCTGCTGCAGGTCGAAGGCCGGCGCCGCTGGCGAATCGGCGCGCAGACGGACCTGTCGCTGCGGCCCGACGTGCCGCTGAAGATCCTCGAGCATTTCGAGCCGAGCGACGAGTGGGTGCTGGAGCCGGGCGATATGCTGTACCTGCCCCCGCACATCGCGCACGACGGCGTGGCCGAGGGCGAATGCATGACCTGCTCGATCGGCTTCAGGGCGCCGTCGGCCGGCGAACTGGGTGCGCAGTTCCTGTACTACCTCGCGGAACGCGGCGGCCTGCGCGATGACCGCGGCGACGCACTCTACCGCGATCCAAAGCAGCCGGCCGTCGACACACCCGCACAGCTGCCGCCTGCGATGGTCGATCGCGTCGCGGAGATCGTCGACGCGATACGCTGGCGCAAGCGCGACGTCGCGCAATTCCTGGGCTGCTACCTGAGCGAACCCAAATCCAACGTCGTATTCGAGCCGCCGGCGCGCCCGCTGTCCGAGGCCGCATTCGTCGCGCAGGCATCACGTCGCGGCGTATATCTCGACAGAAGGGCCGCATTGATGTATAACGCGCGCTCGTACTTCATTAATGGCGAAGAAGAACCGCTCGAGCAGGCCGGTGAATGGCTGCCGGAGCTGGCGAATCGGCGTCGGATGGAGGCGAAACGGTTTGTAACACTATCCCGGGTTCCCTCAATGACAGCCTTGCTGCACGAGTGGTATTGTGCGGGCTGGATACGGGTCGGAAGCCGGATTTAGTGAATCGCCCCGTATGCCCGTGCAGATCAAATTCTGTATGGGAAAGACAACGTATTGACCCCGCATTTGTCGACGGTCGATAGGAAAGTGCATATAATTTCCGCCCAAGCCGTAGGGAAGATTCACGCTCTAGAAGTGCGTCTCCACCAGCGGCCCAGGTCGGTGTTGGAGCACATTACCGGTATTGTTTCGCGCTGTTGCTTACCTTTAACCATAAAAGGACGTGATCATGAAGAAATCCCTCCTCGTAGCTTCCCTGTTGGCTGCTGTTGCACTGGCTGCTTGCAACAAGAGCGCTGATCAAGCTGCTTCGTCGGCTGCTAGCGACGCTGCTGCTGCTGCTTCGTCGGCTGCTTCGGCAGTTGCTGGTGCTGCGAGCGACGCATCGGCTGCAGCTTCGTCGGCTTCGGCTGCTGCGAGCGATGCAGCTGCTGCTGTGGCGTCGGCTGCTTCGGCAGCGACGGCTGCTCCGGCTTCGGGCGCAAGCCAGTAAGCCTCAGCATCAGCTGAAAAAAAACCGGCCCGCGAGGCCGGTTTTTTTACGTCTGTCGGTTCCGCGCACCGCGCGATGCCGCCACGGCGGCCGGCCACGCCGACCGCCCTCTTCCACGCCCGCTCAGCCGAGCGTAAGCCAGTCGAAACCCGTATCCTGCGTGGCGACGACTACCTCCTCCCCGTCCGTTCCCAGCACGCCGGCAAATGCCTGCCGGGCCAGCTCCGGCCGGTTGTTCTGCTGGCTCAGGTGAGCCGCCACGAGGTGCTGGAGGCGGCTGCGTTCGAGCGATGCGAGGATACCGGCCGCGGCGTCGTTGCTGAGATGGCCGTGCGTGCCGCCAATGCGCGCCTTCAGCGACTGCGGGTAGCGGCTCCCGGCAAGCATCGCAGTATCGTGGTTCGATTCCAGCACGAGCGCGTCGCAGCCGCTCAGCACGGCCGTGATGTGCGGCGTGGCCATGCCGACGTCGGTCAGCACGCCGAGCCGGCGGCAGCCGTCCATGAAGACGAATTGAAGCGGCTCCCGCGCGTCGTGGGGCACCGTGTAGGGGATCACGGCCAGATCGCGTATCGCGGCCGTCTCGTCGCCCCACAGTACGTGCAGGTCGACGTCGGCTTCATCCGCCCCGACGGCTCGGGCCGTGCCCCAGCTCATGTAGAGCGGCAGCGAGCCGCGCCGTGCGAGCGTCAACGCGCTGCCGACGTGGTCGCTGTGTTCGTGTGTGACGAGGATCGCATCGAGATCGTCGATGCCAAGATTCAGTCGGCCGAGCCGGCGCTCGACCTCCTTCGCAGAAAAACCGCAGTCGAGCAGCACGCGGGTGGTCGTCGTGCCGCTCGACACCTCGACGACCAGCGCGTTGCCTTCGCTGCCGCTACCGAGGCTGGCGAAGCGCACGCGATCAGTTCAGCTGGGCGTGCAGCAGCGAAATGATCCGCTGCGCGTCCGACGAGTTGTCGATCTGGCCGTTCGCGTCGACTACCGCCACCTGCGTGCCGCCAGTGCCCTGCGCGCGCACGTTGACCAGATATTCTTTGCCGGGCTTGGCCGCCGACGGGCCGCCGTAGAACAGCTTGCCGAACAGGCCGTCGCGCTTCAGCTCCTCCATCGTGTTCGCGTAGCGCACCGTGTACAGACCCTTCTCGCGGTCGCGGTTGTCGACCGCGAAGTTGGTGCGGTCGAGCGCGAGACCGACGCGCAGCCACGCACGGTCAAACGATTCCGCGAGTTGCAGCGTCGCGGCGCCGCCGCTCGTGTCGCGGACCTGCGCCGGCGCCGTCGCCGGACGCGCGTCAGCCAGCAGCTGCTTCGCCTGCGCATCGCTCAGCCCGAACTTCTGCATCAGCTTCGACAGGAACACGGCCTCGAGCACCGGGTTGCGCGGACGCTCTTCCCAGCGCGACGACGTGCCACCCTGCGGACCGACCATCATTTCCTCCATCGCGCTGTGCGTGATCGAGATATCGGTGTTGCCGTCCGGCGTCCGGTTCACGAGCGTACGGAAGCGGTCGCGCGTGCCCGACGAGTACGCGAAGTCGATGACCTTGCCGATCGTACGGCGGAACCAGTCGTCCGGAATGTTTGCTCGGTTCTCGGCCCAGTCGGTAGCCATGATGCCGGTCGACGGTGCGTCGGTCTTCAGCGAGAAGCCGTTCTCCTGCCAGAATTCCTTCAGGATCGGCCACAGCTGCTCGGGCGTGCGGCCATCGACGACGAGCCAGCGGCGATCGCCGTCGCGCTCGATGTGCATGCCGAGCGGATCCTGCGCGCTCGGCACGCCGTCGGTCGCATTGCCGGCCGCGGTGGTCGCCCGCGGCGGCAGCGTGCCCAGGCCGGCGTTGCTCGGCGGTGCGACGAACTGCTGGGTCGTCGGCACCGGCTTCAGGTCGCTCGGCACTGCGAGCGGCGGTGCCGAGCCCGTGTTCTTGTAGTTGACCTTGTCGGGGGCCAGATAATCGTTCAGCGTATCGCAGCCGGCGAGCGCGCCCAGCGCCAGCGCCATCACCGAAACCTGGATGGCGCGAGAGGAAAAGGCGAAACGTTTCATGAAATCCTTCGTCTTGCTAGAACGCTCGTCAGGAGCGGCGCCGGACGGAGCCGGCCGGTGCGGGTTGATCAGGGGTCGAGCCGGCGGCCGCAGAACGCGGCCGCCCGAGCATCAGGCGAGGACGCCGGCCTCGACGAGAGCCGAACGCACGACATCGTGGCAACGCTCGTCGAGCGGCGTGAGCGGCAGGCGGATGCCGCCCTGCATCTTGCCCATCGCCTGCAGCGCCCATTTCACCGGAATCGGGTTCGCCTCGATGAACAGATTCTTGTGCAGCGACAGCAGCTTCATGTGCAGCGCGCGCGCCGTCGCGACGTCGCCGGCCAGCGCGGCGCGGCACAGTTCGCTCATCGCGCGCGGCGCGACGTTCGCCGTCACCGAAATGTTGCCGTGGCCGCCGAGCAGCATCAGCGCGATCGCGGTCGGATCGTCGCCGCTGTAGATCGCAAAATGCTTCGGTGCGGCCTTGATCAGGTGCGCGGCACGGTCGATGTTGCCGGTCGCTTCCTTCACGCCGATGATGCCCGGCACCTGCGCCAGGCGCAGCGTGGTCTCGTGCGTCATGTCCGCGACCGTGCGGCCCGGCACGTTGTACAGGATGACCGGCAGATCGACCGCTTCCGCGATCGTCTTGAAATGACGGTACATCCCTTCCTGCGTGGGTTTGTTGTAGTACGGCACGACCTGCAGCGTCGCGTCGGCGCCGACCGCCTTCGCGTGCTTCGACAGCTCGATCGCCTCGGCAGTCGAATTGCCGCCTGCGCCCGCGATGATCGGAATGCGCTTCGCCGCATGCTCGACGGCCGTGCGGATCATCAGGATGTGCTCTTCGACGTTGAGCGTTGCCGACTCGCCGCTCGTGCCGACCACGACGAGCGCGTCGGTGCCTTCCTCGATGTGCCAGTCGATCAGTTTGCGAAACGCCGGCAGATCGAGACTGCCGTCTTCGAGCATCGGGGTGACGATCGCGGGGATGCTGCCGCGGATTTGAATGCCGTCTTGGGTGCCGTTAGCCATGAAACGCGATTGATTGATGTACCGGTAAACGTTGGGATTGTAACGGATTAGCCGGGCAGTTCGTAACGTGGAATTCCCGCCCCCGCCGTCGGGGTCGCGCCCTCGCGTACCGCGCAGATGCGTTGCACGAACGCCGGGCGTGGCGCGGCGACAAATCCGTCCTCGTATGCGACTACCCGCAGATGGCCGCGCACTGCGTCCAGCAGCTCGCCCGGGGCGAGCAGGAACGCGGGATTGGACGGTTTGCCGACCGTTTCGTTTCCTTGCGCGAAGGTTTCGTAGATCAGCACGCCGCCCGGGGCGACCGCATCGAGCAGATGGGGCCAGAGCGGTCGATGCAGATAATGGGTAACGATCACGGCCGCGAACGACACGCCCGCCGGCAACGGCCACGGTGCCCCTTCCAGATCCGCGTCGCGCGCGTCGACAGCGGGAATCGCGCGCAATGCGCCGAGTGCGGCCGGATCGCGATCGAGCGCGACAACCGGGTGCCCGTGCGAGGCGAACCAGCGCGCATGGCGGCCGCCGCCCGCGGCGACGTCAAGCACCGCGCCGCCCGCGCGGACGAGCCGCGACCAGCGCGCAACCCAGCGCGACGGTTCGGTCTGGGCGACGTGGCCGCCCGCGGCGGCAATGACGGGTTCGCGCATGCCGTCCGCTCAGGTGTACGACAGGCCCATCGCCTCGCGCACGTCGCGCATCGTCTCGACCGCGTGCTTGCGCGCCTTGTCGCAACCGTCCGCGACGATCGCACGCAGCAGCGACGGGTCGTCCATGTACTTCTGCGCGCGTTCGAGCATCGGCTGCTGTTCGCGCAGGATTCCTTCGACGACCGGCTGCTTGCAGTCGAGGCACCCGATGCCCGCCGAGCGGCAGCCGTTCTGCACCCACTGGTGCGTCGCTTCATCGGTATAGACCTGGTGCAGCTGCCAAACAGGGCACTTGTCGGGGTCGCCCGGATCGGTGCGGCGCACGCGCGCGGGATCGGTCGGCATCGTGCGGACCTTCTTCGTGATCGTCTCCGCGTCCTCGCGCAGCCCGATCGTGTTGCCGTACGACTTCGACATCTTCTGGCCGTCGAGGCCCGGCATCCGCGACGCTTCGGTCAGCAACGCCTGCGGCTCGACCAGGATGATCTTGCGCGCGCCCTCCAGATAGCCGAACAACCGCTCGCGGTCGCTCATCGACAGGCTCTGCGATTCCTGCAGCATCGCACGCGCCTGCTCGAGCGCTTCGTCGTCGCCGTCTTGCTGGTACGCGTTGCGCAACTCGTGATAGAGCTTCGCGCGCTTGCCGCCGAGCTTCTTCGCGGCTTCGAGCGCCTTCTCCTCGAAGCCCGGCTCGCGGCCGTACAGGTAGTTGAAGCGGCGTGCGATCTCGCGCGTCATCTCGACGTGCGGCACCTGATCTTCACCGACCGGCACGAGCGAGCCGCGATACAGCAGGATGTCGGCCGCCATCAGCACCGGGTAGCCGAGGAAGCCGTAGGTCGACAGGTCCTTGTCCTTCAGCTTCTCCATCTGCTCCTTGTACGTCGGCACGCGTTCGAGCCAGCCGAGCGGCGTGCTCATGCCGAGCAGCAGCGCGAGTTCCGCGTGCTCCGGCACCTTGCTCTGGATGAATAGCGTTGCCTGCGCCGGATCGATGCCGGACGCAAGCCAGTCGATCAGCACGTCCCACACGTTCTTCTCGATGACCTCGGGCGTTTCGTAGTGCGTCGTAAGCGCATGCCAGTCGACCACGCAGAAAAAGCACGGGTACTCGGACTGCAGCTTCACCCAGTTTTTCAGCACGCCGTGGTAGTGGCCGAGGTGCAGCGACCCGGTGGGTCGCATGCCGGAGAAAATACGATCTGGGAACATGATTGTCGTTAGAAAAGCGAGGCGAAGGGGGACAGGATGGCGCTCAGCACGCCGGCCGCGGCGTTCACAAGCGGGCGCAGCCAGAAGTTCGTCAGCACGCCCGTCGCGACGAGCACGAGGACGATGATGAAACCGTACGGTTCGATGCGCGACAGCGCGATCGATTGCTTCGGCGGCAGCAGCGCCGCCAGGATGCGGCCGCCGTCGAGCGGCGGCAGCGGAAAGAGGTTCAACACGCCGAGCACCAGGTTCGCGCTGACGCCCGCATAGGCCATCCGCGTGAAGAATGGTTCGTCGATGCCGACGACTGGCAGCACGATGGTCAACACGCCCCATACCAGCGCCTGCACGAAGTTGCAGGCCGGCCCCGCGAGGGACACCCACAGGCTGCCCCAGCGCGGATCGCGCAGGTTGCCGAACGACACCGGCACCGGCTTCGCATAGCCGAACAGAAAGGCGCCGCCCGTCAGGAAATACATCGCGAGCGGAATCGCGATCGTGCCGAGCGGGTCGATGTGGCGCATCGGATTGAACGATACGCGTCCCATCATGTACGCGGTGTTGTCGCCCAGCAGGCGTGCGGCATAGCCGTGCGCGGCCTCGTGCAGCGTGATCGCGAAGATCACGGGCAGCGCGTAGACGGCGATGGTCTGTATCAGGGAAGCATCCATATCGCGTTATTGTAACAAGCGCACTCGCGCAAAAATGAACGGCGCTTACGCAACCGACAATCCGAACGGTTCGAGCGCGCCGCGCCCCGCGCGCACGAGCTGCGGCACGTCTGCCGTCAGGTCGATCACCGTCGACGGCTCGCGCGGACACGCGCCGCCGTCGATCACGAGATCGACCTGCTTCTCGAGCCGCGCGCGGATCTCCTCGGGATCGTTCAGCGGCTCGTCGTCCGGCGGCAGGATCAGCGTCGTGCCGAGCAGCGGCTGGCCGAGCGACTCGAGCAGCGCGAGCGTGATCGCGTGATCGGGCACGCGCAGCCCGATCGTCTTGCGCGACGGATGCGACAGCCGGCGCGGCACTTCCTTCGTCGCCTGCAGGATGAACACGTACGGGCCCGGCGTCACCGATTTGATCTGCCGGTACTGGCGGTTGTCCACCATCGCGAAGTTCGCGAGTTCCGACAGGTCGCGCACGAGCAGCGACAGGTGCTGCTTCTCGTCGAGGCCGCGAATGCGGCGCACGCGCTCGACCGCGTCCTTGTCGTCGAGATGGCACGCGAGCGCGTAGCTCGAATCGGTCGGCATCGCGATCACGCCGCCCTTGCTGACGATGTCCGCTGCCTGCTTGATCAGGCGCGGCTGCGGATTATCCGGATGAATCCTGAAGAACTGGGACATGGAGGCACGTAAAGAAGGGAAAGTCGGATGCGCGCGCGGGCGCCGACGCGAACGGCCAGCGGCCTCGACGCGTCAGAGCCAGCGCTCCCAGACCGGTTTCAGGTCGGGCGGCAACGGCGGCAGGCCGCCGAGTTCGACGCGGCCCTCGCCCGGCGCATGGAAATCCGAGCCGCGCGACACTTCGAAGCCGAAGCGGCGCGCGACGTCCGCGTATTCGCGATACTGGTCGGGCGTATGGCTGCCCGTGATGACCTCGATCGCGCGGCCGCCGAGATCGATGAATTCGCCGAAGAACGCGTCGAATTCGACCGGCGTGTAGCGGTAGCGGCCCGGGTGCGCGACCACGGCCTCGCCGCCCGCCGCGCGGATCCATCCGACGGCATCCGACAGCGTCGCCCAGCGGTGCGGAACGAAACCGGGCTTGCCGTCGCCGAGCAGGCGATCGAACACGTCCGACGTGGATGCGGCGTGGCCGTTCTCGACCAGGAATCGCGCGAAGTGCGTGCGCGAAATCAGGTCGGGATTCGAAACATACTTCAGCGCGCCTTCGTACGCGCCGGGAATACCAAGCGTCTCGAGTTGCGCGCCGATCGCCTGCGCGCGGGCCGCGCGGCCGTGGCGGGTGCGATAGAGGCCGTCGACGAGCGTCGGGTTCGACGGATCGATGTGCAGCCCGACGATGTGCACCGTGCGCGACGCCCATGTAACCGAAATCTCGACACCGCTCAGGTAGCGCATGCCGAGCGCTTCCGCCTCGCTGCGCGCCGCCGCCTGGCCGCCGATTTCGTCGTGGTCGGTCAGCGCCCACAGGGTCACGCCGCCGGCATGGGCGCGGCGCGCGACGTCGGCAGGCGACAGCAACCCGTCGGAAACATTCGAATGGCAGTGGAGATCGGCGTTCATCGTCAGTATGGCAGGTGAAGCTTCATTCTACTGCAATGCGGCAATTGCGCCGCCCGCCCCGCCGCTGCTGCCGCCGCCGGCTCAAGCGCAGAACGCCTCGATCAGCGCGGCGATTTGTTCCGGCTGATCGTGATGAACCATGTGGCCGGCATCCTCGACGAGCTTTTCACGCCAGTCCGGGAACGCCGCGAAGCGGGCCTTGAACTCCGGCAGCGGAATGTCGCCCGCGAGGTACGCGAGCGTCGGCGAATTGACCGCCTCGACGTGCAGCACCTTCGCGCGCACCTGCTTCCACACGGCCATCACCTCGTCGAGCCGGTACAGCTGCGGCCCCGCGATCTTGTGCGCCGGGTCCGCCAGCAGATGGTACTGGCCGTCGTCACCCCGCTTCGACCAGTGCGCGGCAAGAAATTCGGCCCGGTGCGGCGCGAGCCGCGGATTGGTCTTGATCAGCCGCGCCGCGACGTCGTCGAGCGACGCGTACGGACGCAGCACCGGCGGCTCGCGCAGTTCGTCGAGCCAGCCGCGCAGCCGTCGCGGCGCCTGCTCGGCCTTGGCGGGCGCAAGCCCGAATCCTTCGAGATCCACCACGCGCCGCACGCGCTCGGGCCGCGCACCCGCGTACAGGCACACGACGTTCGCGCCCATGCTGTGCCCGACCAGATTGACTTCGCCGGTCGGCGCATAGTGATCGATGAGCGCGTCGAGATCGCCCAGATATTCGTGAAACCAGTAATGCCCGCCTCCCTGCCGTGCGACCGGCCAGTCGGACAGGCCGAAGCCGCGCGCGTCCGGCGCGATCACCTGCCAGTCGCCCGCGAGCGCGTCCACGACGAACTGGAACGACGCCGCGACGTCCATCCAGCCATGCAGCATGAACAGCGTCGGCGCATCGGGCCGGCCCCAGCGGCGCACATGCAGCTTCACGCCGCGCACCGTGACGAAATCGGAAACAGAACTCGAGGCACTCATTTGCAGCCGCCAAAAAAAGAATGGTCGTTCGATTATAGCGGCGGCGCAGGCGATCCGGCGTCCGAGAGTCGAGAGCGCTCTCTAGCCATGGCGACTCGGCGACACGGCGGGCGCGAGCGTCGAGCGGATCAAGCCACGCCGAGGCGAGGCAGCGCCCGAACGGCGGTATCGCGGGCGTGTGCCGGCACGTCGAGACCGCAGCGTCTCGGCGGCCTAATCCGCCGCTTTGCCGTCGGCCGCGTCCTGCGCAGCAAGTTCGTCCAGTTCCGCCTGCTCGAATCCTGCCGTGCGGCGCGCATCGAAATTGAACGGGCCGCGCAGCCGCGGCGCGTGGTATCGCTCGGCAAGCTGACGGTAGGTCGATACCGGATCAAGGCCCGACGCGTCGCACAGATACCGGAACCAGCGGTTGCCGATCGCGACGTGACCGATCTCGTCGCGCAGAATCACGTCGAGGATCGCCGCGGACGCATCGTCGCCTGCCTGCAACAGCCGCGCGCGGATCGGCGGCGATGCGTCGAGCCCGCGCGCCTCCAGCGTTCGCGGCACGAGCGCCATGCGCGCAAGCACGTCGCCCTTGGTCCGCTCGCACATTTCCCACAGTCCGTTGTGCGCGGGAAAATCGCCGTATGCGTGGCCGAACCCGTCGGCGAGTCGATCGGACAGCAGCGTGAAGTGATAGGCCTCCTCGGCCGCGACCTTCAGCCAGTCTGCATAGAATGCTTCGGGCATGCCCGCGAAGCGCCACACCGCGTCGAGCGCGAGATTGATCGCATTGAATTCGATATGCGCGAGCGCGTGCAGCAGCACCGCCCGCCCCGCGGGCGAACGCATGCTGCGCCGCTCGAGCTGGCGCGGTTCGACGAGCGGCGGGCGTATCGGCCGCCCCGGCAGCCCCGCGGGTTCGTCCAGCCCGAGCGCCGGCGCGATCGCGGCCTGCCCGGCCAGCCATGCGTCGTACAGCGCACGTACCCGTGCGGCCTTCGCGGCCGGCGCCGACATCCGCAGCGCGTCGAGCGCGGCGCGCCGCACGCACACCTGCACGGCAGGGAAAGAAGAAGACTCCATGCTCATCGAACGTGACACCGCGCGCACCTCGCGGGAACGCATGCACGCGACGGTTTACAATATGCGTTTGTGCCGCAACGCGATGCGCACGGCACGCCAGACGCGCCATTCTACCGGCGCCCACCATCGAAGAGACCAGGAGACTCCGTGACGATCTACAAACTGGGCGATACGGCCCCGACGATCCACGAAAGCGTATTCGTCGCCGATACGGCGGCCATCATCGGCAAGGTCGTGCTCGACGAAAACGCGAGCGTATGGTTCGGTGCGACGATTCGCGGCGACAACGAGACGATCACGGTGGGTGCGGGCAGCAACGTCCAGGAAGGCGCAGTCCTGCACACGGACCCCGGATTTCCTCTGACGATTGCCGAAAACGTGACGATCGGGCACCAGGCGATGCTGCACGGCTGCACGATCGGCGAGGGGTCGCTGATCGGAATTCAGGCGGTGGTCTTGAATGGCGCGGTGATCGGCCGCAACTGTCTGGTTGGTGCCGGCGCGGTCGTGACGGAAGGCAAGACGTTCCCGGACAATTCGCTGATTCTCGGCGCCCCGGCGAAAGTCGTGCGCGAGCTGTCGGCCGACGACATCGCGCGGCTGCGCGCAAACGCAAAGACGTACGTCGAGCGGCGTGCGCATTTCAAGGAGCAACTCGTGCGGATCGGATGATTCGCGCGGATTTCAAGGAACAAGAGTGAGCGACCAGTTACAGAAATTCATGTTCAATTCGGCACCCGTGCGCGGCGAGATCGTGTCGCTGCGCAACACGTGGCAAGAGGTGCTTTCCCGCCGCGACTACCCTGCTCCGGTGCGCACGGTGCTCGGCGAGATGATGGCCGCGTGCGCGCTGCTGTCGGCGAACCTGAAATTTCACGGCACCCTGATCATGCAGATCTTCGGCGACGGGCCGGTCCAGATGCTGGTCGTCCAGTGCAACTCGGACTTGTCGATGCGCGCGACGGCCAAGTTCGCCGGCGATGCCGCGCAGACGATCGGCGACGATACGCACTTTGCGACGCTCGTCAATGCGAGCGGCCACGGCCGTTGCGTGATTACGCTCGACCCGGCGGAAAAGCTGCCGGGCCAGCAGCCATATCAGGGGATCGTGCCGCTGAACGGCGTGGACGGGCCGCTGGAGTCGGTGTCGCAGGTGCTCGAGCACTACATGCACCATTCCGAGCAGCTCGACACCCGCCTGTGGCTCGCGGCCGACCGCGACCGTGCGGTCGGCATGCTGCTGCAAAAGCTGCCGGGCGACGGCGGCATCGTGCCGCGCAACGCCGAGACCGACGCCGACACCTGGGAGCGCGTCTGCACGCTCGGCAGCACGCTGTCCGCGAAGGAACTGCTCGAGGTCGAGCCGGAAGTCGTGTTCCGCCGCCTCTTCTGGCAAGAAAACGTGCAGCACTTCGATCCCGCCGGTACGCGTTTTCAGTGCTCGTGCTCGCGCGAGAAGGTCGGCGCGATGCTGCGCATGCTCGGCCGCGAAGAAGTCGACAGCGTGATCGTCGAGCGCGGTCATGTCGAGATCCACTGCGAGTTCTGCAACCAGCGCTACGAGTTCGATCCCGTCGACGTCGCGCAATTGTTCGCCGCACCGGAACTCGCGACCGGGATCACGCCCGCGACCGATCAGCGCCATTGAGCCGCGCGCCCGTGTCGCGAAGCTGGCGCGGGCGCATAATGGCGCACAAGCGTCGCACGTACGGCTTGCGCGCCGCGGGCCCGGCCTTCGGCGCAAGCCGCTTCGCGCTGGCGGCGCGCTGCTGGAGAAACAGATGAATCGCCCGTTCCGCACTCTCGTCCTGACCAGCGTCGCAGCCGGCATGCTGGCGCTCACCGGCTGCGCGGTGCAGCCGCCTTCGTCGACGATCCTGAGCCGCCTGCCCGAAGCCGGTACGTCGGGCGGCCAGCCGCCCGCCCTGTCGAGCGCCGAGCGCAAACGCTACGACGAAATCGACCGGCAGGTGCTGCGCGAGCAGAACGATGCGATGGCGGCGGAAGCTGCCGCGCGCGCATGGTCGTATTACGCGCCGCCGCCGGTGACGGTATACGGCGGTTATTACAGCGGCGGCTGGGGCAACCGGTGGGGCACCGGCATCGGCTATGGCTATCCGGGCTGGTGGTGGTGATGCGCCGCCGCGTCGGCAGATCCGATTGACGACTGCGAGGAAATAAAAAAGCGCGGTATTTCCCGCGCTCGTTGAATGGTTCGGACTGCCGCTCAGTGATGCGCGGTCTTGCCTTTGTCGCCGCCGTGATGCCGCGACGGCTTCGCGATCGATTGCGGGTTCGGCACGACGCGCACGGGCGCCGCGGACACTGCACCGCGCGTCGACGTATTCGACGGCGTGTTGCTCAGCGGCGCAGCCGGCGCATTCGGCGACACGAACTGCACGAATACTTCGCCGTCCTTCACCATCCCCATCTCGTAACGTGCGCGCTCCTCGATCGCGGCGGTACCGCTCTGCAGATCCTGAACCTCGCCAGCGATCCGCTCGTTGCGCAGCTTCTCGTCCGCGTTCTTCTGCAACTGATCGCCGAGCTGCTGGCGCAATTCGTGCACCCGCAGCCAGCCGCCGTGTCCCCACCATAGGGGGTACTGAATGAGCGCCAGCAAGGCAATCAGGACGACAGTGACAAGCCGCATGTAGGAGACGCAGATATAAGAAGCGCCGCTCCGCGCGACATGCACAGAGCGGCGTCGAGATGACGAACCCGATAGTAGCGCGTTAGCGCAGGTTATAGAAAGCCGATTTGCCCGGGTAGCTCGCGATGTCGCCGAGATCTTCCTCGATGCGCAGCAGCTGGTTGTACTTCGAGATACGGTCGCTGCGCGACAGCGAACCCGTCTTGATCTGGCCGGCATTCAGGCCAACCGCGATGTCCGCGATCGTCGAATCTTCCGTTTCGCCCGAGCGATGCGAGATCACGGCGGTGTAGCCCGCGCGCTTCGCCATTTCGATCGCCGCGAACGTTTCGGTGAGCGTACCGATCTGGTTGATCTTGATCAGGATCGAGTTCGCGATGCCCTTCTCGATGCCTTCCTTCAGGATGCGCGTGTTCGTGACGAACAGGTCGTCGCCGACGAGCTGAACCTTCTTGCCCAGGCGCTCGGTCAGCAGCTTCCAGCCGTCCCAGTCACCTTCGTGCATGCCGTCTTCGATCGACACGATCGGGAACTTGTCGGCGAGCGTCGCGAGGTAGTCGGTGAATTCGGCCGACGACAGTTGCAGGCCTTCGCCAGCGAGCTGGTACTTGCCGTCGTGATAGAACTCGGATGCCGCGCAATCGAGCGCCAGCAGCACGTCTTCGCCCGCACGATAGCCGGCCTTCTCGATCGCCTGCAGGATCGTCGACAGGCACTCGTCGTTGCTGCCGAAATTCGGTGCGAAGCCGCCTTCGTCGCCGACTGCCGTGCTCATGCCGCGGTCGCTCAGGATCTTCTTCAGTGCGTGGAACACTTCCGCGCCGCAACGCAGTGCTTCACGGAACGTCGGCTGGCTCACCGGGACGATCATGAATTCCTGGATGTCGAGGCTGTTGTTCGCGTGCGCGCCGCCGTTGACGATGTTCATCATCGGAACCGGCAGTTGCATCGCGCCCGAGCCGCCGAAGTAGCGGTACAGCGGCAGGCCGGCTTCTTCAGCGGCTGCCTTCGCGACAGCCATCGACACGGCCAGCATCGCGTTCGCGCCGAGGCGCGACTTGTTGTCGGTGCCGTCCAGCTCGAGCAGCGTCTTGTCGAGGAACGCCTGTTCCGACGCGTCGAGGCCCATGATGGCTTCGGAGATCTCGGTGTTGATGTGCTCGACGGCCTTCAGCACGCCCTTGCCGTTGTAGCGGCCGGCTTCGCCGTCACGCAGTTCGATCGCTTCACGCGAGCCGGTGGACGCGCCCGACGGCACCGCCGCGCGGCCCATCGTGCCCGACTCGAGCAGCACGTCGCATTCGACGGTGGGGTTGCCGCGCGAATCCAGAATCTCGCGGCCGATGATATCTACGATTGCACTCATGGGTTTCCTCTGAGAATGACGATGGATTCTTCAAACTGCGGCGGCACGCGTGCCGCAACCGCTTTCGCTACTGACGCGCGAAGCCGCCGCAAGGTTCATTCGGTCTTTAATTGAAATCGTTTTCCAGGAACGGATTGCGCTTCACCGCCTGGTCGAGCGTGACGAGCGTCTCCAGCAGCGCACCCATCCGGTTCAGCGGCACCGCGTTCGGACCGTCGGACTTCGCTTCGGCCGGATTCGGATGCGTTTCCATGAACAGGCCCGCGACGCCCGTCGCCACCGCTGCACGCGCGAGCACCGGTACGAACTCGCGCTGGCCGCCCGAGCTCGTACCCTGCCCGCCCGGCAGCTGCACCGAGTGGGTCGCGTCGAACACCACCGGCGCGCCCGTCTCGCGCATGATCGCAAGCGAACGCATGTCGGACACGAGGTTGTTGTAGCCGAACGAGACGCCGCGTTCGCACGCCATGAAGCGGTCTTCCGACAGACCGGCTTCACGCGCGGCGTCGCGCGCCTTGTCGATCACGTTCTTCATGTCGTGCGGCGCAAGGAACTGGCCCTTCTTGATGTTGACGGGCTTGCCCGAGCGCGCGCATGCGTGGATGAAGTCGGTCTGACGGCACAGGAACGCCGGCGTCTGCAGCACGTCGACGACCGACGCGACCTGCTCGATCTCGTCGACCGAATGCACGTCGGTCAGCACCGGCAGGCCGAGCTGCCGCTTCACCTCGCCGAGGATCCGCAGCCCTTCGTCCATTCCGAGGCCGCGAAACGACTTGCCCGAGCTGCGATTCGCCTTGTCGTAGGACGACTTGTAGATGAACGGTACGTTCAGCTTCTCGCAGATCTCCTTCAGGCGGCCCGCCGTGTCGATCGTCATCTGCTCCGATTCGACGACGCAGGTACCCGCGATCAGGAAGAAAGGCTGGTCGAGACCGACCTCGAAATCGCACAGCTTCATGCTTTTGCTCCGCGCGCTTGCTGGTTGGCGAGCGCCGCTTCGACGAACGACTTGAACAGCGGATGACCGTCACGCGGCGTCGACGTGAATTCCGGGTGGAACTGGACACCGACGAACCACGGGTGCATCGAGCGCGGCAGCTCCATCATTTCCGGCAGATCCTCGCTCGGGGTACGGGCGCTGATGATAAGGCCGCCGGCTTCGAGCTGGGGCACGAAGCGGTTATTGACTTCATAACGGTGGCGATGGCGCTCGTTCACGTCCTTGCCGTAGATCTCTTCGGCCATCGTGCCCGGCTTGATCGGGCAGCGTTGCGAACCGAGGCGCATCGTGCCGCCGAGATCGGACTCCTCGCTGCGCGTCTCGACCTTGCCTTCGCGGTCGTACCATTCGGTGATCAGCGCGACCACGCGTTCCGGCGTGTCCGGATCGAACTCGGTGCTGTTCGCCTGCTTCAGGCCGACGACGTCGCGTGCGAATTCGATCACCGCGAGCTGCATGCCGAGGCAGATGCCGAGGTACGGCACCTTCGACTCGCGCGCATAGCGGATCGCAGCGATCTTGCCTTCCGTGCCGCGACGGCCGAAACCGCCCGGCACCAGCACGGCGTCGAGATGCTTCAGACTGTCGACACCGTTCGCCTCGAGTTCTTCCGAATCGATGTACTCGATGTTGACCTTGGTCGATGTGTGGATCGACGCATGGCGCAGCGCTTCGATCAGCGACTTGTACGACTCGGTCAGGTCGACGTACTTGCCGACCATGCCGATCGTGACTTCGTGCTTCGGGTTTTCCAGCTTCTCGACGAGCTCCGACCACATGCCGAGATCGGCGTCCTTCGGCGACAGCTTCAGTTCTTCGCAGATGATGCGGTCGAGGCCCTGATCGTGCAGCATCTGCGGAATCTTGTAGATGCTGTCGGCGTCCCACACCGAGATCACCGCGTCTTCCGGCACGTTCGAGAACATCGAGATCTTCTTCGATTCGTCGTCCGGGATGCGGCGGTCCGCACGGCACAGCAGCACGTGCGGCAGGATGCCGATCTCGCGCAGTTTCTGCACGCTGTGCTGGGTCGGCTTCGTCTTCAGCTCGCCCGCGGTCGCGACGTACGGCACGAGCGTCAGGTGCACGAAGCACGCGCTGTTGCGGCCGAGGCGCAGGCTCATCTGGCGCGCGGCCTCGAGGAACGGCAGCGACTCGATGTCGCCGACCGTGCCGCCGATCTCGACGATCGCGACGTCCGGTTCGCCGCAGGTGGCCGATGCCGCCCCGCGCTCGATGAACGCCTGGATTTCGTTCGTGATGTGCGGAATCACTTGCACGGTCTTGCCGAGATAGTCGCCGCGGCGTTCCTTGCGGATCACCGATTCGTAGATCTGGCCGGTCGTGAAGTTGTTGGCCTTGCGCATCTTCGTGCTGATGAAGCGCTCATAGTGGCCGAGGTCGAGGTCGGTCTCCGCTCCGTCTTCCGTCACGAACACTTCGCCGTGCTGGAACGGGCTCATCGTGCCGGGGTCGACGTTGATGTAGGGATCGAGTTTGAGGAGGGTGACTTTCAGACCGCGCGATTCGAGGATCGCGGCGAGAGAGGCGGCGGCAATACCCTTGCCGAGGGAAGAAACTACGCCGCCGGTGACGAAAACATATTTGGTCATCGCTGGATGCTCGCGGGAAAAACGGATTATACCGTAAAGCCCGCCCTTCTCTCAGCAATTGACGCGATGATCGCGCCCTTTCGCACCGTGCCGCGTCAGCCTTGCGCGGCCGGGGCGAACCGGCCGACCTGCGGCTGCAACCGCGCGCCGGTTGACGCGGCGCACCGGGCGCCGCTTCGCACCCCTGTCACGCCCGCTGCGCGAACACGGCGCCGTCGCGCGGCACGCCGGCCTCGGCCGCCTTCAGCGTATTCAGCATCCGCTGCAATGCGCGGGCCGTCTCGATCGGCCGCTCCATCGGGAACAGATGACTGCCCTCGATCCATTCGATGCGCCCGCGCGCGGCGCGGCGCGTCGCATCGAGCCCGACCTGCCGCACCTCACGCGAACGCGTGCCGGCCAGGAAGCCGAGCGGCACCGGTGCACCGTGCGCGAGCCGCGGACCGAGCGTATGCGGCAGCGTCCGGTAGATCAGGTACTCGACCTGCCGGTCGAACGCGAGCGCACGCGCGCCGTCCGCACCGGCCTGCGGAATCCCGTGGTCGATGTAGTCGGACAGCATTCGCTCGTCCCAGCGCGCGAACGCCGGCTTCTCGTGGAAGTGCCGCCAGGCTTCGTCGCGACTCGTCCAGCGCGTGCGCCGGTTGCGTGTCGCCGCCGCCGGCGACAACCGCTCGTCGAGCCCAGCCCACTGGCTCGCGCGCAGCGCGCGCGCCCGCCATCCCGCGATGATCGGCGAATCGATCATCACCACGCCGCGCACCCACTGCGGCTTTTTCAGCGCGGCCATCAGCGACAGGTAGCCGCCGAGCGAATGGCCGACGAGCCACACCGGACGCTCGTAGCGGCGGCCGATGTCGTCGAGCAACTGGTCGACGAGATGCGGCCAGTCGCGCGTCACCGGGTAGCGGCGATCGTGGCCGATCCGCTCGATGTAGCGCAGCTCGTAATCGTCTGCCAGCTCGGCGAAGATCGTCCGGTACGTCGACGCCGGAAAACCGTTCGCATGCGAGAAATGGATGATGTCCTTCAAACGCCGGTGTCTCCTTTGTCGGCGGAACCGCGTGCCGGTAATGGCTCCCGCCGCATGCTTCGCGGTTGGTCGAATGCCGCTGGCGCAATCCCGAGCCCGCCGTCGGTTATTCCGCAGCGCCAGCGCAGCCGTCACCGGTCCATCCAGTAGCGCCGCTGCGCATGCCGATAACGCTCGAACGCGAAACCGCCGCCTGCGGGCGCGACGTCGAACCGCACGGCGCCGTCGCGATCGGTGCGCGGCAGCGGAATCCCGCGCGCCGCGTAGCGCGCGAGGACCGTCCGGTGCGGATGCCCGAAGCGATTGCGATAGCCTACAGGAAATACCGCGACGCGCGGCCCGACCGAATCGAGGAAAGGCTCGACCGACGACGTGCGGCTGCCGTGATGCGGGACGACGAGGATCTGCGCGGCCAGCGCATCGCGTGCGTCGGCCACGAGCTGCCGCTCGGCGCGCGCGTCGATGTCGCCCGTCAGCAGCGCCGACGTACCGCCTGCGTCGATGCGAAGCACGCACGATCGTTCATTCGACCGACCCGCCGACGCGCGCGGCGGCCACAGCATCGTGAACGAGACGCCATCCCACGTCCACCGCTGCCCGGCCGCGCACGGGAGCCGATCGGCCACGCCGGCCGCTTCCGCGGCGCGCCACAGCCGGTGCCGCGGCGCAATGCCGGCAAGCAGCTGGCGTACGTCGGCCGCCGCATAAACGGCCTGCGCACCGCCCGCGTGATCGGCGTCCGCGTGGCTGAGCACGAGCGAATCCAGTGTGCGGATTCCGCGCGCGCGCAACGACGGCGCGACGATCCGCGTACCGGCATGCGTCGATTCCGCCCCCGGCCCCGCGTCGAACAGCAGCGTCCGACTGGCGGTCTCGACCAGCACCGACGCGCCTTGCCCGACGTCGAGCACCGTCAAGCGAAAGCCGCCGGGCGGCGGCGTATCGGGTGCGGGCGCAACGAGCGGCAGCCACGTGAGCGGCGCAGCCCAGCGCAGCGGCCAGCCGCGCGGCATCAGCGCCCATCCGGCACCCGCGCAGGCCAGCGCCAGCGCGGGCCAGCCGGGCATGCGCAGCCAGAACACGCCGGCCGGCCAGTCGGCCAGGTGCCGCAGCAGCGCCATCATCGGTTCGAGCGCCGCATGCGCGAGCCGGAACGCATAACCGTCCAACGGCGCGGGCAATCCGATACCGGCCAGCACGACCGGCGTCACGACGGAACTGACCCACGGAATCGCGAACGCGTTGCCGAGCGGCCCCGACACCGAAATTTGCGAGAACCACGCGGCCGTGAGCGGCGCGAGACCGATCGTCACTGCGTACTGCACGCGCGTCGCGTCGGCGACTCGACGCCCGGCATGCGCGCACCATGCTGTCAGCCGCTTGCGGCGGGCATCTGCGGCGGCGCCGTCCGGACGCTCGCTGCCGTCGCTCACATGGTCTCCGTCGAATTCGCGCACCGCACGCCAGCCCGCGACCGCCATCAGAATCACCGCGACGGCGCCGAACGACAGCCAGAACCCGGCCGACAACACCGCCCACGGATCGACGAGCAGCACGCCGCCAAGGGCCGCGCACAGCACCGCGGACGTCGGCACGCTGCGCCCCGCCAGATAAGCGGCCGCACCGGCCGCGATCATCCACCATGCACGCTGCGCCGGCACGTTGAAGCCGGCGAGCGCCGCGTACGCGGCAGCGGCCGTCAGCGCGGCGACTGAGGCTACATAAGGCGCCGGCATCAGCAACGCCGCTGCATGTCCACGCCAGCGCAGGCGCCGCCAGGCCATTGATGCGATCCCGCCGGCGAGCGCGCCGACGAGCCCGACATGCAGCCCCGAGATCGCGACCAGATGACTGGTGCCCGTATTGCGCAGCACGCGCCAGTCGTCGTCGCCGATCCCGGATTGATCGCCAACCGCGAGCGCGGCCACGATGCCGCGATGAGGCGCGTCGCTGCCGAGCGCTGCGCCGATGCGCCTGCGCAGCACGTCGCGCGACCGATCGATCGACGCACGCCATCCCGATGCGCGCGCGTCGAGCAGTTGCGCCCGCTCGGGTGCGACGACGTAGCCGGTCGCCCGGATTCCGGCGGCAAGCCACGCTGCCTCGCTGTCGCGCACGAAGGGATTCGCCTCTGCATGCGGACGCTTCAGGCGCACGACCAGACGCCAGCGCTGGGCCGCTCGCAAATCCGGCATCGCATCGCGAGCGGCGGATGCACCGTACGTGCGCCACGACAAGCGGATCAGCGGAGGAAAGCGGGCCAGCCCGGCCTCGTTCGATTCGACCGCGAACAGCATTCGCGCACCGGCGTCGTCGATGGCGGGCAATCCGCGAATCACTCCAGTGATAACGATGTCGCGCCCTTCCCGTTCGACGGGCAGGCTGTCGCGGAGCCGCCATTCGGCGCGCGCGGCTGCATAGCCGAATCCGATCGCGCACGCGGCGCTTGCACACAGCATCCAGCGCAGCACGACGATCGTGCGGGTGCGCGGGCGCCGCGCACCCCCTGCGAGCAACACGCCACATCCCGCAAGCATCACCGCACCGCATGCCCAAACGCCCACGCCCGGCAACGCCGCCTGCCGCTGCAGCACGACGACGCCGAGTGCGAACGCGATCCAGCCCACGCGCATCGCGCCTCCTCGTCGACCCGGCGCCGCCGTGGTCGGGGCGGCGCATTCCGGCAACGATTATGCGGACGAAAGTGCGAGGCGCGGCAGCGCGGCGCGCGCGTTAGCCGTTGTGGATAGGGATAGCGCGTGCGTGTCGATCCCGCGCAGTTCCGCGAGGACGGCACCGATGCGCGGCACCTGGTCGGGCGCATTGCGCGATTTGTACGCCCATTCGGGCGCGATGTCGGGAGCATCCGTCTCGACGACGATCGCATCGAGCGGCAACTGTTCCGCGAGCCGGCGAATCTGCCGCGCGCGTTCGAACGTCACGTTGCCGCCGAAGCCGAGATGCAGCCCCTGCGCGAGATACGCGTCGGCCTGCTGGAAACTGCCGTTGAACGCGTGCGCGATGCCGCGCCGCACGCCGAAGCGGCGCAGCCCGGCGAGCACACGGTCCTGCGACTTGCGCACGTGGCACAGCACCGGCAAATCGAATTCACGCGCGAGCCGCAGCTGCCCCTGATAGAAAAACTGCTGCCGGCCTTCGTCGAGGCCCGGCACGAAGTAATCGAGACCGATTTCGCCGATCGCGACGAAACGCGGATCGTCGAGGCTCGCCTCGATTTCCATCCGCAAGCGGTCGAGATCCTCGTCGCGCGCGTGCGGCGTAAACATCGGGTGAATGCCGAGCGCATAGACCGCGCCCGGCGTGCGCTGCGCCAGTTCGCGCACCGTCGTGAAATTGTCGCGCCCGACGCTCGGGATCACGATGCACGACACACCGGCCGCGCGCGCCGCGTGGGCGACCGCGTCGCGGTCGGCGTCGAATTCGGCTGCATCGAGATGGCAATGCGTATCGATCCACATGGGCGGCTTTCCTGCGCGCCCGCCGCGCCACCCGGCTTCACCGGGCGGCGCGGCGAACGCCTTCGTTCACACCGGCAGCGCCGGCTCCTCGTGGAGCACGCCGTCGCGCAAGCGCATGATGCGGTCGCAGCGCGCGGCAAGCTCGGGATCGTGCGTGACGATCACGAAGCTCGTTTCGAGCGTCTCCGACAGTTCGAGCATCAGGTTGAACACCGTGTCGGCCGTCGAGCCGTCGAGGTTGCCGGTCGGCTCGTCGGCAAGCACGCACGCCGGCTTCGTCACCAGCGCGCGCGCGATCGCGACGCGCTGCCGCTCACCGCCCGACAGCTCGCCCGGCCGATGCTTCGCACGCGGGCCGAGACCGACACGCTCGAGCATCGCCTGTGCCTGCGCGCGCGCGTCGTCGGTCGTCATCCGGCGGATGCGCAGCGGCATCGCGACGTTGTCGAGCGCGGTGAATTCCGGCAGCAGGTGATGGAACTGGTAGACGAACCCGAGCGCGCGGTTGCGCAGTTCGTTGCGCTCGCGCTCGGCGAGCTGCGTGAACGGCTTGCCGAGCAGCGACACCTCGCCGGCGCTCGGCTCGTCGAGGCCGCCCAGCACGTGCAGCAACGTGCTCTTGCCGGAGCCCGACGCGCCGACGACCGCGAGCTTCTCGCCGCGCCGCACCGTCAGCTCGGCGTTGTTGAGCACCTGCACGTTGAAGCCGCCCTGCACGAACGCCTTCGTGATCCCGCGCGCCTGAAGCACGTATTCCTGCATACCTGCCGAATCCTGTCTGATGGGTTGTCGTGAATCCGCGAATGCGGTCGCGCGGTCATTCATAGCGAAGCGCCTCCGCCGGTTTCACCTTCGCGCCGCGCCAGCTCGGATAGAGCGTCGCCACGGCCGACAGCGCGAACGCGATCAGGCCGATCTTGATCACGTCGCCCGCGACGAGCTCGGACGGCAGCTCGCTGATGAAGTAGACGGACGGCGGCAGAAACTGCACGCCGAACAGATGCTCGATCATCGGAATCAGCCACGGGATGCTCCATGCGATCAGGCAGCCGAGCGCGACGCCGGACGCGGTGCCGACGAAGCCGATCGTCACGCCCTGCACGACGAAGATCTTCATGATCGAGCCAGGCTGCGCGCCGAGCGTGCGCAGGATCGCGATGTCGGCCTGCTTGTTGGTCACCGTCATCACGAGCGACGACACGAGGTTGAACGCCGCGACCGCGATGATCAGCGTGAGGATGATGAACATCATCCGCTTCTCGATCTGCACGGCCGAAAACCAGGTCTTGTTCTGCTGGGTCCAGTCGCGGATGTACAGGCTGCCCGACAGCGTGTGCGACAGCTCGACCGCGACCTGCGGCGCCTTCTGCATGTCCGTGAGCCGCAGCCGCACGCCGGTCGGCGCGGACATCCGGAACAGCGCCTCCGCGTCGCGGATGTTGATCATCGCGAGCGTGCTGTCGTATTCGTAGTGTCCTGACTCGAACACGCCGACGACCGTGAACTGCTTGAGCCGCGGCATCATCCCGGCCGGCGTGATCGTGCCTTCGGGCGCCACCAGCGTGACCTTGTCGCCGACCGTCACGCCGAGATTGCCGGCCAGCGCATCGCCGAGCACGATGCCGAACTGACCGGGCACGAGCGCGGCGAGCTGGCCAGCCTTCATGTCCTTGCCGATGTCCGACACCTGCGGCTCGAGCGACGGCTCGACGCCGCGCAGCATCACGCCGTTCACCGCGTCCTGGCGCGTGAGCAGCGCCTGGGCGTCGACGTACGGCGCCGCGCCGATCACCGACGGATTGCGGCGCGCCTCCTGCGCGGTCAATTGCCAGTCGGGCATCGAGCCTGTCGGCGAGAAAACCTCGACGTGCGCGAGCACGGACAGCATGCGGTCGCGCACTTCCTTCTGGAAGCCGTTCATCACGGAAAGCACGACGATCAGCGCGGCGACCCCGAGTGCGATGCCGAGCATCGACACGAGCGCGATGAAGGAAATGAAGCCGTTGCCGGTCGTGCGTTTGCCGGCGCGCGTGTAGCGCCAGCCGATCTGCCATTCGTACGGAAGTTTCAAGCGAATCCTTTCTGCTGGTTACGGCGGGGAAGGCGGCCCGCGGCCGGCCGCCCGGGCGCGGTCAAAAAAACGTCGCCGGACGAGTTCGGACCCGCCCGGACCGTCGGCCGGCCCGATCACGCGCGCAGTTTGCCATACAATGCGCACCATCATGCACGACCGACGCCTCCATTTTCTCGTTCCGTTCGCGCTGCCGTCGGCGGCCGATGCGGCCTCGTCCCTGCACACGCTGGACAGTCCCGCGCTCGAAAAGTTGCTCGCCCGCGCGAGCCTCGCCGAGCGCGTGACCGGCGAGGACTTCCAGCGCACGCTGCCGCACGAGCGCTGGCTGGCCCGCCAGTTCGGCGCGACCCACGGCAATGCCGCCGACGAGGCGCCGCTCGCACCGTATATGCTGCTGGCCGACGGCGGCGACCCCGGCACGCACGCATGGGCGTGCGTCGAGCCCGTCCACGTCGAAATCGCGCACGATCATCTCGTGCTCGTCGATCCGGCCAGCCTCGCGCTCGACGACGGCGATGCCGCCGCGCTACTGGCAGTCGCGCGCCCGTTGATCGAGGAGCTCGGCGTACGGCTCGAAGCGCCGCAACCCGCGCGCTGGTATCTGTCGAGCGAGCAGCTGGCGCGCCTCGCCGGCGCCGCGCCGCTGCGCGCGAGCGGCCGCAACATCGAGATCTGGCTGCCGCATGAAGCGCACACCGGCGAACGCTCGCGGATGTGGATGAAGCTGCAGAACGAAGTACAGATGGCGTGGTTTCAGCATCCGGTCAACGAAGCGCGCGAGGCGCGCGGATTGCCGGCCGTCAACTCGATCTGGTTCCATGCGCAGGGCACGCTGAAGCCGGTCGGCAAGCCGTTCGGGCGCGTGCTGTCCGCGTCGCCCGCGGCGCTCGGCCTCGCGCGCGCCGCGCACGCGGACGCCGGCGCGGTGCCGGCCGCATACGGTGCGCTGCCGGCGGCCGCCGGCGCGACGCTCGTCGAACTGCCGGCGCTGACCGCCCCGTTCATCGAACAGGACTGGGCGCGCTGGCACGATGCGCTCGCCGCGCTGGAGCGCGACTGGTTCGCACCGTCGCTCGCGGCGCTGCAAAGCGGCGAGCTGGCCGGTGTCGGCTTAACGCTGTGCGGCGACACGAGTTCCGTCACGCTGCACGCAACGCGCGGCGATCTGCGCAAGTTCTGGCGCCGCCGCGCGCTGGCATCCCTGTTCGAATAACCACACCTGTATGACCCGGATCGTTACCCGCCCCGTCGCGCCCGCCGACGCCGAAGCGCTCGCACGCCACGGGCTGCACCCTGTCCTCGCGCGCCTGTATGCGTCGCGCGGCGTGCAATCCCCGGCCGACATCGAAATCGCGCTCGCACGCCTGTTGCCCCCCACCGAGCTGAAGGGCTGCGCGGACGCCGCAACGCTGCTCGCCAATGCGATCGCGGACCGCCGCCGCCTGCTGGTCGTCGCCGATTACGACTGCGACGGCGCCACCGCGTGTGCGGTCGCGGTGCGGGGGCTCCGCATGTTCGGCGCGCAGATCGACTACCTGGTGCCGAACCGCTTCGAATACGGCTACGGGCTCACGCCCGAAATCGTCGAACTGGCCGCCGCGCGCAAGCCCGATCTGCTCATTACCGTCGACAACGGGATCGCGAGCGTCGCGGGCGTCGAAGCCGCGAATGCGCGCGGCATCGACGTGCTCGTGACCGACCACCACCTGCCCGGCGACGCGCTGCCCGCCGCGCGCGCGATCGTCAACCCGAATCAGCCCGGCTGCACGTTCCCGAGCAAGCACATCGCGGGCGTCGGCGTGATGTTCTACGTGCTGCTCGCGCTGCGCGCCGAGCTGCGCCGCCGCGGCGCGTTCGCGAGCAAGGAAGCCGAACCGCGCCTCGACGGGCTGCTCGACCTCGTCGCGCTCGGCACCGTCGCGGACGTGGTGCGGCTCGACGGCAACAACCGCGTGCTCGTCGCGCAAGGGTTGCAGCGCATCCGCAACGGCCGCATGCAACCGGGTGTGGCCGCGCTATTCCGCGCCGCCGGCCGCGAAACGCGCACCGCGTCGGGCTTCGACCTCGGCTTCGGCGTCGGCCCGCGCCTGAACGCCGCCGGGCGGCTCTCCGACATGTCGCTCGGCATCGAATGCCTGATCACCGACGACATCGGTCGTGCGTGGGAGCTCGCGCAGCAGCTCGATGCGATGAATCGCGAGCGCCGCGAGATCGAGGCCGGCATGCAGCAGCAGGCGCTCGCCGATCTCGCCGCCGTCGATCCGGCCGACGCATGCACGATCACGCTGTTCAATCCCGCATGGCACCAGGGCGTGATCGGCATCGTGGCCGGGCGGCTCAAGGAGAAATTCCACCGCCCGTCGTTCACGTTCGCGCATGCGGACGACGCCGGCGCGCGGGTCAAGGGCTCGGGCCGCTCGATCCCCGGCTTCCACCTGCGCGATGCGCTCGACCTCGTGTCCAAGCGCGAGCCCGACCTGATCGTCGCGTTCGGCGGCCACGCGATGGCCGCGGGCCTCACGCTCGACACCGCCAACGTACCGCGCTTCGCAGCCGCGTTCGAGGCGGTTGCGCGCGAGTGGCTGTCCGACGATGCGCTCGCGCGCGTAATCGAGACCGACGGCGAGCTGGAGGAAGCGTATTTCACGCCGCAGTTCGTCGGGCTGCTCGACGAAGCGGTCTGGGGCCAGGGCTTTCCGGCCCCGCTTTTTTCCGGCGAATTCGATGTGGTGTCGCAGTCGCTCGTGAAGGAAAAGCACCTGAAGCTGCAGTTGGCACGCGGCCGCCAGCGTTTCAACGCCATCTGGTTCAACCACACCGACCCGCTGCCGGCGAGCGCGTTGATTGCGTACCGCCTCGTGGCCGACACGTGGAACGGCGTGACGCGCGTGCAGCTGGTCGTCGAGCACGCCGCAGGCTGAGCGCCGGCGGCGCTCGGCGCCCGCATGCGCGCCGCGCCGGACTGGCGCGCGGCGCCGATGCAAGCACACTCGGCGTCACCGGGAAACCCCGCCGATCGGCTATAATTCCGCTTTTTTACAACGCAAGAACAGCGAACGATCATGGAAGCGGAACGTCTCAACGCGATCGAAAGCTCCCTGCTCGACCTGCGCAACCGCGCGGGCGAGCTTCGGGGGTATCTTTGACTACGACGCCAAAGCTGCGCGTCTGACCGAAGTCAACAAGGAACTCGAAGACCCGAACGTCTGGAACGATTCGAAGAACGCCCAGGCACTCGGCCGCGAGAAAAAGCTGCTCGAAGGCGTCGTCACGACGCTGACGGCGCTCGATAGCGATCTGCGCGACGCGCTCGACCTGTTCGAGCTTGCCCGCGAGGAAGGCGACGAAGACACCCTCGTCGCATCCGAAGAAGACGCGAAGAAGCTCGAAGCACGCGTCGGCGACATCGAATTCCGCCGGATGTTCTCGAACCCGGCCGATCCGAACAACTGCTTCATCGACATCCAGGCCGGCGCCGGCGGCACCGAGGCGTGCGACTGGGCCTCGATGCTGCTGCGCCAGTACCTGCGCTATTGCGAGCGCAAGGGTTTCAAGGCCGAAGTGCTCGAAGAATCCGACGGCGACGTCGCGGGCATCAAGAACGCGACGATCAAGGTGTCGGGCGAATACGCGTACGGCTTTCTGCGCACCGAAACCGGCATCCACCGCCTCGTGCGCAAGTCGCCGTTCGACTCGTCGGGCGGGCGTCACACGTCGTTCTCGTCGGTGTTCGTGTATCCGGAAATCGACGATTCGATCGAAGTCGAGGTGAACCCCGCCGACCTGCGCATCGACACGTACCGCGCATCGGGCGCGGGCGGCCAGCACATCAACAAGACCGACTCGGCCGTGCGGATCACGCACATGCCGACCGGCATCGTCGTGCAGTGCCAGAACGACCGCTCGCAGCACCGCAACCGTGCCGAAGCGATGGCCATGCTGAAGTCGCGCCTGTACGAAGCCGAAATGCGCAAGCGCCAGGCCGAGCAGGACAAGCTCGAATCGAGCAAGACCGATGTGGGCTGGGGCCACCAGATCCGCTCGTACGTGCTTGACCAGAGCCGCGTGAAGGATCTTCGTACGAACGTCGAAATGAGCAACACGAAGGCCGTGCTCGACGGCGATCTCGACGACTTCATCAGCGCGAGCCTCAAACAGGGCGTGTAAGCGCCGCGGCGCGGCCTGTCCGGTCGCGCCGCCCTCCCCGTTGCGTTGCCGCCCCCACTCCGAATTCCGACCATCATGACCGAACCGACCCAAACGCAGCCCGCCGTCGCGGCGGACGAAAACCAGATCATCGCCGAGCGCCGCGAGAAGCTGCGCGCGTTGCGCGAGCAAGGCGTCGCCTATCCGAACGACTTCCGACCGACGCATCACGCCGCCGATCTGCAGGCGAAATTCGCGGACTCGGACAAGGCCGCGCTCGAAGCGAACCCGGTCGAGGTGTCGATTGCCGGCCGCATGATGCTCAAGCGCGTGATGGGCAAGGCGAGTTTCGCGACGGTACAGGACGGTTCGGGCCAGATCCAGTTCTTCGTGACGCCGAACGACGTCGGCGCGCAAACCTACGACGCATTCAAGAAGTGGGACCTCGGCGACATCATCGCCGCCCGCGGCGTGCTGTTCCGCACCAACAAGGGCGAGCTGTCGGTCCAGTGCAAGGAGCTGCGCCTGCTGTCGAAGGCGCTGCGTCCGCTGCCTGACAAGTTCCACGGCCTCGCCGACCAGGAAATGCGCTACCGCCAGCGCTACGTCGATCTGATCGTCACGCCGGAAACGCGCGATACGTTCCGCGCGCGCACCAAGACCATCGCGTCGATCCGCAAGTTCATGGACAACGCCGACTTCATGGAAGTCGAGACGCCGATGCTGCATCCGATCCCGGGCGGCGCGGCGGCCAAGCCGTTCGTCACGCATCACAACGCGCTCGACATGCAGATGTTCCTGCGCATCGCGCCGGAGCTGTACCTGAAGCGCCTGATCGTCGGCGGTTTCGAGCGCGTGTTCGAAATCAACCGCAATTTCCGGAACGAAGGCGTGTCGCCGCGCCACAACCCGGAATTCACGATGATGGAGTTCTACGCCGCGTACACCGATTACCGCTGGCTGATGGACTTCACCGAGCAGTTGATCCGTCAGGCGGCAATCGATGCGCTCGGCACCGCGACGATCCAGTACCAAGGCCGCGAGCTCGACCTCGCGAAGCCGTTCCACCGTCTGACGATCACGCAGGCGATCCAGAAATACGCGCCGCAGTACACCGACGGCCAGCTGTCGGACGACGCGTTCCTGCGTTCCGAACTGAAGCGCCTGGGCGTCGACGTGTCGCAGCCGGCCTTCCTGAACGCCGGCATCGGCGCGCTGCAGCTCGCGCTGTTCGAAGAAACCGCCGAATCGCAGCTGTGGGAGCCGACTTACATCATCGACTACCCGGTCGAAGTGTCGCCGCTCGCGCGCGCATCGGATACGGTGCCGGGCATCACCGAGCGTTTCGAGCTGTTCATGACCGGCCGCGAGATCGCGAACGGCTTCTCGGAACTGAACGATCCGGAAGATCAGGCCGCCCGCTTCAAGAAGCAGGTCGAGCAGAAGGATGCCGGTGACGAGGAAGCGATGTACTTCGACGCCGATTACATCCGCGCGCTCGAACACGGGATGCCGCCGACGGGCGGCTGCGGGATCGGCATCGACCGTCTGGTGATGCTGCTGACCGACAGCCCAACGATCCGCGACGTGCTGCTGTTCCCGCATCTGCGCCGCGAAGACTGACGGCTGGCTGGTTGCGTGTGCGCCGCGCCCTGCGGCGCACACTACGGCTTTGTAACCGCGCGTAAATCCTGCCTGCCGGCGTCCGCCGGCGCACGATCCATCCCCGTTTATTCTCCTTGCCGCGACGCGTTGCTACGGGTTTTCCCGGTACCGGGCGTCAATCCTGCGCTGCAATTCGTTACACCTTGATACGGTGCGACGCCAGCGCGTGGACGACACTCCTGTTGCGTCACCACGCATGATCACGGGACCAGAACGAGGCGCCGGAACGCCGAGTCTGATCGCTCCCGAGCGTGGGATCCAGCCAGCGCCACCGTGCCGGGCCGGATCGACACAGGAGAAAAAAATGGACAACCAGAATCAGACCACGCCGCAAAAGCAACGCCTCCATCCGCTGATCGCGACCGCGGCCGGCGCCGTCATCGTCGCAAGCCTCGCGGCCACCGCTGCGATTACGGGCATCTTCCCCAAGGCCAGCAGCAATAACGCGGAGAACGGCCAGACCCAAGCCGCGCTGATTGCGTCGCAGCCGGCCGTCGACACGGCAGCGGCCGCGAGTGCCGCGCGCGCCGCGCAGGCTCAGCAGGAAGCAGCCGAGCGGGCTGCGCAGCAAAAGGCCGTCGCGCAAGCTGAACCGAAGCCCGCGCCGCGGTCGGCCGCCACGCACCATCGGCACACGCCGGCACCGCAACCGCCGCAATACGCGCAGCAGCCGTCCACGCCCGCGCAGCCGGCGTATTGCCAGACCTGCGGCACGATTGTCGCGATCACGCAGACGCGCACGCCCGGCCAGAGCTCGGGGATCGGCGCGGTCGGCGGCGCGGCCGCCGGCGGCCTGCTCGGCAATCAGTTCGGTCACGGCAACGGCCGCACCGCGATGACGATCATCGGCGCACTCGGCGGCGGCCTCGCGGGCAACCAGGTCGAGAAGCAGGTGCGCGCGGAAACCGACTATCAGGTGCAGGTCCAGATGGAAAGCGGTGCAACGCGCACGTTCACGTACCACAACCCGCCGCCGTTCGGTCAGGGCCAGCGCGTGCGGATCGAAAACGGCACGCTGGTCGGCGTCTGACGGATCACGAAATGCCGGGCGGTCCTTGCCCGGCACCGGCAATGAAAAAAAGGCTCGCGATGCATGCATCACGAGCCTTTTCCTTTGGCGGGCGCCATCGAGCATGTTCGCTCAGGCGCCGGACGATCGTCAGTCCTCGTCGTCGAAGTCCGATTCGTCGATCCAGTGCGCCTGAATCGCTTCGAGGATCTTCTCGCCCGAGTGAGCCGGGTCGTCGGTGAAACCGTCGAGTTCGATCACCCATTGGCGCAGATCCACGAAATTGATTCGCTGCGGATCGACGTCCGGATGCTTGTCTGCGAGCGCGATGGCGATTTCGCGCGAATCGGTCCATTTCATGGCCTGCTCTCCCGTGTACGCTGCGAGTCCGCCCCGCCCGTCCGTCAGTGGTTTTCCTTCGCGTGGTTGATCGAATACTTCGGAATCTCGACCACCAGGTCCGAATCTTCCTTCACGATCGCCTGGCACGACAGGCGCGACGTCGGCTCGAGGCCCCACGCCTTGTCGAGCAGGTCGTCTTCGTCCTCGTCGGACGGCTCGAGATCGTTGAAACCCTCGCGGATCACCACGTGGCACGTCGTGCATGCGCACGACTTCTCGCACGCGTGTTCGATCTCGATCCCGTTGTCGAGCAGATTGTCGCAAATACTCTTGCCGGGCGTCGCGTCGATCACTGCGCCGTCCGGGCACAGTTCGACGTGAGGCAGCACCACCAGTTGAGGCATGTCCGTTCCGTCAGTCAGAGTGCGGCGGCTGGCGCCGCACGGTTCAATATCGCGCGGGCCGTCATCGGCCCGCGTGCAAGTCGCTCGTTCTCAGATCTCGTCGAGGCGTCGACCCGACAATGCACGCTTGATGCTCTTGTCCATCCGGCGCGCAGCGAATTCGTCGGTGCCGTCGGCGAGCGTTTTCGTCGCCGCTTCAATTGCGTCCGCCTCCTCGCCCTGCGCGACCGTGCGCAGCGCCGCGACCAGCGTGTCGATCTGCGCGCGTTCGGCGTCGTCGAGGAGTTCGCCGTCGGCCGCGAGCGCGGCTTGCGTCGCCTCGATCATCCGCTCGGCCTCGACTTGCGCTTCGCGCAGCGCACGTGCGCGCATGTCGATTTCGGCGGTCTTGAAGCTGTCCTCAAGCATTTTCGCGATGTCGTCGTCGGCGAGGCCGTACGACGGCTTCACGACGACCGACGCTTCGACGCCCGAATGCTGCTCGCGCGCGAACACGGACAACAGGCCGTCCGCGTCGACCTGGTACGTCACGCGAATGCGCGCCGCACCGGCCGTCATCGGCGGAATGCCGCGCAGCTCGAATCGGGCGAGCGACCGGCAATCTGCAACGAGTTCACGCTCGCCCTGCACGACGTGGATTGCCATCGCGGTCTGGCCGTCCTTGAACGTCGTGAATTCCTGCGCACGCGCGATCGGAATCGTCGAATTGCGCGGAATGATCTTCTCGACGAGGCCGCCCATCGTCTCGACACCGAGCGACAGCGGAATCACGTCGAGCAACAGCCAGTCGTCGCCGCTGCCGCGATTGCCCGCGAGCAGGTCCGCCTGGATCGCCGCGCCGAGCGCGACGACCTGATCGGGATCGAGATTGACGAGCGGCGGCTGGCCGAAATATTTCGCGACCGCATCGCGGATCACCGGCATGCGCGTCGCGCCGCCGACGAGGACGACACCCTTGATGTCGGCCGGCGTCACCTGCGCATCGCGCAGCGCCTTGCGGGTCGGCGTCAGCGTGCGCTGCACGAGCGGCTCGACGAGCGACGCGAACGTGTCGTGCGAAATCGTCTGCACGAGATGTGCGCCGTTCGACAGCGTCACGTCGAGCGACGCGTCGGGCGCGGACGACAGCGCCTCCTTCAGCATGCGCACGCGATCGAGCAGCAGGCGCACGTCCTCCGGCGCGAGCGCCTTCGCGTCGAGACCGGCCTGCGCGAGCACGTGGTTGAACAAGGCGTGGTCGAAATCGTCACCGCCGAGCGCGGAATCGCCGCCCGCGGCCAGCACTTCGAACACGCCCTTCGTCAGCTTCAGGATCGACAGGTCGAACGTGCCGCCGCCAAGGTCGTACACCGCGTACAGGCCTTCGGCCGCGTTGTCGAGACCGTACGCGATCGCGGCTGCCGTCGGTTCGTTCAGCAGGCGGAGCACGTTCAGGCCCGCGAGACGCGCGGCGTCTTTCGTCGCCTGGCGCTGCGCATCGTCGAAATACGCGGGCACCGTGATCACCGCGCCGACCAGCTCGTCGCCGAGCGTGTCTTCCGCACGATGACGCAGCGTCGCGAGAATCTCGGCCGACACTTCGACCGGACTCTTCACACCGTCGATCGTGCGGATCTGCACCATGCCCGGCGCGTCGACGAATTCGTACGGCGCGTTCGCGGCGCCTTCGACTTCGGCCTTGCCGCGGCCCATGAAGCGCTTGACCGACACGATCGTGTTGCGCGGATCGGTCGCCGCCTGCTCCTTCGCGTCGTAGCCGATACGGCGGCCGCCCCTCTCCAGATAACGGACCACCGACGGCAGCAGCACGCGGCCCGCTTCGTCCGGCAGCACTTCGGGCACGCTGTTGCGCACGGCCGCGACCAGCGAATTCGTCGTGCCGAGATCGATGCCGACAGCGAGTCGCCGCTGATGCGGCGCCGGCGCCATGCCCGGTTCGGAAATTTGCAGTAAAGCCATCTTGGTTCGTTCGGGCGCTCGGCCCGTTTGCTGCGCGTGCCGCGAGGCACGCGGTTAAGTTTCGAGACGTTCGATCTGCGCGCCCACCTCCGACGCGACCCGTTCGATGAACATCAGCTGGCGCACGGCCTCGGCGGCGGCCTGGTCCGCACCGCTGTCGAGCAGCGTGCCGAGGCGCTCGAGACGCACGCGCTTTTCGTCGCGCAGCTCTGCGAGCAGCGCATCGAGCGCGTCGACGTTGCGGGCCGCCGCGGCATCCTCGATGCCCTCGCGCCACTCCATCTGCTGCATCAGGAACGCCGGCTCCATCGCGGTGTTGTTTTCCGCGCCGATGTCGACGCCGCGCAGCGACAGCAGGTAGGTTGCGCGCTTCAGCGGATCGCGCAGCGTGCGGTACGCCTCGTTCGCGCGCGTCGCCCATTGCATCGCAATACGCTTTTGCGCGTCGCCGGCCGCCGCGAAGCGGTCCGGGTGCACCTGCGTCTGCACCGTGCGGTACGCGTTGTCGAGCGCCGCCTCGTCAAGCGCGAATTGCGCCGGCAGGTGAAACAGATCGAAGTGGCTGTCTTTCAGCGAAACCATCGTCGCGTTCAATTCCGGTTCGTCGCGCGGCAAACGCCGCACATTAAAAAGGCGGCCCGTGCCGCCTCTTGCCCGCATCGCGCGGAAGCCCGCATCACACGCGGAACGATTCGCCGCAGCCGCACTCGTCCTTCACGTTGGGGTTGTTGAACTTGAACCCTTCGTTCAGGCCTTCGCGGGCGAAATCGAGCTCGGTGCCGTCGATGTACGCAAGGCTTTTCGGATCGACGACGACCTTCACGCCATGGCTCTCGAACACCTGATCCTCGGGGGCCAGCTCGTCGACATACTCGAGCTTGTACGCGAGCCCCGAGCACCCGGTCGTGCGAACGCCAAGCCGCAGGCCCACACCCTTGCCGCGACGGACGAGGTACTTCTGGACGTGCTGTGCTGCTTTTTCGGTCAGTGTAATTGCCATGATGTCCTTGCCGCAGCGTGCCGCAGGAGCCCGCCGCGTTCCCTTCCAAGCGCCCCCACAAACCCGTCGCTTCGCGCCGGACCTCCCCCGAGGGGGTCAATGAAACTTGGGGCGACCCGGCGTATTATCGAGAAACCGCTCGATGCCGGTCAGGCCGCTGCCTGATCGCCTTCCTTGGTGTCGTGGCGCTTCTTGTAGTCGGCCACGGCTGCCTTGATCGCGTCTTCCGCGAGAATCGAGCAGTGAATCTTCACCGGCGGCAGCGCAAGCTCCTCGGCGATCTGCGTGTTCTTGATCGACAGCGCCTCGTCGAGCGTCTTGCCCTTCACCCATTCGGTCACGAGCGAGCTCGACGCGATGGCGGAACCGCAGCCGTACGTCTTGAACTTCGCGTCTTCGATCACACCGTCCGCGCCGACGCGGATCTGCAGCTTCATCACGTCGCCGCAGGCCGGCGCGCCGACCATGCCCGTGCCGACCGCGTCGTCGTCTTTCGCGAACGAACCGACGTTACGCGGGTTTTCGTAGTGATCCAGAACCTTGTTGCTGTATGACATGACTCAGACTCCTTGACTCGTTACGTCTGCGTGCGCAAATCCGCCCGCGAATGTATTCAATGCGGTGTTCAGTGTGCGGCCCATTCGATCGTCGACAGATCGATGCCTTCCTGGTGCATTTCCCAGAGCGGCGACAGTTCGCGCAGCTTCGCGATCTTGCTGTTCAGCAGTTCGATCACGAAGTCGACTTCCTGCTCGGTCGTGAAGCGGCCGACGGTAAAGCGGATCGAGCTGTGCGCGAGTTCGTCGTTGCGGCCCAGCGCGCGCAGCACGTACGACGGCTCCAGCGACGCCGACGTGCATGCGGAGCCCGACGACACTGCGACGTCCTTGATCGCCATGATCAGCGACTCGCCTTCGACGAAGTTGAAGCTGATGTTCAGGTTGTGCGGGACACGGTGCTCCATGTCCCCGTTCACGTACGTTTCCTCGATCTGCGACAGCCCGCGCAGCAGCTTGTCGCGCAGCATGCGGATACGCTCGTTCTCGGTCGCCATTTCTTCGCGTGCGATGCGGAACGCCTCGCCCATGCCGACGATCTGGTGCGTCGGCAGCGTGCCCGAACGCATTCCGCGCTCGTGGCCGCCGCCGTGCATCTGCGCTTCGATGCGCACGCGCGGCTTGCGGCGCACGTACAGCGCGCCGATGCCCTTCGGGCCGTACGTCTTGTGCGCCGAGAACGACATCAGGTCGACCTTCAGCTTCGCGAGGTCGATCTCGACCTTGCCGGTCGCCTGCGCGGCGTCGACGTGGAACACGATGCCCTTCTCGCGGCAGATCTCACCGATCGTTTCGATGTCCTGGATCACGCCGATCTCGTTGTTCACGTGCATCACCGACACGAGGATCGTGTCCGGGCGCAGCGCGGCCTTGAACACGTCGAGATCGATCAGGCCGTCTTCCTTCACGTCGAGATAGGTGACTTCGAAGCCGTCGCGCTCGAGCTCGCGGCAGGTGTCGAGCACGGCCTTGTGCTCGGTTTTCACCGTGATGATGTGCTTGCCCTTGCCCTTGTAGAAGTTCGCGGCACCCTTGATTGCGAGGTTGTCCGATTCCGTTGCGCCGGACGTCCAGATGATTTCGCGCGGATCCGCATTCACAAGCGCAGCCACCTGTTCGCGCGCTTCCTCGACCGCGCGTTCGGCATCCCAGCCGTACGCGTGGCTGCGCGATGCCGGGTTGCCGAACTGCTCGCGCAGGTACGGCACCATCTTGTCGACCACCCGCGGATCGACCGGCGTCGTCGCGCTGTAATCCATGTAGATGGGCAGGTGGAGAGTCTCTTGGGTCATCTGTCGCTCCGGGGATTCTGTGCAGGGACTATGTGCGTTATGGGGTGTACGGCGCGTTCGCGTTCACGAACTCGCGATGTTGAACACCGAATTGGGGCCGAGCGGCATCGTGCGCACGGGTTCGGCCGGCGCCGCGACGGGCTCCGGCGTGCGCCGGTCGCGCAGCACCGCCGGTGCGCCCTCGCGAGCACGCTGCTGATCGACGAGATCCTGCAGCGATACCGAATCGAGGTATTCGACCATTTTCTGGTTCAGGGTCGACCACAGCTCGTGCGTCATGCAATGGCCGTCGGGCTGCTTCGAGCCGTCGCACGTGCCTTTGCCGCCGCACTGCGTGGCGTCGAGCGGCTCATCGACTGCGATGATGATGTCGGCAACGGTGACGTCCTGCGCGCGGCGCGCGAGGTTGTAACCGCCGCCCGGGCCGCGCACGGATTCGACGATTTCATGCCTGCGCAGCTTGCCGAACAGCTGTTCGAGATACGAGAGCGAAATCCGCTGGCGCTGGCTGATGCCTGCAAGCGTCACCGGGCCCTGCTCCTGGCGCAGTGCCAAGTCGATCATCGCCGTGACGGCGAAACGGCCTTTGGTGGTGAGTCTCATGGTGTCTAGGGGACTGCAATCTTGACGATTTTGGTCAAGTATAAATATTTGACGTTTTTAGTCAAGTATCCATGTCTACGGCAGGGTATTCGCAATGCGCTGAATACCGTGCCGCGATCAGCGTGCCGCGCGGCTGCGCAGCGTCTCCAGCAGGCCCGCGCACGCGCGCTCGACCTGATCGAGCACCTGCTCGAAACCCTGCGCACCGCCGAAATAAGGATCGGCGACTTCGGTCTCGGCCGCGCCCGGCGCGAACTCCATCAGCAGACGCAACTTGTCGCGATGCTCGGCCGGGCAGCGCCGGCGCAGCTCGGCGAGGTTTGCTTCATCCATCGCCAGCAGCAGGTCGAACCGCTCGAAATCCGCCGCGCTCACCTGTCGCGCCCGCAACGCCGACAAGTCATAGCCACGCGTGCGTGCAGCGGCCTGCGCGCGCGTGTCGGGCGGCTCGCCGACGTGCCAGTCGCCGGTGCCCGCCGAATCGATCGCGATCCGGTCGGCCAGCCCGGCCGCGTCCACCTGATGACGCATCACGCCTTCTGCGGTGGGCGAACGGCAGATATTGCCGAGACAGACGAAACAGATCGCAACGCGGGTCATCGCTCTATCGGAAAGGGGCGGCGAACCGCGACGGAGAACAACACGCCATTATACAAAGGCGTCCGGAATCGCGTCGCCGCGCAAAGCGACGGCCGCGTGCATTACAGCGCCTTCGGTGCAGCGAGCACGACATCGCCGGAAGCGGCCGGCAACGGCGTCGCCGCGTCGCCGACGAGCCCGAACGACACCGCGCGCGCCAGTTCGGCCGATGCCTGATGCACGGCGATCGGGCCACGCGACGGCGCATCGCCGATCGCGTGCAGATAAGCGGCCGCGGCGAGCGGGACGACGATTGCCAGCGGCCAGTACATCGATATTGTCTTTCTCATGATGCGGCTCCTTGACCTCATTCCCCGAAGCCACTTTCGGGGACTACAAGCCACATTCTATAGACCGCATCTATCAGGATAAATATGTAAATAGCGAACGCTCTGTTGCCGCTCGATGAACAGTCGTCAGCCGAGGTGAGTTTGCGATGCTGCGTACAGTTCGCGGAACGTGCGGCCGGTCGGGGTCGGCATGTCGCGCGTGTCCATCCACCCGCCCATCATCGGCAGGCGCCGCAGCGTGCCTCCGCTGCCGCCGAGCCGCTCGAGAATCCGCACCGCGAGTTTGGTCGTCAGCGCGTAGAGCATCGGCCGGCGCGCGAAAAAGCCCCAGGCCGCAAGCGCGGCCCGTTCGCGCCACGGCCGCAGGTGCCGCTCGACCTGCTTCTCGCGCAGCGTGCGCAGCAGGTGCGACAGCGGGATCCCGGCCGGGCACACGCTGTCGCACTCGCCGCACAGCGTCGCGGCCTGCGGCAGGTCGAGCGCGCGATCGACGCCGACGTAACTGGGCGTCAACACCGATCCCATCGGGCCCGGATAGACCCATCCGTATGCGTGGCCGCCGACCTTCTGGTACACGGGGCAATGGTTCATGCACGCGCCGCAGCGGATGCAGCGCAGCATCTCCTGGAACTCGCCGCCGAGCAGGCCCGTGCGGCCGCCGTCGACGAGCACCACGTAGTTGTGCTCGGGCCCGTCTTCGTCGCCCGGGCCGCGCGGGCCGGTGAGGAGCGAAAAGTAGTTCGACGTCTTCTGTCCGGTCGCGGAGCGCGGCAGCAGGCGCATCGCGGTCGCGAGATCCTCGAGCGTCGGCAGCACCTTCTCGATGCCCGTCACGGCGACATGCACGCGCGGCATCACCGTGCACATCCCTTCGTTACCTTCGTTCGTGACGATCGCAACCGAGCCCGTCTCGGCGATGACGAAGTTGCCGCCCGTCACGCCCATGTCGGCCGACAGAAAATGCGGACGCAGCACCTCGCGCGCCTCGCGCGTCATGTCCGGAATCTCGGTCAGCCGCTCGCGCTGGTGCGTGCGCGCGAACAGGTCGGCGATCTCGTCCTTGTCCTTGTGGACGACGGGCGCAATGATGTGGCTCGGCGGCTCGTTGTCGTTGATCTGCAGAATGTATTCGCCGAGGTCCGTCTCGATCGACTGCACGCCCATTTCGGCCAGCACCGCGTTCAGGCGCATTTCCTCCGAGACCATCGACTTCGTCTTGATGACCTTCTTCACGTCGTGGCGCCGAGCGATATCGGCGACGAGCCGCGCGGCATCCGCCGTCGTTTCCGCATACAGCACCGTCGTGCCGCGCCGCGTCGCCTCGCGCTCGAAAGCGTCGAGCCATACGTCGAGGTTTTCCAGCGCACGATTGCGGCGCGCCTTGAGCGCGGCGCGCGTCGCCGGGAAGTCGATCGCCGTCATCGCGTCCGCACGTGCTGACACGAACTTCGTCGACAGTTTCTTCAGGTTCTGCTGCAGACGCTGGTCGGCGAGCTTCTGGCCGGCACGCGCCTTGAAATGCATCGATTGGACTTGCATCGCGGTATCGGGAGAAATGTGAGCGGAACCGGGCGTCGTCAAACGTCGCCCGCCAGGACCTGCGCAACGTGCAGCACGCGTGTGTCGCGGTCGCCGATGCGGCGCAACCGCCCTTCGATGTTCAGCATGCAGCCGAGGTCGCCGAGCACGACTGCACCCGCGCCGGACGCGCGCACGTTCGCGCATTTTTCGTCGGCGATTGCCGCCGAAATGCCGCCGTACTTCACCGCGAACGTGCCGCCGAAGCCGCAGCAGTGCTCGCAGTCCTTCATCTCGGTGACGGCAACGCCGCGCTGCGCCAGCAGCGCGCGCGGCTGCGCCTTCACGCCGAGCTCCCGCAGGCCGGAGCAGGAATCGTGATACGTGACGGGGCCGGCGAATTCGCCGGGCGGCAGCGTGACCTTTGCAACGTTCGCGAGGAAATCGGTGAGTTCGTAGACCTTCTGCTGGAACCGCACATAGCGCCCCATCAGTTCGGGGTCGTCGCGGAACAGGTCGCCGTAGTGCGCGCGGATCATGCCGCCGCACGAACCCGACGGCGCGACGACGTAATCGAATTGCTCGAACTCGCGCAGCGTCTTTTCGGCGAGGTCGCGTGCGAGCGCGCGGTCGCCCGAGTTGTAGGCCGGCTGGCCGCAGCAGGTTTGCGCGGGCGGCACGAATACCTCGTAGCCGGCATCGCGAATCAGTTTCAGCGCCGAAAAGCCGATTTCCGGACGCATCAGGTCGACCAGGCAGGTGACGAACAAACCGACTCGCATATGCGCTCCTTCGAGAAAACGGCCCTCATTATCCGCCGTTTGGCCGGCGGGACCAACGCCGGCGCGTGTACAACCGCCGACAGCCATCCCAAGCGAGGACTTCCTCGAACGGCGTTCGCTTTTTTCACAATACGAGATACAATCGTCGCAACACCGCTTGACGCGTCAACCGATTCTCCCCCCGACATGAGCCAACCCGCCCCGGATTCCAAAACATCGATCCAGGTGATCGAACGCATGATGCGGCTGCTGGACGCGCTCGCCGCGCACAGCGACCCCGTCAGCCTGAAGGAACTTGCGCAGCGCACGGATCTCCATCCGTCGACCGCGCACCGCATCCTCAACGACATGGTGACGTGCCGCCTCGTCGACCGCTCCGATCCCGGCACCTACCGGCTCGGCATGCGGCTGCTCGAGCTCGGCAACCTCGTGAAGGCGCGCCTGTCGGTGCGCGACGCAGCGTTGATGCCGATGCGCGAACTGCACCGCCTCACCGGGCAGACGGTGAATCTGTCGGTGCG
Organism: Burkholderia sp. AU19243; assembly: GCF_018148075.1. Taxonomy (NCBI): domain Bacteria; kingdom Pseudomonadati; phylum Pseudomonadota; class Betaproteobacteria; order Burkholderiales; family Burkholderiaceae; genus Burkholderia; species Burkholderia sp. AU19243. Next base: position 272,434 of record NZ_JAGSTV010000007.1, read on the forward strand.
CCAGGGCGACGAAATCGTCTATATCGAACGCGCTTATTCGGAGCGTTCGGGGATGCAGGTTGTCCGCGCGATCGGCGGACGTGCGCCGCTGCACCTGACGTCGGTCGGCAAGCTGTTTCTCGCGGCCGACGAAACGGCGCGCGTGCGTGCGTATGCGACGCGCACCGGGCTGTCCGGACATACCCAGAACAGCATCACCGACATCGCGAAGCTCGAGCGCGAACTGACGATCGTGCGCCAGCAATCGTGTGCACGCGACAACGAGGAGCTGGAGCTCGGCGTGCGCTGCATCGCCGCCGGCATCTACGACGACTCGGGCAAGCTCGTCGCGGGCCTGTCGCTGTCGGCGCCGGCCGACCGGCTGCAGGACGCATGGCTCGGCCAGCTGAGCCGCACCGCACTGACCATCTCGGAATCGCTCGGCTACCGCCCCGCCCCCGAAAAAGACACGGAAGGGCTGCAACGGCACGCGTGAGCCGCGCGTTCGCTGTTCACCAACGCAAAAGCCCCGCTGTCGCGGGGCTTTTTGTTTTGCGACCGGTACGCGGCGGCGCGCCGCCGCGGTGCGATCAGGTGCCGCCGTTCGCGGTGTTGGCCGCCGTCAGCCGCTCGCCGCCGCCGGCATCCAGCCAGTTGCGCAGGCGCGCCGCGTCGGCAAAGCGCGAATACTTGCCGAACGAATCCAGCAGCACCATCACCATCGGCCGGCCATGGATCGTCGCCTGCATCACGAGACATTCACCCGCCTCGTTGATGAAGCCCGTCTTCTGCAGACCGATGTCCCACGAGCCGTTGCCGCGAATCAGCGCATTCGTGCTGTTGTAGACGAGGTTACGCTTGCCGGTATAGACATCGTAGGTACGATCAGTCGAGAACTGGCGAATCAGCGGGTACTGGTACGCCGCATTGACCATCTTCACGAGGTCGCGCGCGCTCGACACGTTCGAGCTCGACAGACCCGTCGAATTCTCGAAGTGCGTGTCGTTCATGCCCAGCGCCTTCGCCTTCGCGTTCATCGCCGCGATGAACGCCGGACGCCCGCCCGGGTAGTACCGCGACAGCGCGGCCGCCGCGCGGTTTTCCGAGGCCATCAGCGCGATGTGCAGCATGTCCTCGCGCGACAGGACCGAGCCGACCGACAGGCGCGAGCCCGTGCCCTTCTCGTAATCGCGGTCCTCGTCGGTGACTTCGAGCTGATCGGTCATCGGCGCCTTCGAGTCGAGCACGACCATCGCCGTCATCAGCTTCGAGATCGACGCGATCGGCACGACCGCGTGCGAATTCTTGTCGAACAGCGGCTCGCCGGTATTCTGGTCGACGACGTATGCGACGCTCGAGCGCAGCGCGAGCGCGTCAGGCGTGTCGTGCAGGCCGAAGGCCTGGCCGACCGTCGGGCGGCGCGGCTGGAACGCAACCTTGCGCACCGCACCGCGATGGCCGTGCACGTTCGACGCGAGCGTCACGCGCTTGCGCGATGCCCGAGGCCCATCGGCCGACGCGACGTTGGCGGAGGCGGCTTTCGCGGTCTTCTTCTTCGCGGACGAAGCGGAAGCGGCTTTCTTGGCGGCCTGGTGGGTCTTCGCAGTGGCGGCAACTGCGTCAGCGGGCACGGCGGTCGCGAGCAACGCGACGGCGACCGACACAGCCGTGCCGAGCGTCATGCTCTGCAACAATCTGCGTGGTGAAAACGATTCGGCTTTCATTGGGGTCTGGACAAAGCGGGCGGGAGGTTTCCGCAAGTGTAGTTAAAGCTGAAAAAAAGAGCAATATTAGGCACTTACCGATCGTCTTTAAACCGGAATGTAAGAATCGACCGACCTTCCATCGATCGACCCTCCCGCTCCCATCGAAAAAATTGATGGAGAGCGCGGCCCGACAGTACCCGTCTCCCGATTACCACGCGGTTAATTGAGATAACGTCACTTCGGCGACAAGTTAAAGCGGGGAAAGTACGTAAAGCGGGAAAGTACGTATCCGGCGCTCGGTGTGCCAATGGCACCGGTCACAGCCGTGGCGGCGGCACGTCGCCACGGCGTGCGCATCCAAAGGGCGCGCTTTTCGACAGGAACAGAAGCATAACGTTCCACGTGCCTGTCAGGTTTACCTGTGCTGGATCATGGTGCGATGCGTGTGCCCCGCCCGCGTGCGCACCATCTGGGATCACGCCTGAAACCGATTCCGAACGACCACGATAACTTGTTGTTTTGTCGATAATTTGTCGCGATTGTGCAACGCACAAAAAGTGCTTGACAACAGTTTTCGGTGCCCTAAAATATGGCTCATTGCTGCGTTGCACAAAGCGCGCGCACCGAAGTTCCCCGTCGTAGTGCCCTTTATCCCTGCGATCGACGCGATCGCTTTTCAGGAGCTTGACATGTCCTTGCTGACCCCCGAGCAAATCGCCGCCGCACAGAAAGCCAACCTCGAGAGCCTGTTCGGTCTGACGACCAAGGCGTTCGAAGGCGTCGAAAAGCTGATCGAACTGAATCTGCAGGTCGTGAAGTCGACGCTGACGGAAAGCCAGGAAAACGCGCAGCGTCTGCTGTCGGTGAAAGATGCGCAGGAGCTGATCGCGCTGCAGGCAAGCCTGTCGCAGCCGGTCGCGGAAAAGGTGCTGTCGTACAGCCGTCACCTGTACGAAATCGCGTCGTCGACGCAAGCGGAGTTCGCGAAGGTCGCCGAAGCTCAGTTCGAAGAGCAGAACAAGAAGGTCCAGGCGCTCGTGGACAACGTCGCGAAGAACGCGCCGGCCGGTTCGGAAACGGCTGTCGCCGCGCTGAAGTCGGCGCTGAACGCCGCGAACACGACGTACGAAACGGTCCAGAAGGCTGCGAAGCAAGCGGTCGAGATCGCGGAAACGAACTTCAACGCGGCTGCCGCTGTCGCGACGAAGGCCGCGACGGCCGCTGCCTCGCGCCGTACGACGAGCAAGCCGGCCGCGTAAGCGTCCGCTGCTCCTGAAGAAGCCGCGCCATGCGCGGCTTTTTCGTTTCCGGCGCCCGAACGTGCTTATCGGGCACCGTCAGATTGTTGGCGCGGCTGCAGTCGGCCGTCCGAAACAAAACGCCGCCGTCCGGAAATTCCGGGCGGCGGCGTTTTTGCGGCCGGCGCGCGGCGGGCCGTGCCGATGCCGTTACTTCTTGCGTTGCGGCGGCAGGTCGGTACAGACGCCCTCGTACAGTTCGGCGGCCATGCCGACCGATTCGCCGAGCGTCGGGTGCGGATGGATCGTCTTGCCGATGTCTTCCGCGTCCGCGCCCATCTCGACGGCGAGGCACACTTCGCTGATCAGGTCGCCCGCGTTCAGGCCGACGATGCCGCCGCCGATCACGCGATGGGTTTCCTCGTCGAAGATCAGCTTCGTGAAGCCTTCGTCGCGGCCGTTTGCGATTGCGCGGCCCGACGCGGCCCACGGGAATACGGCCTTGCCGTATTTGATGCCTTCGGCCTTGCACTGGTCTTCCGTCTTGCCAGCCCACGCCACTTCCGGATCGGTGTACGCGACCGACGGGATCTGCAGCGCGTCGAAGTACGCCTTCTCGCCGTGTGCGGCTTCCGCCGCGACGTGGCCTTCATGGACGGCCTTGTGCGCGAGCATCGGCTGGCCGACGATGTCGCCGATCGCGAAGATGTGCGGGACGTTCGTGCGCATCTGCTTGTCGACTTCGATGAACCCGCGGTCGGTGACGGCGACGCCGGCCTTGTCGGCACCAATCTTCTTGCCGTTCGGGCTACGGCCCACCGCGACGAGCACGAGGTCGTAGCGCTGCGCTTCCGCCGGCGCCTTCTCGCCCTCGAACTTCACGTAGATGCCGTCTTCCTTCGCTTCCGCGCCGACCGTCTTGGTCTTCAGCATCACGTTGCCGAACCGCTTCGCGTTGTACTTTTCCCAGACCTTCACGAGATCGCGATCGGCGCCCATCATCAGGCCGTCCATCATTTCGACGACGTCGATCTCGGCGCCGAGCGTCGAGTAGACCGTTGCCATTTCGAGGCCGATGATGCCGCCGCCGATCACGAGCATGCGCTTAGGCAACTGGCGCAGTTCGAGTGCGCCCGTCGAGTCGACGACGCGCGGATCTTCGGGCATGAACGGCAACTTCACCGCTTGCGAGCCGGCGGCGATGATCGCCTGTTTGAACTTGACGACCTTCTTGCCGTTTTCGCCCTGCACTTCCATGTGGTACGGATCGACGAATGCGCCGACGCCGGTGACCACTTCGACCTTGCGTGCCTTGGCCATGCCGGCGAGGCCCGTCGTCAGCTTCTTGACGACGCCGCCCTTGAAGTCGCGCAGCTTGTCGAGATCGACTTGCGGCTTGCCGAACGTGATGCCGTGCGAAGCAAGCGCCGCCGCTTCCTCGACGACGAGCGACGTATGCAGCAGTGCCTTCGACGGGATGCAGCCGACGTTCAGGCACACGCCGCCGAGCGTCGAATAGCGCTCGACCAGCACCGTCTTCATGCCGAGGTCGGCGGCGCGGAACGCGGCCGAGTAGCCGCCGGGGCCGGCGCCGAGCACGAGCATGTCGCACTCGATGTCGGCGGCACCGCCGTAGCTGCCGGCTTGCGGCGCGGCCGCCGGAGCGGCGGGCGCAGGGGCCGGAGCCGGTGCTGCGGCCTTCGCGGGCTCCGGTGCCTTCGCGGGTGCGGCAGCGCCTGCCGATGCTTCGACGATGGCGATGACCGTGCCTTGCGAGACTTTGTCGCCGGCCTTGATCTTGATTTCCTTCACGGTGCCGGCGACGTCGCTGGGCACTTCCATGGAGGCTTTATCGGATTCGAGCGTGATGAGCGTTTGCTCTTTTTCGATCACGTCGCCGGGTTTGACGTTGACTTCGATGACATCGACGCCGCTGAAATCGCCGATATCCGGAACCTTGACTTCGATGAGACTCATTACTGTCCCCTTCTTGATTGGCTGCAGACAGAGGGGGAGAAGCCCGCAGAGAAAAACCCGCGACTACGGCCCGACCAAAGAACACGAACCTGGGCAGTACCACCTCTGCCGTCCGCCCAAGGACGCGCCTTTCTTTTGGTTACTTTTCCTTGGAAGACGACCCGAAGGTAGTCCCTGTGGGACAAAGAAAAGTAACCGCCGCCCCGCGCAGGGGCGACACTGATAGACCGTTAGCGCAACAGGTTCAACGACGAGGCGCGGATCACTGACAAAAAGACCACGCCCGCGCGAGCCACTCCCACGCTCATCAAAGAATGATGCGGCGGAAATCGGCCAGCAACGCGCCGAGATACGCATTGAACCGCGCGGCTTCCGCGCCATCGATGACACGATGGTCATACGACAGCGACAGCGGCAGCGTCAACCGCGGCACGAACTGCTTGCCGTCCCACACCGGTTTCATCTGACCGCGCGACAGCCCGAGGATGGCGACTTCCGGCGCGTTGATGATCGGCGTGAAGTGCGTGCCGCCGATCCCGCCGAGCGACGAAATCGAGAAGCAGCCACCCTGCATCTGGTCGGGCTTCAGCTTGCCGTCGCGCGCAGCCTTCGACAGTTCGGCCATTTCCTTCGCGATGTCGACGAGTCCCTTCTTGTCCGCGTCGCGGATCACCGGCACGACGAGACCGTTCGGCGTATCGGCGGCAAACCCGATGTGGTAGTACTGCTTGAACACCAGGTTGTCGCCGTCGAGGCTCGCGTTAAAAGTCGGGAATTTCTTCAGCGCGGCGACGACTGCCTTGATCACGAACGCGAGCATCGTGAACTTCACGCCCGCCTTCTCGTGCTCCTTGTTCAGCTGCACGCGCAGCGCTTCGAGCTCGGTGATGTCCGCTTCGTCGTTGTTCGTGACGTGCGGGATCATCACCCAGTTGCGATGCAGGTTCGCGCCCGAGATCTTCTTGATGCGCGACAGCGGCTTCGCCTCGAACGGGCCGAACTTCGAGAAGTCGACCTTCGGCCACGGCAGCAGGTTCAGTTCGCCGCCGCCTGCCGGCGCGGCTGCCGCAGCCGGCGCCGCGCGCTGGCCCGTCATCACGCCCTTCACGAAGCCCGTGATGTCTTCCTTCGTGATGCGGCCCTTCGGCCCGGTACCCTGCACGCGCGCGACTTCGACGCCCAGTTCGCGCGCGAACTTGCGCACCGACGGCGATGCGTGGCTGGCGCGGTATTCGCCCGACGGCGCAGCGGCCGATGCAGCGGCAGCCGGTGCCGGAGCCGGTGCGGCCTTCGCCGGTGCCGGTGCAGCGGCAGGCGCCGCAGCGGCTGCGGCGGGCGCCGGTGCGCTCGCCTGCGGTGCGGCCGCAGCCGATGCGCCGGCGGCTTCGAGCAGCACGATCAGCGTGCCTTCCGACACCGAATCGCCCACCTTTACCTTGATGTCCTTCACGACGCCGGCGGCCGGGCTCGGCACGTCCATCGTCGCCTTGTCCGACTCGAGCGTGACGAGCGACTGTTCCTTCTCGACCGTGTCGCCCACCTTCACGCCGATTTCGATAACCGGCACATCCTTGTAGTCGCCGATGTCGGGCACCTTCACTTCGAGCGTACCGCCGGATGCGGCAGGTGCGGCAGGTGCGGCCGCGGGCGCTGCGGCCGGTGCCGGCGCTGCTGCAGGCGCCGACGCCGCGGCCGGCGCGGCCGCGCCGTTCGCCTGGCCGGCTGCGCTGCCTTCGAGCAGCACGATCAGCGAGCCTTCCGACACGGAGTCGCCGACCTTGACCTTGATCTCCTTCACCACGCCGCCAACCGGGCTCGGCACGTCCATCGTCGCCTTGTCCGACTCGAGCGTGACGAGCGATTGCTCCGGCTCGACCGTATCGCCCACCTTCACGCCGATCTCGATCACCGGCACGTCCTTGTAATCGCCGATATCCGGCACCTTCACTTCGATCGCTTGACTCATCTTTTTGTGTCTCCATGGCCGCGCGCGCCTCTCCGGGAAGCGGCGCGCGGCATCACACGGGCGTGTGCGTTAAACGGTCATCGGGTTGGGCTTCGACGGATCGAGGTTGTACTTGGCGATCGCATCCGCGACAACCTTGCGCTCGATCGTGCCTTCGTCGGCCAGCGCGTTCAGCGCGGCGACGGTGACCCAGTGACGGTCGACTTCGAAGAAGTGACGCAGCTTCTCGCGGGTGTCCGAACGACCGAAGCCGTCGGTGCCCAGCACAACGAAGCGGCGATCGATCTGGCCGCGGATCTGGTCGACCAGCGCACGCACGTAGTCGGTCGATGCGATGACCGGACCTTGCGTGTCCTTCAGGCACTTCTGCACGTGCGACAGGCGACGCTCTTCGGCCGGATGGAGCAGGTTCCAGCGCTCGACGTCGTGGCCTTCGCGCGCGAGCTCGGTGAAGCTCGGCACGCTCCAAAGGTCGGCGGCGACGCCCCAGTCGTTCTTCAGCAGCTCGGCGGCGGCGATCACTTCGTTGAAGATCGTGCCCGCGCCCAGCAACTGCACGCGCGGCGCCTTCTTGTCGGCGTCGGCCTTCTTGAACGAGTACATGCCCTTGATGATGTCGGCCGCCACGTGCTCGCCCTGCGGAATCGCCGGGTGCTCGTAGTTCTCGTTCATCACCGTGATGTAGTAGTACACGTCTTCCTGGTCCTGCACCATGCGGCGCAGGCCGTCCTGGATGATCACCGCGAGTTCGTAGCCGAACGTCGGGTCGTAGCTCACGCAGTTCGGCACCGATGCCGCCCACAGCAGCGAGTGGCCGTCTTCGTGCTGCAGGCCTTCGCCGTTCAGCGTCGTGCGGCCGGCGGTGCCGCCGAGCAGGAAGCCGCGCGAGCGCATGTCGCCCGCCGCCCATGCGAGGTCGCCGATCCGCTGGAAGCCGAACATCGAGTAGAAGATGTAGAACGGCACCATGATCTCGCCGTGCGTCGAGTACGACGTCGCCGCCGCGATCCAGTCGCACATGCCGCCCGCTTCGTTGATGCCTTCCTGCAGGATCTGGCCGGTTTGCGATTCCTTGTAGAACATCAGCTGGTCGGAATCCTCCGGCACGTACTTCTGGCCTTCCTGGTTCCAGATACCGATCTGGCGGAACAGGCCTTCCATGCCGAACGTACGCGATTCGTCCGGGACGATCGGCACGACGCGCTTGCCGAGCGCCTTGTCCTTCAGCAGGATGTTCAGGATCCGCACGAACGCCATCGTCGTCGAGATCTCGCGGCCTTCGCCCGTGCCCTTCAGGAGCGGCTCGAACGCGTCGAGCGCCGGCACCGGCAGCGACGTCGCCTTCTCGCGGCGGTGCGGCAGGTAGCCGCCGAGGTCCATGCGCTTCTGGCGCATGTATTCGAGTTCCTTCGAGCCTTCCTCGAACTTCAGGTACGGCACGTCAGCGATCTGCTCGTCGGTGATCGGCAGGCGGAACTGGTCACGGAACTTCTTCAGTTGCTCGACCGGCAGCTTCTTCTGCTGGTGCGTGATGTTCATCGCCTGGCCCGACTCGCCCATCCCGTAGCCCTTGATGGTCTTCGCGAGGATGACGGTCGGCGCGCCCTTCGTGTTGGTCGCTTCGTGGAATGCCGCGTAGATCTTGTGCGGATCGTGGCCGCCGCGGTTCAGCGCCCAGATGTCGTCGTCCGACCAGTCGGCGACGAGCGCCTTCAGCTCAGGCGTGTTGAAGAAGTGCTCGCGAACGTATGCGCCCGACTCCGACTTGTACGTCTGGTATTCGCCGTCGACGCATTCCATCATCCGGCGCATCAGCGCGCCCGACTTGTCGCGTGCGAACAGCGCGTCCCAGCGGCTGCCCCAGATGACCTTGATCACGTTCCAGCCGGCGCCGCGGAATTCCGATTCCAGTTCCTGGATGATCTTGCCGTTGCCGCGCACCGGGCCGTCGAGACGCTGCAGGTTGCAGTTGATCACGAATACGAGGTTGTCGAGCTTCTCGCGGCTCGCCATGCCGATCGCGCCGAGCGATTCCGGCTCGTCGGTCTCGCCGTCGCCGAGGAATGCCCAGACCTTGCGGCCTTCCGTCTTCGCGATGCCGCGCGATTCCAGGTACTTCATGAAACGCGCCTGGTAGATCGCCATGATCGGGCCGAGACCCATCGACACGGTCGGGAACTGCCAGAAGTCCGGCATCAGCCACGGGTGCGGATACGACGAGATGCCCTTGCCGTCGACTTCCTGACGGAAGTTGTCGAGCTGCTCTTCCGACAGGCGGCCGAGCAGGAACGCGCGCGAGTAGACGCCGGGCGACGAGTGGCCCTGAACGAACACGAGATCGCCGCCGTGCTGATCGGACGCTGCGTGCCAGAAATGGTTGTAGCCGACGTCATAGAGCGTCGCGGCCGAGGCGAACGATGCGATGTGGCCGCCGACGTTCGTGTCCTTGCCTGCGCGCAGCACCATCGCGAGCGCGTTCCAGCGCGTGTACGAACGGATGCGGTGCTCGATGTCCTGGTCGCCCGGAATCTTCGCCTGGGCTTCGACCGGAATCGTGTTGATGTACGGGGTATTGGCGGAGAACGGCAGGTGTTCGCCATGCATGCGCGCGAATTCGATCTGCTTTTCGATCAGGTAGTGCGCGCGGCCGGTGCCCACGGAGGAGATCACGCCATCGAGCGACTCGAGCCATTCGACGGTTTCTTGCGGGTCGTCGTCACGTTCGGCGGCGACATATTTCATCACTTCGTTCGGTACAGCGGACATTCTCGTCTCCTGGGTCCTGGAATGTGAGGATCGCTCTCGTGCAGACGACGCGACGCGACCGGCTGCGGGCAAGCTCCGACGGATTGTAATGAGCGTGCCCGGACACGCGCAACAAAATTTTCGAATTATGAGATCTTTTCTCGTAATGCGGAATATTGCTGCGCTGCACCCATCCGGCGGGGCTCCGAGGCGCGCGGCGCGCGCACAAATTCGTTTCCGTTCAACATATCCGGCATGGGTTTTCCATGTATTGCGCTGCGCTACAATCCTGCCATGTTGACCGATCGGCTTTTCGCACGCTCGGCGCGACCGTCGGGCCCGCCGGCAGAGTCGCAGCCGTCCCGCTGGCACCACGGACCGTGGTGGTCCAATTCCTATTTGCTGACGCCCCTGCTGTCGATCCTCGTGTTCCTCGTGGTGATGAGCCTCATTCTATGGAGCCTCAATCGCCGCGAACAGCAGCAGCAGGAAGACACGCTGTTCCGCAACGTCGCATGGGCGCAGCAGCAGATCCGCCTGTCGATGACGGGTGCGCAGGAGCAGCTGCAGGCGCTGTCGCGCGATCTCGCGTCCGGCCGCCTCGACCAGAACGCTTTCCAGATGGCCGTCGCGGACGTGATGCAGACGCATCCGGAAATCCTCTATCTGAACTGGTACACCGCGCCCGGCGTGCAGCGCTGGCCGACGGTGCATCCGCCGCTGCTCGGCCAGCGGCTCGCGAAGCCCGGCGACGCGCAAATGCAGGACGCAGTGCGCGGCGCGTACGACGAAGCGCGCAGCACGCGCCGCCAGGCGTATTCGCCGCTGCTTTACGACGACTTCGGCAACGGCTTCATCACGCTGCAGACGCCCGTGATGCGCGGCGACCGCGAATATCTCGGCTCGATCGCCGCGGTGTTCTCGGTCGAAGGGATCCTGAAGCACGACATCCCCCAGGAGTTGTCGTCGAAGTACAAGATCTCGATCACCGACTCGAACAATCGCGAACTGTCGTCGACGTCGACACGCCCGCGCCTGCCGCGCGACTCCCACTACGACCTCCCGCTCGATCCGCCCGGCCAGGGGCTGACCGTGCGTGTCTACGCATTTCCGCAGCTCACGAACCTGACGAACAACACGCTCGTGTGGCTCGTGGCCGGCTTGTCGTGCTTCGTGCTGTGGAGCCTCTGGAGCCTGTGGAAGCACACGCGCCAGCGTTTCGAGGCACAGCAGGCGCTGTACGCGGAAGCGTTCTTCCGCCGCGCAATGGAAAACTCGGTGCTGATCGGCATGCGCGTGCTCGACATGCACGGCCGCATCACGCACGTGAATCCGGCCTTCTGCCGAATGACCGGCTGGGACGAGACGGACCTCGTCGGCAAGGTCGCGCCGTTCCCGTACTGGCCGCGCGACGCGTACCCGGAAATGCAGCGCCAGCTCGACATGACGCTGCGCGGCAAGGCGCCGAGCTCGGGCTTCGAGCTGCGCGTACGGCGCAAGAACGGCACGCTGTTCCATGCGCGCCTCTACGTGTCGCCGCTGATCGACAGCTCCGGACGCCAGACCGGGTGGATGTCGTCGATGACCGACATCACCGAGCCGAAGCGCGCGCGCGAAGAACTCGCGGCCGCGCACGAACGCTTCACGACGGTGCTCGAAAGCCTCGACGCCGCGGTGTCGGTGCTCGCGGCCGACGAGGCCGAGCTGCTGTTCGCGAACCGCTACTACCGCCACCTGTTCGGGATCCGCCCGGACGGCCATCTCGAACTGTCGGGCGGCGGCTTCGATCGCGCGCAGGCATCGTCCGACTCGATCGACATGGTGGATGCGTTCGCGGGCCTGCCGGCAGCCGCGCTGACGAGCAGCACGGCCGACGCGCAGGAGGTATACGTCGAGAGCATCCAGAAGTGGTTCGAGGTGCGTCGCCAGTACATCCAGTGGGTGGACGGCCATCTCGCGCAGATGCAGATCGCGACCGACATCACGACCCGCAAGAAGGCGCAGGAACTCGCGCAACAACAGGAAGAGAAGCTGCAGTTCACGAGTCGATTGATGACGATGGGCGAAATGGCGTCGTCGATTGCTCACGAATTGAATCAGCCGCTCGCCGCAATCAACAACTACTGCTCGGGTACGCTCGCGCTCGTGAAGAGCGGCCGCGGCACGCCGGAGACGCTGCAGCCCGCGCTGGAGAAGACCGCGCAGCAGGCGCTGCGCGCGGGGATGATCGTCAAGCGGATCCGCGAATTCGTGAAGCGCAGCGAGCCGAAGCGCCAGCCGGCGCGGGTCGCGGACATCGTCGCCGACGCGGTCGGGCTCGCCGAAATCGAGGCCAGGAAGCGCAGGATCCGGATCGTCACGGAAATCCTCGCAAGAATGCCTATTATTTATGTCGACCCCGTGCTGATCGAACAGGTGCTCGTGAACCTGATGAAGAACGCGGCCGAGGCGATGGCCGACGTGAAGCCGGCGTCGGCGGACGGCGTGATCCGAGTCGTCGCCGACATCGATGCGGGTTTCGTCGACATCCGCGTGATCGACCAGGGTCCGGGCGTCGACGAAGCGACCGCCGAACGCCTGTTCGAACCGTTTTACAGCACCAAGTCCGACGGCATGGGCATGGGGCTGAACATCTGCCGTTCGATCATCGAATCGCATCGGGGGCGTCTGTGGGTGGTCAACAATGTCGAACCGGACGGCCGCATTTCCGGCGCGACATTCCACTGCAGCCTGCCCATTGGGGAACCCGCTGAGCTCCGCCAAGGGGGGCGCGAGGCATCGGCATCACATACCGTTACGGGAGAACTATGAATAGCCCTGTCACCACTACTCAGGAAACTGTCTTCGTCGTCGACGACGACGAGGCCGTACGGGATTCGCTGCGCTGGCTGCTGGAGGCGAACGGCTATCGCGTGCAATGCTTCTCGAGCGCCGAACAGTTCCTCGATGCGTATCAGCCGGCCCAGCAGGCCGGCCAGATCGCGTGCCTGATCCTCGATGTGCGGATGTCGGGCATGAGCGGCCTCGAACTGCAGGAACGCCTGATCGCCGACAACGCGGCGCTGCCGATCATCTTCGTCACGGGCCACGGCGACGTGCCGATGGCGGTCTCGACGATGAAAAAGGGTGCGATGGACTTTATCGAGAAACCGTTCGACGAGGCCGAGCTGCGCAAGCTCGTCGAGCGGATGCTCGACAAGGCCCGAAGCGAAAGCAAGAGCGTTCAGGAACAGCGCGCCGCGAGCGAACGCCTGTCGAAGCTGACCGCGCGCGAGCAGCAAGTGCTCGAGCGGATCATCGCCGGCCGCCTGAACAAGCAGATCGCCGACGATCTCGGGATCAGCATCAAGACGGTCGAAGCGCACCGCGCGAACATCATGGAAAAGCTGAACGTCAACACGGTCGCCGATCTGCTGCGCCTCGCGCTGTCGAAGAAGCAGGCCTGAGCATCGCGGGCGGCCGCGGGGCGCCGGCCCCGGCCAGGCCGCGTCACCGCACCGCCGCGCCGCGCGATGCGGCCCCCTCGCGCGGCACGGCCCGGCGTCTCCTCCCGGGGCGCCGGCAGCGTCGCCATGACGCTTTCCTTGTATTCGCTGTCGGACGACGGCAGGCGACCGGTATAATTGCGTGCTTTGCTGCGGCGTTTCGTGCGTCGCACGCCCGCATTCCAACTTCCCGGCAGGACCACCACCATGACAGCCCTCCTCATCGACGGCAACGCCCTCTCGAAGACCTTGCGCGCGCAGGCCGCCGAGCGTGCCGTCGCCCTGACCGCACGCGGCCACCAGCCCGGTCTCGCGGTGATTCTCGTCGGCGCGAACCCGGCGAGCGAAGTCTACGTGCGCAACAAGATCAAGGCGTGCGAAGACAACGGTTTCTTCTCGCAGAAGGACGCGTACCCGGACACGCTGTCGGAAGCCGATCTCCTCGCGCGCATCGACGAACTGAACCGCGATCCGAAAATCCACGGCATCCTGGTCCAGCTGCCGCTGCCGGCGCACATCGACAGCCACAAGGTGATCGAGGCGATCGCGCCCGAGAAGGACGTCGACGGCTTCCACGTCGCTAACGCCGGTGCGCTGATGACGGGCAAGCCGCTGTTCCGCCCGTGCACGCCGTATGGCGTGATGAAGATGTTCGAAGCGCACGACATTCCGCTGCAGGGCGCGAACGCGGTCGTGATCGGCCGCTCGAACATCGTCGGCAAGCCGATGGCGATGCTGCTGCTCGAAGCCGGTGCGACGGTGACGATCTGCCACAGCAAGACACGCGATCTCGCCGCGCACACGCGGCAGGCCGACATCGTGGTGGCCGCCGTCGGCAAGCGCAACATCCTGACGGCCGACATGGTCAAGCCCGGCGCGACGGTGATCGACGTCGGCATGAACCGCGACGACGCGGGCAAGCTGTGCGGCGACGTCGACTTCGCGGGCGTGAAGGAAGTTGCCGGCCACATCACGCCGGTGCCGGGTGGCGTCGGCCCGATGACCATCACGATGCTGCTGATCAACACGATCGAAGCGGCCGAGCGCGCCGCCGCCGGCGCGTAAGCGGCACGCAAGCCCACTTTCCGTCCAGCCGGCGCGCGTTCGTGCGCCGGCGCCCCGCCGGCCGTCATCGCGGCCGCATCGCAACGCTGTCACACGATCCCCCGTCGTGCTGCCTGCCGCACGCATCCGACCCCACGCCCGGCGTCTCCAATCGTCCCGTTAGAAACTAACGATTGGAAACCGCGCGATGCGCCCCAATAATGTCGGTATCGGGCGTCGTCGCATCGCGCCCCACCCTTTTCACCCCGGTTCATCCGGCAACAGACAGGGAGTCTTAATGTCCGCCAGCGCCAATACCAATCCGCTCCTCGATTTCTCCGGCCTGCCCCGCTTCGGCGAGATTCGCCCCGAACACGTGACGCCCGCCCTCGATACGCTGCTCGAAGCCGCCAACCGCGCGGTCGAGAGCGCAAGCGCGCCCGCGACGCCGGCGACGTGGGCCGCGATCGTCGAGACGGTCGAGCAGGCGACCGAGCCGCTCGGGCGTGCGTGGGGCGTCGTCGGCCATCTGAACGCGGTCGCCGATACGCCGGAGCTGCGCGCCGCGTACGGCGAAAACCTGCCGCGCGTGACCGAATTCTGGTCGAGCGTCGGCCAGAACCTCGCGCTCTACGAAAAGTACAAGGCGATCGCCGCGAGCGCCGAATACGCGACGTTGTCCACCGAACGCAAGAAGATCCTCGACAACGCGCTGCGCGATTTCCGGTTGTCCGGGGCCGAGCTGCCGGAAGACCAGAAGCCGCGCTTCGCCGAACTGCAGGAGCAGCAGGCCGCGCTGTCGAAGGCATTTTCCGACCACGTGCTCGATGCAACGAACGCGTATGCGTATTTCGCGCAGGACGAAGCCGAACTCGCCGGCCTGCCCGGCGACGCGATCGAAGCGGCTCGCGAAGCCGCCCAGAAGGACGGCAAGGAAGGCTGGAAATTCACGCTGCACTTCCCGTCCTATTTCCCGGTGCTGCAGTACGCGGAGAACCGCGCGATGCGCGAGACGCTGTACCGCGCGTATGCGACGCGCGCATCGGAACTCGGGCCGCAATACGGTGGCGGCAAAGCGGAATGGGACAACACGGCGATCGTTGCAGACGAACTGAAGCTGCGCCGCGAAGAAGCGCAGATGCTCGGCTACCGAAACTTCGCCGAAGTGTCGCTCGCGCCGAAGATGGCCGAATCGCCTCAGCAGGTGATCGCGTTTCTCGAGGATCTCGCGACGCGCGCGCGCCCGCATGCTGAGAAGGACTGGGACGAGCTGCGCGCGTTCGCGGCAAAGGAACTCGGCCTGACCGAGCTCGCGCCCTGGGACGTCGCGTTCGCGGCCGAACGCCTGCGCCAGCAACGCTACGCGTTCTCGGAAAACGAGGTCAAGCAGTACTTCCCGGAACCGGCGGTGCTGAAGGGCCTGTTCACCGTCACCGAAACGCTGTTCGGCGTGCGCATCAAGCCCGACGACGCGCCGGTGTGGCACAAGGACGTACGCTTTTTCCGCGTCGAGAATCGCGACGGCTCGCTCGTCGCGCAGTTCTATCTCGATCTGTATGCACGCGAAGGCAAGCGCGGCGGCGCGTGGATGGACGATGCGCGTGCGCGTGCGAAGCGCGGCGGCACCGTGCAAACGCCGGTCGCGTACCTCACGTGCAACTTCTCGGCGCCGGTCGGCGGCAAGCCCGCGTGCTTCACGCACGACGAAGTCATCACGCTGTTTCATGAATTCGGCCACGGTCTGCATCACATGCTCACGCGCGTCGACGAGCTCGGCGTGTCGGGCATCAACGGCGTCGAATGGGATGCGGTCGAGCTGCCGTCGCAGTTCATGGAAAACTTCTGCTGGGAATGGGACGTGCTGTCGTCGATGTCGTCTCACGTCGATACGGGCGCGTCGCTGCCGCGCGAGCTGTTCGACAAGATGATCGCCGCGAAGAATTTCCAGAGCGGCCTCGGCACGCTGCGCCAGATCGTGTTCTCGATGTTCGACATGCTGCTGCACGTCGACTTCGACCCGGCCGGCACGACCGGCGTGAACGCATTCGCGCGCGAGATCAACGAGCGCTACCACGTGATCCCGCAAGCCGCGTTCTCGCGCTGGCCGAACACGTTCAGCCACATCTTCGCGGGCGGCTATGCAGCCGGCTACTACAGCTACAAGTGGGCCGAGGTGCTGTCGGCCGACGCGTACGCGGCGTTCGAGGAAGCGGCCGCTGCCGGCGGCAGCGTGCTCGACGCGGCGACCGGCACGCGCTATCGCCGCGAGATCCTCGAAGTCGGAGGCAGCCGCCCGGCGATGGATTCGTTCAAGGCGTTCCGCGGCCGCGAGCCGGAAATCGACGCGCTGCTGCGCCACAACGGGATGGCCCCCCCCGCGCATTGAGCGCGCAGCGCCGGACGCCCGGCGGCATCGACAGGCACCGCTTCTGCGGTGCCTTTTTTCATGGCGCCGGCGTTTTGTCGTCCTTGTCGTCCGCGTCGCCGGCGTAACCGGCGTTGCGCGGCTCGTTCAGGCTGGTGCCCGCGTGAGCTGAAACGCCCACGCGATCGGCTTCGTCGTCGAACAGCGAGAACTGCCCGCGGCGCTCGGCGGTGTCCTCGTCGATGCGCACGCCGACACCGAGCAGCCGCACCGCTTGCGCGCGCCGCTGCAGCCCCTTCGCGAGCAGCGTGACGGCCGTCTGCGCATTCGTCGCGTCGGCCACGCATTCGACGGTCGTGCGCTGAAAATCGGCGAAGCGGATCTTCACGTAGAGCTTGCGGATCGAGCGGGCCGCGCCCGCGCGCGCGATTCGCGCATCGAGCTGCACGACGAGGCGGCGGATTTCGTCCGCGCATTGTTCGAGCGTCGTCAGATCGGTCACGTAGGTCGTCTCGACACTGACCGACTTGCGCTCCTGATCGGCCTGCACCGGCCGCTCGTCGATGCCGCGCGCGAGCTGGTACAGACGGCGGCCGAACGCGCCGAATTCGCGATGCAGATCGATCAGCGACCAGTCGCGCAGCTGCGCGCAGGTCTGAATGCCAAGCCGGTCGAGCCGCGTGGCCGTCACCTTGCCGACCCCGTGCAGTTTGCGCACCGGTAGCGCCGCGACGAACGCATCGACCTCATGCGGGCGCACGACGAATAGACCATCGGGCTTGTTCCAGTCAGACGCGATCTTCGCGATGAACTTGTTCGGCGCGACGCCGGCCGACACCGTCACGCCGACCGTGTCGTACACGCGCTGGCGGATCTCGCGCGCAATCAACGTCGCGCTGCCCTGGCAGAGTTGCGAACCGGTGACGTCGAGATACGCCTCGTCGAGCGACAGTGGCTCGACGTCGTGCGTGTAATCGCGATAGATCGCCATGATCTGCCGCGACGCCGCGCGGTACTTGTCCATCGCGGACGGCAGGATCAGCAGGTCCGGACACTTGCGCATCGCCAGCGCCGACGACATTGCCGAATGCACGCCGTAGCGCCGCGCCTCGTAGTTGCAGGTCGCGATCACGCCGCGCTGATCGGGCCGGCCGCCGACGGCGAGCGGCCGGTTGCGCAGCGACGGGTCGTCGCGCATCTCCACCGACGCATAAAAGCAGTCGCAGTCGCAGTGGATGATCTTGCGCACGCGCGGCGGCACGTCGCCGTTTTGCGGCGCGCCCGGATCGGCTGGCGAAATGATGGTCGGGTTCACGGTGCCGATACTGTACAAAAACACAGTGCCCGTTTCAACTGCTGCGTGCTGCGCCGTGCCGCCATCGCCGCACGCGAAGCGTCCCACCGCCCGCCGCCGGCCACATTCACGCAGCGGCGCCGTACCGGCCGGCTTCGCGCGGATCGTACCGCCGCGCGCACGGGCCGGTCCCTATACTTGTCCGCCACGACATACGAAACGCACAGGTGACGGATGAAGACGATCGGACTGATCGGCGGGATGAGCTGGGAATCGTCGGCCGAGTATTACCGGATGATCAACCGCCATTCGAAGGCGCTGCACGGCGGCCATCACAACGCGAAGAGCGTGCTCGTCACTGTGGATTTCGCGGAGATCGAAGCGCTGCAGCGTGCACACGACTGGGCTGCGCTCGGCGAACGGATGGCGGATGCCGCACGCCGGCTCGAAGCGGCCGGCGCCGATCTCATCGTGCTGACGACCAATACGATGCACCGCGTGTACGGCGCGATCGAGGCGGCGGTATCGCTACCGTTCCTGCACATTGCCGACCCGACCGGCGCCGCGCTGCGCGCCGCCGGCGTCGAGCGCGTCGCGCTGCTCGGCACGCGCTATACGATGGAACTCCCGTTCTATGCGGAACGCTTGCGCGACAGGTTCGGCCTCGACGTGCTGATACCGGACGAATCCGCGCGCGGCGACGTGCACCGGATCATCTACGACGAGCTGTGTCATGGCGTGATCGATGCGGGATCGCGCGCGGCCTATGTGACGATCATCGATGAACTGGCGCAACGCGGCGCGCTGGCGGTGATTCTCGGCTGCACGGAGATCACGCTGCTGATCGGACAGAACGACTCGCCGCTGCCGGTGTTCGACACGACAGCCCTGCATGCGCAGGCGGCGGTCGAGTGGGCGGCACGCTGAAAACAAAAAACCCGGCACGGAGCCGGGTTCTTGTCGACGAAGCGCGCATCGGTCACTTGCGCTGCACATCGTCTGGTGTGCTTGGTTGCGGGGGTAGGATTTGAACCTACGACCTTCGGGTTATGAGCCCGACGAGCTGCCAGACTGCTCCACCCCGCGTCAGAGAAATAAATTATAGGGTGAGGGAGCACTCACGTCAACACTTTTGTCACAATTTCTTCGGAAGCCAGCGCGACACCGCACGGGAAGCATGCGCGGTGCATCGCGCGCCGCGCGCGTTCGTGCCCCGTGCTCGCGGTAAGATGGCGGCCTTCGCACTCACCCCGCACGCATTCCCGTTCATGAAAATCGCCACCTGGAACGTCAACTCGCTCAACGTCCGCAAACAGCACGTGCTCGACTGGCTCGCGCAAAGCGGTACCGACGTGCTGTGCCTGCAGGAGCTGAAGCTGCCGGACGAGAAGTATCCGCGCGCCGATCTCGAGGCCATCGGCTACCGCAGCTGGTTCGCAGGCCAGAAGACCTACAACGGCGTCGCGATCCTCGCCCGCGACACGCTCACCGTCGACGAATCGGACGTCGTGCGCAACATCCCCCGCTTCGACGATCCGCAACAACGCGTGGTCGCCGTGACGGTCGAAGGCGTGCGCATCGTGTCCGCGTATTTTCCTAACGGCCAGGCGCCCGACTCCGACAAGTTCGTCTACAAGATGCAGTGGCTCGACGCGCTGCATGCATGGCTCGCCGCCGAAATGCAGCGCTATCCGAAGCTCGCGCTGCTCGGCGACTTCAACATCGCGCCGGAAGACCGCGACGTGCACGACCCGGCGAAATGGGTCGGCCAGAACCTCGTGTCGCCGCAGGAGCGCGCGCACTTCGCGAAGCTGATCGAGCTCGGCTTCGTCGATGCGTTCCGGCGCTTCGAGCAACCCGAGAAGACCTTCACGTGGTGGGACTACCGGATGTTCGCGTTCCGCCGCAATGCGGGGCTGCGCATCGACCACGTGCTGCTGTCGCCGGCGCTCGCCGATACCTGCACGTCGTGCGAAGTCGACCGCGCGCCGCGCACATGGGACCAGCCGTCCGACCACACGCCGGTCGTTGCGGTCGTCAGCTAACGCCGCTCGCCGGCCGCCCGCGCTCACCCGCGCGCGGGCGCAGGGCCGAGATGCGCCCACAGGAAGCCGAACTCCGCCGCATCCGCTTCCGCGCGTTCGAGATCGTCGGCGCTGCCGTGGCCGCCGTCGGTATTCTCCCAGTACCACACCCGTTCGTGGCCGAGCGCATGCATGCGCGCGGCCATCTTGCGCGCATGCGCCGGATGCACGCGGTCGTCGCGCGTCGACGTCGTCAGCAGCAGCGGCGGATACACGATACCTTCGCGCACACGGTGATAGGGCGAATAAGCCGCAAGCGCCGCGCCCTCGCGCGCATCGTCCGGATCGCCGTACTCGTCGAGCCACGCGGCACCGGCATGGAGCTTCGGGTAGCGCTGCATGTCGAGCAGCGGGACGCGGCACAGCACCGCGCCGAAGAGCTCCGGACGCTGCATCATGCACGCGGCGACCAGCAACCCGCCGTTGCTGCCGCCTTCGATGCCGAGCTGCGCGGCCGTCGTCACACCGGTGCGAATCAGGTCCTCCGCCACTGCGATGAAGTCGTCGAACGAGCGCTGACGATGCTCGCGCTGGGCGTCGACGTGCCACCGCGGCCCGAATTCGCCGCCGCCGCGGATGTGCGCGAATGCCGCGACGCCGCCGCGCTCGAGCCATCCGATGCCGAGTGCATCGCTGTAGCCCGGCAGGTTCGGAATCGCGAAGCCGCCATAGCCCGACAGCAGGCACGGCCGCGCAACGCGACTCGAGCCGCCGGACCCATCGAGCGCATCGCGCGGCCCGATCAGCGTATAAGGCACGACCGTGCCGTCGAGCGAGCGCGCATTCGCACGACGCACGACGAGCCCGTCCGCGGCGAACCGCACCGGCGGCCGGTCGAGCAACACGCGGCGCGACCGCGCATCGGCCGCGCGATCGCCGAGATCGGCGAGCCAGCATTCGGGCGGATCGAGATAGGTATCGACGTCCACATACACGTCGTCGTTCAGCGTCGGCTCGACCGGCTCGACGTCGACCTGTGCATCGCCTGCCCACTCGAACGGCCGCGCGTCCCACGTCCACGCGCCGCCGTCGTCCTGGCGCGGCTGCCACAGCATCGTGCGGTTGTGCACGTCGTCGAGCCAGCTCGCGATCAGCGTCGTACGCGTGTGTGTCCACGTGCATGCGGACGTCGACGGCTGCGGCTCGAACAGCGTCGTGAACGCGCGCGAGCCGGCGAGGAACGCCTGCTCGCGAATCGCGAGCAGCGAGCCGCCCGCGTGACGCGTGCCGCCGCAGTCCCAGTCGAGCCGCGGCTCGAGCACGAGCCAGCCTTCCCAGAAGCCGACTTCGACGTGCGTCGGCACGTCGTAGCGCGCCCACTCGCCCGCTTCGGTCAGCCGGTACGCATGCGCGTCGAAGAAGTCGACGCTGCGCCACGCGACGTGGCGGCCGTCGATCGGGTCGAACCACGCGCCCGCACTGATGTCGTCGGGTTCGCCGCGAAAAACGACCGGCGCGTCGGCGAGCGGCGTGCCGCGCACCCACCGGCGGGCGTCGTACGGATAACCGGCAGCGGTCGCGTGCGCTTCGCCGCGATCCCAGCTCACGTAGACGGTATCGCGATCGATCCAGCCGATCGTGTGATGTCCGGGCTCGTCGATCGTGAATCCGTCGTCGACGAACCGGCGCTCCACCAGGTCGAACTCGCGGACGACGACCGCGTCTGCGCCGCCCGGCGACAGGGACAGCAGCGCGCGGTCGCCGTCCGGATACAGGATCGCGTCCTGCTCGAAGACCCAGGACTCGCCCTCCTGCGCACCGAGCGCATCGACGTCGAGCAGCGTTTCCCAGTCGGGCCGCCCGGCGCGCCAGTCGTCCCAGCGTGCGCGACGCCACAGGCCCTTCGGATGGAGATCGTCCTGCCACAGGTCGTACGCCCAGTCGCGCCAGCGTGTCGGGATCACCGGGCGCTCGCGCGGCAAATACGCGTGCGCGAGCCGCGCGCTGAGCGCGCGATACGCATCGTCGTCGCGCAGTGCTGCACGCGTGCGCGCATTCTGCTCGTCGACCCACGCGCGAGCGCGCTTGCTGTCGAGCGATTCGAGGAAACGGAAGGGATCGGCCCCGGCGGGCCAGCGAAAGAAATCGGACATGACGGAAGTGCGCGTGGCGGCAAACCGCGATTATGTCCGATCGCGGCATGCGCGATGCTCGCGCATGCCGCGACGGTGGCTTACGGCTCCAGGTGCAGTTCCTGGATCTTGCGCGTGATCGTGTTGCGGCCGATGCCAAGCCGCTCCGCCGCCTCGACCTTGCGGCCGCGCGTGAAGTCGAGCGCCTCGCGAATCACCGCGGCCTCGAAGCGGCGCGCGAGTTCGTCCATCACGTCGGCCGAATTCTCGCGCAGCAGCCGCGCGACTTCGGTGCGCAAGCCGCTTTCCCACATCGGATAGCCGGCGGGCGCACCGTTCGGTGCGGCCGCGACCGGCGCCGCCGTCAGCGGGGCCGCGCCGGCCGGCGGCTGCGCGCGCGCAGCGTCGCCGGCCCCGCCGCCGTTTACCGCGCCGTTCGCATCCGCGCCATCGGTCGGCACCGCCCCCGGTGCGCCTGTCGGCACGAGATCGGGTGGCAGGTCCTTGATTTCGACGGTCTGCGCGGGCGCCATCACGGTCAACCAGTTAGCGAGGTTCTCGAGCTGCCGCACGTTGCCGGGAAACGGCAGCGACGTCAGGTACGCAAGCGCCTCGTCGGACACGCGCTTCGGCTCGACGCCGAGATCGCGCGCACTCTTCTGCAGGAAGTGACGCGTGAGCAGCGCGATGTCCTCGCTGCGTTCGCGCAGCGGCGGCAGCCGCAGCCGGATCACGTTGAGCCGATGGTAGAGGTCCTCGCGGAACAACCCCTGCCGCACGCGCGCCTCGAGATTCTGGTGCGTCGCGGCGATCACGCGGACGTTCGCGCGCAGCGGATTGTGGCCGCCGACGCGATAGAACTGCCCGTCCGACAGCACGCGCAACAGCCGCGTTTGCAGATCGAACGGCATATCGCCAATTTCATCGAGGAACAGCGTGCCGTTCTCGGCCTGCTCGAAGCGGCCCTGGCGCGTCGTCTGCGCGCCGGTGAACGCGCCGCGCTCGTGGCCGAACAGTTCGGATTCGAGCAGGTCCTTCGGAATCGCCGCGGTGTTCAGTGCGATGAACGGGCCGTTCGCACGCGGGCTGTGACGATGCAGCGCGCGCGCGACGAGTTCCTTGCCGGTGCCCGATTCGCCCGTGATCAGCACGGTCGCGGCCGAATGCGACAGCCGGCCGATTGCGCGGAACATGTCCTGCATCGCGGGCGCCTGGCCGAGCATCTCGGGCGCTTCGGCCAAGCGCTCGTCCTGCGGCGCGCCGCCGCGCAGGCTTTCCTCGACCGCTCGGCGGATCAGCTCGACGGCCTTGTCGACGTCGAACGGCTTCGCGAGATACTCGAACGCGCCGCCCTGGAACGCCGCGACCGCGCTGTCGAGATCGGAGAACGCCGTCATGATGATGACGGGCAGCCCCGGCAACCGCTCATGCATCGCCTGCAGCAGCTCGAGGCCGGAGCCGCCCGGCATCCGGATGTCGGACACGAGCACCTGCGGCGTCTCGTGATCGAGCGCGGCCAGCGCATCGCGCACGTTCGCGAAGCTCTTGGTCGCGAAGCTGTCCCGGGCGAGCGCCTTTTCGAGCACCCAGCGGATCGATTGATCGTCGTCTACTATCCAGATCGGCTTCATAGGTCGGTCAGATATTGGTGAATCCGGTGAATCGTCCTGCTGCAACTCAATGGTCGAGCGGCAGCAGGATCTGAAATTCGGTACGTCCAGGCCGGCTCTCGACCTCGATCATCCCGTCGTGCTGCTGCACGAACGTCTGCGCGAGCGTGAGGCCAAGGCCGCTGCCGTCGTCGCGCCCGGACACGAGCGGATAAAAGATTCGGTCGCGAATCTCGTCCGGAATGCCGGGCCCGTTGTCGACCACGTGCAAGTCGAGTGCCAGCTTGTACAGGCGCTTCGCGATCGTCACCTTGCGCGCAACGCGCGTGCGCAGCTCGATCTTCGCATCGCCTTGGGCGATCCGTTCGCGCAGTGCCTGCGCGGCATTGCGCACGATGTTCAGCAGCGCCTGGATCAACTGCTCCTTGTCGCCGCGCAGGTCCGGCACGCTCACGTCGTAGTCGCGCTCGATCGTGAGGCCGCGCGGAAATTCCGCGAGCATCACCGCGCGCACGCGCTCGCACACTTCATGAATGTTCACGTCGCCGACGATGTGCGGATGCCGATGCGGCTCCAGCAGGCGATCGACGAGCGTCTGCAGGCGATCGGACTCCTTGATGATCACCTGCGTGTATTCACGCAACTCGCCGCGCTCGAGCTCGCTCAGTTCGAATTCGAGCAGCTGGGCTGCGCCGCGAATGCCGCCGAGCGGATTCTTGATCTCGTGCGCGAGGTTGCGGATCAGTTGCTTGTTGACCGCGGTCAGGTCGTGGATACGCTCCTCGCGATCCGTGCGCGACTGCCGCTCGTTCTCGAACAGTTCGACGAGCACGAAATCGGGCGCCGTCTCGAGGAAACCCACGATCGCATGCACGTGCAGCGCCTCTCGGCCCGGCCGGTCGAGCACGGTGTCGAGATGCGTCGCGTGAAAGCGCTCCTCGCCGATCGCGGTGATCGTCGACGCGAGTTCGTTCGCGTTCGGGAAAATCTCGCCCCACGGCCGCTGCGCGAGCTGCCGGCGCGAGATGTCGAGCATCGCCTCCGCGGACGGATTCGCGAATGCGATCCTGAGCGTCTTGCGGTCGAGCACGATCACGACCGTCGGCAGCGCTTCCAGCCCTGCAAGCAGGCCCGAGCGTGCGAGCCGCTCGTCGTCCGTCAGTCGCTCGAGGTGCCCCGTCTTCGCCTTGATCAGATTCTTCAGAGCCATCTTGCGTGTCGTCGCGCCCCACCGGGCCGGAAAATGAAAATTTTCGGAACAAAAAAGGGACGGCTGGACGCCGTCCCCTTTCAGACTCCGCGGTTCCCGCCGCAAGCCGCACGACGGGAACGAACCGGCATGACGGCGCTGATCGGAAGCGCCATCGCCGATTACAGCGAGTAGTACATCTCGAACTCGATCGGATGCGTCGTCATGCGGAACTTCGCCAGCTCCTGCTCCTTCAGCGCGAGGTACGCGTCGATCATGCCGTCGGTGAACACGCCACCGCGCGTCAGGAACTCGCGATCCTTGTCGAGCGCTTCCAGTGCCTGGTCGAGGCCTGCGCAGACGGTCGGGATCTTTGCATCCTCTTCCGGCGGCAGGTCGTACAGGTTCTTGTCCGCTGCTTCGCCCGGATGGATCTTGTTCTGCACGCCGTCGAGACCGGCCATCATCAGCGCGGTGAAGCACAGGTACGGGTTGGCCATCGGGTCCGGGAAGCGCGTTTCGATACGACGGCCCTTCGGGTTCGACACGTGCGGAATGCGGATCGACGCGGAACGGTTGCGTGCCGAGTACGCGAGCTTCACCGGCGCCTCGAAGTGCGGAACCAGGCGCTTGTACGAGTTCGTCGTCGGGTTCGTGATCGCGTTCAGCGCGCGAGCGTGCTTGATGATGCCGCCGATGTAGAACAGTGCGAATTCCGACAGGCCGGCGTAGCCGTTGCCCGCGAACAGGTTCTGGCCGTCCTTCCAGATCGACTGGTGAACGTGCATGCCCGAACCGTTGTCGCCGACGACCGGCTTCGGCATGAACGTCGCCGTCTTGCCGTACGAATGCGCGACGTTATGGATGATGTACTTCGACCATTGCGTCCAGTCCGCGCGTTGCACGAGCGTCGAGAACTTCGTGCCGATTTCGTTCTGGCCCTGGCCCGCGACTTCGTGGTGGTGCACTTCAACCGGGATGCCGAGCTGTTCGAGCAGCAGGCACATTTCCGAACGCATGTCCTGGAACGTGTCGACCGGCGCGACCGGGAAGTAGCCGCCCTTCGTACCCGGACGGTGGCCCGTGTTGCCGCCTTCGAATTCCTTGCCAGCCGACCACGGCGCTTCTTCCGAGTTGATCTTCACGAAGCAGCCCGACATGTCCGTGTTCCACTGGACGGAGTCGAAAATGAAGAATTCCGGTTCCGGACCGAAGTAGGCGGTGTCGCCCAGGCCCGTGCTCTTCAGGTACGCTTCGCCGCGCTTCGCGAGCGAACGCGGGTCGCGCTCGTAGCCCTTGCCGTCTGCCGGCTCGACCACGTCGCAGGTCAGCACGAGGGTCGACTCTTCGTAGAACGGGTCGATGAACGCGGCGCTCGGGTCCGGCATGAGCAGCATGTCCGACGCCTCGATGCCCTTCCAGCCGGCGATCGACGAACCGTCGAATGCATGGCCGCTCTCGAACTTGTCTTCGTCAAACGCCGAAACCGGCACCGACACGTGCTGTTCCTTGCCGCGCGTATCCGTGAAGCGGAAATCGACGAACTTGACGTCCTCGTCCTTCACGAGCTGCATGACGTCGGCGACGGTTTTACTCATAACCTCTTCTCCTGATTGAACAATTCCGGCGGACTGGGAACCGCCTCGTTTATCGAGCTGCCCGGAGTCTTGCTTGGCGCAGCGTGCCCCGGGTCGACCGAATTCTATATAGCAGCTTCCGTGCCAGTCATCGCAAAACCGACGCGAATCGTGCCAGGCCGCGCCGCAGCGGGGCTCCGCTGCGCAATTCCGGGGCCAAGCGCCGCACTATCGGCTGCACGCCGGCACCACCATGGTGCACTTGGTTCCCTCCACCATCACACGAACACATCTTTGGTGCACGCCAGTCATTCTGCACGCTTTTGGTGAAACCGTGCGCGGTGCATGCGCGCGCGGACATGCGGACATCCGCCCGCCGGCGCCGCGCTAGAATATTTGTTTAACGATATGGAGACCTCCCGCCATGAGTACGCTCGACCAGCTTTACGCGAAGGCCGAAGAACGCCGCGCCCAAGGCGCACTCGACTATGCCGGCGCACTGCTGCCGGTCGAGGCATTCGAACTGCTGCAGCTCGATCCGTCGGCGCGCCTCGTCGACGTGCGCACGCGTGCAGAGCTGGACTGGATCGGCCGCCCGCTTGTCGGCGACGGCCAGTATCTGCACATCGAATGGACGCGTTATCCGGGCGGCGTGCCGAATGCCGAATTCATCAATGAACTGAAAGCGGCCGTGCCTGCCGATACGCCGATCCTGTTCCTGTGCCGCAGCGCCGCGCGCTCGAAGCTCGCCGCGGTCGCATCCGCGCAGGCCGGCTTCACGAAGGCGTTCGACCTGCTCGAAGGCTTCGAAGGCGGCAAGGACGCCGAAGGCCACCGCAAGACGGTCGACGGCTGGTGCTTCCGGAAACTGCCGTGGATCGGCGCCTGAGCGCGCGTCCGCTCAGTCACTCCCGCCTGCGACATCGTCGAGCCGGGCGATGACATCCCGATGACGGGCCGCGTTGCGCGGCCCGTGTTGTTTCCGCAGCCGCGGTTGCGGCACGCATGCGAGAACGATGCGCGCGCCGCTCACGCGCGCGGCGCGTCCGGTTCGACGACGTCGCCGCCGAGCAGATGCACGCCTTCGCGCAGCTTCACGAACGCGGCCGCGACCGCTTCCGGCTCGCCCTTCACACCGAGATCGATATGCCGGCGCGCGTAGATCCCGCCGCGCTCGGCGTCGCCGACGCTCGGCAGGCTGAACACGCGCACGCCGGGAAAATCGCGCTCGATCTTTTCCATCAGCGGCGTGAGCGTCGATTCCGGCAGTTCGAACACGTACAGCGAGCGCTCCGCATGCGGCGTCGCGTGATGCAGATGGCGGTACTTCGTGTCGAGCACCCATTCGATCATCGGCCACGCCATCACCGGGAAGCCCGGCACGAAATGGAGATCGCCGACCGAGAAGCCCGGAATCCGGTTGTAGCCGTTCGGGATGATCGTCGCCCCGGCCGGAAACACGCCCATGTTGAAGCGGTGCCGGTTTTCCGGCGACTCGAAGTCGACCGGCGTGGCCGGATCGGCATGCGTCTCGCGGATGCGCTCCGAAATCAGCGCCTTCGCTTCCGGATGCAGCTCGAGCGGCACACCGAGCGCGGCGGCCGCGCACTGGCGCGTGTGGTCGTCCGGCGTCGCACCGATTCCGCCGGTGGAAAACACGATGTCGCCGGACGCGATCGCGCGTGCGAGCGTCGCGGTAATGCGCGCCGGATCGTCGCCGACGTATTCGGCCCAGTCGAGCGCGAGGCCGCGCGCGCCGAGCAGCTCGATGACCTTCGCCAGATGCTTGTCCTGCCGGCGGCCTGAAAGGATTTCGTCGCCGATGATGATGATGCCGATACTCATGCCTGCCCCATGTCGATTGCGGTGGCGCGCGAGCTCGCGCGCAGGTCGTCGAGCGCGCGCAGGCAATAGTGCCCGAACCACAGCGCCGAGAAGACGAGGATGAAAGCGTAAACCCAGATCATCGCTGCTGCCACGAACGGAAACAGCACCATCATCCAGATGGATGACACCCATACGAACGTGGGCACGGTGCCGAGCAGGCCGGTCGCGACGCCGATCGCAATCAACGGCCAGCGATGCTGGCGCACGAGCGCGCGGCGTTCGTCGCGGCTCGCATGCTGAGCGAGCGCGTCGTAGGTCATCACGCGGTACGTGAGCCAGCCCCAGATCACCGGCGGCAGCAGCGCGAAAAACGGCGGGATCAGCCACAGCGGAATCGTGACGACGAGCAGCACGACGCCGACGATCGCCGCGCCGAGCGAATTGAACACGCTGCCGACGAACGTGCCGCCCCGCTTTGCTTCGAGCGCGACGAACTGGCGGTTCGACAGGTGTTTGATCACGACCGGCATCGAGATCGTCGCGATCAGCAGAAGCACGGTCAGCACGATCAGCGGAATCGCGAGCGACACGACGACGAACGGCGCGACGACCGCATGCAGTTGCGACATGCCAAGCGCGTCGAATGCGCGATACAGCGCGGCGGTCAGCACGAACCCGTCGAGCGCGCCGCGCGCGACGTCGATCAGCGTCTGCCACGAGAACCACAGCACGACGCCCCATAGCAGCGCCGACACGACGAATGGCATCAGGGTCAGCCACAGCATGCGCGGGTGCAGCGCGCTGGCGAATGCCCGGACGAAGGAGCGCAGCAAGTCGTTCATGCGGACCTGTATCGAGGAAGAAAAACGGGGAAAGGATAAACCACGCGGCCCGCGTGCGCCAAAGCGCAGGCGGGCCGTGTCGGAAAGGCGTTCAACGGGAAGAAGGGACCGGCTCAGGCCGACGCCGCGCCGCGCTTTGCCGGCACAAGGCGGCGGAAGATCCGCACGAACGCGAGCCAGTGCTGCGCCCAGAAGCCGTCGCCGTAGGACACGCCTTCGACCTGCTCGCGAATGCCGGTCGGCTCGACCGTGCGGTTCCACGATGCAGTGCCGAACATCATGTCCCACCACGGGAACAGCACGCCGAAGTTGCAGCCGTACTTGGTGCCTTCGTGGCCGTAGCCGACCGCGTGGTGGCGTCGGTGGAAGGTCGGACTCACGAGCAGACGCTCGCCGAGCCGGCCATACGACAGCCGCGCATTCGTATGCTGAATGCTTTGCAGGAAGTTCGTGACCGCGGTCAGCACGACGAATTGCGACGGCGTCACGCCGATCACGAGCGCGATCGCCGCGAAGAAGCACGACTGGATCACGTCGTCGAGCAGGTGGTTGCGGTCGTCGCACCACAGCGACATCTGGCGCTGGCTGTGATGCACCGCATGCAACTCCCACCAGATGCCGAACTTGTGCTGCCAGCGGTGATACCAGTAGCCGGCGAAATCGAGCACGACGAGGTAGATCGCGAACGCGACGATCGGCTGCGACGTCACGCCCGGCCACAGATAGTCGAGGTTGAAGTTCGACACGCCGTGCAGGCGCAGCCACGCCTGGAACCGGTCGAACACCGGCTGCAGCGCGAAGAAGAAGAACAGCGTGTAGATGCCGAGCTTCGAGATTGCCGTGTAGATCACGTCGACCCGCACCGCGCGGCGGTTCTTCCACCGCTCGACCGGTGCGAGCGCCTCGAGCGGGCGCAGCAGCGCGAACATCAGCACCATCTGCAGCGCGCCGACGATTACCCAATACAGCGCGTCGTAGGTGTCCTCGTCATAGTCCATCAAGTTGAACTTGAAGAGGAGCGGCTGCACGACGTCGACGTACAGCCAGGTCTGGATGTCCGACACGAACGCATCGATCAGGTGCAGCATCGTCCGCCTCCGCCGGTCACGCGCCGTTCGCAGCCTTCCACGGCGCGCGGTCGTAGAAGTAGATCCCGTGCGGCGAGCGGCCGACGGCGATCGTCTGCACCAGCTTGCGCGATGCAAGATCGATGATACCCACCTTCTTCGCGAAGCGGAACGTCACCCACAGCGTCTTCTTGTCGGCGGACAACTCCATGTCGTCCGGCCCCGGCAGCAGGCCCGTGATGTCGCCGACGTTGGTCAGCGTGTTTTCGTCGATGATGCTGATCGTGTTCGCGACCCGGTTCGTGACCGCGACATGCGTGCCGTCGGCGAGCGAGCGGAAGTTGTGCGCGCCCTTGCCCGTGTAGATTTCCTTGACGACCTTCTGGTTGCGCCAGTCGACCACTGCGACGTAATCGGCGCCGGTCATCCCGACCAGCAGGAACTTGTCGTCCGGCGTGAGCCACAGGCCCGCCGGCACCTTGCCGACCTTCATCTTCCACTTGACCGTCTGCGTCGGCAGATCGATCGCCGCGATCTCGCCGGATACCTGCAGCGACACGAGCAGCGTCTTGCTGTCCTTCGTGAATGCGAGGTGGCTCGGCATCACCGCGAGCGGCACACGCTTCGCGAGGTGCAGGTCACGGCCGTCGTAGCTGTAGAGGTCCACGCGGTCGAGCCGCAGCCCGGCCGCCGCGAACCATTTGCGATCGGGCGAGAAGCCGAGCTGGTACGGATCGTCGATCCCTTCGACGGTGCGCTGCACCTTACCCGTCTTCGGGTCGAGGAACATCAGGCTGTTCGAGACCGAATTCGCGACGATCAGCGACGCATTGTCGGGCGTCGCCATCAGGTGGTGCGGTTCCTTGCCGGTCGGCATCGTGGAAACGACCTCGCGGGTCTGCTGGTCGATCAGGGAAAGCGTCGCTTCGGCCGAGTTGAGGACGATCACGTTGTTCGCGTGTGCGGCTGGCGCCAGCACGGCGGCGGCCAGCGCAAGCGTGCGGCCGAAGGAAAGGAAAGTGCGCATGAAGACTCACGTCGTGGAACAGCAGTCATTGTAGAACGTTCGGCGGGCCTCTCCGGTTGACCCGGGGCCGTGTTGCGCCACTTCGCCGCATGCCGCGGCGGCCGTGCACCCCGCCGCGGCGCACGCCGCACGGCGGGGCCAGAGCGCTGCCCCGCCACCGGCCGGGACGAGCGCCGCCGCGCTAGCGCTGCATCGACTCCCAGACCTTGTGCAGGCGCTTGACAGAGACAGGCATCGGCGTGCGCAGTTCCTGCGCAAACAGCGAAATCCGCAGTTCCTCGAGCAGCCAGCGGAATTCCGCGAGCCGCGGATCCACGACGCCGCCGCGCTGCGACACCGCGCGCTGGTATTGCTGGACGAGCGGCAGCAGCTCCGCCGACTGCTTCGCGTCGCGCGCCGGGTCCGCCTTCAGCTTGTCGATTCGCAGCGCCATGCCCTTCAGGTAGCGCGGGAAATGCGCAAGCTGCGCGTAAGGCGTATCGATCACGAAGCGCTTGCCGACCAGCGCACCGAGCTGCTGCTGCAGATCGGCATGGGCCTGCGCGAACGGCTTCGCCTGCGCGAGCTTCTTCGCGAGCCCCGCGTATTCCGCGAGGATCTGGCCAACGAGCCGCGCGATCTCCTGCGCGAGCAGGTTCAGGCGGCTGCGGCCCTCGTCGCGGCGTGCGTGGAAGCTCGCATCGTCGTCGGGCAGCGGCTCCTGCAGGCACGCGCGATCGAGCGCCGTGTCGATCAGCTGGTCGCGCAACTCGTCCTGAGTGCCGAGCGACATGTACTGCATCGCCATTTCGCGCAGCCCCGGCAGATTCTTCTCGAGGAACTTGATCGGCTCCTTCAGCTGCAGCGCGAACAGCCGCCGCAAGCCGGCGCGGTGAATGCGTGCGGCCTCCTCCGGCGAGTCGAACACCTCGACGTCGCAATGCGTACCGCGATCGACGAGCGCCGGATAGCCGTACAGCGTCTGGCCGCGCCGGCGTATTTCCAGCAGCTCGGGCAGCTTGCCGAAATTCCACGTCGTCAGGTTCTCGTACAGCGCGGTCGCGCCGGCTTCCGCCGCAGCGCCCGTATGCGGTGCGGCGCCCTTGCCCGGCTTCCCGCCCTTAGCCGCTGCACCCGGCGCGGCCGCCGGCGCCGACGCAGGAGCCGCGCCCGCTTCGCCGCCGGGTGCGATCGTCGATGCAGCAGCGATTTTCTGGAACTGCTGCTGCGCCTGCGTGCCGAGTTCCTGGCGCAGTTGCGCGAGATTGCGCCCCATCGCGAGCTGGCGGCCGTGCTCGTCGATCACCTTGAAGTTCATGAACAGGTGCGCGGGCAGCGTTTCGAGCTTGAAGTCGGCCGTCTTCATCGCGACCTGCGTCTGGTCGCGCACGTCGGCAATCACCGCCTCGACGAGGCCGCCCGCGCCAAAGCGCTCGCGGCCCGTGCGCTCGACGAAACCGGCCGCGTATTCGGGCAGCGGCACGCAGTGGCGGCGCAGCTTCTGCGGCAGCGATTTCAGGAGCAGCTGCACCTTTTCCTTCAGCATCCCGGGCACGAGCCATTCGCAGCGGCGTGCGTCGACCTGGTTCAGCGCGAACAGCGGCACCGCGAGCGTCACGCCGTCGCGCGGCGTGCCGGGCTCGAAGTGGTACGTGAGCGCCATCTCGACGCCGGCCATCGTCGCGCGCTTCGGGAACAGCTCGGTCGTCACGCCGGCCGCCTCGTGGCGCATCAGATCGTCGCGCGACAGGTACAGCAGCCGCGCTTTGTCTTCCGGCTGGCCGCCCTTCTTCACTTCGTCGCGATACCAGCGCTCGAACGCGGCGCCCGTGTGGATGCCTTCCGGAATCGCGTGATCGTAGTACGCGTAGATCAGCTCGTCGTCGACCAGCACGTCCTGCCGGCGCGACTTGTGCTCGAGCTGCTCGATATCCGCGAGCAGCTTGCGGTTGTGCGCGAAAAACGGCAGCTTCGTGTCGAATTCGCCGTCGACCAGCGCGCCGCGGATGAACAACTCGCGTGCGCGCGCCGGATCCTGCTTGCCGAACGCGACGCGGCGCCGGTTGTAGATCGGCAGCCCGTAAAGCGTCGCGCGCTCGAAGGCGCTGACCTGCGCGGGACGTTTTTCCCAGTGCGGCTCCGACAGCGATTTCTTCAGCAGATGCGCGCCGATCTTCTCGACCCACTCGGGCTCGATCTTCGCGAGGCAGCGCGCGTACAGCCGGCTCGTCTCGACGAGTTCGGCCGCCATCACCCAGCGGCCGGCCTTCTTCGCGAGCGCGGAGCCCGGCCACAGGTAGAACTTGATCCCGCGCGCGCCCAGATAGTGCGGATCGTCGTCCGCTTTCATGCCAATGTTGCCGAGCAGACCGGTCAACAGGGCCAGGTGCACCTGTTCGTAAGTCGCCTCGGCGTCGTTGAGCCGCCAGCCGTGCTCGCGCACGACCGTCAGCAGCTGCGAATGGACGTCGCGCCACTCGCGCAGCCGCAGGTGCGACAGGAAATTCTGCCGGCATGCGTCGATGAGTTGGCGATTCGACTTCTTGTGCGCGACGGCTTCTTCGAACCACGCCCAGATCTTCAGCCACTGCAGGAATTCGGAGCGCTCGTCGGCAAACCGGCGGTGCGCCTGGTCGGCCTGCTCCTGCGCGTCGATCGGACGGTCGCGCGGGTCCTGCACGGACAGCGCGCTCGCGATGATCAGCACCTCGCGCAGCGACTGCTGGTCGCGTGCGGCAAGAATCATCCGGCCGACGCGCGGGTCCAGCGGCAGCCGCGCGAGCTCGCGGCCGAGCGGCGTCAGCGCGTTGTCGTCGTCGACCGCGCCGAGCTCGTTGAGCAGCTGGTAGCCGTCCGCGATCGCGCGGCCGGGCGGCGGTTCGAGGAACGGGAACGATTCGATCGCCGTCAGGTGTAGCGACTTCATCCGCAGGATCACCGACGCGAGCGACGAGCGCAGGATTTCCGGATCGGTGAAACGCGCACGCGCCTGGTAGTCGCTTTCCTCGTACAACCGGATGCACACGCCGTCGGCCACGCGCCCGCAGCGACCTGCGCGCTGGTTCGCGGCGGCCTGCGAGATCGACTCGACCTGAAGTTGCTCGACCTTGTTCCGGTACGAATAGCGCTTCACGCGCGCGAGACCGGTATCGACGACGTAGCGAATGCCCGGCACCGTCAGCGACGTTTCGGCCACGTTCGTCGCGAGCACGATGCGGCGCGCGTTCGACGCCTTGAACACCTTGTCCTGATCGGCGGCCGACAGCCGCGCGAACAGCGGCAGGATCTCGGTGTGCGGCGGATGGTGCTTGCGCAGCGCCTCGGCCGCCTCGCGGATCTCGCGCTCGCCCGGCAGGAACACCAGCACGTCGCCGGGGCCTTCGCGGCACAGTTCGTCGACCGCGTCCACGATCGCATCCATCAGGTCGCGTTCGGCCTCGCGCGCGGTCTTCACGCGGTCGCGGCCGCCCGTCCCTTCGGCGTTCTTGACGGCCGGACGATCCTCGGCCACCGGACGATAGCGCATCTCGACCGGATACAGCCGCCCGCTCACCTCGATCACCGGCGCCGGACGTTCGTCCGTGCCGAAATGGCGCGCAAAGCGGTCGGCGTCGATCGTCGCAGACGTGACGATCAGCTTCAGGTCGGGCCGACGCGGCAGGATCTCTTTCAGGTAGCCGAGCAGGAAGTCGATGTTCAGGCTGCGCTCGTGAGCCTCGTCGATGATCAGCGTGTCGTACGCCTTCAGCAGCGGGTCCGTCTGCGTCTCGGCGAGCAGGATGCCGTCCGTCATCAGTTTCACGGACGCGCCGGGCGCAAGATTGTCGGTGAAGCGCACCTTGTAGCCGACCACTTCGCCGAACGGCGTGCCGAGTTCCTCGGCGATGCGCCGGCCGGTCGACGACGCGGCGAGGCGCCGCGGCTGCGTATGGCCGATCAGGCCGGTGCCGCCGGCGCCGAGGCCGCGCCCCAGATCGAGACAGATCTTCGGCAGCTGCGTGGTCTTGCCCGAACCCGTTTCGCCGCAGACGATCACGACCTGGTGAGCGGCGATCGCGCGAGCGATCTCGTCGCGCTTGCCCGACACGGGCAGGCTTTCCGGGTACGTGATCGGCGGGACCGGGTTCGGCGGCACGGCCGCGCGCGGCGGGCGCTCTCGACGCGGCGCACGCTCGGCAGCTTCCGGCGCGCGCTTTGCGGCCGGGCGGCCCTGCGGGCTCGGCTGGCCGTCGCCGTCGTTGCGGCGCCGTTCGTCGCCGCGCGGCGGCTTGCCCGCCTGCTGTTGCTGTTGCTGCTGCTGGCGCGGCTCGCCGTGCTGCCGGCGCGCATCGGCCGCACCTTCCGGGTGCTTCGCCGACGGCGCGTTGGCCCGCGTCGGCGCGGGACTTTTAGGTACATTCGACATGGGGGCGCATTATAATCCCGCCCATGAATTCCCAAACCGACCTCCCACCCGCCCAGACCGGCGCCGCGACGCCGCCGGCCGCCGACGATTCGGCCGCCAGCCACGCGCAGTTCGTCGACTGGATGCGCTCCGTCGCGCCCTATATCCACAAGTTCCGCAACAGCACGTTCGTCGTGGGGTTCGGCGGCGAGGTGGTGCAGCAGGGGCTGTTGAACGCGCTCGTGTCCGACATCGCGCTGCTGCAGGCGATGGGCATCCAGATCGTGCTCGTGCACGGCTCGCGGCCGCAGGTCGAGGAGCAGCTGAGCCTGCACGGAGTCGAATCCGAGTTTTCGCACGGGCTGCGCATCACCGATGCGCGCGCGCTCGAATCCGCGAAGGAGGCGGCCGGCGAAGTGCGCCTCGACATCGAGGCCGCGATCAGCCAGGGGCTGCCGAATTCGCCGATGGCGCACGCGCACATCAGCGTCGTGTCCGGCAATTTCGTGACCGCACGGCCGGTGGGGATTCTCGACGGGGTCGATTTCGCACACACGGGCATCGTGCGCAAGATCGACGCCGAATCGATCCGCCACTCGCTCGCGAGCCGCAAGCTCGTGCTGCTGTCGCCGCTCGGCTTCTCGCCGACCGGCGAGGCGTTCAACCTGTCGATGGAAGACGTCGCGTCGGCCGCTGCGATCGCGCTGCGCGCCGACAAGATCATCTTCCTGACCGAAGCGCCCGGCATCGTGGACGACGAAGGCGTGCTGATTCGCGAAATGTCGCTCGACGCGGCCGCCGAACTGCTCGATTCGGGCAACATCCAGGGCGACGACGCGTTTTTCCTGAAGCATTCGATCCGCGCATGCCGCGGCGGCGTGACGCGCGCGCACCTGATTCCGCAGTCGCTCGACGGCAGCATGCTCCTCGAGCTGTTCCTGCACGACGGTGTCGGCACGATGATCTCGTACGAGAACCTCGAAAGCCTGCGCGAGGCGACGCCTGACGACGTCGGCGGCATCCTCGCGCTGATCGAGCCGCTCGAGTCGGACGGCACGCTGGTGCGGCGCGGCCGGCACCAGATCGAACGCGACATCGACCACTTCTCGGTGATCGAGCACGACGGCGTGCTGTTCGGCTGCGCGGCGCTGTATCCGTACCAGCAGGAAAAGATCGGCGAGATGGCGTGCCTGACGGTCGCGCCTGAAGCACAGGGCTCGGGCGACGGCGAGCGCCTGCTCAAGCGCATCGAGCAGCGCGCCCGCGCGCGCGGCCTCACGCACATCTTCGTGCTCACGACGCGCACCGAGCACTGGTTCCTCAAGCGCGGCTTCGTCAAGGTCAGCGTCGACGACCTGCCGGAAGACCGCCGCAAACTCTATAACTGGCAGCGCAAGTCGCTCGTGCTGATGAAACAGCTCTGAGCGCAGGCACGCCCGCCCTCCCCCAGACCGATTACAGGAGAAGTACACGATGGCTCGAATGATCCAATGCGCGAAGCTCGGCAAGGAAGCCGAAGGCCTCGATTTCCCGCCGCTGCCGGGCGAACTCGGCAAGCGCATCTACGAAAGCGTATCGAAGGAAGCGTGGCAAGGCTGGCTCAAGCAGCAGACGATGCTGATCAACGAGAACCGCCTGAACATGGCCGACCCGCGCGCACGCCAGTATCTGATGAAGCAGACCGAGAAGTACTTCTTCGGCGACGGCGCGGATCAGGCGTCCGGTTACGTGCCGCCGACGGAAGGCTGAAGCACCGCGAATCGCGCGGGCCGGTCGCGCCGGCCGCGTTGCGAAGCGAAACAAGGCAAACGGCACCGTGTATCGCACGGTGCCGTTTGCTTTTGGGAGGGCGGAATCGGGTCGATGCGATCCGGTCGGCGCGTGCGCTGCCGCCGAATCGGCAAATCGCGCCGGCACGGCGGATTCAACCAGCCGGCTTCAACGCAGCGCGGTCGCCCGCCTGCGCGGTCTCGCCGGTCGGACTTTCAGCGCTCGCGCCTTCGGCACCCCATTCGGCCGCATCGCTGCGCTCGGCCGTCGACAACTCGTCCGCGCGGTAGCCGGTGCGATTCAGCAGCGCGAGCATGCATGCGAGCGACACGAGCGCGTACAGCCCCGACGCGATCGCGACG
Source organism: Burkholderia sp. AU19243 (assembly GCF_018148075.1). NCBI lineage: Bacteria > Pseudomonadati > Pseudomonadota > Betaproteobacteria > Burkholderiales > Burkholderiaceae > Burkholderia > Burkholderia sp. AU19243. Next base: position 310,023 of record NZ_JAGSTV010000007.1, read on the forward strand.
CCGACGATGCTGCCGGTCGCGTTCAGGATCGCCTGCGCGAGCACCGGCGTGCCGCCGCCGACGACGAGCGCGCTCAACTGATACGCGAGCGACAGGCCCGTGTAGCGGATGTTGGCAGGAAACACGCGCGCGAGCACGCCGCCGACCGCGCCGTAGAACATCGCCGACGGGATCGTCGAGATGCACATCCCGGCGACGGCGATCCAGTACGAACGCGTCGCGAGCGCATGGAACATCACCGGCATCAGCACGATCTCGGGAATCAGGATCCAGCACATCGCGCGCCGCATGTCGACTTTCGACACGAACCACGCGCCGACCGGCTGCATCAGGAACTGCACGACGAGCGAGAGCGACAGGATGCCGAGAAACGTGCCCTGCGCGTAGCCGAGTTCCTTCGTCGCCCACGACAGCGCGAAGGTGCTGCGGAAATACGTGACGTTGATTACCGGCAACGTGCCGGCCGCGAGCAGCACGACGGACCAGTGGTCGCGCACGACGTCGCGCAGCGGCAGCTTCACCGTGCGCTTGCGCGCGAGCACGCGCTGCATGTCGATCGATTCCTCGAGCCGCAGCCGGATCACCATCCCGATGATCACGAGCACGGCCGACAGCAGGAACGGAATGCGCCAGCCCCACATCAGGAACGACGGCGTCGGCAGCGCGCTCAGCGCGAAGAAGGCGGCGGTGGCGAGCAGGTTGCCGGTGGGCGAACCCTGCTGCGCGAACGCCGCATAGAGGATGCTGCGATGCTTCGGCGCGTTCTCGCTCGCGATCAGCACCGCGCCGCCCCACTCGCCGCCGACCGCGATGCCCTGCAACACGCGCAGCACGACAAGGCCCGCCGGCGCCCACACACCGATCGACGCATAGCCGGGCAGCAGCCCGATGCCCGTCGTGGCCAGCCCCATCATCACCAGCGTGATCACGAGCGCGGTCTTTCGGCCGACGCGATCGCCGAGATGCCCGAACACGATTCCGCCGAGCGGCCGCGCGGCGAAGCCGGCCCAGAACGTGACGAATGCGAGCAGCGTCGCGACGCCCGGATCCATCGTGCTCGCGAAGAACACCTTGCCGAACACGAGCGCGGCGGCGGTGCCGTAGATGTAGAAGTCGTACCACTCGATCGTGGTGCCGACGAACGCCGCGACGGCGGCGCGGCCGGGCCGCGGCTGCGCGGCAGACGGGGATTGCGGACGGCTCATCGATGTCTCCATGATTGTGATCGGCGGCGCGACTGTCGCGCGCCTAGCCGGATGGCCGGCCTTGCGCCGCCGGCTGGCGGTCGTGCTTTACGTCGCTTTACGTCGCCTTCATTGCCTTGCGTCGAGCGGCTTGTCCCTGCAAAGCGTCGGGTCCGGCGCGACCTTCAGCACGCCGGCGTCGAGCAATCGTTGCTGGAGCGCGGGATCGACGCCGAGGCGGTCGAGCACCGCGCGCGTGTCGCGGCCGAGCACGGGCGGCGGCGAACGATAGGTCGCCGGCGTGCGCGACAGCTTCACCGGCGACGCCGTGCCGCGATATGCGCCGATCTCGACGAACAATTCGCGGTGCAGCGCATGCGGGTCGCGCGCGACGTCGGCGACCGTGCGCACCGGCCCGCACGGCACGCCCGCCGCCATCAGGTCGCGCGCCAGCGGCTCGCACGGATGGGCGGCGAGCCGTGCCTCGAGCTCGGCCTTCAGTTCGGGCCGGTGCGCGCAGCGGCTGCGGTTGTCGGCGAAGCGCGGATCGCCCGCGAGCGCCGGCGCGCCAAGATGCGCGACGAGGCGCGCGAACTGCCGGTCGTTGCCGACCGCGAGGAAGATCGGCGCCGTCGCCGTACGATAGCTGTCGTACGGCGCGATGTTCGGATGCGCATTGCCGCTGCGTTCGGGCACGCGCCCCGAGCCGAAGAAGTTCGGCAGGTGAGGATGCAGCAGCGACACGCCGCAGTCGTACAGCGCGATGTCGATCGACTGCCCCTGCCCGCTTCTTTCGCGCTCCGCGAGCGCGAGCAGAATGCCGGCAAGCGCGTTGAGCCCGGTGACCATGTCGACGATCGGCAACCCGATGCGCATCGCGTCGCCATCGCGCTCGCCGTTCACGCTCATCAGCCCGGCCATCGCCTGAATCACCGCATCGTAGCCGGGCAACCCGCCGAGCGGGCCGTCCTCGCCGAAGCCCGTCACCGCGCAGTGGATCAGGCGCGGGAACCGAAGCCGCAGGTCGCGCGCATAGTCCATGCCCCAGCGCGCGAGCGTGCCGGGCTTGAAATTCTCGACGAGCACGTCGGCGTCCTCCAGCAGGCGCCACAGGATCGCGCGCCCTTCGTCGCGGGACAGATCGAGCGCGAGCCCCTCCTTGTTGCGGTTCACGCCCATGAAATACCACGCGGTGTCGCCGAGGAACGGCGGCCCCCAGCCGCGCGTCTCGTCGCCGTCCGGCGGCTCGATCTTGATCACGGTCGCGCCGTGATCCGCGAGCGCCTGCGTGCAGTACGGACCGCCGAGCACGCGGCTCAGGTCGACGACCTTGAGCCCGTCGAGCGCGCCGCGCAGCGCGTTCATCGCTTCCGTCGCGCTCATCGCTCGACCTCCGGGAGCAGGTCGAGCGCCATGTCGAGCGGTACCGGTGTGCCGCGCAGCAGCGCGTCGAACGCCGCCGCTTCGTCGTCGCGCGACGCCGGTGCGAGCGGGTCGACCGGCAGAAGCTTGTGACGCACGACCAGGTGCGCGAGCGCGAGGCGCCGGTAATCCGGTGCGAGCTGTGCGCCCTCGCACGCCATCAGCACGGCCGCGCTCGCGTAGTAAAGCGCCGACGCGGCCTGTCGCACGCGCGCGTCATCGCCTTCCGCCGCGACCCGCGCGAGCGCATCGCACGCACGCGCGAGAATGCGCCGCAGCGCCGCGCGACTCGCATCCGGCAGCGGCGCCGCGCCGAGCCGGTCGGCGAGGAACGTGCGCAGCGCGTCGAGCGCCTGCTCGCGCTGCGCGGCGCGCGCGACGTCGAGCGCGACGATGTTGCTGGTGCCTTCCCAGATCGAGCCGAGATGCGCGTCGCGCACGAGGCGCGCATCGCTCCATTCCTCGATGTAGCCTGTGCCGCCGCGCACCTCCATCGCGTCGCCCGTCACGCGGCGCGCATCGCGGCACGCGCGGAACTTGATCAGCGGTGTCAGGATGCGCACGCAGCGCGCGGCGTGCTCGTCGCCCGCGTCCGCTTGCGGCAGCAGCAGCGCGATGTGCATGAACATCGCGCGCGCGGCCTCGGCGGGCAGCAGCATCTTCATCAACTGACGCTGCATCAGCGGCATCTCGATCAGCTTGCGGCCGAACGCGGCGCGATGCGCGGCCACGTGCAGCGACTCGTTCAGCGCGCGCCGCATCAGGCCCGCCGCGCGCACGCCGTTCGACAGCCGCGACATGTTGATCATGTCGGCCATCTGGTGAAAGCCGCGGCCGATCTCGCCGATCAGCCAGGCCTGCGCGCCTTCGAGCGCGATCTCGCCGCTCGCCATCGAACGGCTGCCGAGCTTGTCCTTCAGCCGCACGATCCGGTAGCGATTGCGCGTGCCGTCCGGCAGCGTCTTCGGCAACAGGAACAGCGCGAGTCCCTTGATGCCGTCCGGCGCGCCGTCGGGCCGCGCGAGCACCATCGCCAGGTCGGCGTCCGCGTTCGAGCAGAACCACTTGTCGCCGTACAGGCGCCACACCGCGCCGCCCCGCGCGTCGGCTTCGCGCACCGCACGCGTCGCGATGCGGCCGACGTCCGAGCCGGCCGCCTGCTCGGTCATGAACATCGCGCCCTGGAACAGCGTGTCGAAATCGCGCGACGCGAGCCTCGGCAGATAGTGTTCGACGAGCGCCGGATCGCCGAAACGACGCAGCGTGCGCGTCAGCGAATCGGTCATGCTGACCGGGCAGCACAACCCGAATTCCGCCTGCACGAACAGGAACGTCAGCGCGTATTTGACGAGCGGCGCCACCGCCCCGGGCTGATGGCTCAGCGCCGCGAGCCCTAGCTCCGAGTAAGCGACCCGTTCGAGCGCGACATACGCGGGATCCTTGTCGATCCGCTGCACGGCTTCGCCGCGCCGGTTGCGATGCTCGAGCACGGGCGGATGCTTGTCCGCGCGCGACGCCCACGCGTCGAGTTCGCCCGACACGCGCGCGCCGAGCGCGTGCAGCTGCGGCTCGAGTTCCGCGTAGCGGGTCGCGCCGAGATGCAGTTTCAGCAACGCGCCGAGATCGGGATCGGCCGTGAAGAAGTTGATGCCCCGGCTATCGGGGATGTTGTTGGCCGCACCGGTGTCCGGCGTGCGAGCGGTGTCGTTCATGCATGCGTCTCCATGGTGGCCCGGCTGCCGGCCGGTGCCCGCGCCGTGGCGGCGCGGCCGGCGGGTGCCAGGCGTTCGACAGAGCGTAGGCGCGCGATCGATAAGCGTCCAATACAGGATTTATCCGGTACGATAAACGATGCTTATCGATGCCGATGCGGGGAGGACGCACCATGGAACTGAGGCAGTTGCGCTACTTCGTGGCGGTCGCCGAGGAGCTGCATTTCGGGCGCGCGGCGAAGCGCCTGTTTATCTCGCAGCCGGCGCTGAGCTTCGACATCCGCAAGTTCGAGGATGCGCTCGGCGTGCAGCTTTTTTCCCGCACCAACAAGACGGTCGCGCTGACCAACGCGGGCGCGGTGCTGCTCGGCGAAGCGCGCCGGCTGCTGCTGCAGGCGGCCGAGGCGGAGCGGCTCACCGTACGCTCGGCGTCCGGTCTAGCGGGACGGCTGCGGATCGGCTTCGTCCATTCGATGCTGTATCGCGGGCTGCCCGACGCGGTGAGACGCTTCGAGGCCGACTATCCGGGCGTCGAGATCGTGCTGAGCGAGATGAACACGCAGGCGCAGGTGCTGGCGATCCAGCGCGGCCAGATCGATCTCGGCTACGCGCACTGGGGCCACTGCCCGCCCGAAGTCGAATCGGCGCCCGTCTACGCGGAACCGTTCGTCTGCTGCCTGCCGGCCGCGCATCCGCTCGCACAGCGCCGGCAGGTCGCACTCGCCGCGCTGGCCGCGGAACCGTTCATCCTGTTTCCGCGCGACGCGGCGCCGCACTATCACGACCTGATCATCGCGCAATGCGTGAACGCGGGATTCAGCCCGCTGATCCGTCACGAGGCGCGGCTCTGGCAGACGATCCTGTCGATGATCGAATTCGGGATGGGCATCGCGCTCGTGCCGCGCGTGCTGCAGCAGGTGAAGAGCGACCGGCTCGCGTTCCGGCAGCTGAAGGATGCGTCGCTGGAATCGCGCACGCTGGAGCTGAAGCGCAGCGGCACTGCCGAACCGGTCGCACTGCGCTTCGCGGACTACGTGCGCACGTCGATCGACGCGCTGCCCGCGCTTGTGGGCTGAGCCGGCGCGCCCGCTGCGCGCCGGTAGTGCCACGCTACTTCGCTTTCGGCTGCAGCACCGGTTGCGCGCGCCGATACCACACCGCATACACGACGGACAGCGCGATCAGGAACGGAATGCCGAAGATCAGCGTCATGTGGAACTCGGCCGTGAAGTAGGTCGTCACCATCACTGCCAGCATCAGCGTTGCGCCGAGCAGCGTCAGCAGCGGAAAGCCGCGCATGCGGAACGCGGGTGCCGGCAGGCCGAGCGCCGCGCGCCGCCGCCGAAAGCAGTAATGCGTCGCGAAGATCATCATCCACGTGAACAGCGCGCCGAACATCGACACCGCCATCATGATCGTGAACGACTCGCCCGGATACAGTACGCTCAGGACCGTCGCGAGCGCGATGCCGAGCGTCGACAGCATCAGCGCGCCGAACGGCACGCCGCGCGCGTTCACTTCGCCGAGCGCCTTGGGCGCGTAGCCCGCGCGCGACAGGCTGAACATCATCCGCGTCGTGATGTAGATCTGGCTGTTCATCGCGGACAGCGCGGCGATCAGCACGACGAAATTGATCACGCCGGCCGCGCCCGGCAGGCGGATCGCCTCCATCACCTTCACGAACGGGCTCTCGTCGCGCCCCGCTGCCGTCCACGGCACGATCGCGAGCATCAGCGCAAGCGTGACGAGATAGAACAGCACGAGCCGCACGATCGTCGAGCGGAACGCGCGCGTGACCGCGCGCTCGGGATCTTCCGCCTCGCCCGCGGCGACGGCGATCATCTCGATGCTCAGGTAGCTGAAGATCGACACGATCACCGCGACCCACATCCCCCACATCCCCTTCGGGAAGAACCCGCCGTGCTCGGTGTAATGGTGGAAGCCCGCGCCGGCCGCGCCGTCGCCGACCAGCGCCGGATTGCCGAACACGACGTACGCGCCCAGCACGATGAAGCCGACGATCGCCGCGATCTTCACGACCGAGAAGCCGTATTCGACCGCGCCGAACACGTCGACGCTGCGCGCGTTGACGAACACGAGCAGCGCCGAGAAGCCGACGATCCACAGCCAGCCCGGCACGCCCGGGAACCAGTACTTCATGTACAGCGCGATCGCGGTGACTTCGGTGCCGACCGCGAGCACGATGCACGCCCAGTACGCATAGCGCACGAGGAACCCGGCCCACGGGCTCACGTAATGTTCGGCGTACGCACCGAACGACCCGGAGGTCGGGTGCGCGACCGTCATCTCGGCGAGACAGCCCATCAGCAGCAGCGAGATGAACGCGCCGATCGCGTAGCTGACGAGCACGCTCGGACCGGCGAAGCCGATCGCGAAGCCGCTGCCGAGAAACAGACCCGTGCCGATCGCGCCGCCGATCGCGATCATCGCCATCTGCCGTGCGGAAAGCGTGCGGCGCAGACCCTGCTCGCGCGCCGTGATGTGCTGGAATTGCCCTTCTGATTGCATCGAATGACCTCGTTCGAAAACGTGTGTCCGGTCGAACCGCCGACGGCGCACGGACCGGCGCCGGACCGCACCGGCCACCGCGCGCCACGTGCTCAGAACAGGTGGCGCAAGCCGGCCGCGATACCCGTCTGATTGCCGCGTCCGGGCATTTCGGTGAACGCGCCGCCTGTCACCCGGTTGTAGTCGACCGTCGCGTAGACCTGCGTGGCCTTCGACAGAGCGTACTCGGCCTCGAGCACGCCCGTATAGCGCTTCCCGCCGTTGCCCGCGATGCCGTTCACGTTGCGGATGTCGTCGTAATACGCGACGCCCGTCACCGAGACTGCCGGGGTGACCTTCAGGCTCGCGCCGGCATAGAAGATCGCGTCGCGGCGCGGATTGTCGCCGAACGAACCGTAGGTTACGTCGCGGCCCGGCGCATTCAGCAGCTGTCGGTCGAGCATGCCAGTGCGGTCGATCCCGCCCAGATAGCCGGCGTACAGCGTCGTCGCGCCGAACGCGTAGCGCGCACCCGCGCCCCATGCCTGCTGCGCGCGGCTCGTCAGGTCGCGCACCTGCTGGTAGGTCGCGCCGACCATCAGCCCGCCGAGCGTGTACGACGCGTGCGTGCCCCAGTACGCATTCGCGCCGAGGCTGCCCGCGACACCGCCGAAACCGTAGCTCGCGCCGACGTTCAGTCCGCCGAACGTGCCGTCGTAGCTGACCACGTTGCTCGCGCGGCCCTGCGTGAGAAAGTACGGCCACATGTTGGCCGTGTAGTTGCCGACCGTCAGCGGATCGAGATCGCCGAACAGGTTGAACGCCTCGGTCGCCTGCCGGCCGAGCTTCACGGTGCCCCAGTCGCTCGCGAGACCCACGTACGCGTAGCGGCCGAACAGCGCGCCGTCGAGCTGCCCGGTCTGCGGCTCGAAGCCGCTCTCCAGCCGGAAGATCGCTTGCAGCCCGCCGCCGAGCGCTTCGCTGCCCTTCAAGCCCCAGCGGCTGTTGGTGATCGCGCCGTTGGTCATCTGCACACTGGCGTCGTCCGATGCGTTCGCATGCGTCGTGTAGCGAATGCTCTGGTCGACGATGCCGTACAGCGTCACGCTGCTTTGCGCCATCACGCCGCTGGCGGCGAGCAGGCCCGCCATCGTCGGTAGTGCGAATCGAGTAATGCGCTTCATCTTCGTCTCCATCCTTGTCTGAATTGTTGTGTTCGTCGGGGGTGTTGGTACTTGTCGCTAATCGCGGGTGCTGCAATCGTCGCGAAGTCGCGTGCCGGCTAGCCGCGTGCCGCCGGCAGCGCGACGTACGCGACGAGTTCGACGCGCATCTCCGGATGCGCGAAGCCCTGCACGCCCACGCACGTGCGGTTCGGGTACGGTTCGCGGAAGTGGCGCCGGTATTCGGCGTCGAATTCGGGCATCGCCTTCACGTCGGACAGGTAGACGAGCACCTGCGCGACGTCGTCCATCGTCGCGCCGGCCGCCGCGACGGCCTTCGCGAGATTGCCGAGCGTGATGCGCGTCTGCTCGGTCATCGTGTCGCCGGCGATCGCGCCGGACCCATCGACCGGCCCGTGGCCGGTAAACATCAGCCCGCCCGCGCGGGTCGCCCACGAGAACGGCTGCGCGAGCTGGGGCAAGTCGACCGGGATCGTATCTGCCATCGTGTACTCCTTCGGTTCGGCCCGGCCGCTCATGCGGCCCGGCGCGACGGGGCGCCAAGCACGTCGGCGATCGCGTGCGCGACATGATCGACGTTCGCGTCGTTCAGGCCCGCGATGCACATGCGGCCGGAGCGCAGCAGGTAGACGCCGTGCGCCGCGCGCAGCCGGTCCACGTCGGTCGCGGCGATGCCCGTGTAGCTGAACATGCCGCGCTGCGTGACGAGCGCATCGAACGCGGGCGTCGGCAGGCGCGCGTCGAGCCGCGCCTTCAGCGCGCCGCGCATGCGCTTGATGCGCGTGCGCACCTCCGCCACCTCGTCTTCCCAGCACGCACGCAGGACGTCGTCGTTCAGCACGGTCGACACGAGCTGCGCGCCGAACAGAGGCGGGCTCGAATAGGTGCGGCGCACGCCGGCCTGCAACTGACTCAGCACCGTCGCCGCTTCGCTCGCGCCCGCGCAGACGATCGACAGGCCGCCGACGCGCTCGCCGTAAAGCGAGAAGTTCTTCGAAAACGAGTTGCTGACGATCGCCGGCAGCCCCGCTTCGACGATCGCACGCACGGCCCATGCGTCGTCGTCGAGCCCGTCGCCGAAGCCCTGGTACGCCATGTCGAGGAACGGAATCAGCCGGCGACGCGCGAGCACGTCGATCACCGCGCGCCATGCGTCGCGGCCGAGGTCGAGGCCGGTCGGGTTGTGGCAACACGGCTGCAGCAGCACGATGCTGCGCGCCGGCAGCGCGTCGAGCGCCGCGAGCATCGCGTCGACGCGCAGGTCGTTGCGCGATTCGTCGTAGTACGGGTACGTGTGCACGTCGAGACCGGCCGCCGCGAAGATCACGCGATGGTTGTCCCACGTCGGATCGCTGACCCAGATCGCGCTGTCGGGAAAATAGCGCTTCACGAACTCCGCGCCGAGCCGCAGCGCGCCCGAGCCGCCGAGCGTCTGCAGCGTCGCGATGCGTCCTTGCGCGAGCGCCGCGCAGTCGGCGCCGAACACGAGGCGCTGCAAGCCCCGCCGATACATGGCGAGTCCCTCCATCGGCAGATATGTATGCGGCGCGCCGGCGTCGCGCACGCGCTCGGCCGCGAGACGTGTGCTCTCGAGCACGGGGATCCGGCCCGCATCGTCGTAGTAGAGCCCAATGCTGAGATTGACCTTGTGCGGATGGGCATCCTGCTGGAACGCCTGGAACAGCGACAGAATCGGGTCGCCCGGATAGGCGGGAACGTGTTCGTACATGACGGTATGACGGTAGAAGTTGAAGGCGGCGAGGCGGCCGGCGGCGTGACAGCAAGTCAGGTCGCGCGGTCGGAGGCATAGCGCGCATGTTATCGAGGACGAAATAGAATGAGCTTCACTTATCGATGACGAATCGCCTGGTTTGCAGTAGAGTCTGCGACTGTCACGTCAAAAATTACGGGATTCTGCGAAATGAATCTGGATCGAACCGACATGCGGATCCTCCGGCATCTCGAACGGGACGGACGCATCAGCAATCAGGACCTCGCGAATGCGGTCGCGCTGTCGCCGTCCGCGTGCCTGCGGCGGGTGAAGCTGCTGGAGGAACGCGGCGCCATTTCGGGCTACCGCTGCACGATCGAGCCGAAGAAGGTCGGCGTCGCATTCGAGGCGCTCGTGCATGTGTCGATGCGGCCGGACGTGCCCGAATGGCACGACCGCTTCGTGGAGGCGATCCAGGAATGGCCGGAAGTCATCGCCGCGCAAATCGTGACGGGCGGCTCGAACTATGTGCTGACGGTGCGGGCGCGCGACCTCGATCACTACTCCGATTTCGTGATCAATCGGCTGCACCGTGCGACGGGCGTGATGTCGATCAATTCGAGCATCGTGCTCGCGACGCTCAAGCGCGACGGCTCGATTCTCGATCTCGTCGAGCCGTCCACGGGCACCTGACGAACCTTTTGCACCGGCCTGAAAAAATAGTTGAAGAAAGTACTTTACGAACCGCAAAAGCTCTGACATAATTTCAGCTTCTTTGGGCGGTTAGCTCAGCGGTAGAGCACTGCCTTCACACGGCAGGGGTCACTGGTTCGATCCCAGTACCGCCCACCAAAGAATTCAAGGGCCTGCGTCTCACGACGCAGGCCCTTTTCGTTTTGCGCCCGATTTTCCGCTGCTGCCTCCCCTGCACGCGTCCTTGCACTCGCGAACAGGTTCGTGGGGCAACGACCGGCTATCCTGCCCTCCCCACCCGCTCCGCCGTCGCGTCAAACGCGCGCTTCGCCTTGTCGACGATCTCGTCGACCTCCGCCTGTCGGATCACCAACGGCGGCGACAGCAGCATCCGGTCGCCGGTCGCACGCATGATCAGGTTTCCGTTGAAGCAGAAGTCGCGGCAGATCGTGCCGATATCGACGCTCGCGTCGAATCGCTCGCGCCGCGCACGGTCACGCGCAAGCTGAACGCCCGCGACGAGCCCCGCTCCGACGATCTCGCCAACGATCGGATGATCGCCCAGCGCATCGCGCAGGCGGCGCTGGAAATACGGCCCGATATCGCGCTTCACGCGCTCGACGATCCCTTCGTCGCGCAGCAGCTTGAGGTTCGCGACCGCGACCGCCGCCGCGACCGGGTGGCCCGAATACGTGAGGCCGTGATTGAATTCGCCATGCTCGATGATCGGCCGCGCGACGCGCTCGTGGATGCCGACCGCGCCCATCGGCACGTAGCCGGACGTCAGGCCCTTGGCCATCGTGATCAGGTCCGGCTCGAAGCCGAAGTGCTGATGCGCGAACCATTCGCCGATGCGGCCGAAGCCGCCGATCACTTCGTCGGCGACGAGCAGGATGTCGTACTTGCGGCAGATCCGCTGGATTTCCGGCCAGTACGTCGACGGCGGGAAGATCACGCCGCCCGCGCCCTGGAACGGCTCGCCGATGAATGCGGCGACGTTCTCCGCGCCGAGCTCGAGAATCTTCGCTTCGAGCTGCTGCGCGCGCGCGAGACCGAATGCTTCGGGCGTGTCGCCAGGTTGCGCTTCGTCGAAGAAATACGGCTGATCGATATGCACGATGTGCTCGACCTTCGACGGCATCTGTTCGTGCATGTAGCCCATCCCGCCGAGCGTGCCGCCGGCGATCGTGGAGCCGTGATAACCGTTCCGGCGCGAGATCACATATTTCTTCTGCGGCTTGCCCTCGACGCGCCAGTACTGGTGCACGAGTCGCAGCACCGTGTCGTTGCCTTCCGAGCCGCTGTTGCAATAGAAGAAGTGATTGAAGCCGGCGGGCGTCACTTCGGCGAGCATCGCGGACAGTTCGATGATCGGCGGATGCGTCGTCTTGAAGAACGTGTTGTAGAACGGCAGCTCCTGGATCTGCCGATACGCGGCGTCGGCCAGCTCCTTGCGGCCGTAGCCGACGTTCACGCACCAGAGCCCGGCCATCCCGTCGATGATCTTGTTGCCGTCCGAGTCCCACAGGTACACGCCGTCGGCCTTCACGATCACGCGGCTGCCCGCGCGATTGAGCGCGCCCATGTCCGAGAACGGGTGGATGTGGTGCGCGGCGTCGAGCGCGCGGTATTCGGCGGTCGAGCGCCCGGCGACGGTGTCGTTTCGTTCGGTCATGTTGCCTCCGCTAGTCGGCGCCGCACGCTTACACGTGCAGCAGAAGATGGCGGCGTTCCCACGAGCTGATCACGCGGAAGAACGCTTCGTACTCCGTTTCCTTCAGCGCGAGGTACGCCTTCACGAACTTGTCGCCGAGAATGCCGGCGAGCGGCGTGCACGCGGCCATCAACGAGATCCCCTCCTCCAGGTTGCGCGGCAACTGGTACGGCAGATCGTAGCCGTCCGATGCGATTGGCTCGGTCGGCTCGAGCTGCTGCGTGAGACCGAGATAGCCGGCGGCGAGCGTCGCCGCGAACGCGAGATACGGGTTGCAGTCGACGCCCGGAATCCGGTTCTCGATGCGCCGCGCAACGGGCGCCGATTGCGGAATCCGGAAGCCGACGGTACGGTTGTCGTATCCCCACTGCACGTTGATCGGCGCGGCCATGAAGCGCGACAGCCGTCGATACGAGTTGATGTACGGCGCGAAGATCGGCATCAGCGCGGGCGTGTACTTCTGCAAGCCGGCGAGATAGCTATGGAACATCGGCGACACGACGCCGCCCTCGTCGGCGAATAGATTGCGGCCCGTGCGCGCATCGGCGAGGCTCTGGTGGATGTGCATCGCCGAGCCCGGCTCGCCTTCCATCGGCTTGGCCATGAACGTCGCGTACATGTTGTGGCGCAGCGCGGCTTCGCGCACCGTGCGTTTGAACAGGAATACCTGATCGGCGAGCGACAGCGCGTCGCCGTGCACGAAATTGATCTCCATCTGCGCGGCGCCGACCTCATGGATCAGCGTCTCGATGTCGAGGCCCTGCATCTCGCAATATTCATAGATGTCCTCGAACAGCGGATCGAACTCATTGACGGCTTCGATCGAGTACGACTGGCGGCCGGTTTCCGCGCGGCCCGTGCGCCCGACGGGCGGACGCAACGGCAGGTCGGGATCGGCGTTCATGTCGACCAGATAGAACTCGAGCTCGGGCGCGACCACCGGCTTCCAGCCCTTCGCGTGGTACAGGTCGAGCACGCGGCGCAGCACGTAGCGTGGCGAAATCTCGACCGGCGAGCCGTCGAAATGCACGCAATCGTGGATCACCTGCGCAGTCGGATCGACGGCCCACGGAATCAGGCAGATCGTCGAAGGATCGGGCACGCACACCATGTCGGGATCGGTCACACCGGTCAGCGTGCCGTCCTCCGGATAATCGCCGGTGACGGTCTGCACCATCACGGCCTGCGGCAAGCGCATCGATTCCCCGGACTCGAACTTGTTGCGCGGAATGATCTTGCCGCGCGCGATGCCGGCCATGTCGGGAATGATCGCCTCGACTTCGGTGATGCGGTGCTGACGCAGGAATTCACTCAGTTCGGGTTGCATGATCGGCCTCGTTAGTCGATGTCGATGTCGGATGCGGCCGGCGACGGCATGGCGCCGCCGGCCGCATGAAGGCGATGCGTCATTCGCGCGCGGCACGCCGCGCCGAATGCCGCGAAGATGTCGCGCGACAGCGGCTGTTCCGCATGGCGCCATTCGGGATGCCATTGCACGCCGAGTGCGAATGCGCGCGCGCCGCGCACGCTGACGGCTTCGATGAGCCCGTCTGGCGCGCACGCCTCGACGGCGAGCCCCGCGCCGAGCCGCGCGAGCCCCTGGTCGTGCAGCGAATTGACCATCGCGTCGCGCGCACCGTGCGCGACCCGCTGCAGCAGGCCGCCGGCCGTAAATTGCACGCGGTGCGCGGGGCCGTACTGCCGCTCGAGCGGATCGCCTTCGCGTTCGCGATGATCGGCGAAACCCGGGCTCGCATGGAGTCGCTGATGAAGGGTGCCGCCATACGCGACGTTCAACTCCTGCATTCCGCGGCAGATCGCGAGCACGGGCACGCCCGCGTCGATCGCCGCGCGAATCAGCGGCAGCGCGGTCGCGTCGCGTGCGGGATCGTGCAGCGTGTCAGGCGCACTCGCCGCGCCGCCATAGCGATGCGGTTCGACGTTCGAATAGCTGCCGGTCAGCAGCAGCCCGTCGACCGCTGCAACGATCGCATCGACCGGCTGGCGTACACCGAGCGCGGGCAGCACGAACGCGAGCGTGCCGGCGCCGTCGACCAGCGCGACCAGATACTTCTCCGCTGCCGTGTGGTTCGGATGCGCGCCGCGCACGATGCGGTCGGCGGTGACGGCTACGATCGGGCGCGGGCGCATGATCGCCTCCGGAGTGAGTGCGCGCCGCACGCATGCGCGCGATACAACGAGTACGCTCGCCGGCACGGCGCGCGTATATGCATGGCCATGCTGCGAGAACGAAGCGGCAGCCGGCCGGACGATCCGATGTGAATACGGGAAAGGACGCTAGGGCAACAACGAAGCGCTGCCGTCGCACTGCACCGCGCTGAACACGTGCGCGGTCACGAGGTTGAAGCGGCGCAGGCCGCGGTGGAACACAGCGAAGAAACGGGGCTCGCGTATGAGGGCGGCGCGCGTGCCGCGATCAGCATGCCGGATCGGCCCGGCCTGAGGCGGCGCGCCCGCCGACGGACTTCGGGTCCGGCGTATCGAAGGGCTGGCGGCTTTCACGATCGTACTCGACTGACTGATGAAGGCAGAACACGTGTCGCGATGAAGCTGAGGCGGCAATGCCGCGCGGCGACACGTCGGCAAGGGGTCTCGCAGCGGATTCCGGCGCAGCGCAGTGCTGATTGGCGCCGTCGCGGCCGGTGCGCGCGTGACGACTTCCTGACATTCAGCTTATATCAACTAAAAATTGCGTCAAATTTTCGGGTATCGATCGCGGTATCGATCGGACAAAAAAAACGGCATCGCCCGGCCGGGTCGATGCCGTTTTGTGCGCTGCGTCGGCGTGCACGGCGGTTGCCGGCGCACCGCCGCGCGATGCCGAGCCGCGCCGCCGCATGCCGCGCAGCGACGTCTCAGCGATGCGCGAGCGCGGTTTCGACCAGCGTCTGCAACAGCGGCACGATGCGGGCAGCGCGCGCTTCGTCGTACGCATACGGACGCGTCTCTTCCATGTACGTGATCTGCGACAGTTCGAGCTGCACGGCCTCGACACCGGTGGCGGGCACGCCGTAATGACGCGTGATGTAGCCGCCCTTGAAGCGCCCGTTCGCGACGGCCGTATAGCCGCCGTGCGCAGTCACGCACGCGGCCAGCGCCTCGGCGAGGCCGGGCCGCGCACTCGCGCCGCTCGACGTGCCGAAGTTGAAGTCCGGCAGGCGCCCGTCGAAGAAGCGCGGCACGTGCGAGCGGATCGAATGCGCTTCCCACACGAGCACGCGGCCATGCTCGCGCTTGAGCCGCGCGATTTCTGCCTGCAACGCGGCGTGATACGGCCGCCAGTAGCGGTCGCGACGGCGCATGATCTCGTCGTTGTCGGGCAGCGCATTCGCCGGATACAGCGGCGCCTTGTCGAACGTGTCGATCGGCACGAGCCCGGTCGTGTCCTGCCCCGGATACAGGTTCTCGTTGTCGGGCGGACGGTTCAGGTCGACCACGTAACGCGCGTGCGACGGCACGAGGATCGACGCGCCGAGCGTGGCTGCGAACCCGTACAGCCGTTCCAGATGCCAGTCGCAATCGTCGACGAAGCGTGCCTCGG
The DNA here is from genome assembly GCF_018148075.1 of Burkholderia sp. AU19243. NCBI lineage: Bacteria > Pseudomonadati > Pseudomonadota > Betaproteobacteria > Burkholderiales > Burkholderiaceae > Burkholderia > Burkholderia sp. AU19243. The sequence goes on from NZ_JAGSTV010000007.1 coordinate 325,713, forward strand.
GCGTCATCGTCGCGGCGATGTCGTCGGGGATATAGGTGCCTGCGTGCGGAATCGAGATCAGCAGCGGCAGCGTGCCCTGCTTCAGCGTTAATACAGCCGGTTGTTCAGTCATGTCGCATCACCGTAAAAGTCTGCCGGCGCAGGTGGACCGCATGCGCCGCGAGCCGCGCGTCAGCGCAGCAGTTGCGCCAGCGCGGCGCGGTAATCGGCATACGCCGCAGTTTCGTCGCGATGACGGCGACCGCTCACGACGCGCTCGCCGCCGGTGTAGACGTCGAGCACCGGCGTGTCGCCGTGCTCGGCGAACACCGCGCCGGACAGCCACGCTTCGCTGCCGCGCTCCGCGATCGCCGGATGATCGGGATCGAGCACGATCCAGTCGGCGCGACAGCCTTCGCGCAGCGCGCCGATGCGCCGGCCGCTCGCCTGTGCACCGCCCGCGAGCGATGCGTCGAACAGGCGATCCGCGACGTGCGGCTGCGTGTCGCTCGCGAGCACGTTGCGCGCCCGGTGCACGAGCCGCTGCCCGTATTCGAGCAGACGCAGTTCCGAGCGCCAGTCGACCGATGCGTGGCTGTCCGAGCCGACGCCGATCACGCCGCCCTGCGCGAGATAGTCGACCGCAGGAAACACGCCGTCGCCGAGGTTCGCTTCGGTCGTCAGGCACAGGCCGGCCACCGCGCGGCGCTTCGCGAGCGCCGCCGTTTCGGCCGCGTCGACGTGCGTCGCGTGTACGAGGCACCAGCGCGCATCGACGTCGAAACGATCGAGCAGCCATTGCACCGGGCGCGCACCGTATGCGCGCACGCAATCGTCGACTTCAGCCGTCTGTTCGGCGATATGGATGTGTACCGGTGCGTCGTCCGGCAATCCTTCGAGCAGCACGCGCAGCCCGTTTTCGGACACCGCGCGCAGCGAGTGCGGCGCGACGCCGTAACGCAACGCGCCGTGCTCGGGCGCGACGCGACGCATCGCGTCGAGCAGTTCGAGCAAGCCGTCCGGCGTGTTGATGAAGCGGCGCTGATCGTCGCGCGGCGGCTTGTTGCCGAAGCCGGCGAACTGGTACGACACCGGCAGCATCGTGATGCCGATGCCGGCCAGGCGCGCCGCGTCGATCACGCGCGTGCCGAGCTCCGCGATCTGCGGATAGCGGGAGCCGTCCTGCGCGTGATGCACGTAGTGGAACTCGCACACCGACGTATAGCCGCACTTCAGCATCTCGACGTACAGCCAGCGCGCGATCGCCGCGAGCGCGTCGGGCGTGATCTTCAGCGCGAAGCGGTACATCAGGTCGCGCCAGCTCCAGAAGCTGTCGGCGGGATTCGCGCGGTATTCGGTGAGCCCCGCCATCGCGCGCTGGAATGCGTGCGAATGCAGGTTCGGCATGCCCGGCAGCACGGGCCCGGCCGCGTGCGCGACGCCGGCCGGCGCATCGGTGTCGAGCATCACGTCGGTCAGCGTGCCGGTCGCGTCCCAGCGCAGCAGCACGTTGCGGCGCCAGCCGTCGGGCAGGTAGGCATGGTCCGCGAACAGCGTCATTTCGGTCATGGTGAGTATCGTCTCTTGCAAGGCTAGCCGTTCATCCGTCGAAACACCGTCGAACCGCCGCGTACGACCTGCTCGCACAGCGGCCGGCCGATCCAGTACGCGAGCTCCGACAGCGAGCCGACCGACCAGACCGCGAAATCGGCCTGGCGGCCGGCCTCCAGCACGCCGTGCCGATCGGCGCGCCCGAGCGCCGCCGCCGCATGGCGCGTGACGCCTTGCAGCACCTCGGGCACGGTCAGCCGGAACAGCGTGCAGCCCATGTTCATCGTCAACAGCAGCGATTCGAGCGGCGACGTGCCCGGATTGTGATCGGTCGCGAGCGCGATCGGCACGCCGTGCTTGCGCAGCAGGTCGATCGGCGGCCGTTGCGTTTCGCGAATGAAGTAGTACGCGCCGGGCAGCAGCACGGCGACCGTGCCGGCCGCCTTCATCGCTTCGATGCCGGCTTCGTCGAGAAATTCGAGGTGGTCGGCCGACAGCGCGCGATAACGCGCGGCAAGCGCGGTGCCGCCCGCGTTCGACAATTGCTCCGCGTGCAGCTTCACCGGCAGGCCGCGCCGCGTTGCGGCGTCGAACACGCGCTCGGTCTGCGCGAGCGAGAAGCCGATGCGTTCGCAGAATACGTCGACCGCGTCGACGAGGCCTTCGTCGGCCAGCGCCGGCAGCATCCGGTCGCACACTTCGGTGATGTATTCGTCGGCGCGGCCCGCGTATTCGGGCGGAAGCGCGTGGGCGCCGAGGAACGTCGTGTAGACGGTGACCGGAAAGCGCTCGCCCAGCTGGCGCGCAACGCGCAGCATCTTGCGCTCGCTCGCGAGGTCGAGCCCGTATCCGGACTTGATCTCGATCGCGGTCACGCCTTCGGCGAGCAGCGGCTGCAGGCGCGCGGCGGCCTGCACGAACAGCGTCGTCTCGTCGGCCGCGCGCGTCGCGCGCACCGTCGACACGATCCCGCCGCCCTGCCGCGCGATCTCCTCGTAGCTGACGCCGGCGAGGCGCTGCGCGAACTCGTCTGCGCGCGTGCCGCCGTACACGAGGTGCGTATGGCAGTCGACGAGGCCCGGCGTCACCCACGCGCCGTGCAGGTCTTCCCGGCGCCAATGCGCATAACCGTGCGGCAGCGCGGAAAACGCGCCGAGCCAGACGATCGCGCCGGTTTCGTCGACGGCGATCGCCGCATCGTCGATCGTTTCGTCGGGATGGCCGTGCGGACACAGCCTCAGGTGGTGCCAGACAGTCGGTTTCATGCGTTCAGTCCCGTTCGCCGACGGCGAGCGACACGGCGAGCAGCGCACCGCCTCCGCTCACGACGACGTCAAACGCACGCTGCAGCCCGTCGAGCCGCAGCGTGTCCATTTCTTGCAATGCATGGTGCGCGCCGTCGATCCCGACGCCGACCGCACCGGCCGCGCAGAACAGCAGCACGGTGTCGGCGGGTCCGACGCGATGCGTGCCCTCGGGCCACACGTCGAGCGTGCCTCGGGCGGCCGAGCGGCGCGTCATCAGGTTGAAGTCGCGTGTCGCGCCGTCGTGCAGCGTCGCATCGACCGCGGTTTCGCCCGCGAAGTCCGCGCGCGCAAGCGGCGTATCGAGCACGTGGCGCACGCCGCCCGCTTCCGCGAGCGTCATGCCCGTGCCGGACAGCAGCACCAGGGTGCGGTCGACGCCGTCGAACCGCGAGAACGGCCCGGCTGCGGCGACGTCCGCGACGCTCACGCGCCATGCGAATGCGTCGAGCGCGGCCCCGACGGGAAACGCGCCGATTTCGCGCGTCACGCCGCCGCCGTTCTTCCACGGCGACGCAACGAGATCCGCCGCGCGGATCATCGTTGCGTGCAGCGGCGCCTGGTCGAGCGCCGTCATGCTCAGCGGCCGAGCATCGGCAGCTTCAGGCCGGCTTCGCGGGCCGTCTGCTGCGCGAGTTCGTAGCCGGCATCCGCGTGGCGCATCACGCCCGTCGCCGGGTCGTTCAGCAGCACGCGGCCGAGACGCTCGTGCGCGTCGGCGGTGCCGTCGGCGACGATCACGACGCCCGAGTGCTGCGAGAAGCCCATCCCGACGCCGCCGCCATGGTGCAGCGACACCCACGATGCGCCGCCTGCGGTGTTCAGCAGCGCGTTGAGCAACGGCCAGTCGCTGACCGCGTCCGAGCCGTCCTTCATCGATTCCGTCTCGCGGTTCGGGCTCGCGACCGAACCGGTGTCGAGGTGGTCGCGGCCGATCACGATCGGCGCCTTCAGTTCGCCGTTCTTCACCATCTCGTTGAACGCCTGGCCGAGGCGGTAGCGATCCTTCACGCCAACCCAGCAGATCCGTGCCGGCAGGCCCTGGAACGCGATGCGCTCGCGTGCCATGTCGAGCCAGTTGTGCAGGTGCGGATCGTCCGGGATCAGCTCCTTCACCTTCTGGTCGGTCTTGTAGATGTCTTCCGGATCGCCGGACAGCGCGACCCAGCGGAACGGGCCCTTGCCTTCGCAGAACAGCGGGCGGATGTAGGCCGGCACGAAACCCGGGAAGTCGAACGCGTTCTCGACGCCCATTTCCAGCGCCATCTGGCGGATGTTGTTGCCATAGTCGAGCGTGGCCGCGCCGCGTTCCTGCAGCGTCAACATCGCCCGCACCTGCACGGCCATCGACTGCTTCGCGACCTTTACGATGCTTTGCGGATCCACCTTCTGCGCCTCGCGCCATTGCGCAACGGTCCAGCCCTGCGGCAGGTAGCCGTTGATCGGATCGTGCGCGCTCGTCTGGTCGGTCACGCAGTCCGGCGTGATACCGCGTTGCACGAGTTCCGCGAACACGTCGGCCGCGTTGCCGAGCAGGCCGACCGACACCGGCTTGCCGGTACGCTTCGCTTCGTCGATCATGCCGAGCGCTTCGTCGAGCGTCGTCGCCTTCTTGTCGACGTAACGCGTCTTCAGGCGGAAGTCGATGCGCGTCTCGTCGCATTCGACCGCGATCATCGAGAAGCCGGCCATCGTCGCCGCGAGCGGCTGCGCGCCGCCCATCCCGCCGAGGCCGCCCGTCAGGATCCAGCGGCCCGACGGATCGCCGTTGAAGTGCTGGTTCGCGACCGAGAAGAACGTTTCATAGGTGCCCTGCACGATCCCCTGGCTGCCAATGTAGATCCAGCTGCCGGCCGTCATCTGGCCGTACATCATCAGGCCTTTGCGGTCGAGCTCGTGGAAGTGATCCCAGGTGGCCCAGTGCGGCACGAGGTTCGAGTTCGCGAGCAGCACGCGCGGCGCATCCTTGTGCGTGCGGAACACCCCGACCGGCTTGCCCGACTGGATCAACAGCGTTTCGTTTTCCTCGAGATCCTTCAGCGACGCGAGGATCTGGTCGTAGCATTCCCAGTTGCGCGCCGCGCGGCCGATGCCGCCGTACACGACGAGCGCGTGCGGATGCTCGGCAACTTCCGGATCCAGGTTGTTCTGGATCATCCGGTAGGCCGCTTCGGCCAGCCAGGTCTTGCAGACCTTCTCGCTGCCGCGCGGCGCGCGAATCGTACGCGTCGGATCGAGACGGGGATCGATGTGTTTCGGATGGTTCATGACGACTGCTCCCGAAGGAAAATAAATATCAACAAGGAATCAGAAATGCCCGGTGAAGCGATAACGGCTGCCGGGATGCCACAGATTCGCCACCGAGGCGACGACACCCTGCGACCAGGTGCGTCGGTGTAAAACGAGACACGGCTCGACGTCGTCCATTCGCAGCTGCTCGCGCCGCTCGGGCGCCGGGGCCGCCGCTTCGATCCGGTACTCGACACGCTGCAGCGGAGCCGCGCGCATCAGGTACAGGTTCGGCGTCGTGTTCGTGAAATCCTGCTCGGCATAATCCGGCGCGACCGCCGGATTCACCCAGCGCTCTTCGAGCTGGACGGGCTCGTCATTCTCGAAGTGCAACACCTGCGAATGAAACAGCTTCGCGCGCACGGCCACCTGCATCTCGTCGGCGAGCGCCTCGTCGGCGCGGATCGTCTCGAGGCCGAGCACGCTGGCGCGGTACGCATGCCCGCGCGCGTCGACCTCCTCCGAGATGCTGCGGATCGCCACCAGCGTCGATTCGTACTTCGGCCGTGCGACGTAGGTGCCGGCGCCCTTCATGCGCGTCAGCACCTGCTCGGCCGTCAACTCGCGCAGCGCGCGGTTGACGGTCATGCGCGCGACCTTGAACTCGCGGGCGAGTTCGTTCTCGGACGGCACCTGGTCGCCCTCCGCCCAGTCGCCGGCGTGAATGCGGCCCAGGATGAAATCCTTGATCTCCTGGTAGACCGGCGCGCTCATGGGCTTACTGTTCCGATGCGAACGAGAACGGCGCGACCTTCGCGAACGCACGCTCGCCGACCAGTTGCGCGATCACCGCGATGTCCGGTGCGAAGTAGTGATCGAGCTCGTAGTGCGCGACCTTGCTGCGGATCGTTTCCATCACCGGCGCGAGCTTCGGGCTCGTATGGAACGGCGCGCGCAGGTCGACGCCCTGAGCGGCGGCGAGCAGTTCGATCGCGAGGATGTGCTTCGTGTTGTCCGCGATGTCGGCCAGCTTGCGTGCGGCGAACGTTGCCATCGACACGTGGTCTTCCTGGTTCGCCGAGGTCGGCAGCGAATCGACCGATGCCGGATGTGCAAGCGTCTTGTTTTCCGACGCGAGCGCGGCAGCCGTCACGTGGGCGATCATGAAGCCCGAGTTCACGCCGCCGTCCTTCACGAGGAACGGCGGCAGGCCCGACAGCGTCGCATCGATCAGGAGCGCGATGCGCCGTTCGGCCAGCGCGCCGATTTCCGACGCGGCGAGCGCGAGGTTGTCGGCCGCGAACGCGACGGGCTCCGCATGGAAGTTGCCGCCCGACAGCACTTCGCCGGTATCCGGGAAGATCAGCGGGTTGTCCGACACGGCGTTCGCTTCGACGAGCAGCACGTCGGCCGCGTGGCGCATCTGGTCCAGGCACGCGCCCATCACCTGCGGCTGGCAACGCAGGCTGTACGGATCCTGCACCTTGTCGCAGTCGCGGTGCGACTGGTTGATCGGCGAACCTTCGAGCAGCTCGCGGTACGCCGCTGCCGCATCGATCTGGCCTTGATGACCGCGCAGTTCGTGGATCCGTGCATCGAACGGCTTCACCGAGCCGGCTGCCGCGTCGACCGACAGTGCACCGGCGACGAGCGCGGTGCGGTACAAGTCTTCGATCGCGAACATGTTGTCGAGCGCGAGCGCCGTCGACGCCTGCGTGCCGTTCAGCAGCGCGAGACCTTCCTTCGCCTGGAGCGTCAGCGGCGCGAGGCCCGCGACGCGCAGACCGTCGAGCGCGCTCGCGCGTTCGCCGCGGATGAACACTTCGCCGACGCCGAGCAGCACGGCCGACATGTGCGCGAGCGGCGCCAGGTCGCCCGATGCACCGACCGATCCCTTCACCGGGATCAGCGGCAGCACGTCCGCGTTGAACAGCGTGATCAGCGCGTCCATCACCTCGCGGCGAATGCCCGAGTGGCCGCGGCCGAGGCTCGACAGCTTCAGCGCCATCAGCAGGCGCACCGACGAACGCGCCATCGGCTCGCCCACGCCGACCGCGTGCGACAGCACCAGATTCTTCTGCAGCAGCTCGAGCTGGTCGTGCGGGATATGCGTGCTGGCAAGGCGGCCGAAGCCGGTGTTGATACCGTATGCCGGCTCGCCTTTCGCCGCGATGTCGGCGACGGCCTTCGCGCCCGCGTCGATCTTCGCGAAGCTTGCGGGGTCGAGCTGGAGCTGCACCGATTCGCGAGCGATCTTGCGCAGTTGCGGAAGGGTCAGGTGGCCGGGGGTCAACGTAATCATGTGAGCAATCCTGTCTAGACAAGTTCGGGATGGATTGCAGTGTAGCCATCCAAACTTGTCTAGACAAGTCCGTTTTCACGATTTGGACTCGGGAGTTTCCCTGATGCCCCGAGCGGCCCGCGGCGCCGGTTCGTCAAGCCGGCCAATTAACATATGTTGCGATTATTTGATTTTTAGGAGCATACGAATCATCGCTTCACGGTAGTTCGCCAAAGGGCGCACTGGCATGATCATCGCGTTCCGGTTGGCCGCCCCGTTCGGCCACGGTGTGCTCGTCGCGACCTGCGCGCTCGCGGGCGACACATCGCCCGCCCCCGAGCCGCTGCCCCGATCGGCGATGCGATCAACGCGTACCGTGTGGCGCTGGACGACGCGCCACTCGCTCAAGCGCGCCGCTCAGCGCGTCCACGCGACGCACGCGGCGTAGCCGGGTGCCGCGTCGAGCCAGCCCGCGTCGAACGCAGCCACGCCGGCGGCCGGAGCGGCCGGCTCGACGATCGTCGTCGCGGGCGTCGTCGCATCGCGCGGCGGCACGACCGCGAATGCGCGCAGCCCACCGACGATGCCGGTGCCCAGCGCTTTCAGCAGCGCCTCCTTCGCGGACCACACGCGCATGAACGCGCCGGCGCGCGCAGCCAGCGGCAGGCTCTCGAGATATGCGGCCTCGGCCGGTGCGCATACTTCGGCGGCCAGCCCTCGCCAGTCGGCCGTGCGGCTGCAGCTTTCGATATCGACGCCGACACGTGCCGACGCCCATGCGATGAGTGCATGATCGCCCGCGTGCGACACGTTGAAATCCAGCGACGCACGATGCGCCGGGTCGAGTGACGGCCGCCCCGCTTCGTCGACGACGATCGAGACGTCTTGCGGCGCCATGCCGAGCGCCGCGCCGAGCACGTCGCGCAGCGCGGCGCGCGTCGCGGCGCTGCGCACCGCGTCCTCGTGCCTCAAATAGCGCGCCGCGCGCGCGCGCTCCGCATCGCTCAGCGCTGCATAGGCTGGCGACGCGAGCGGCACGCGCCAGTCGAAGTCGATGCGCGCGACCTGCACGCCGGCGCGCAACGCGGCAGGCGGCACGTCAAGCATGCGTACGCGCCACGCACGGCGCAGGTCGGCAGACATTTCGGAATCGTGCGGAGCGGACATCGGAGGGAAGCAGCCAGTCGGATTGAGCGTCCGATGTTAATCGATCGCGCTGCACGCGAATCGCCGTGTTCCAGTCAGGCGCGCGCAATTGCCGTATCGCGAACTCGCCGTTTCGTCGACGCGTTCGCCCGATGGCTGGACGGCCAGAACGGGATAGGCCCGTTCAGCCGTGTGCGACGGCACCCTGCCCGCCGCTTCCCGCTCGGTCCGCGCGCCGCGCCGGATGGGATGCGTGCACGCGGCCCGGCGCGTCGGCCGACAACGCGCCGTGCCGCAGCCAGTCGAGCGCGACGGGCCACAGCGTGTCGGTGAAGCGACTGTGGAAGAACGCGAAGTGGCCGATCGCATCGACGCCGATGTCGCGCGGGGCGATCCGCAGGTGCGTGACGTCGCTGCCCGTGTAATAGCCGACGAGCCGCTCGATCGCGTCGATCGTGCCGAATCCGTCGTCGTCGATGCCAATCGCGAGCATCGGCGCCGACAGCCGCGCGAACCGGGACGGCAGCGCGGCGCGGCTCGCGGCGGGCTCGGCGAGCACGCCGCGCGTGTACGCGTCCTCGAAGCGCGCTTGGGCGCGCACCCACGACAGCGCGACGCCGCGCGGCGTGTCCTCCATCCAGCCGAGCCGCTTCGCGGGCACGTAGCCGAACACGGCTGCTAGGGCCGGCATCGCGACATGCCACTTCCACCACATGCGCCGCCGCTCCTCCGGCCGATAGTCACGCCAATACGCGTATTGCGCGCCGACGGTCACCACATGGCGCACGTGCACATTCGACGCGGCGAGCCCGAGCACGCAGCCGCCGATGCTGTGCGCGACGACGTCGAGCGGCTGGCCGGGAAACGCGTCGCGTGCATACTGCAGCGCGGCCTCGCAATCGAGCCGCCCCCAGTCGAGCCAGTTCGCGCGCAACGTCGACAGCCGCGCCGGGCGCGAACCCCCGATTCCGCGATAGTCGTACACGAGCACGTCGCGGCCCTGCGCGAAAAGCCACGCCGCGAAACGGAAGTAATAGTCGCAACGCACCGACGTAGCGCAATTGACGACCGTCACGGGCCGCACGGCGGCGCCCCCGCGATGCCGCCACACGTAGCCGCGCAGCGGGTAGCCGTCGGCAGCGGTCAGCGTCACGGGCTCCGGCGGCAACGCACCCGCGGGGCGAACTGCTGCCTGGTCGGCTGCTTGATCGGCTGCTTGATCGGCTGCTTGATCGGTCGCTCGGGCGGTGCGCGCCGCGCCGCCTGTTTCGTTCGAAATCGTCATCCTGTCTCCTGTCCGGCGCGCTGCATCGCTTGGCGCCCGGCCCGGTCGGGCAGCCTCCATTGAACTTGACGACCGCGGCGTTCTCAACCAATCTTGCTGATCCGTTCGCATGAGTTCCACGCATGTCAACGCCGCTCGTTCGTCTCCCGTCGCTGGACCTCGTGCGCGGTTTCGTCGCCGTCGGCCGCCGCATGAGCATCACGCTCGCCGCGCAGGATCTGTGCGTGACGCAGTCGGCGGTCAGCCGCCAGGTGCATGCGCTCGAAGCGCATCTCGGCATCGCGCTGCTGCAGCGCGGCTATCGGAAAATCGCGTTCACGCCGGAAGGCGAGCGCCTGTTTCGCGCCGCGGATGCCGCGCTGCTCAGCCTTCAGGACACCGTCGCCGCGCTTGCCGCCGCGCGCGAACGACAGCCCGTGACGATCACCGCGAGCATCGGCGTCACCGCACTGTGGCTGCTGCCACGGCTGGGCCGGCTGCAGGCGCGCCTGCCGGACATCGACCTGCGCGTGGCTGCGAACGACAAGGTACTCGATTTGCGCGCGGAAGGCATCGACCTGGGGATCCGCTACTGTCCGCGCGAGCGCGCACCGGCCGGCGCGCTGCATCTGTTCGACGAGATCGTCGTGCCGGTCGCACACCCGGCGCTGGCCGAGCGGCTCCTCACGGATACGGCCGCGATCGCCGACCAAGTGTTGCTCGAATTCGACGGCCCGCCGCAAACGCAGCTGCGGTGGCACGCGTACCTGCACGCGGCCGGACTCGGCGAAGTGCGCCCGAAAGGCGTGCTGCGCTTTAACCAGTACGATCAGGTGATTCAGGCCGCGATCGCAGGCCAGGGCGTCGCGCTCGGACGGCTCGCACTCGTCGAGCCGATGCTCGCGGACGGCCGGCTCGCGGTGCGCGGCCCGCAGTCGCATGCAGTGCCGGATGCATACGGTTACTGGCTGTTCCGTCACGATCGGACGCCGCGCCGTGAAGTCGCCGACGTGCTCGACTGGATCGTCGCGGAGGCAGCCGACTGCGACACCGCGATCCGCGAGTATGGCGCGACGCTGCGGTAGCGGCGCACAAGTGTCCGCGTCGAGCCGCTGCGCGTGCGGCGGGTCACGTCGAGACGCGTCACGCGATGCGTCGATCTCGCGACGCCCCGCTGCCTCGCGGGCCCGTCGCACCACATCGGTTCCCGGGGGTTGTAGAGGGCGCCACGCGCTGCGCTTTCGTTTCTCGCGTTTCTCGCGTTTCTCGCGTTTCTCACGTTTCTCGCGTTTCTCGCGTTTCTCACGTTTCTCGCGTTTCTCGCGTTTCTCGCGTTTCTCGCTTCCCCGCGCATCACCGCCGTCGCATTCCCTACGAGCATGCGAACGCGACCAAATCGTCGCTTGAACGACATCGGGCCGGATCGTCTAATCGGATCGAACGCGGCCATCGCGCCGCATGCACGCATCCGGAGACACGCATGACCCCGATCGAACAAGACGCCCGGCGCCGCTGGCTGCCGGTGCTCGCGGGCGGCCTGATCATGGGCGCCGCGCTCGGCATTCGCCACGTGCAGGGATTGTTCCTCGCACCCGTTACACTCGACCACGGCTGGTCGCGCGAAGCGTTCGGCCTCGCGCTCGCGCTGCAGAACCTGATCTGGGGCCTCGCGCAGCCGTTCACCGGAATGATTGCCGACCGCTTCGGGTCGGTGCGCGTGATCGTCGCCGGCATGCTGCTCTATGCGGCCGGGCTTCTCGTCATGGCGCTGGCTGCGTCCGCCGGCGTGTTCACACTCGGTGCGGGGCTCGTAATCGGCATCGCGCTGTCGGGGTCGGCGTTCGCGTCGATCTACGGCGCGCTGAGCCGGTTGTTCCCGCCCGACCGGCGCAGCTGGGCGCTGGGCGTCGCGGGCGCGATCGGGGGGCTCGGCCAATTCTGCATGGTGCCCGTCGCGCAGGTGCTGATCGGACACATCGGGTGGCAGCATGCATTCATCGCGCTCGCACTCGTCGCCGGTATGCTCGCGCCGCTCGCCGTCATGGTGCGCGACCGGCCCGCACAAGCCGCGAATCGCGTGGAAGGTCACGAACAGTCGATCGGCGCGGCCGTGCGCGAGGCGTTCGCGCATCGCGGGTTCTGGCTGCTGAATGCCGGTTTCTTCGCATGCGGGTTCCAGTTGGCGTTCATCGCGACCCACCTGCCCGCGTATCTGCTCGATCACGGCCTGCCGGCTCGCCACGCCAGCGTCGCGCTCGCGCTGATCGCGCTGACCAACGTGGCCGGCACTTATGCATGCGGCCATCTCGGCGGCCTGCTGCGGCGCAAGTATGTGCTGTCGGTGCTGTATCTGGTCCGCGCGCTCGCGATGGCCGCATTCGTCGCCGCGCCGTTGTCGCCGGTCAGCGTCTATGTATTCGCCGCGGTGATGGGCTTCACGTGGCTCGGCACGGTGCCGCTGACGAACGGCGTGATCTCGCAAGTATTCGGCGTGCGTTACATCGCGACGCTGTTCGGCTTCGTGTTCTTCGGGCACCAGCTCGGCAGCTTCTTCGGCGTATGGCTCGGCGCGATCGTGTACGACGCAACGCATTCCTACCTGCCGCTGTGGATCGGCTCGATCGCGCTCGGCGTGCTGGCGGCGCTCCTGCATCTGCCGATCGACGACGCACGCGTCGCGCGGCCGGCGCCGAGCAAGCCGGCATGGGCGTGATACGCGCGTTGCTCGCCGCCGGCGTGCTCACGTTCGTCGCGTGGTGCGGCGCCGCGTACTTCGATTCGGGTATCGCGCTTGCGTTGCTCGAGCGCGCGGCGTTCTGCGACTGAGCGCTACGTGCGGCCTTGCGCGTCCGAATGCGCGACGACGCCGGATGGTCGTACGCAGCGACGTTCCGCCAGCAGGGCGAGCCAGCAATGCAGCGACTAGCGCGCCGTCGCCCGCGTCGTGGACATACATGCACGCATGCGGGCGGCCCGGCGCCGCCGCGCGGGCTTCGCGAGCACACAGGTACCGCACCGTCAAAGCACGGCGCGGACATCACTCACATGCGTGTCAATCGAGACGGAATGCCGCTTCGAAGCGTTCGGCGAATGCGTCGAACTCGGCTTCCGGCAGATGATTGATGCCGCCCGCGCGCTTGCGGCCGCCGCCGGTCGGAAAACCGCGGCAGAATTCGTCCGCGCCGAGCGGCCGGCCGTCGGGCACGCGCACACTGACCACGAGCCCGCCTTGTGCACGCGGCGACAGTACTGCGAGCGCCGCATGTGGCGCGTTGCGCATTCGCTCGTTCGCGAGCATCCCCGTCGCACGTCGTGCCCACGGATGATCCGGCATCCTGATCAGCGTCGCGCCCGGCACGTCGCGCAGAGGCGCGACCGTACATGCCCGCGCCAGATCGTCGCGATAACCGTCGCGCAGCGCCGCGAATACCGGCGTGCCGTGCACGAAGTCGAGCGGGTCGGCGCACGGCAACATCGCGTCGGCGAGCACCGCCGGATCGAAATGCAGATCGGCGACGCAATTACCATACGCGTTGTAGTTCAGATAGAGCCCGAGTTCGGCCAGCGTACGGCGTTCGGTGGCGTCGATCGCGTGCTCGCGCGCGAGCGCGTTGCCCAGCGCCGGCAATTCGTCGCCGAACGCCGCGACGATCGCCCAGCGCACGTGCCGGCCGCCCAGGTAGCCGTTCACGAGCGCGCTCGTGCAGACGTCGGCGGCCGTGTCGATATGGGCGTCGAAACGCGGATCGCCGGGCAGTTCGCCCGCGAAGTGATGGTCGAAGTAGCGGACCGCCGCGCCGTCGCGCAGCATCCGCGCACATGCGTCGCGATTCCGGTCGTGGGAAACGTCGAGCACGGTCACGCGATCGCCGGCCCGTGCGTCGATGCGCTCGAGCAGCGTGATGTCGCGCTTTACGCCGGTGACCAGCGTGCCGCGCTCGCCCTCCGCGAGCCGCAGCTGCTGCAGCGCGCACAGGCCGTCCGCGTCGCCGTTGAACGCGAAGAAATGCCGCGCCTGCGGTCGTTCCTGCATGATCCGTTGCTCCATTGTCAGCACATGCACGCGCCGCCGCTCGTGTCCAGCGTCGGTCACACGGATACGGTGGCCGCGGAGTTCGCGCGCACGGCATTGTGCCGCAACCGCACGCGCAGCCGCCAACGTCTCTTTCGAAACAGCGTAATCCGCTTCGCCTGCAAACGGCTTGCGAGTGGCATCCGTGTCAATCGTCACCATCGCGCCGCGCTTGCGTCGCTTCGTGTGCGGGACGATCGCCTGCGTGAGCGCCACATTGTCCGCCGCGTCGGTGCCGCGCCCCGCTCACCCGCGGCGAGGTCGCCTTCGTCGACCGCTTCGGCGAAGTACCGCGCGCGAATGCGCTATTCGCGACCACGTCCGTCCGTTCGACGCGCACGACGGTCCGCACGCCGAGCGAACGGGACCGCGAATCACACTACCCGCATGCGACCTGTACGAAGCCCTGTGCGGCGTGGCAAACCGCGCTCCGGAAAGACGGACGAACAGCTTCGTAGCGGATGGGGAAGTAATGCCACGCGCGGGTGCTGGCTCGCTACTGCATGCCGCTGAATGCCCTCGTGAATCGCGAGCCTGCGACGGGGTAGCACGGCGATCTGCGTTATGTCATAAGTCATCGTATGTTTTAAAACATGACAACCACTCGCCACACCGCAAAAATACCGGATAATCCCGGGTAAACCCGGGACGTCAGCGTCGTACGCCCAGCGTAACATGTCATACGACGACATACTACACAGCTCGCCATTTCGACGCCGACGCGGGCCGCCGCGTCCCGCTGGCAAACCGACCGGAGACACCCTTGACCACCCCCGCCCTGCGCGGCCGCGACCCACTCGCGTCCGCCGTATCCAAAGTGAAGTGGCATGTGTTGCCGCTCGTGCTGATCATGTTCATCGCGAACTACATCGATCGCGTAAACGTCGGCTTCGTCGACCGCCACCTCGAAGCGTCGATCGGCATCGGCGCGGCCGCATACGGGCTCGGCGCCGGCCTGTTCTTCGTCGGCTACGCGCTGTTCGAAGTCCCGTCGAACCTGCTGATGCAGCGCTACGGCGCGCGCGTCTGGCTCGCGCGGATCATGGCGACGTGGGGCATCGTCGCGGCCGCGATGGCATTCGTGTGGAACGACACGTCGTTCTACGTACTGCGCTTCCTGCTCGGCGCGGCCGAGGCCGGCTTCTTCCCGGGCGTCGTGCTGTACCTGTCGCAATGGCTGCCGCCGCAGGAACGCGGCAAGGCGATGGCGATCTTCCTTGGCGGTTCCGCATTCGCTTCAGTGCTGTCGGGGCCCGTGACCGGCGCGTTGCTGTCGATCCATGGCTACGGCCTGCAAGGCTGGCAGTGGATGTTCGTGATCGAAGGGCTGTTCTCGGTCGCGCTGTGCGGCGCGTGCTGGCTCTTGCTGAAATCGCACATCCGCGATGCGACGTGGCTCACTGCCGAAGAACGCGCGGCGCTCCAGAATGCGCTCGATGAAGAACGCGCGACGCGCGACGTGCGCTCGAAGGCGCACGTGTCGGCCGTGACGCTGCTGCGCGACCCGCAGATCGTGCTGTTCTGTTTCCTGTATTTCTCGATTC
The DNA here is from genome assembly GCF_018148075.1 of Burkholderia sp. AU19243. Classification (NCBI taxonomy): domain Bacteria; kingdom Pseudomonadati; phylum Pseudomonadota; class Betaproteobacteria; order Burkholderiales; family Burkholderiaceae; genus Burkholderia; species Burkholderia sp. AU19243. Next base: position 341,083 of record NZ_JAGSTV010000007.1, read on the forward strand.
AGTTGACGATCTACGCGGCGACTTTCTGGCTGCCGACGATCATCCGCAAGATGGGCGGCCTCACCGACTTCCAGGTCGGCCTGTACAACACGATTCCGTGGATGATCGCGATCGGCGCGATGTACGGCTTCGCGCTGCTGTCCGCAAAGTGGAAGCATCCGCAGCGCTGGCTGTCGTGCGCGCTCGTGCTGGCCGCTTGCGGCTTGTTCGCGTCGACGTCGCACGATCCCGTGTGGTCGTTCGCGTCGATCTGCTTCGCCGCGCTCGGCTTCAAGGCCGCCTCGTCGCTGTTCTGGCCGATCCCGCAAGGCTACCTCGACACGCGCGTCGCCGCGGCCGTGATCGCGCTGATCAACTCGATCGGCAACCTCGGCGGCTTCGTCGCGCCGACGGCCTTCGGCTATCTGAAGCAACATACGGGTTCGATCACGGGCGGCTTGTATGCGCTCGCGATCGCATCCCTTGTCGCCGCGGTCGCCGCGCTGTTCGCCCGCACGCACCGGCGCAGCGACCCGCCGCGCGGGCTGCCGGCCGACGAATCCTTCACGAACACCGCGATGCTCCGCCATGCCGAACACTGACCGCCTGACCGTCGTCGTCTCGAATGCCGCCGACGGCAACCTCGCCACGTTCTCGCTTGCATCCGACGGCGCGCTGGCGCCGCTCGCCCGCTACCCGACCGGCGACGCCGTAATGCCGATTGCCGTGCAGCCCGATCGTGCGCGGCTGTACGTCGCGACGCGTGGTGAACAGCCGGCGATCGTCGCGTTCCGCGTCGCCCCCGGCACCAGCGCGTTCGCCCGCATCGGCGCGACCGCGATCGACGCAAGCCATGCGTATCTGTCGCTCGACCGCAGCGGCCGGTGGCTGCTCGGCGCGTCGTACGGCGGCAATTCGCTGACCGTCTACGATGCCGCGCGCGTGCGCGACGGCGACGGCGCGCCGCTGCAGGTCGCGAACGGCATCGCGAACGCGCATGCGGTGATCGTGTCGCCGGACAACCGGTTCGCTTACGTCAGCTCGCTCGGCTCGGACCGGATCTTCACGTTCGCGCTGGTCGAGGATGCCGACGGCCTGCGTGCGGTCGAGCACGGCGAAACGCGCGTGCCTGCCGGCTTCGGGCCGCGCCATCTGCGCTTCGCGCGCGACGGCCATGTGCTCGTCGCGGTCAGCGAATTCCAGGCGACGCTTGCGACGTTCACGCGCAATATCGATAGCGGGCGCCTCGGCGACGCCGAGGTCAGCGCGCGCCACCCGGCCGTTGCCGGCCTCCCGCAAGGTCATGCGCGGCCGCCCGCGCCAAGCGAACCGTCCGTCTGGGCCGCCGATCTTCACCTGACGCCCGACGAGCGCTTCGCGTACGTCAGCGAACGCACGTCGAGCCAGTTGCTCTGCTATCGGCGCGATGCCGACGGCTCGTTCGAACCCGTCCACGCGAGCGCCACCGAAACGCAACCGCGCGGCTTCGCGATCGATCCGTCCGGACGATGGCTCGTCGCATGCGGCGAGCAATCGGAATATGTATCGGTCTACGCGATCGCGCCGGACGATGGCACGCTCGCGCTGCATGCCCGTGTGGCCGGCGGGCGCGGCGCCAACTGGGTTGCAATCTTCTGATCGTTCGACGGTCCAGCGAGCGCGTGTGCGTTCGCATTTCCGGATCGAGCGATGCCGTCAGGACGACGTGCAGCGGCGAGCCGCGCCCGCGCGCCGGCCCGTCGTCAGCGCCGCTCGCTCGGCGCGACGCCGGTCCAGCGCTTGAACGCACGCGTGAAATTCGCGCGATCGGTATAGCCGACCCTCGCCGCGATCTCGTCGACCGGCAAACGCGTGCCCTCGAGCAACCGCAGCGCATCGCGCAACCGGATCTCGCCGAGTAGCGCCGAATAGGTCGTGCCGAATTCCGCAAGCTTGCGTTTCAACGTGCGCGCCGACACGTACAGCTCCCGCGCGACCTCGTCCACCGATGGATAGCCGGCGTCGCCGCAGATCAGCAGGTTGCGCACGCGATCGACGACGCTTTCCGCATAGCCGAGGCGCGCGAGTTCGGCCTCGCACTGCTGGACGATCATTTGCGCGGTCTGCGCGTTAGCGGTGCCGATCGGCTCGTCGAGCAGCGCAGCGTCGCAGCGGATCCGGTTTGCGCTCGCATTGAAATGACAGCGCGGCAGCCGCGCGCGATAGCGCTCGAACCACGGCGGTTCCGGCCATTCGAAATGCAGCTCGGCACGCGACTGCAGCGTGCGTCCCGGTGTGGGATCGAGCAGCGAGTTGAACAGGATCGCTGTCTCGACCAGAAAGTTTTCCACCGCGAATTGGCGCAACCGGCCTAGCGGAAACGCCTCGAGCACGTCGATATCGACGATCCCGTCGAGCTGCGCGAGCCGCACCGAGAAAAACGGCACGCGCGTGGGCAGATAACGGATGCCGAGCGCGATCGCTTCGCCAAGCGTCGCGCAACTCATCAGCCCGAAGCCGATCAGCCCGGATTTCGTGAGACTGCTGCGCAGCCCAATCTCGATCGCGATCGACGGATCGTTCGTTGCGTCGAGCAGGTTGAACACGATCGCCGCCTGCTGCAGCGGCGTGATGCGCGCGTCCGGCTGTGCGAGCCGGTCACGGGCGACACCCGAGCCGGCGAGGATGCGGCCCGCGTCGATGCCGCGCTCCTCGGCGAGCATCAGCATGAACAGTGCATACGCAGACGATACCGTCGCCTTGTTCAACTGGCGCGCGGCATCCGGGGCGGACAAGGCCATGCGGCGAACTCCGGAGCGGTTTCGGCAGATTGTAGCGTCGCTGGCCCACAATGACACCGCGGCGGGTCTCTAGCCTGCCGACGCCCTGTCGCCGGTCCGAGCATCAATCGATGTGGCCCGAAATGACACCATCATTGGCACCGACGGCCCTCGCGTGTGCTGCCGCGCGCACCTATGCTCGTCACATCGGCATTGCGCCCCACTCTTTCCGCCCGACTCGAATCGATGCGCCCATCTGCACGAACCCCCTTTCGCCACGATGCCGACAAGGTCGCGTATGTCCGCCGCGAGGTCAACGCCGCGAGCGATGCGATCCGCGCGCGCTTTCCGCTGCTCGACAACCAGGACCTCGTCGGCGCGACCGTGATGGCGGCGTCGGTCGGCGCGATGCTCGCGATCGCGTGGCTGTATACCCGCGGCGCGATCGCGTGGTACGTCGCGCTGCCGCTCGCCGCGTTCGTCACGTCGCTGATCCATGAGCTCGAGCACGACCTGATCCACCTGATGTACTTCAAGAAGACGCCGTGGGCGTATCACCTGATGATGGCGCTGTGCTGGCTCACGCGGCCGGGCACGATCAACCCGTGGACGCGGCGGCGCATGCATCTGCATCACCACAAGGCATCGGGCGGCGAATCGGATCTCGAGGAATTCGGCATCACCAACGGCGAACGTTGGGGCGTGAAGCGGCTGCTGATGATCGCGGACGGGATGCTCGCCGTCGTGCTGCGGCCCGATGCGATGCGCCGCAAGGTCAGACAGTACGTGGCCGCGCAGCCGGCGCAGGATCCCGTCGAACGCGCCCGCTTGCGCATCGAGCAGGTGTCGTCGTACATGCCGATCGGACACATGTACTACGCGCTGTGGCATGCGTTCATCGTCTATCACGCGGGACTGTTCGCGCTGCATGCGCTGGGCCATGCGGTGACGATGCCAGCCGTCGTCCAGCAGGTGATGCACGTCGTCGATTTCCTCGCGGTCGTGTGGCTCGGGCCAAATTTCCTGCGTAGCTTCTGCATCAACTTCGTCAGCTCGAACCTGCATTACTTCGGCGACATCGATTCGCGCAACGTGATCCAGCAGACGCAGGTTCTCAATCCGTGGTGGATGCTGCCGTTCCAGCTGTTTTGCTTCAACTTCGGCAGCACGCATGCGATTCATCACTTCGTGGTGCGCGATCCGTTCTATATCCGGCAGCTGACTGCGCGCACCGCGCATGCGGCACTGCGGGAAGTCGGTGTGCGGTTCAATGATGTCGGCACGTTCAGGCGCGCGAATCGCTGGGGCGCGTATCGTCCCGTTGATTCCGGTGATTCCGTTCGCCCCGGTCGTCGCGTTCGCGCAGTGCGCGGCGGCTAGCGGGTCGACGTGTGATGGCGGGCGGGTGCGAGCGCGCCATGGCGGTCAGGTCTTCGGGCCGTATCTCGTCAGTCGCCGATGGGCAGCATCGGTCCGTGCCCGCGGATCCACGCGCGGTTCGCGAGTTCGGCCATTTCCTTGTCGCCGCGGCTATCGCCGTACGCGAACAGTTGCGCCGGCGGCCGATTACCCCACCAGCCGCGCAAACGCACCACCTTCTGCGGCCCCCAGCAGTTCTCGCCGTTCAACCGCCCGGTGAACGCGCCGCGCTCGAACGCGAGGCGCGTCGCCAGAACGGTGTCGATACCGACCGACTTCGCCCACTTCTCCAGATATACCGACGGCGACGCACTGACCAGCACGACCTCGTGCCGGCGCGCCTGATGTTCACGCACGCGTTCGAGCATGTCCGGACGCACGAGGTTCGGCAGATAGTCGTCGACGAACCGGCGCGCCAGTGCGTCGAGCGCGTCCTCGCGAATCGGCCCGAGCGCGAACCACGCGAACTTCGCCTTCGCATCGCCGCGCGACAGCAAGCCGGCCTTCATCGCGACGAGCCACGGCAGCGCGCGCAGGCCGGCCCACGCGAAGCGCGGTGTACCGACCGCATAGCGGACGAAATGACGAAAGCTGTCGGTGGTCGTGATAGTGCCGTCGAAATCGAATGCGGCGACGATGCGGTCGGTCATGGAAGGCTGCGGAAACGGTCGAATGCCGGGGAAGATAGCAGAGTCGGGCCGGCGTGCCACTGTTATCGCAGATGCACGCGCCGGTGGCGCGCGGCGTCGGAGCCGGCTTGCATGCGTCGTCGGGCTGCATGTGACCGGCGGACGCACGCCGGGTCGCGCACGGTAGCGGGATTTCGGGCCAGGTTCGGGCGATTGTCGAAGGGAGTGGCGAGCCGCCGCCAGAGTTTGCTATACTCTCGGTCTTCCGGAGAGATGGATGAGTGGTTTAAGTCGCACGCCTGGAAAGCGTGTATAGGTTAATCGCCTATCGGGGGTTCGAATCCCCCTCTCTCCGCCAGGACACTAGTAAAGACGGGCCTCTCGGCCCGTTTTTCGTTTGTACCCGCCAAAGAACCCGCCAATCGGCAGCTCGACTGCTCTCGCTCAAACGGCACTTATCGTGAGCGACTGCTTCCCTCTCGATTCCCTCCAGTTGCACCGGTACGATCTCCGCCATCATAAAAGATCTGGCGCGGAAGCCATGGGTATCAGCGACACTGCGGGAAGTCCGGCCAGCTTCAGTTGCGTGCGGCGCCGTCGAGCATGTGGGCGGCGATCGCGTGCGCGGACGTAGCCAGATCGGCCAGGTGACCGAAGAACGCCGCCTTCAAGTCGCTTGTCAGTTGCCCAACGTCTCCAGTCTGGGACAGCACGAGCGACGCTCGCAACACACCGAGCAAGCGGTTTAGGCGTTCGACTTCAGCCGGCTCAAGGTCCGTGAATAACGGAACGCGCGACGCGACGTGTGCGATTCGATCTTGCGTCATTCCTCTCTCCCGCTACGACCGCGCATCGTGCGCAGACACGCCAACCATCGCGCGCAGCGCGTAGATTTCAACCGTCAGGCATTGCGCATGGGCGTTCGCGATCGAGGATTCAGCGATCAGCGCAGCCGCATCCCTTCCGGTCAGGTGCCTGACATGAACCATGGTGACACACCGTTCAGCAGTGGTGCGTAATACGCGCCGCCGCTCCTCAAGCTGCTGAATCCTGCAACGCACGTCGTTTAGCAGATCGGGCATGTTCGGTATCGAATGGTTGGGTCATGGTGTCGCGATCGCGCGATGAACGCGACTGTCGCGACCAAGTTAGGCGGCCGCCTTCTCTACCGAGCCGGCCGGTGAAGAGCGCGTTGAGCGCCCACGGGCCACCGCAGCCTGGGCGGCGACAGACAGATCTGTGGCAGGCGTGCGCTCCTTCACTTCGTTCTCGAGACGACCGCCCAACCGCTCCACCTCGCCCGCAAGCATTTGCGCAGCGACTTCACCGAGCGACAGAAGCGATTCGACTGTCTCAGCGGGCAAAGGGGGATCCGCCGATTCGTCGTCGTCCCGCTGCGCCCATGCGATTTCCTCTAGTCGATTCAGCTTTGCGATCCTGCAGATCTGCTGCAGCCCCCGCGACACTGCGACAGTCTTGGACGCGATGTCGAGCAGCGCCCAGGTGTTCCCGAGGCGACCTTCCCTTGCCGCTTCGATGACACGATCCGAGAACGGCCCGTCTTCCCACGCGATGAAATTTTGGCGGCTCATTTCTTCCTCCAGTTGGTTTGAACACGTCGCCGGTAACCGCGGCCTCTCGATTTGATACCGGGAGCTTGCTGCACGAACCAAGTATGGACCACCGTGGTTCCATTGTCAACACCACCGTGGTCCACTAATATTTAGCCATGACGCGTGAAGATCCCCAGATGAAAGTGCGACTTCCAGTCGATCTCAAGGATCGACTGACGGATATCGCTACCCAAAATGGCCGCTCGCTGAATGCCGAAGTCGTAAAGCGACTCGAGGACAGCGTGGCTAGTGATGGTCATCCGGCACGTGCGGTCGAAATAGACGTTCGAATGCTCGACCTCTTCGCGGAAAAGGTTGGCGAGGTGCTCGATAGACGAGAGAGCCGGCGCAAGGGCCCCTGATAAGGCAATTCTTGCATTGCCGACTTGCTTTCCAAGGGATCGCAGCTCCCGCGCTTTTGACGGCATCAAGCGGAGACCTTCCCCGCCTTATTGGCCCGGCGGGTGCCGGTATCGGACATGTTGTCCCTCAGCATCCGCCACATCTCCGCCAATCGCTGAGACTCACCATTCGGCCGTTTCATCCTCCGACCGACACACCGCGCGACACTCATACGCGCGCGGACGACCAGTAATCACCATCGGTCGCAATCGCCACGCAATCTCACAGCACGCCTCGACAATCCGCTCTAAGACGGCAACCTCCGCGGTCGGCAATGCATCGCAATGCGTCTTCGGGAGATCACTCATGAATGCCTCTCGGCGGACTGGGAGGTACCGGCTCTTGGTCAAGGTACAAGCATCGGGCCGCCTGGTACGACGCAGACGCGGCTTCCGGAGTCTCGAACGTGCCGAGATGTATTGGCCAATTTTCGACGCTAATTGTCGCTACAAAGCCATTCTTCGAATGGGCAGCCTTCACGCCCTTGGGCAGTTGCCGCGGTCTGACGCGAAGGTGGCGGTTCGCTGCGCTCTTGGTCAGGATCTCCAGATTCTCGCGGCGATTATCAAGCCCATCGCTATTCCGGAATCTGACAACATACCCGTCCTCTGGGCGCATAATTTCTCTCTGCATCTGAATCGATGTCTGCCTCCCAGTAACTGCGTTCGTCGCGGCTCGATATGCGTACCAAAGTTCGCCGGACTTGTTTACGTATCGCGCTGCATACCATTTGAATCGCAGCAGGTGTTCAAAATCTTCGTCATCGACGATCGCCACTTTTCCTCGAGTCAGTGGTATCTCTTTCATCACTGGTACTCGTACACAATTACGAACCCAGCGCCGCCAGCGAAACCGGCCACTCCACTCGAGCTCTGACCTATTGCGCTACCAAAGCCACCGAATCCGTAGCCGGTCGTGTACGCACCCCACGATGAAATGCCGCCCTGCACAGGCCAGTATTGGGTTGCGCTCAATGCAGCGCCAACTTGGCCAGCAGAGCCGGGGCGCGAGAGAATCATCGTTGCACCGCTAACGGTGCAAGCGGAAGGTGCGGCAGCACCGCCATTCGCTAGCGGAGGCGTGCTCGCGGCCATCGTGGCGCCCCCGATTCCGCCGGGGCACGAGACGATCGAGCCGATGCTGGTCGTGCCGCCCGTGCCGCCCGTTCCCGCCGCTGCACCAGCCGCACCCGTTGTCCCGATCGTCACCGTTTGCGCGCTCGGGCTCGTCCAATACGCCTCGGCATACGAGCCAGCCGAGCCGCCTTGCGCGATCGAGACTTGGCCGGATCCGGTCGTCGTCGATCCACCACCACCACCGCCAGGTGCTTGCACGCGAATGATCGCTCGCCCGGTGCCGGACGTCGGTGTGTACGTGCCGCCAGCCGTGAACACCTGAACGCCGAGCAAACGTCCCGTGATTCCGGAAACGGTGCCGGTCGCGGTCAGGTTGCCGACCGTCAGCCCGTCCGGCATCGTAACGACACCAGTCGAATTGCTGATGGAAATCGGTTGGTCAACCTGCGATCCAGAGTTGAATCGACCGATGTTGAGGTTGTTGCTGCTCGTCTTCTGAATGATCCACTGGGTTGTGCCGTTCGACGAGAATTGAGTCGTAGCCGACCCGGTCCCGCTGGTGTCGTTCAGGATGACGTTCGGGTTTGCATACCCGAGCGTCGTATTCCCCGTGAACGTGGCCGCGCCCAGCGTCGGGCTCGTAGCGAATACGAGTGCCCCGGTCCCCGTTTCGTCAGAGATCACGCCGGCTAACTGCGCCGACGTTGTCGACGCGAACTGCGCGAGCGTGCCGGTCGTCAAGGCAAACGTGGTGCCGCACGAGATGCCCGTGCCGCTCGTGTATTTCAGCGCACTGTTCGACGTGCTGCAGCTCGGCATCGCGAATGCGGTCGGGCTCGCACTTGACCCCGTCGCATTCGCGAGAATCGTATTCGCGGCGATCGCCGCAATGCCGTTGACGCCGATACCACCCCATGCCGGCGAGCTTGACGAGCCCGTCGAAACGATCGCCTGGCCGGCCGATGAGCCGGCCGGATTCAGCAATTGGACGGGCGTGTACGTCACACCGAAAGCGAACGCGGAGAGAAGGGCGCAGAGCGCCCCGATGAAAATTCGTTTCATCTTGGTTCCGATTACTTGGATGGGTTGGATGCGGCAAGACGTGCCAGCGTGCGGCGAGTGAGGGCGGCCTCGAGGAACAAGCATTGGTCGCTGCGAATGCCCATCCGGTTACCAGCTGCGACGACGAGCCGCATCTTTGACGTCGGTCGACCGTCTTCGTCGAGAACGTTCGTCCACTGGTCGGTCCATTGATCGTGGCACAGCAAACCGTACTTGAACGGATCAAGGCCATGCTTCTCGAATGCCTGCTGGATTTGCTGAGCAATCACACCGATATGCGTTCGCGCTGCGTCATCGCCCTTCGCCATGACCGAGTCGATCCACTGGTATTGCACGAACTCCACATCGGCCCATGCATCGAGTAGTTCGTCGGTGATCGGCAGCGGACGGGTCTTTTCGCGAGCGTCCGATGTGTTGATCGTGCCGATCCCCGAGTACAGCTGGGACGTGCGAAGCGATGCCGAGCCGAGCGGATATACGTTGTCCGCCGCCGGTGAAATCGTGCCGTTTCCGTCGATGTACCAGCGATCGACGAACGCGCCGCTGTTGTAGGTGCTGAACCATGCCTGCGACGATTCGGAACCGAGTGTCCCATTCACCAGCCGCGCCCCCCAGCGCCATTGGACCTGCGGGCCATATGCCATTTGACCGCTGAGAGTGACACTGCCACCAACAGTAGCTGCCGTGCCGCGCGGATCGACGATGTTCAAGTCCGTTGCGGACCGGCTCTGGAACAGAGGCGTCGTCGTGTTTGTCAGGTCAACATAACCCCCTTTATTGACCAGAGCGCTAACTGCCGAGTTAGCATATGTAATCGGATTCGCAATGCTCTTGAAGGAGAGATTGTCATACTCCCCATAGACAGTACCAGCACCGAAAGCGATGCCGATCGTGCCGCTGTGGAACGTGGTGTCACTGATAATCAAGGCGCCGGCGTCGACTTGAATGTTCGTGCCAGCAGCATTGAAGTTGCAATTCGTAATCCGTACTTCTGGCCATGTCCCCGTGGTGTTTGGAGCAGCCCCCTGAAACGCCGGACACAGTCACCCACTTACAATAACGGGTAGGCATAGGACTGTGTTTTTGACTAACACTAGGCAGGAAGTGATGGAAGTGTTGACGGGCCCGGAGCGTCGGCGG